>NZ_JAMYVM010000001.1:0-580717 GCF_040324035.1 Mesorhizobium sp. M0016 | reverse complement strand
GCAATCGGATACCTACGGGGAAGCCAGACGCTTCTTCGAACTCTCCGATTGGCAGTTGCATGAGATCGTCTGCAGTTGCCACACCGGCGCCACCATGCAGGCTGGCTGGGCCGCCGGGCGTGTCCGCAGGGTCCTCAATGGGAGCAAGATATTGGCTTGGCTGAGAAAAGGATTCATGCCGCACTGAGACACAGCGCTCGCGCCTGAAGAAGCATGCAGGCTCCAGCAGAGATTGCGTCGGCTCCGCGAAGGCATGGCTGACCTTATGGAGTAGGGCGGCCGAGTTGCTTGCGACTTCAGAAATGACGTTCACCATTGCTTAGTGGACCTCTGGTGCGTCACATGTGCGCTTCGTCAGCGGTATAGCCTGCCAATCCCTCCACAGCCGTTTTGACGCTGCGAAAAGCTCGAGGCGTGAGGGGGCAATTTAACCCAGGAATCCCGAAAACGGACCTTCCGCTTTCGGCCCCGAAATTGAAATTCGAGGCCCGCCCATCACCCCGGAAAAATCGTAAACCCGCCATCCACCCGCAGCACCTGCCCGTTGATAAACCGCGCCCGCGGGCCAGCCAGAAACGCCACCGCCTCGGCGATCTCCTCCGGCTCGGCATAGCGGTTCAGCGACTTCTTGCTGGAATCCATGCGCTCCGGATCGACCACGCGGGTCGCCTGGAAGCGTGCCGTCTTGGTGGCGCCGGGGCTGACCGCGTTGATGCGCACGCCGTCGTCGATCAGTTCCTTGGCGAGACAGCGCGTGTAATGCACGACCGCGGCCTTCAAGGTGGAGTAAACGACCTCGGGCGAGCAGCCGAGATGTGCCGCCGCGGAGGCGATGTTGATGACGGAGCCGCCGCCGCGCTGCTTCATCGGAGGCACGAAGGCCTGGCAGACCAGCATCGTGCCGATCAGATTGTTCTCGGTGAGCACGCGGATGTCGTCCAGTTCGATGTCGAGGGCGTTGTTCGGGTTCGGCTTGCCGCCCTTGGCGCCGATGTCGCCGCCAGCGCAATTGACCAGCACATGGACGTCGCCGAGATCGGCCTCGATCCTGCGCTTCATCTCGGCAACCGCTTTCTGGTCGCCGATGTTGCCGGTCACCGACGTGACCTTCGTGCCGTGCCGCTTCAGGCGCTCGACCACTTCGCCGAGATTGGCAAACTCGCCGTACTTCGCCGGCGCTTCCTCGTCCATGTCGTGGATCGCGACATTGGCGCCGAGTTCGGCCAGGCGCTCGGCCATCACGCGGCCGAGGCCACGGCCGGAGCCGGTTACGAAGGCGGTCAATCCATCGAGTTCACGTGCCGTCATCAGATCTTCTCCATCAGTTTGCGCATGTTGGCGGCGCTGCGCCGGATCATGTCGAGCTCATAGGAAACCAGTGAGACGTCGTCTTCGCGCTCCCAGGGGGTGCGGGTGTCGGCATCGTCGGGCAGCCGGTTGCGCTGGGCTGCCGCCAGGCAGGCGGCAAATTCGCGCGCCGTCTTCGGGGGATAGCCTCGCCACCAGTCGTCGCTGAGATAGCGGACATGCCGGGCCTCCAAGGCGCCCGGTTCGAGAACGGCGGTCATGCGATCGTGGTGCTGGCCAAGAATTGCAAACAGCTCGGCGAACGGCACAGCACCGTCACCGATGGCACAACGGATCAGCCGATAGCCTTCGGTCGTGAACTGCACGCGGTAATCCTTGAGGTGGACATGGCGGACATGGGGGGCGATCGCGCGCGTGAAATCGAGCGGCGCTTCGCCGACCGGGAACGTGTTGCCGGTGTCGAAGGTGACGCCCACACTGTCACCACCGAGGGCGCAGAAATCGACGAGTTCCCGGCTGGTAAAGTCCTGGTGGTTTTCGATCGCAAGGACATACCCTTCGGTATTCGCGCGGGGACCCCACTCCACCAATCGCCCCCGAATGATGCCGGCGTACTCGCTCCATTTTTCGCCGGCGGCGTTGCGGTCGCCGCAGAGAATGGGCGTCAGCGCCGTCCGGATGATTTTGGCCTTGAGCAGGCGAGCGGCCCGAAAGGCATCGTCGAGCGGTTCGCCCACCAGCAGGCCGCCGCTGACGACCGGCGTGATGCCAAGGCCGGCGAGCCGTTCGCGCAGCGCGATCACCGCGTCGTCGGAAAGCTCGCTCAGCCATGGCACCCAGATCTCCAGCACGCGCGCGCCGAGTTCGGTCGCGAGCGCGATGAAACCTTCGAGCCCCGCTGGCTGCGGATTGGCGCGTGGCGTGCCGCGGCCCTGGAGGCCGAGATGATAGGTCAGGCCGTAGGGGTTCAGGCCGACCTCGAGCATGAAGCGATCCTTTGAGTCAGGTGTGGTCATCTCAGGCCGGCATCCACGGTGATCGACTGCTTGGTGATCATGCGGCTGTCGTCGGCGGCGAGGAACAGCACCGTGCGCGCGATCTCCTCGCCGAGCAGAACCTTGCGGATCACCTGGCGCTGCACGACCTGGTCGACCGAACCTTGGGTCTTGTACCAAAGCTCCCGCTGCCGGTCGGTGATGACGGCGCCCGGCTCGATGGCGTTGACGCGGATGTTGTCGGGGCCAAACGCCCGCGCCAGCGCGAAGGTCAGCCCGATAACGGCAGCTTTGGCCGCCGCATAGGGGGCCATCTCTGATGCGCCGAAACGCCAGGCGATCGAGGAAAAATTGACGATCGAACCAAAGCCCACTTCCTGCATGTGCGGATGCACGGCCTGGGCGGCAAAGAAGTGGTGCCTGAGGTTCACATCCTGGGCGTGGTCCCAATATTCCTGCGTCACGTCGGCGACGGAGAGGCGATTGTCATCGGCGGCGTTGTTGACCAGCACTGCGACAGGCCCGAGGCGCTCGCGCACCGTGCCGATCGCGGCCTGCAGGACAGGGATGTCGGTCACGTCGCAGCGCAGGAACAGGGGCGCGTGCACTGCCGTGGCGAGTTCCCGCGCGAGCGCCTCGCCGGCCTCCTGCTGCAGATCAAGAAACGCCACTCGTGCGCCATTGGCGGCGAAGGCGCGGACCGTGTCGGCGCCGATGCCCGACGCACCGCCGGTGATCAGCACGACACGCTCGGACAGGCTCGGATAGGTGGCGAAGGACAAGGCGGAACTCTTTTCAGATCAAGCTTCGGTCAGATCGGGTCAGATCAGGCGTTGGGTCGTCGGGTCGAACAGGCACGCCCGCGCCATGTCGATGCCGAGCGTCACCGTCTCGCCCATAAGCGGCGTGCCGTCGGGGTCGAAACGGCCGGTGATCTCCTTGCCGCCCAGGCGCAGGACGGCCATGGTCTCCGCACCTGTCGGCTCGACCAGTTCGACCACGGCATCGATTTGCGCGATACCCGGCTTGCGGCGCGCAAGATCCGGATCGAAGCGGTAGATGTGCTCCGGCCGGATGCCGAGAATGATTTGTCGCGGCGTATCGGATGGGAGCGCCTGGACGATCGGCAGGCTGGCCGTCTTGCCATCGGCGGCCTGCAACACAACAGTGGCGTGACCGCCTTCCTGGCTCAGTTCCGCGGCCAAAAAATTCATCGCCGGCGAGCCCATGAAGCCGGCGACGAACATGTTGGCCGGACGGTTGTAGATCGTGGCGGGATCGTCGAATTGCTGGACCTCGCCCTGGTGCATCACGGCGATGCGCGACGCCAGCGTCATCGCCTCGACCTGGTCGTGGGTCACGTAAACCGTGGTCTTGCCGACGCGGTGATGCAGCTTCTTGATTTCGGTGCGCATGTCGACGCGCAGCTTGGCATCGAGATTGGAGAGCGGCTCGTCGAACAGGAACAGTTTGGGATCGCGAACCAGCGCCCGGCCCATGGCGACGCGCTGGCGCTGGCCGCCCGAGAGCTGTCCGGGCTTGCGGCCAAGCAGCGGTTCGATCTGAAGGAAAGCGGCAACCCGCTTGACGGCCTCGTCCTGCTGCGGCTTCGGGACGCGGCGGCTTTCCATGCCGAAGGTGATGTTCTCGCGCACCGTCATCGTCGGGTAGAGCGCGTAGGACTGGAACACCATGGCGATGTCGCGGTCCTTCGGCGGCACCGAATTGACCAGCCTTCCGTCGATGCGGATCTCGCCGGAGGTAACAGATTCGAGCCCGGCGATCATCGCCAGCAGAGTGGACTTGCCGCAGCCGGACGGTCCGACCAGCGCGATGAACTCGCCGTTCCGCGCTTCGAGATCGATGCCCTTCAGCACTTCGACCGCGCCGAAGTTCTTGCGCAGCGATCGGATGGTCAATGTCGACATGCGATGCCCTTCTTGGCGGACGGGACGATCGGCGACAGGAGACAGGCTCCGCTCACTGGATCGCGCCTCACTTGACGGCGCCTCACTTGATCGCCCCTTGGGTCAGGCCACGAACGAAATACTTGCCGCCGAAGAGATAGATCAGCAGCGGCGGCAGCGCGCCGATCAGCACGGCGGCGCTCATGACATCGTAGGCGCGCACATTGGTGCCGCTTGCCGTCAGCGCGACGAGCGCTGCCGTGATCGGCTGTTGCTGCCCGGAGGTGAAGACGACGCCGAACAGATATTCGTTCCAGATGCCGGTGAACTGCCAGATCACCGTGACGATCAGGATCGGCGAGGAGAGCGGCAGAATGATCTTGCGGAAGATGCGCCAGAAGCCGGCGCCGTCGATGCGCGCCGCCTTGATCAGGTCGTCGGGGATGCTGACGTAGTAGTTGCGGCAAAACAAAGTGGTGAACGAAATGCCCTGGATAACGTGGATGAGGACGAGCCCGTAGACCGAATTGCTGAGGCCGAGATTGCCGAGGATGAACGCCCACGGCATCAACGAAATCTGGCCCGGAATGAAGACGCCGAGCAGCATGCAGGTGAACAAAGCTTCCGAACCTCTGAAGCGCCATTTCGACAGGATGTAACCGTTCATCGCGCCGACCGCCGTCGAGATGATCGTGGCCGGGATCGTCATCTTCAGGGAGTTGTAGAAGTTGCGCTGCATGCCCTCGCAGGTGCCGCCGATGCAATAGGTGCTCCAGGCCTGGCCCCAGGCATCGAGGCGGAAGCTGCGCGGCAGCGAGATCAACCCGTTGCGCGCGATCTCCTGCTGGTCGCGGAATGAATTCAGCACCACCACCAGCAACGGGACCAGGTAGATCGCCGCGAAGACGACCAGCAGCCCATAGATGGCGAAGCGGGTGAGAAAATGCCGGCGCGACGCGACTGCGGCAGCGCGACGGTCGAGCGACTGGTCCAGGGAGACGTCAGCCATGGCCGGCTTCCTTGCGCCGGCGCCAGACCACCCAGAATGAATAGGGCACCAGCACCACGGCAACAGCGGCAAGCATCATGATGGCGGCGGCCGCACCTTCGCCGATCTGGCCGCGTTGAAACATCAGGTCATAGACGTAGATGGCGGGGAAGGTGGTCGAGATCCCCGGGCCGCCTTTGGTCAGGGCCGCCACGAGGTCGAAGGTCTTGATGGCGAACTGGATCTGGATGACGGCGACCGCCAGGAAGATCGGCGCAATGGTTGGCAGAAGCACCTTGCGATAGATGCGGAACGTCGATGCGCCGTCGATCTGCGCGGCCTTGACGAGGTCCTGATCCACCGAGCGCAGGCCGGCCAGGAACAGCGCCATGGCAAAGCCCGAGGCCTGCCAGACACCGGTGATGATCACCGCGTAGATCGCATAGTGCCGGTCGCTGGCGAGTGCGAAACTGAAGCTCGCCCAGCCGAAACCGCGCACCATGGCCTGGATGCCGTCGGTCGGATTGTAGAGCCAGCTCCAGACCGTGCCGGTGACGATGAAGGAGACGGCCAGCGGATAGAGGAAGATCGTGCGCCAGGCCGCTTCGCCGCGCACGCGCTGGTCGATCAGGATCGCCAGCAGCAGTCCCACCGCCATCGAGCCGACGATGTAGAAAGCGCTGAAGAAAAACAGGTTGTTGTAGGCGATGTTCCAGCGCCGGTTCGCCCACAGCGACGCGTAGTTGTCCAGGCCGACGAAGCCGTAGGTCGGCAGCAGCGAGGAGTTGGACAGCGAGATATAGAGCGTCCAGCCGGTGAACACGAAGACGTAGACGAAGCTCGCCACGAGAGAGGGGCCGAGCACCAGCAAGGGCATCGCGGAGCCCAGCCGCTCGCGCCAGGGGCGGGCGGGCGCCGGTACCGACAGGATCAGGTCGTGATTTGACATTCAGAGCACGGAGATTGGCAGAGCACAGGACTGGCGGAGCGCGGGACCGGGATGGCGGACGGCCGGGTGCGGATGGCGCCCGGCTATTGCCATCTATTTCTGTGCTTCCGCCGCGTCGGCCATCGCATTGGCGCCATCCTCGGGCGACATGTCCGGCGTCGCCACGAACTCGGTAATGGAGTCCATGATCGCGCCGCGCATCTTCTGCGGGATGGTCATGTTGTGCGCCATCGAGCGGACCAGCGTGCCGTCCTTGATCGAAGCCTGCAGATCCTTCTGCGAGAGCTGCTGGCACGGATTGAAGCCCTTCGACAGATCGATATCCAGACGTGCGGGGATCGAGCCCTTGGCCTGGTTGAAGACCGTCTGGAAGTCGGGCGACAGGATCAGGCTGGCCAGCAGCTTCTGGCCGTCGATGTAATCCTGGTCCTTCTGCTTGAAGAACACGACCGAGTCCGAGTTGAGGATGAAGCCGGGTTTGCCCCAATCGGTCGGCGCCTGGGCGCAGACATAGTCGGTGCCTTCCTTGAAGCCGGCGGCGGTCAAAAGGCCGATCGTCCAGTCGCCCATGATGTGGAACGCCGCGTCGCCCTTGCCGACCAGCGCCGACATCGAATCCCAGTCGCGGCCGACCATGCCCGGATCCATGTATTTGCTCGTCATCAGGCGCATCTGCGTGAAGGCCTTGACCATTCCCGGGCTGCGCATGGACTCGACATCGCCTTCCACAAAGGCCTTACGGTAGAGATCGATGTCCTGGCCGTAGAGCACGACCTCGAACACCGTCGAATCCGTCCAGTCGGCGGTCGAATGCGAGATGCAGATCTTGCCTGTGGCGACGATCTTGTCGCAGGCGGCATTGAACTCGGCCCAGGTCTTGGGCATTTCCGCCACGCCGGCCGCCTGCATGACCTTGGGCGAGGCCCAGAGCCAGTTGATGCGGTGGATGTTCATGGGCGCGGCGACCCATTTGCCGGTCGGCTTCATCACCGGAAGCAATTCCGGCGCCACCACTTTCTCCCACCCTTCCGAGGCCGCCAACTCGTCGAGATCGGCGGTCATGCCGGTCTCGTTCCACTCGGCGATCTCAGGGCCCTTGAGCTGCACGGCAGGCGGGGCATTGCCGGCGATCACATCGGCGCGCAGCTTGGCCAACGTGTTGGCCGTGTGGCCGGCGATCGAGGTCTGTTCCCATTTGCCGCCCTTGGCGGTGAACATCTTGCCGAGCTTGGCGATCGCCTGGGCGTCCGATCCGGTCGCCCACTGGTGCAAAAGGTTCGTCTTGGGTTCGGCGAAGGCTGCCCCGGCGAAAAATGTGCACGCAGCAGCGGCCGCAAGCGCGGTCATGACGGACTTCATCGTTTCACTCCCATATCGTGTTGCACGGTTCGTCTCGACCGCTTATGGCCGCGGTTTGAAGCCGCCGCCGGCGAGATGCGTCAATCTCGAGTTCTTTCCAAGATGACATATTGGAGCTATCAGTCAACGATGTTTATGTTGAGCCATGACAAAACCTTCGCTTAGAACCTGGCTGATCGACAGACCCTCCGCGTCGCCGGAGAGCATGATCGTGCGCTGCCTGAGCGAGCGCGGCGCACTTTCCGCGTTGCAGATTGCACGTGCCACCGGTCTGGCGCGCTCGACGGTGTCAACCGCGCTTAACGGCTTGAAAAAGTCTGGAATGGTGATCGAAGCCCCGACCAGCCGCGACGGCATCAGAGGCATCGGCAGGCCAGCCGCGGCGGTGACGCTCAATCCGACAGCGGGCACCTGCGTCGGCATTCACCTGGCTCTTCAGCAGATACGGCTCATCGTCGCCGATGTCTCGCATTCCGTCATTGCCGAACAAAATATTCCAATGGCGCTGGACTACCAGCCGCAACAGGCGGCCCAGGCGGTCAAATCGGCGATTGCCCAATCCTACAGGGAAAATGGTCTGCCGATGGCGGGGCTCCTGGGGGTTGGTGTCTCCGTCTCCGGCCCTGTCAGCCGCGATGGAGTGGTGCTGCGCGCAAGCATGGTTCCAACATGGGCCGGCGTCAACATACGAGATGTGTTCGGACCCGTTCTGGAACAGCCGATCTTCGCCGACAACGAGAGCAACTGCGCGGCCATTGCCGAGCTGATGTGGGGTGCGGCCGTCGGCCAGGACGATTTCGTGCTGTTCAAGATCGATCTGGGTGTCGGCGGGGCCATTGTCCAGCATGGCCGGCTGGTGACGGGCGTCGCCGGCGGCGCCGGCGAATTCGGGCACATCAGCATCGATCCCGGCGGCGACCTTTGCCGCTGCGGCAATCGCGGATGCCTGGAGCTCTACGCGAGTTTTACCCGGCCGCTGGAACAGATTTCGCGTGTCGTTGGGCGGCAAGTCACCATGGACGATGTCATCGCCATGGCCGAGCAGGGCGACGTCAGGGCGTTGCGGATGATCGAGGATACCGCCGAGATCGCCGGCCGGGGTCTCGGCCTGATCGGCTCGGTGCTCAATCCGCCGCTTATCATCATCGGCGGCCACATGGCTTTGGCAGGGGACATTCTGTTGACGCCGCTGATCGCGTCCTATGAACGCCACACGCTGATCAAGTCCCGGGATGTCGCTCCCGCGCTGCGCACGCGCATCATCGTTGGCAGGCACACCGAGAACGATGCCTTGCTGGGCGCGGTCGGCCTCGTTTTGAGACACCAGACGAAGGAACTGTCGCTGGGGTGATCGTCAGGACCAGCCTGTGCTTGTTCAAGTCAATTGCACGTGTCCGCAGCCTTGAGCGCTTCGGCGCGTGACGATTTGGGCAAATCCGCGATCCGCCGGACAGAAGCGTAAAACCTTGGATAGTCGCCCGAACACAGGTCGAACAAGCGAAGAAAGGCCGGAACCTGTTCACCGTAGACAGAAGTTGCCGCGAGCTTGGCGTTGTTGATCGGGGCAGCGAACCAGGCGTCGTATCCCCGGTATCCCGCCCAGTGCTTGTCGCGCATCTGCCGGTAGCGCGCCCGCAACCGGTCGATGGTTGCTGCCTTGGCGGCCGCCATCTTTTCCGGGGTGCGGGGACTACCATAGACCTGCCTTAGCTCGTCGCGCGTCTTCGCCACCAGTCCGAGAAAATCGGCGCTGCGTTTGCGGTCGGCTTCGTATCGGCGCAATCCGGCCCGGTCGCCGGCGGCGCGGAGCCATTCCCTGACGCCGCTGGTTTCAACGGCAACGGCGAATGCCTCGTTGAATGCGGAATCGCCATCCACATAGAGGCGCTGATGCGCCAGTTCATGAAAAACAAGGCTGGCGAGATAGGTGTCGTCCTGACGCAGCATGGTGCTCAGTAGCGGGTCACTCGACCAGCCAAGCGTGGAATAGGCGGTGACGCCCGAGACATAGACGTCCAGCCCCTGTCTTTGAAGTTCGACTGCGTCCTCAGTCGCGGATTTCCGGGAGAAATAACCCCGGTATGGAACGCAGCCGAAAACCGGAAAGCACCATGTTCGTGGCGCGAGCGAGAATTGCGGCGCGGCAAAAACGGCCCAGGTCACGGCGTCGCGATGGATGTCGACATAGCTGCGATAGCTGTTGTTCTCGGGCAATGCCAGTTCATCCGTCGCAAACCGTCTTATCGCGCTGGCCGACGTCAATTTCGCGCGCAATGCCTCGGGCGTCGAAGGGTCAAGGATGAGTTTCCCGACATTCCTGCGCGCGGCCATGATCTGCGCGTGACCCTGCAACGACTGCGCGTAGTAGGAAATGCTCGTGCAGCCGGTCGCCCCGGACGCGATGATCGCCGCGGCAAGCATCTGAAGAACGCGCTTCACTGTTTGCCCACCCTTGCCCATCTCCCCATGCAGCAAACGTCCTGGTCCACCTCAAACAGGAGGCACCGGTTTCCGTCAAGAGCTGCAGGGGCAGGGGGCGACACCGACCTGGGCAGGGCAATGCGGGCATTCGCCTAGGATTGACGAAAGTCCACCGCAGGGCGGAGCGGGCGAGATACGGACCGTCCGTTGGGACGCCGTTCCCCAAGCTGCAGCGCGCTACTGGTCCGAAAACCTCACGCTCACGCCGCGCTGGCGAAAATAAGCCTGCATCAACTTACGGCCCGAGCGGTTGTTCTGCGCCAATTTTGCCGGATCGAACACCGCCTGTTTTGCGCCCTCTCGTGTCAGCGCAGCCTTGAGCGTCGCGATATGGGCGTCGATGTCGGCATTGTCCGCCCGCAGCGAGGCATAGATACTTTCGGTCGCTTCGGCCACAGTCGGTTCGCTCACAGATGTCGTCCTTTGGTTGGTTGGGCGGCGGCTTTACCACAGATTTGCGGCTCCGACGATATCGACTGAACCGTCAGAGCACAGCGCCCAGGGCGCAAAACCGCAAAACGTATGTATTCGGCCCTGCTAAACATTGCCCGGCAGGCGAATGGGTCTAACTATCGCTAGGAAACGGGGGGAATCACGTGGCTGCCAATCGTCGAAACGACATCTCATCGTCCGAGCGGGGGCTAGGACGGATTCTTGCGGCAGGCAATGCCCATCCGCGCACAGCTCTGCCTACCGTGGCAACCATCGTCACGACAGTAGCTGCGCTGTATTTCGGTCGTGAGGTGTTCCTTCCCATTGCCATCGCGCTGCTTTTGACCTTTGCTCTGGTGCCGATGGTCTCCGCACTGAAGCGTGTCGGCTTGCCTCGGCTGCCCGCAGTGCTTCTGAGCGTGATTGGCGCATTCGCGGCCCTGGGCCTGTTCAGCTTCATTGTTGCGACCCAGGTAAGCGAGCTTGCTCAGAACATTTCCGTCTACCAGACAAACATTCTGACCAAGGTGCGTTCCCTCAAGGAGACGGGCGTTGGTGGCGGCATAATTGCCAGGCTGAGCGGGGTGATCGAGCGTGTCGGTCAGGAGATCGACAAGCAGGATGTGGCGCCGCCTGCGGCCGACAAGCCCCGGCGCGAGCCTGTTCCCGTCGAGATCGTCGCCCGCGAGAGACCTCTGGAGGTATTGCAGAACATCATCGGACCGTTGATCAGCCCGCTGGCATCAGCTGGCCTGATCATCATCGTCGTCATCTTCATGTTGCTTGAGCGCGAGGATCTGCGCGACCGGTTTATCCGCCTCGTCGGCTATGGCGACCTCCATCGCACAACGCAGGCATTGCAGGATGCCGGCAAACGGGTTGGCCGTTATCTGATCATGCAATTGGTGGTCAACATCGTCTACGCGATACCAATCGCAATTGGCCTTTGGGTGCTCGGCATTCCCAACGCGCTGCTGTGGGGGTTGCTGGCACTGGCGCTGCGCTTCGTTCCCTATATCGGCCCTGTTATCGGCATGCTGCTGCCCTTGTTTCTGGCCTTGGCGGTTGCGCCCGGCTGGTCGCTGGTGCTGTGGACCGCCGCACTGTTTGTCGTCATGGAATTGGTAACCGGCAACGTCATCGAACCGTGGCTCTATGGCTCGCGCACGGGACTTTCTCCTTTGGCAATCATCGTTGCGGCAATTTTCTGGACATGGTTGTGGGGGCCGCTCGGCCTGGTCCTTTCGACGCCGCTGACAGTTTGCCTCGTCGTCCTCGGGCGACATGTTCCGCAGTTCGAATTTCTCGACGTCCTGTTTGGCAACGAGCCCGTCCTTGAAGCTCACGCCCGGCTCTATCAACGGCTCCTGGCCGGCGATCCCGACGAGGCCACTGACCATGCCGAGGAGATCCTCGAGGAGAAGTACCTGATCGATTTCTACGACACTGTCGCCATTCCTGCTCTCCTGTTGGGCGAGCAGGACCGCATGCGTGGCGTGATGGGCGATCAACAGCGAAGGCAGGTGGCGGCGAGCGCCCAAATTCTTGTGGCAAATCTTGCCGACGATGCACAGGAAGAGGCAAGCGAGGAAGACGCGCCGGCAACCACCGCGGAAGGGAGCGCGATCAGGGAAACAGATGGCGTCGAAGAGGAAGAGATCGAGCTGCCCGACGGCAAGGACATGTCGGTGCTTTGTGCCGGCGGTCGCGGCGAACTCGACGATGCCGCTGCCGCCATGCTCGCTCAGGTGCTGGAGGTGCAAGGTGCTACGGTGGCGAAGGCCAGTTTTGTCGATATGGAGCCGGCAGGTATTCGTCGTCTCGAACTAGAGGCGATCGACACCGTCGTGGTCGGTTTCCTGAACCGGGATTCGCTCAAGCATGCCCGCTTTCTGGTCCGGAGACTGAAGCGCGCCAAGGCAGGTTTGAGAATTGGGATTGTGTTCTGGTCAGACGCGGAGCAGGGCGATGTCGGGCAAGAAAGGCAAGCTTTGGCCGCCGACATCAGCGCCGATTTCGTAGCGCACGGCATGGTCAACGCTGTGCTTGGCGCACTTTCTCCAGCGCCGGCCGTTCCCCTCAAAGTCGTTTCGAAACGCCGCGATCGACGCCGTCCGGCCCCTCGAAAACGGATCCCGGCCCAGGCAACGGCCGCAACAGCCTAGCCGCACCGCCATGTCTCAGATTGCCGCGCCGGCGCTGGAATGCCTGGTGAGACGGCAAGATCGTCCCCCACTCGCAAGCCATGGAACAATCTCGCGGCCTTGCGGTTCCTAACATCGAAGGAGACCCCCCATGCTTAGATTCCTTATCCGCCTTGGCGCGATCTATGCAGCGTTCCAGATCGGCAGAGAGTTCGGCCGCAAGGAGACCGAAGTCGTGCTCCTGCCGCCGCCCGTTGACTATGAGCGGCACCCGACGTCAAGAAACGAAACCGAGTTCGGAGAGACATAGGACTGCTCAATCTGCCTGGTCGATCTGGCCCATGCTGGCGCCGTCCCTGCGCGGGGCGCATTATCGTGCGAACGGACCGGCCTCTTGGCTGTGCCAGGATGGATCCGGGTAATGCAAATTGAGCCGCTATCTCCGCCGCTCAAACGCGGCACAAAGAGGTTGACCGTGCGTCGAGGAATGAGTCTCTCGCAGATCTTGGCGTTGAGCCGATGGAGAAGGCATGCCAGCACGGGCAAGGCACGACCCTAAGAAAGTGGAAGGGAAGAAGCACTGGTGCTGTCAATTGCCAGGGAGACCGGCATCACCGAGGATCGCGGGCGCGACCTTGTTCGCCTGATCGGCACCGGCCGCAATTCGCTGCTCCGTGAGGCGCGGCAGCTGCTCCGGCAGCGCCTGGCTAATTTAGACCAAAGGTGCTCAGAGCACGGCTATCCCGTCGCCTTATGCTGCGCGGCGGTCATCGCTTTGAGAGCCCGGACCACCTCTGCAGGTCCGGCGGGTTTCATCACTCTTACGCCAGACGAGAACGCTTCGGGGGTTTCCTCGAGCCCCAGGCCGGAATAGACGATGAAAGGAACCGCCCGCCCTGCCAAGGTTTTTGCCGCGTCAACAGCCTCGCCGTCCGACAGCCTGACGTCCAGGATCGCTGCGGCGGGGGTATGGTCCGCAAGAAAACGTTTCGCCTGGGAACATGTCGCCGCCAATGCCACGGCAAAGCCCGCCTCCGAAAGAGTGGACTCCATATCCAGTGCTATCAAGGCTTCGTCGTCAACGACAAGGACCAAGGGTTTGCCCATGCGCGGATGATCGCACGTTTGTAGATGGAAGACGAGTCGAGGCTACGACCCTTTTAGGGTCCGGTTCCCGTACGCAGCGGGTCGAGACCGCGAGCAATGGGAACCAACTGATCCAAGCCGCATTATATTTGGTTGGACTGGACAAGGTGTTTGGGATGCATGAAGCAACACAGGCGAATGTTGTCGCCTTCGAAAACCCGGGGGTGTCCAGCAATGACGGTCTGGATTTCGATTACAAGGATTTCTTCGAAAACGGCGCCGTTGCCCTCCATCTGGTGAACGCAGACGGCGTAATCGTGCATGCCAACCAGGCTGAGCTCGACCTTCTCGGCTATCCCGCAGAGGACTACCTCGGTTGCCACATCGCCGAGTTCTATCCCGACCGGGACGTCATAGAGGACATTTTGGGTCGCCTTGCCAATGGCGAGAAGATCGTAAGATATCCGGCGCGATTGAGGGCCAGCGATGGATCGATCAAACACGTCGAAGTCACCTCAAGCGGACATTTCCGGGACGGCAAGCTGATCAACACCCGGTGCTTCACGGTCGATGTAACCGACTTGGTGCACACCCGCTCGGAGCTCAGGCAGCATGACAGTACCTATCACCAGATACTCGACGGCCTACCCGTCGCCATCTACACGACCGATCAGGATGGGACGATCACCTACTACAACCGCGCCGCGGCCGATCTGGCAGGCAGGGAGCCTGAAATCGGCAAGGATAAATGGTGCGTGACGTTCAAGCTGTTCACTGCCGACGGCAAGGAATTGCCGCACGATGAATGCCCGATGGCCATCGCGCTCAAGGAGAACAGGCCGGTCCGCAATCAGCAAGCTGTTGCGCAACGTCCCGACGGATCGTTTTTTCCGTTCCTGCCCTACCCGACACCGCTGCGGGACGAGCACGGCGCTCTGATCGGCGCCGTCAACATGCTGCTGGACCTGACGGACCGCCAACGTGCCGAAGAAACCAGGCAGCACCTCTCAGCGATCGTGGAATCCTCATTTGACGCGATCGTCAGCAAGGATCTCAACACCATCATAAAAAGCTGGAACCAGGGCGCCGAACGGCTTTTCGGCTACACCGCCGACGAAGCGATTGGCCGGTCGGTGACCATGCTGATCCCCGAAGACCATCAGGACGAGGAACCCCGCATTCTCCAACGCATTCGCCGCGGCGAGCGCGTCGAACCATTCGAAACGACCCGCCAGCGCAAGGATGGCAGCCTGGTTCCGGTTTCACTGACGATATCGCCCGTGCGTAACGCAACCGGGCAGATCACCGGCGCATCGAAGATAGCGCGAGACATCACGTCGACGAAGGAGAATGAATATCGCATCCGCATGCTGATGCGCGAGGTCAACCACCGGGTGAAAAACCAGTATTCGGTCATCCTGTCAATGATCCGGGAGACCAACAAGCGATCGGAGACGCCAAAACAATTTGAAACCCAGGTGCGCGAGCGCATCATGGCGTTGTCACGATCTCACGACCTGCTTGTATCGGCGGATTGGAAGGGTGCCACGATCAGCGACCTTTTGGCGGCCCAGGTCGAGCCTTTCCCGCGGGGGGATTTGATCGAAATGTCGGGCCCATCATTGGTGCTCAGTCCCAACGCAGTTCAGTATCTCGGGATTGCCTTCCACGAACTGGCGACCAACTCGGCCAAATATGGCGTGCTCTCAGGGGACAAGGGCCGGATTTCGGTCACATGGGGCATCACCGGTTCCGGGGGTTCGAGGCTCTTTCACCTCACCTGGGTCGAAAGCGATGGTCCGCAGGTTCAGACTGTCGGACAAGGTGGCTTTGGAACCGTGGTGCTGAAGCGGGTCGCGCCCGCAGCGGTTAGTGGGCAGGGAATTCTCGAACACGGTCCGCATGGCATAACATGGAGCCTGGAAGCGCCTTCGGTTTCCGTGGCAGCTTCTGTCGTCCAAGAAGCTTAGAAGCAGGAAGCAGCCCTGCAACGAGCATTCGTCAATTGGAAGCCCTTGATGCGGCCTTTGCCGAGCGAAAACCCCGTTTCCGCTGAGGATCGCCAGAGCCATTGCTAAAGTCGACAGAGCAAATCACCGGCAGAGGGCGCATTTCGTTGCACGGAACGGGACAGGACCGGCGTAGCCAGAGGCGAGGTAACTATGGACATCGACGAGTTCCGTGCGACCCTTCAGGGTGTAGAGCCCCCGGCGAATCTTGGGATGGCGCTCCACGCTCTATGGTGGGATAGACAGGGCGATTGGGAGCGGGCGCATGAGTGTGTGCAGGCCAACGAATCTGATCCGGCCTCTGTATGGGTTCATGCCTATCTGCACCGCAAAGAAGGCGACCTTTCTAATGCAGCCTACTGGTACCGCCGCGCCGGGCAGCCTGTGGCAACTGGCAAGCTAGACGCAGAGTGGGAGTCGATTACAGAATCACTTCTTGCAGGATAGTGAGGGTCGCCCAAGGGGCAGCCTAGCGCCTCATCGCCCCCGTAGAGGCGAAACTCACCTCCGCCCGATGGGATCGGCTGGGCCCAGGAGGTCCGAACGTTTCCGCATAAATTCATGCAGCGAGATTGTTCTCGCGATTCCGTAAGGTCTCCGTTTAATAAGCTATATCTAATATTGACTATTTTCTGTCGCTCAAAAGTCGCAGACTTCATTTTACTGATCACCGTTAGCTTCTTGGTAGCTCTCACGACTATAAACTTCTTGCGGGCGAATAGCTTTCATGCTGCCTTCGCGCACTCAGGAATCAGGGAGCTTAGGCATGGCGGAGCGGATTGCGCGTGATGGGTTTTGGGTTTTGCATCTCGCGCGCTTGCCGCAAGTCGTGTCGCTTCGCTCCGGCACTTCCGCCTTGACGATCCTAACTGTTGCCCTTGCGCTGAGCGCCGCGCCAGCTCGGGCCGATGGCGGCAATGGCAGCAGCGCAGGCGCTGGACAAGGTGGCGTTGACGGCGCGCTCGCGAGTGCCACGGGTCAGAATGCCGCCAATGGCGCGACCGCTGGTGGCGGTGGTGGCGGCATTGACCTCACGACGGGTGACGGGGCGCCAGGAGGATCGGGAGCGGTAAGTGGGACAGCCAACAACCCAAATGGCGTTGCCGGTGCCACTGGTGCTACGGGTCTGGTCATCTCGACAGACGGGACCATTGCAACCAGCATCAGCGGCGGGGCCGGCGCTTTGGGCTCCCCTGGCACGAATGGCGTCGTCAGGAGCGGCGGCGGTGGCGGTGGCGGTGTGGGCGTCAGTGCCACGGCCGACGTTACAGTCACTGGCACAGGATCGGTGAGTGGTGGCACTGGCGGCCGAGGTGGGACCAATGGCAACAGCGGCAGCGGTGGCGGCGGCGTCGGCATATTCTCGTCCGCAAACGTGTTTGTAGAGGCGGGCGGCAGCGTTACCGGCGGCACGAGTCTTTCCACAATTGGGGTCCAAGCAGGTGCTGGCGGCGGCGCAGCTGCCATCGTCCTGATGGGCGGCGGGACAATCCAGAACAGCGGGAATCTGCTCGGGGGTGCCGGTGGAAGAACAGTTCTCGGCGGCGGTGGGGACGGTGGCGCCGCTGTTCTGCTGCTTTCAGGTGGAACCGTCATCAACAAGCTAGGTGCGACGATCGTTGGCGGCAGTGGCGGTCAGGGCTCCTTGGCAGGCGGCGATGGCGCCGCAGGGATCAAGGGCGCCAACATCGCGGTCATCAATGCGGGTACGATCAGCGGCGGTGCCGTCGGCACCGGTGGCGGAACGCCGGCAGCCGGCAAAGCCATCCAGTTCACCGGCGGCGTCAATTCGCTGGAGATTCAGGCCGGCTCCACCATCGCAGGCAATGTGGTCGCTTTCAGCGCCGCGGATACATTCAAGCTGGGTGGCGATATCAGCGCCAGTTTCGGTGTGTCGCAGATCGGCGCTGGCGCCAAATATGACGGGTTTGGGTTCTACGAGAAAACCGGAAACAGCACCTGGACCCTAACGGGGACGACAACTGCCGTCACGCCTTGGACCTTGTCCGGCGGGATCCTGCAGATTTCGAACAATGACAATCTGGGCGCCCTCTCGGGCGGCTTGACCTTCGACGGCGGCACGTTGCGCACGACCACCAGCTTCGCCACCAATCGCAATGTCCTGATCAATTCGACCGGCGGGTTCGACACGGTGGCAGGCACGCAGTTGGACGTGTCAGGCCAGGTGACCGGCACCGGCACACTGGTCAAGAGCGGCGCCGGCACCCTCAACGTCACCAATTTGTCCAACAGCTATACGGGTGGCAACATCGTCAATGCAGGAACGCTTGCCGGCAACACCGTGGCGATCCGTGGCGACATCCTGGACAACGGCGCTGTCTCGTTTCTCGACCTCGGCCCCCACACCTTCGGCGGAAATATCTCCGGCTCGGGCAGCGTCGACATCGAAGGCTTCGGCACGCTGACGCTGACCGGTGCCAACACCCACAGCGGCGGCACGAAGGTCGGGACCGGCAAAAGCATCTCGGTCGCGTCGGACCAGAATCTGGGTGCCGCGACGGGCCTGCTGACACTCGACGGCGGCGAACTCGGCACGACAGCAAGCTTCGCCATGAGCCGCGATGTCAACCTCACTTCCGCCTATGGCTACTTCCGCGCGGCGGCGGGTACGACGCTGACCGCCAATGGCGAGCTGAGCGGCGTGGGCGGCGTCTACAAGGAGGGCGCCGGCACCCTGGTGCTCAAGGGCGACAGTAACTATTCCGGCCGCACCACCGTCGACAGCGGCAAGCTTATCGTCGAGGGCTCGCTCGGCAGCACCGAAACGACGGTCAACAGCGGCGGCACGCTGGGCGGCTCCGGCTCGATCGGCGGCGCGGTGATCGTCGCCGATGGCGGTGTGCTGGCGCCGGGGTCCAGCCCTGGCACGCTTACGGTCGGATCGCTCAGCCTGAGCTCCGGTTCTATGCTCGACTACGAGCTCGGCCAGGCGGGCATTGTCGGCGGCGGTGTCAACGACCTGATCGAGGTGACCGGCGCGCTGACGCTGGACGGCAGCCTCAACATCACCGATGTCGGCGGCTTCGGGCCTGGCGTCTACCGGCTAATCAATTATGGCGGCGCACTCACCGACAATGGTCTCGAGCTCGGCAATCTGCCGGCCGGTGTCACGGCCGCCGACCTGACGGTGCAGACCTCCGTCGCCAACCAGGTCAATCTCGTCAGCAGCGTCGGCACCGACTTGCTCTTCTGGGATGGTGACGCGGCCGGCAATGCCAACAATGATCTGGTCGACGGCGGCAACGGCACGTGGACGGCGACAAGCCTGAACTGGACGACGAGCACCGGCCTGGTAACTGGCGCGATGAAGCCGCAGCCCGGCTTCGCCATCTTCCAGACGCTCGGCGGCACCGTCATCGCCGACGGCAGCGCCGGCGCGCTTGCGATTACGGGCATGCAATTCGCCGCCGATGGCTACCGCATCGAAGGCGACGCCATCACGCTTGATGGCGCTGGCGGCGAGAGCATCATTCGGGTCGGCGACGGCACGGTGGCCGGAGCAGGTTACACCGCCACCATCGCCTCCGTGCTAACCGGGACCAGCAGCCTGACCAAGACCGATGCGGGCACGCTGGTGCTGTCCGGCGCCAACACCTACACGGGCGGCACCACCGTCCTGGGCGGCGTGCTATCTGTTTCAGCCGACAACAATCTCGGCGTTGCCGCTGGCGGCCTAACGCTCTCCGGCGGGACGCTGCGCAACACAGCGGCGTTCAGCTCGGCGCGCGACGTCACGCTTTCGTCGGCCGGCGGCACCTTCGACACTGTGGCCGACCTGACCTTGTCCGGTGCGATCTCTGGCGCTGGCAGCCTTGCCAAGACCGGCGCCGGCACGCTGACGCTTACGGGAACGAACAGCTATGGCGGCAACACGTTGGTCAGCGCTGGCACGCTGGTCGGCGATGCAACCTCGATTCGTGGCGACATCGGCAATTCCGGCACTGTCGTGTTCGACCAGGCGGCGGACGCCAGCTTCGCCGGCGATATCTCCGGCACCGGCGCAATGATGAAGGATGGCGCCGGCGTGCTGACGCTGTCAGGCACGTCGCTGCTGGACTGGACCGTCAATCAAGGCGGCCTCGTCTCGGCAGCCGAGCGCTTCGGTGGCGATGTCGCGATCGGCGCCGGCGCCTCCTTCACATTCGACCAAGTCGCCTCCGCCAGCTATGCCGGCGTGTTCTCGGGCGCCGGTACGTTCATCAAGGACGGCCAAGGCACGCTGCTGCTTGCGTTGGACAACTCAGGCTTTACCGGCGCCACTACGGTCAGCGGCGGCACGCTTGCCGCGGGCGCTGCGAACGCGTTCAGTTCCTCCTCGCAGTTTTCCGTCGCCTCGGGCGCCACGCTCGATCTTGCCGGCACGTCCCAGACGATTGCGGGGCTGAGCAACGCCGGAACGGTGCGCATCGCGGGTGGCGTCCCAGGCGACACACTTACCGTAAGCGGCGACTATGTCGGCAATAGCGGCGCCGTCGTTCTCAACGCTGCGCTCGGTGGTGACGGTTCGCCGACAGACATGCTGGTGATCGCCGGCAACACGTCAGGGACGGGTACCCTTCAGGTCGTCAATTTCGGCGGGTCGGGCGCCCAAACGGTCGGAGGCATCAAGATCGTCGACGTCGGCGGCGTCTCGAACGGCAGCTTCTCGCTCGACGGCAATTATACCTTCGAAGGCGATGCAGCGGTCGTCGCGGGCGCCTACGCATACAGGCTCTACAAGAACGGCGTCAGCACACCGGCCGATGGCGATTGGTATCTGCGCTCGGCCCTGGTCAACGGCGATCCCGATCCGCAGCCACTCTATTCGCCCGGCGTGCCGCTGTACGAGGCCTATGAAGGGGTGCTGCAGGCCTTCAACGAACTGGGCACCATGCAGCAACGCATTGGCAATCGGTCGTGGGGCGAGGGTGCTACGCCGCAAGGTGCGGACCTGCCAGGCCAGGGCTCGGTCGACGGCAAGGCGATATGGGCGCGCATCGAAGCTGCCCATGCCGAGATCAAGCCGGAGACGTCGACCTCCGGCACGAACTATGACGTGACCACCTGGAAGCTGCAGGCCGGCGTCGATGGCCTGCTGCACGAAAGCGACGCCGGTACCCTGATCGGAGGGATTACGGCCCACTACGGAACCGCGTCGTCGGACGTCTCCTCGATCTTCGGGGCAGGGTCGATCGCTGCCACCGGCTACGGCGTCGGCAGCACGCTCACCTGGTTCGGCAGCGGTGGCTTCTACGTCGACGCGCAGGCCGAGGCGACATGGTATGACAGTGACATCCGGTCGGCCACGCTGGGCACCACGCTTGCGGACGGCAACAACGGTTTCGGCTACGGGCTGAGCATCGAGACCGGACAGAAGATCGCCCTCAACGGCAACTGGTCGCTGACGCCGCAGGCCCAGCTTGCCTATTCCTCGGTCGACTTCGACGCGTTCACCGACCCGTTTGGCGCCGTCGTGTCGCCCGGCAGCAGCAACAGTCTCGTCGGCCGCCTCGGCCTCTCCGCGGACTATGAAGACCAGTGGGTGGACGATGCGGGGCAAGTCAGCCGCACGCACATTTACGGGCTCGGCAACCTTTACTACGACTTCCTCGACGGAAATGATGTCGATGTGTCTGGCACGAAACTGGTCAGCGAAAATCAGGCGCTGTGGGGCGGTGTCGGCCTTGGTGGCTCGCTGAGCTGGGCGGACGGTCGCTACGCCGTCTTCGGAGAAGGGACAGCGCGGACAAGCCTCAAGGATTTTGGCGATAGCCACGCCCTGGGCGCCAAGCTCGGGTTCGCTGTGAAATGGTAGCGGCGATCAAGCTGGACATGTCGACTTTGGCTTGAGGGTCGTGTCCGGCACGGCTATGGAATCCGGACTTGCGGGCCACCCGGCTCGTCGCCCTCGGACGTTTCCTTACCGGCTGCCGGCATCAAGTACCAGGCTCGCATCCGAAGCACCCTGGCGGTCGATCACAGGGATGCCAGCGCGCTGGACATGCGCTCCAGTCCTTGGCGCAACAGAGGACGCGGGCAGCCGACATTCAGGCGAATGAAGCCTTCGCCGCCAGGCCCATAGACGCGGCCGTCATAGAGATTAACCCCGGCCCGATCGACAAAGAATTTCTGAATTCCACCCACTCGGCGATCGAGCGCGCACGCATCCAACCACACCAGAAACGATGCGTCGGGCCGCATGGGCGTGATGCCTGGAAGGTGTTCACCGGCGAACTCGCAAACCAGATCGATGTTGCCGGCGATGTAGCGCGTGAGTTGGTCGAGCCACGGCGCGCCGCTGCTGTAAGCAACCTCCAGGGCCAGGCGGCCGAAAAAGTTCGCATTCACCATGAATGACGCCTGCATTGCGGCAAGAAGCGCCTCGCGGCGCTTTTTGCTGGCTACCGAAATGGTTGCCGAAGGAACCCCGGCAAGATTGAAAGTCTTCGTTGGAGCGGTGCAGATGAACGATTTCTCGGCAGCATCTTCCGAGATGGAGGAGAAGACGATGTGGGGGCGATCCGACAACCTTATGTCGCAGTGAATGTCGTCGGATATGACCAGGATCCCATGGCGCTCGCAGATGTCGTTGAGCGCCGCCAATTCTTCGCGTGTCCAGGCCATTCCGGCAGGGTTGTGAGGATTGCACAGCAGGAATGCCTTGGCACCGCCGGCCGCCAGTTTCTCGAAATCCTCGAGATCGAGCTCATATCTGTTGTTCTGCAGCCTCAGCCGGTTCGTAAGCAGAACCCGCCCGTTTCCCTGAACCACTTCGAAATAGGGCGAGTACACGGGCGACTGCACAATGACGCCGTCACCGGGCTTGGTGAAGGTTCGCAGTATCGCAGCCACCGACGGCATGATCGCCGGCGCGGGAAGCAAGGTCTCCAGTTTCGGCGACCAGTTGTGCCGGTGCGCGAACCACGATTGCACGATCTCATAGTGGCGCGAATCGCGGCGTGTGTAGCCGTAAATGCCATGCTCCGCGGCCTCGCGCAGTCGCGCGATGACGGTTTCCGGAGCGCGGAAATCCATATCCGCCGTCCACAGCGACAGCAGGTCCTGGCCCTCGACCTGAGGAGAGAACTCGTCCCACTGGTTGGCCCATTTGACGGATCCGAACTGCTGACGGTCGTGGATCTGGTCGAAATCTATTCCCGCGATATGTCGTTGCCCAAGCGCCGATGCGGGCGTGTCTGCACAAGCCATTTGATAGTCACCTTGCCGCGGGCATTGCTTGTGGCATCATCAGCGCCTCCTAGGATTTGTGGCCACGCGCCATTTGGCGCTCCACATATTGCGAGTAACGCGACATGCCGAAGCAAAAGCTCCAGTAGACCAGCCCCGCAAAGAGGTAGCCGGTTGATGAGATCGTCGGGCCTGCCCAGTTCGGATCGACGCGCGCCGTTTCGATGGCCTTCAGGAAATCCGCGATGCCGACGATGGCGACCAGAGTCGTGTCTTTGAACAGACCGATGAAGGTCGAGACGATGCTCGGTATGACGATCGTCAACGCCTGAGGGAGGACGATCAGGCGCATCATGTCGAAGTAGCCGATCCCGAGCGCCTTGGCCGCTTCGTACTGGCCCTTCGGGATCGCCTGAAGGCCGGCTCTCACGACCTCGGCCATATAGGCGGACGAGAACAACGCTATCGCGATGAGCGGGCGCAACAGACGATCAGGCGTCAGATAATCCGGGACGAAGAGCGGCATCATGAAGTTCGCCATGAACAACACTGTGATAAACGGCACGCCGCGGACGACTTCGATGAACGTGACGCAAACCGTCTTGACGAAAGGGAGTTCCGACCTGCGTCCAAGCGCCAGGATAACCCCGATCGGAAGCGAGAAGACGATACCCACGATCGACATCAGCAACGTGATCAAGAGACCGCCCCAGAGCGTCGTATCGATGACAGGCAAATGAAGCCAGGCAACGCCGCGCACGAGAACGAACGCGGCCACGGGGAAGACGAGGAAGAACAGCAACGCCGCCATTTTGCGCCGCGGAGCCTTCGTCCACAGGAGCCAAACGATGAGGATGGCGCCGATCGCCTGCGCAAGGTCCACGCGCCACCGCTCGGAAACCGGATACGCGCCGTATCGCAGGTAGTCGAACTTCTCGGCGATGAAAGGCCAGCAAGCCCCCTGGCTGTTCGCACGGCAAGCTTCGTGGCCGCCGCTCCAGACCGCTTTGAAGATCGCAAAGCTCAGGAAGTGATGCAGCAGCCACGCGGCGAGGAGGACAAAGCATATTGTCAGCGCGCCTGAAGACGGCGTCGAAAACAGGTTCTTTTTCATCCAGCTCACTGGACCCGGTCGAACGTCCGCGGGAGGCGCCATGGCTGGTATGAGCGCGCTGATCACAATTGGCGAACGCATGGACTGATCGCTCACCCGTCACCTCTCAACGATTGCAAAATGTTGGTTGCACGCGTTCATGGCCAATGACGTGGCAAGGGAGATAACGAGATAGACCGACAGGGTAATCGCCATGACCTGGACGGCGGCTCCGGTCTGGTTGAGCACCGTGCCTGCAAAGATCTGAACGAGGTCGGGATAGCCGATGAACACGGCAAGCGACGAGTTCTTGATGAGATTGAGATACTGGCTTGTCAAAGGGGGAATGATGATGCGCAGCGCCTGGGGAACGACGACCAGACGAAGCGTCTTGCCCGGCGCCAGCCCCAGCGCATGCGCAGCCTCGGTCTGGCCCTTTGGCACTGCCTGGATTCCACCTCGCACGATCTCGGCGATGTATGAACCGGTGTAGACCGACAGACCGATCAGGAGAGCGGCAAACTCCGGATAGAGCTGATGCCCGCCTTGAAAATTGAAACCCCGTAGCTGCGGGGCGACGAACGAGACCGGCTCGCCAGCCGCCAGGAATACGACCAGCGGAAATCCTATCAAGGTCGCCAGACTGACCAGAAGCACCGGCAGCTGCCTGCCCGTCCGTCTCTGGACGCTCCTGGCGCCAAACCAGAATGCAACGCAGCAGGAAATGGCCGCAACGAATGCCAGGCCCACCAGACCCGCTCCCGGATGCAAATGAATCTCCGGAACGATGAGGCCGCGATTGTTGAGGTAGATGCCGCCGGGCATGGCGATGGACGCCTTCGGCGAGGGCAACGGCTTGAGGACGGCGTTGTACCAGAACAGCAGCTGCAGCAATAACGGAACATTTCGCACAAGCTCGACATAGGCGGTCGCCACCTTCGAAACGATCCAGTTCGGCGACAGGCGGGCAACGCCGATGACGAAGCCAAGCAAGGTCGCGAACAGGATTGCGAGGAGACTGACGTAGAGGGTGTTGACCACTCCCACCCAGAACGCCTGACCGTAGCTGGACAATGCATCGTACGGTATCAGGGTTTGATTGATGTCGAAGCCGGCAGACTCATTCCAAAAGTCGAATGAGAGCGGAATCCCCCGGACCCGCATATTCGATGCAGTCTGCATGCCGATGCCCAGGGCCAAGGCCAGCAGGCAGCCGGCGAGCAAGAGCTGGTAGAAGATGCCCCGCACCTTCGTATCGTGCAGCGACAACCTCCTGCGCGACGGCGCGGGAAGCGACAAATGGGACATGGGCTGTTCCTATCGGGTCCGTGCAAGGCGCTGACGGTAACACGCCAGCGCCTTGCAACCATGCCTTTGCCTAAAGCGCGTCGGGTTTGAACGGACTCAGGCGACGCGCTTTAGGGTCTTCGGTATGCATGTCGTTGTCTCAAAACCGGGGCCATTTTTGAGCGACATGCATTAGCGGATCGGCGGAGCGTACTGAACGCCGCCTTTGTTCCAGAGCGCGTTCATGCCGCGCTCCATTTTCAGCGGCGAATCCTTGCCGACATTGCGATCGAACACTTCGCCGTAATTGCCGACCTGTTTGATCACCTCGACCGGCCAGTTATCGCCGAGCCCGATGTCCTTGCCTATGCTGCCTTCCACGCCAAGCAGGCGGCGGATGCTGGGATTGTCCGACGATTTCATGGCATCGACGTTCTTGGAGGTGACCCCGTATTCCTCCGCGGCCACCATGACGTAGAGCGTCCACTTCGCCACATTGAACCACTGGTCGTCACCCTGCCGCACCGCCGGGCCAAGCGGCTCCTTGGAGATCAGCTCGGGAAGAACAATGCTGTCGTCCGGCTTGGCCATGCGAAGCCTCGACGCGTTCAAGGTGGAGGTGTCTGCGGACAAGACGTCGCAACGCCCCTCCTCATAAGCCTTCACCACAGCTTCCTCGTCCGCGAAACCAACCGTCGTGTACTTGATCGACTGCGAGCGAAAATAGTCGGCAAGGTTCAACTCGGTCGTGGTGCCCTGGGTGACGCATATCGATGCGCCGTCGAGCCCCTTGGCCGACGTGATGTTGTCGGCCTTGCGCACCATGAACCCCTGGCCGTCATAGAAATACGTGCCGGCAAACAGTATGCCTAGCGACGTATCGCGGGACGATGTCCAGGTTGCGTTGTGCGCGAGAATGTCGATCTCTCCCGACTGCAAGGCGGTGAAGCGATCCTTTGGCGTCAATGGGATGAACTTGACCTTTTGCGCATCCCCGAGCACGGCAGCGGCCACGGCGCGACAATAATCGACGACAAATCCGGTCCATTTGCCTTCATTGTCGGGGAGGCTGAAGCCAGCCGTGGCCGAATTTGTGCCACAGGTCAGCACGCCATTTTTCTTGACATTGTCGAGGGTTGCGGACCACGCCGAGGAGGCGGTGCACGCGATAGCGAGGGCAAGTAGGCCCTTGAACGTTGATCTCATTTCGGCATTCCCCTGTTATTGTTGAAGGGAATGTGCTCTCCAGGTGAACTATTCGTCAAATCGATTGTTCTCATGGTCAAAATGAGCGCCCCTCATAATTGCGCGGCACCCGCTCGCAGGTACAAAGGCGTTCGAGGGTGCAACAGGCGATAGCGCGCGCGATCTATTTTACGGCGGATCCCGGTGTTCCGACCGTGCCTTGGTGTCTCTTGGTCCGCGATTCGTTGTAGATTCCCACGATGATTTCCCGGAGCCACCTGGTTCCCGGGTCATTCGCCATCTGGCGGTGAACAATAAGCCAGGCATTCACATTCGATATCGGAAGGGGTGGCGGGACCAACGTCACCTCACTCCTCTCGTCCAGCATTTGCAGGATGGCATCACCGCAATGGGTGATCAGTTCAGTGCCGCGAAGCGCCCAGGGCAGCACCGGATAGTTCGAGATGGTCGCAACGACATTGCGGCGAAGACCCATCTGTTTGAGGGCGGCATCGGCGAGGCCTTCCGCCAGGCCATCTGCGGAAATCTGGAGGTGAGAACTGGCCAGATAGGTTTCCAGCGTCATTGCGCTTCTGGCGATCTTGCTTCCGCTCCACACCGCGCAAAACAATCGGTCCTGGCCAAGCTCCACCTTCAAGAGACCTGGGTCGTCGCGTATCGCTGCTCCCGTCAGCGCGCAGTCAACTTGTCTCAGATAGACCGATGAACCGATTTCGGGTCCGTTTGCGGGAATGACGTTCAGCGTCGCGCCAGGAGCTTGCCTGGAAAATTCTCGAATGAGGCCCGGGATGAAAACCATGGCATGATAATCTGTAAGTCCAACGCGAAAGTTGCGTCGCGTCGTTGCTGGATTGAAGATCTGATGCCGGTCGATCGATGCGCGGATCGTTGCGAGTGCGGCGGAAATATTCGACAGCAGCTCAACTGCCCGGGGAGTTGGCCGCATCTCGCCGCCATCTCTGGTGAACAATTCATCCTGCAATAGATACCGAAGCTTCGACAGGGAGTGGCTTACAGCGGATTGTGTTCTGCCTAATTCGGTAGCCGCCCGCGTGACGCTCCTTTCCCGCATCATCACGTCAAAGACCCGCAATAGATTGAGGTCGATATCGTTATAATTCATGGAATTACCTCATCTGCGACCTGAGATCGCACCAGGCGGCACTACCGCGTTGGTTGCGACGGTGACAGATGGGGCACGAAGAGTGAAGACAGAGGTTCGGCGCTACGCCTTTGAAACTCTGGCGGACCAGGTGACGACGACCGCCGCATGGCTCAGCGGCATTTCTGCGCCTGGCTTGGCGGGCAAGCCGGCAATCCGCCATGAACCCAGGGCGAGCATGTGAAGTAAAGTCAGCCGCACCCGCTGGGATGGGAAATCGCAGCGGTTTCAATGGCTTGATAGTGGCGGAGAGAGCGGGATTCGAACCCGCGTTACGGTCTCCCGTAAACACACTTTCCAGGCGTGCGCCTTCAACCACTCGGCCACCTCTCCGTCCTTGCATTCGCGCCCGGCCGGTTTTGCCACGCGGGTTGGGGAGATGCATCCCTTTGGGATTTGCGGGAAGACCCGCTTGATGGACACCGCCAACCAGCGGATGCCCTTCCCGGCGCCCGTCAATCAAACAGGCGCGGGGCTCATCTAGTCGATCCGGCGCCGAATGCCAAGCCATAACGGCAGTCTATTCGCTTTGCCGGCCACGCATCGTTTCGCGGGGCGTTGAACGCCTCCGCTTCTAAGGCGCTTCGGTCCTGAATGGTGTGCACGGGCAAGGGGGCAGGGCCGGCCGCGCTTGACTTCGCCCCTCGCCACCTGTCGAGTGCGGCGGAGGCTTTGCGGGGGCAACGTCCAGACATGACATCGAGCAATGAACAGCCGGCCAGCGGAACGCCGGCCGGAGGCATGCCAGGCGGGCTGACGCCCGCAGGGCCTCCGGACAGCGGGCTGTCCTTCGTGCCCGTGGTCTGGCTCCTCTTCGTCATGGCATGGTCGGTCTACTGGCTGGTCTCGGCGCGGTGGCTGTTGGAGAGTTCCGGCGTGCCGGACAGGATCTTCTATTTCGTGCTTGGCGAACTGGCCTTCGACATCGTCACCATCGTGTGGGGGCTTTATCTGCTCGGCCTCGCCTTCAGCCGTTCCGCGCGCTTTCCGCGTCATTTCACCATCTGGCAGATCACCACCATCGCCTGGCGGCTGGCCGAGCAGGTCTATGCGCTGACCGTGCCCGATTTCACCGTCTCCGCCAGGGAGCTTGCGATCGCCGCCACCGAAATCGTCATCGGCCTTTTTTGCATTTACTTGCTGCGCCGCCGCGACGAGGCCAAGGCCTTTTATGCAAGGCCGGAAGCGCAGGCACCGTCAGCCTTTAGTTCGATCGTCGCCGCCCTGGCCGGCATCATCCTCGGCGCCGTCGTCGGCACTGTCGCCGGCTTCGCGCTTGGCGCGGGGATCGCCGAAGCCACCGACATCAGCTGTTTCGAAGGCGGCTGCGGCTACTTCGCGGTGTTCATCGGCCTTGCCGGGCTGGTGGTCGGGGCCATTGGCGGCGGCATCCTCGGCGTCTGGCTCGTCCATCGGCGGAGCCGAAAGGTGGCCATATAGGCGGGCGATGGGCTTCAAATTCGCGTATGGCGATTGCACGCTGGGCGTGCGCATTCTATTCCTCGCCTTTGACCGGAAGGTCCTCGGGAGGAACTTGAGGATCGGGGAAGATTTCGATGTTGCGTTTTTTGTTTCGCCTCGCGGCCATGATCGCACTCTCGGTCGCCGTCATCATGGCCGTGCTCGACGCGACGCGCTCGGTGGCGGCTTCCACATTGGTCATGACGCCGCTGAATTCGAGCTGGCTGGCGGTTTCGCCCGACACCCGCGCGGCCTTCGAGACCTTCGTGCGCGCCAAGGTCAATCCGATGATATGGGATGGCGGCATCGCCTGGGTGCTTGCCCAGCCGGGGTTTGCCGTGTTCGCGGTGCTTGCCTTCATCCTCTATGCGATCGGCTACCGGCGCCGGCGGCGCGGCGGAGAATTCGCGCCGGGCTGATGGGTTGTCCCAGCGGACTTGCGACGACAACGCGGCAATCGTCCACAGCTGTCACCGCATTGGGCATGTTTTTCCAACGGGGGGCATGCTTTTCCAAAAGGTCAAAATTCCGCGTGAATTTTGTTTCGGGCCGTGCCAGATTGCCTTGAGCGGGAGGGGAGTACACTCCTGGCTGATGCCGCATGCCTGCCGGAGAACCGGGCAGGCGGGCGGCGCGTAACGGAAAAAATAACCGACAGGGTGTGGATCACATGAAACGTATCGTTCTCGGCCTCCTGGCCGCAACCGCAATGGTTCTTCCGGCTTTCGCCGCGGATGTCCAGCCGGCCATCCTCTACGATCTCGGCGGCAAGTTCGACAAATCCTTCAACGAGGCTGCCTATCACGGCGCCGAAAAGTTCAAGACCGAGACCGGCACCGCCTATGTCGAGTTCGAAGTGTCGAACGCCTCGCAACGCGAGCAGGCGCTGCGCCGCTTCGCCGAGGACGGCCGCAACCCGATCGTCATGGCGGGCTTTGCCTGGGAAGATGCGCTGAAGGTGGTCGCGAAGGAATATCCCGATCTCAACTTCGCCATCATCGACGATGCCGTCGATATGCCCAATGTCCGTTCGCTCGTGTTCAAGGAAAACGAAGGCTCCTATCTCGTCGGCATCCTGGCGGCGATGGCCTCGAAGTCCAAGAAGGTGTCCTTCATCGGCGGCATGGACATTCCGCTGATCCGCAAGTTCGAATGCGGCTATGTCGGCGGCGCCAAGGCGGCCGGTGCGACCGATGTCATCCAGAACATGACCGGTGACACGCCCGCGGCGTGGAACGATCCGGCCAAGGGCGGCGAGATCGCCAAGACACAGATCGACCAGGGCTCCGACGTGGTCTATGCCGCGGCCGGCGGTACCGGCGTCGGCGTGCTGCAGGCGGCGGCGGATGCCGGCAAGCTCGGCATCGGCGTCGATTCCAACCAGAACGGCCTGCAGCCCGGCAAGGTGCTGACCTCAATGCTGAAGCGCGTCGACGTGGCCGTCTACACCGCCTTCATGGACGGCAAGAACGGCACCTTCAAAGGCGGCCTGCAAAATCTCGGCCTCAAGGAAGGCGGTGTCGACTACGCCATGGACGACAACAACAAGGCGCTGGTCACCGACGAGATGAAGGCTGCCGTCGAAAAGGCCAAGGCCGACATCATCGCCGGCACGATCCAGGTGCACGACTACACCGCCGACAACGCCTGCCCGTATTGATTGATAAGAATTCGCTTACGAACCGCCGGGTGAAAGCCCGGCGGTTTGTTTGAGGGCTTTAAAGGACGTTGAGGATTGGCGGAGGTCTCGGCGACGTCCGATCTCCCCCCTTGCGGGGGAGATGCCTGGCAAGGCAGAGGGGGGTGCTGTCCCTCGGCCTAACAGCCAATTACGGTTTTCATTCTGGAGCCATTCAGGTTGGCGATCCTTGACACCCCCCTCTGGCCTGCCGGCCATCTCCCCCGCAAGGGGGGAGATCGGCAGTTCCGGCGTTGCGGGTCCTTCTTCGCAAGAATCCATATGCGATTGCCTTGGACGTCAGGGCAGAAGCGCACCGCCGGTCGACAACAAGCCCAAGAGATAACCCAGCGCAAACACCACCATCAGCGCGATGGCGATGACGGCGCCGCGTCGGCCACCGAGCGAATGCACGCCGACGCCATAGGGCTTCCGCTCCAGTCTGCCGATCACCGGCTTCGCTTCGTCCTGGCCAACCACACGCATCTGCGGCAGTTCGGCGATGCGTTGCGAGATCAGCCGCCAGCGATCGCTGCCGCCCGATGGCGCACCACGGTCGAGGACATGCATGCGCTCGGCCAGCCGCATCACCGTGTCGCGGAAGGCGGGATCGATCTCCAGGTCGCGCTCGGCACGCTCGCGGTCGCGATCGTTCATCAGGCCAAGCACATAGTCGCCCGCCCGCGCAACGCGATCGCTTTCACCGGCCATCGGCTTCTCCTTGCTACCAGTGCGGCGGTTTGGTTATCGGCACTTCGGGGGCCGACTGTTCCTCCAGCGCCATGAAGCGCCCGGTCAGCGCATCGAGCTTGCGCTGCATGCGCTCGATCGCCGTCCACTGTTCGGCGATCTGGCCCGACAGTTCCTCGATGGTCTTTTCCTGTTCAGCGGCGCGGATTTCCAGCGTCGTCAGCCGGTCGACAGGCATGATCATTCGAAACTCCCCAGGTCCTGGTGCACGCAGTTGCAGCATGATGCGACTGTTGAGCCTTGCATATTAGTGAATGTGAAGGTCTGCGGCCACGTTCGAAATTGACAAGCGCACCGGGATTTGTCGAGAGTGGCCACTGCGCCGCCAATTGGCACGGGTGGGGCATCATGCTAGGCGTTTTGACCAAGCGATAAAAAAATAAGAGTGGGACAGGCTGCATGGCGCAAGCCGCAATCGAACTGATCGGCATCAACAAGAGTTTTGGCGCCGTTCGCGCCAATCGCGACATCAATCTGGAGATCGCACGCGGCACCATCCACGGCATCGTCGGCGAGAACGGCGCCGGCAAGTCGACGCTGATGTCGATCCTCTACGGCTTCTACCAGGCCGACAGCGGCGAGATCCGTGTCGGCGGCAAGCCAGCGTCGATCAAGACCTCCAACGACGCCATCGCGCTCGGCATCGGCATGGTGCACCAGCACTTCATGCTGGTCGACAATTTCACCGTGCTGGAAAACATCATCCTCGGCGCCGAAAGCGATGCGCTGTTGAAAAAGAGCATCGCCAAGGCGCGCTCCGAACTGGAGCGGCTCGAGCGCGAATACGGGCTGGAAGTCGATCCCGACGCCATCATCGAGGAATTGCCGGTCGGCCTGCAGCAGCGTGTCGAAATCCTGAAGGCGCTTTATCGCGGCGCCGAAATCCTGATTCTCGACGAGCCGACGGGCGTGTTGACGCCGGCCGAGGCCGACCATCTGTTTCGCATCCTCAGGCAATTGAAGGACCAGGGGAAAACGGTGGTGCTGATCACCCACAAGCTGCGCGAGATCATGGCCATCACCGACAATGTCTCGGTCATGCGCCAGGGCACGATGGTGGCGACGCGCGAGACCAGCAAGACGACAGTCGGCGAACTGGCCGAACTGATGGTCGGGCGGCGCGTGCTGCTGAGGGTCGAAAAGGGCGAGACGGAGGCCGGCGCGGTCAAGCTCGCCGTCAAGAACCTGACGGTGAAAGACCAGCGCGGCGTCATCATGGTCGACGACATCTCCTTCGATATCCGCGCCGGCGAGATCGTCGGCATTGCCGGTGTCGCCGGCAACGGCCAGTCCGAACTGATCGAGGCGATTTCCGGCATCAGGCGCGCGGTTTCCGGCTCGGTGATGCTCGATGGCAAGCCGATAGACCTGACCGGGGCCGCCGATCCCGGCGAGTTGCGCGACCGTGGGCTCGCCCATGTGCCGGAGGACCGCCATCATGTCGGCCTGGTGCTGGCCTTCGAGGAGAACGAGAATTCGATCCTCGGCTACCATGACGACCCGCGCTACCTGAAAGGGCCGTTCCTCAACATCGACGCCATCATGGCTGATGCCAAGGACAAGATCGAGAAATATGACATCCGGCCCGGCAATCCGCGTCTGAAAACGGCGAATTTCTCCGGCGGCAACCAGCAGAAGATCGTGCTGGCGCGAGAAATGGAGCAGGACCCCGGTGTTCTGATCGTCGGCCAGCCGACACGCGGCGTCGATGTCGGCGCCATAGAATTCATCCACAAGCGGCTGATTGCCATGCGCGACCAGGGCAAGGCGGTGCTGGTGGTGTCGGTCGAGCTCGACGAGATCCGTTCGCTGTCCGACCGCATCCTGGTGATGTTTGCCGGGCGCATCGTCGGCGAACGTGGCCCCGAGGCGACCGAAGGCGAGCTTGGCCTGCTGATGGCAGGCGTCGATCGCCAGGAGGCGGCAGAGTGAGCACGCCTTACGCCAAGCTGCCGGCCTGGGCCGATTATGGGCTGATCCCGCTGATCAATCTGTCGGTGGCCTTCATCGTTGCCGGTTTCGTCGTCATGCTGGTCGGCGAAAACCCGTTTCGTGCCGCCGTCATCCTGGTCGAGGGCGCTTTCGGCAAGGGAACCGGCATTGCCTTCACGCTGTTCTATGCCACCACCTTCATCTTCACCGGCCTGTCAGTGGCGGTGGCCGCACATTGCGGCCTGTTCAACATCGGGACCGAGGGCCAGGCCTATATTGCCGGCCTTGGCGTGGGCGTGGTCTGCCTCGCCTTCGACACTGTGCTGCCGTGGTGGCTGACCTTTCCGCTGGCGATCGTCGCCGGAGCCGCCGTCGGTGCGCTGTGGGCGCTGATTCCGGCCTATCTGCAGGCCAAGCGCGGGTCGCACATCGTCATCACCACCATCATGTTCAACTTCATCGCGGCCTCGATCATGGTCTATCTCCTGGTCGGGCCATTGAAGCCGGCGGCGTCGCAGGCACCGCAGACGCGCAACTTCCTCGCCGGGGCCGAGCTGCCGAAGCTCAACTGGATCATCGAACTGTTCGGCGCCAAGATCCGCTCGGCGCCGTTCAACATCTGCTTCCTGCTGGCGCTGCTCATGGCATTCCTGGTCTGGCTGCTGATCTGGCGCACCAAGCTCGGCTACGAGATGCGCACCTATGGCCACAGCCCGAAAGCGGCGCGCTATGCCGGCATTTCGGAGACCCGCATCATCATCGTCGCGATGATGATTTCGGGCGCGCTGGCCGGCATGATGACGCTGAACCCGGTGATGGGCGACCAGCACAATGTGGCGATCGATTTCGTCTCCGGCGCCGGCTTCGTCGGCATCGCCGTGGCGCTGATGGGCCGACTGCATCCGGTCGGCATCGTGCTGGCGGCGATCCTGTTCGGCATGCTCTACCAGGGCGGCGCCGAACTTGCCTTCGAAATGCCGGCGATTTCCCGCGACATGATCGTCATCATCCAAGGCCTGGTCATCCTGTTTGCCGGTGCGCTGGAGCACATGTTCCGGCCCTACGTCCAGGCGCTGTTCGCCTCGTTCAGTCCAAGGTCGGTCGGCATCGAAGCGGTCAAAGGGAAGGGCGCCTGAGATGGACGTCTTCATCGCCATCGTGCAGATCCTGGACTCGACCATACGCCTGTCGGTGCCGCTGCTACTCGCTTGCCTCGCCGGCCTCTATTCGGAACGCGCCGGCGTTTTCGACATCGGGCTGGAAGGCAAGATGCTGGTCGGCGCCTTTGCAGGTGCGGCCGCCGCTTCGGTCTTCCATTCGGCCTTCCTCGGTCTCGGCATGGCGATCGTGATGTCGGTCGCCTTTGCCCTGGTGCACGGCTTCGCCTCGATCACCCATCGCGGCAACCAGATCGTCTCCGGTGTGGCCATCAACTTCGTCGCCGCCGGCTCGACCATCATTCTGGGCCAAGCCTGGTTCCAGCAGGGCGGGCGCACGCCGGCGCTGCAGCCGGGCGAGCGTTTCGAGGCCATCACTCTGCCTGGTGCTGCCGCGATCCACGACGTGCCGATCATAGGGCCGATCTATTCCGAGCTGCTCTCTGGCCATTCGATCCTGGTCTATCTCGCTTTCGCCATGGTGCCGTTCACCTGGTGGGTGTTGTTTCGCACCCGCTTCGGCCTGCGCCTACGCGCCGTCGGCGAGAACCCGGCCGCCGTCGACACCGCCGGCATCTCGGTCGCCTGGCTGCGCTACCGGGCCCTGATCTGCACCGGTGTGCTGACCGGCATTGCCGGCGCCTACCTCTCGATGGTGCAGAATGGCGGCTTCGTGAAGGACATGACCGCGGGCAAGGGGTACATCGCACTGGCGGCGCTGATCTTTGCCAAATGGCGACCGGTGAACGCCATGTTCGCCTGTCTTCTGTTCGGCTTCCTCGACGCGGCGGCGATCCGCCTGCAGGGTTCGCCGCTGCCGTTGATCGGCAAGGTGCCGGTGCAGTTCATGCAGGCGCTGCCCTATGTGCTGACCGTGATCCTGCTTGCCGGCTTCATCGGCAAGGCGATCCCGCCGCGCGCCGGCGGCGTGCCGTATGTCAAGGAACGTTGATCCGGGCGCCCAGGAGCACTGAGTCGAGCATGCGGCTGGTGCTCGAAAGGCGCCACGAAAACGCAAAGCGCCGGGTTTTGACCACGATCGTCGGAGAGAACACCTGAATGTCGCATGATCTGTTCGAAGCCGCGCAGGAGGCCATGGCCAAGGCCTACGCGCCCTATTCGAAGTTTCCGGTGGGTGCGGCGTTGCGCACCGAAGACGGCCTTGTCTTCACCGGCGCCAACATCGAGGTCGCGTCCTATCCGGAAGGCTGGTGCGCCGAGACCACGGCGCTCGGCCATTACATCATGGGCGGCGGCGGCAAGATCGTCGAGATCGCCGTCATTGCCTCGCGCATGGCCAAATGCTCGCCCTGTGGCGGCTGCCGGCAAAGGCTGGCGGAGTTCTGCCGGCCGGACACGAAGCTCTATCTTTGCGACAACACCGGCGTGGTCGAGACCGTGACGATGGGCGACATGCTGCCCTACGGGTTTCGTGGCGACATTTTGAAGTGAGAGTTGGCTGATATGAAGGAAGCTCTGGACCACCTCGTCGAAAGGCTGGACGGGTTAGCGCCGACAACGGCGATGGTGCTGGGGTCGGGCCTTGGCGGGCTTGTCGACCAGGTCGAGAATGCCGTGCGCATCTCTTATGCCGACCTGCCGGGTTTCCCCCGCAGCGGGGTGACTGGCCATGCCGGCGAGGTGGTCGCGGGGCTTTTCGCCGGCACGCCGGTGCTGATGCTGTCCGGCCGCGCCCATTATTACGAGCACGGCGTTGCTGCTGCAATGCGGCCGGCGCTGGAGGTGCTTGCCGGCATCGGCATCACCAAGCTGATCCTTACCAATGCCGCCGGCTCGGTCGATCCCGACATGCTGCCAGGATCGGTGATGCTGATCACCGATCACATCAATTTCTCCGGCTCCAACCCGCTGATCGGCGAACCGAGCGACCGCCGCTTCGTCGGCCTGACCGAAGCCTATGATGCCGGCTTGCGCGCGGCGATCGAACGGGCGGCGAAGGCGACAGGGACGGCGCTGCACAAGGGCGTCTATATGTGGTTTTCCGGTCCGTGTTTCGAAACCCCTGCTGAAATCCGCATGGCGCGCGTCATGGGCGCCAATGCGGTAGGGATGTCGACCGTGCCGGAGGTCATTCTCGCCCGCTTCCTTGGGCTTCGCGTAGCCGCCTGTTCGGTGATCACCAATCTCGCCGCCGGGATGACCGGGGCGGAACTGTCGCACCAGGAGACCAAGGACATGGCGCCGATCGGCGGCGCACGGCTGGCGACGATCCTTGCGCATGTGTTCCAGGATGGGTTGCCGGAGCCGAAGGGCGCTGCCTGATGCTTCCGCAGGAAATCATCCGCCGCAAGCGCGACGGCCAGAAACTGTCCCCGCAGGAGATCTCGGCCTTCGTCGCGGGCGTGACTTCGGGCAGCGTCTCGGACGGCCAGGTCGGCGCCTTCGCCATGGCCGTGTTCTTCAACGGCATGAACCGCGACGAGGCGGTGGCGCTGACACTGGCAATGCGCGATTCCGGCGATGTGCTCGACTGGTCGGACCTGCCGGGTCCGGTCACCGACAAACATTCGACCGGCGGCGTCGGCGACAATGTCTCGCTGATGCTGGCGCCGATCGTCGCCGCTTGCGGCGCCTATGTGCCGATGATCTCCGGCAGGGGCCTTGGGCATACCGGCGGCACGCTGGACAAGATGGATGCCATCCCAGGCTATATCAGCCAGCCGGATATCGCGCGCTTCCGCAAGACGGTGCTCGAGACCGGCTGTGCCATCATCGGCCAGACCGCCGATCTCGCGCCCGCCGACCGTCGCCTCTATGCGATCCGCGATGTGACCGGAACGGTGGAATCGGTGCCGCTGATCACTGCCTCTATCCTGTCGAAGAAACTCGCGGCCGGCCTGCGGTCGCTGGTGCTCGACGTCAAGGTCGGCAATGGCGCCTTCATGGAGAAGTCGCGCGACGCGACAGCACTGGCCAACAGCCTAGTCGAGATCGCCAACGGCGCCGGCCTGAAGGCCTCGGCGCTGGTCACCGGTATGAACGAGCCGCTGGCGTCGGCGGCCGGCAACGCGGTCGAGGTGCGCAACGCCGTCGATTTCCTCACCGGAAGGTTCCGCGACAAGCGACTGGAGGATGTGACGCTGGCGCTGGCCGCCGAAATGCTGCAATCGGCAGGGCTGGCGTCGTCCAATCAGGACGGTCTCAGGCGCGCGGCCGAGACGCTGGCCGGCGGCCGCGCGGCAGCCGCCTTCGCGCGTATGGTCGCAGCCCTTGGCGGTCCCGCCGATTTCGTCGAGAAGCCGGAAAAATACCTGCCGAAAGCGGCGGTGGAGTTTGCGGTCAAGGCGACAGGCAACGGTTTTGCCACCGCTATTGCCACCCGCGATATCGGCCTTGCTGTGGTCGGGCTCGGTGGCGGGCGCACGCGGCCGGACGACAGGATCGACCATGCGGTCGGCATCACCAGGCTGCTGCCGCTCGGCGCCGAGGTGCGGGCCGGCGAGCCGCTGGCGCTGGTCCACGCCCGCACGCAAGTGGAGGCCGAAGCGGCCGCAGCCGCCGTGCTTTCGGCCTATACGATCGGGGCGTCGAAACCAGCCGCCGACAAGACTGTCATCCGGCGCGTGCTGCCGCGCGGGTAGCGGAACGCGCTACTGCACCAGCAACAGTGTGCCGTTTTCGACCTGGTATTTTGCCAGCCGCTGCAAAAAGCTCATGCCAATGAGGTTGGTGCGCAGAGCCTTGTCGTCGAGCACTACCGCCTGGACGTTGTCGACGCTGATCTTGCCGATCTGCAGGCGATCGATGTTGACCACGGCGGCCCTGATCGCGCCATTGGCGGTGTTGACCTGCTGGTTGAAGTCCGACGGGTTGAGCGAGATGCCGATGCGGCGCGCCGTCGAGGTGTTGATGGCGACCAAAGTGGCGCCGGTGTCGATCATGCCGTCGACCTGGCGGCCGTTGAGCTTGAAGGCGGAGGTGAAATGGCCGCGCTCGTCGGCCGCCACCAGGACCTTGCGACCGGTGGGCAGCGGTGCGGCCGGCTTGCCGGGAACCGAGGCCATGTTCAGTTCGGGCTGAGGCTGCGCGGACGGCTTGCCGGCGACGGTCGACTTCAACAGGTTGTCGAGAATCTGCGGATTCGACTGATAGACGATCGGGATCGATGCCGACGTTCCGGCGAACACGCCCAGAATGACAAGCTTGCGCAGCATGAATGGACCTTCGTGAAGGCCCATTCTTGCCCACGTATGATGTGTGCCGCTTTAACGCCAACCCGAAACCGCGGCTTTGCGTAAACGGGCGGTAAACGACTGGATGTCAGCTGGCCTTGCCAGCCGCCGTCATTTGGTTCCGTACATGCGGTCGCCGGCATCGCCGAGGCCGGGCATGATGTAGCCCTTCTCGTTGAGCTGGCGGTCGATGGAAGCGGTAAAGACCGGGACATCCGAATGCGCCTTGGTGAAGCGCTCGATGCCTTCTGGCGCCGCCAGCAGGCAAAGGAAACGGATGTTGGTGGCTCCGCGCTCCTTCAGCTTGTCGATGGCCGCGATGGCCGAGTTCGCGGTCGCCAGCATCGGATCGACGACGATCACCAGCCGGTCGGCGAGATCGCTCGGCGCCTTGAAGAAATATTCCACCGCCTCCAGCGTTTCGTGATCGCGGTAGAGGCCGACATGCGCGACGCGGGCCGCCGGGACCAGGTCGAGCAGGCCTTCGAGCAGGCCATTGCCGGCGCGCAGCACCGAGGCGAAGACCAGCTTCTTGCCCTCCAGCGTCGGCGCTTCCATGGTTTCCATCGGCGTTTCGATGGTCGTCGTCGTCAGTTCGAGGTTGCGGGTGACCTCGTAGCCGAGCAGGAGCGAGATCTCGCGCAGCAGCCGCCGGAAACCAGCGGTCGACGTCTCCTTCTTGCGCATGATGGTGAGCTTGTGCTGGACAAGCGGGTGGTCGACGACGGTGACGCCCTGCATGGGTTGCTCCAGTGAATGGTGAATAGTGAATAGTGAATAGTGAGCAGGTTTGCGAGTCCCGATGGATCGATCATTGCCGTTGACAGGCCGAACCGCCGGCAAACCAATCACCAGTCACCAGTCACCTCTTCGCATCGAGCCGGGCAAGCAGCGCGCTTTTCGTCTTCCTGTCGACGAAAGCCGCTTCGATCGCCGTCCTGGTGACGGCGGTCAAAGCTTTTTCATTCATGGAGAAATGCTCGGCGGCGATGTCGTATTCGCGCTTCAGCGAGGTCCAGAAATAGGGTGGGTCGTCGGAGTTCAGCGTCACCTTGCAGCCGGCTGCCTGCAGCGCAGGGAAAGGGTGATCGGCGAAACTGTCGTAGACCTTGAGCGCGATGTTGGAGCCGGGGCAGCATTCCAGCACGATGCCCTCATCGGCGATGCGCCGCACCAGATCGGGGTTTTCGATGGCGCGCACGCCATGGCCGATGCGCGACGGGCGGATATGGTCGAGTGCGGCCTGCACCGTCTCCCATCCGGTCAGCTCGCCGGCATGGATGGTGATGCCGAGGCCGGCTTCGCGGGCGATCTCGAAGGCCCTGACATAATCCTCCATCTCGCCCATGCGCTCGTCGCCGGCGACGCCGAAGCCGGTGACCAGCGGATTTCCGCAGCGCGCCGCAAAGCGCGCCGCCTGCTCGATCGACTCGACGCCGACATGGCGTACGCCGGTGACGATCATGCGGCCCTCGATGCCGGTCTTGGCTTTGGCGCGCAGCATGCCTTCGCCGAGCGCATCGGTATAGGCCTTGGGCGACAGGCCGGCCCTGACGGCATGGTCGGGCGAGGTGAAGACCTCGGAATAGATGGCGCCGTCGCGGGCAAGGCTGGTCAGATAATGGTCGGCGAGGCGGGCATAATCCTCCTCGGAGCGGAACAGGTCGGCGGAAAAGTCGTAAGCCGCGAGGAAAGAGGTGAAGTCGTGCCAGACGAACGAGCCGTTCTGGATATAAAGCGAGGTGTCCTTGCCGTATTTCTGCGCCTGGCGGACGACGAGTTCGGGCGCCGCTGCCCCCTCGATGTGGCAGTGCAGTTCCGCTTTCAAAGGCATGCAGTTATCCCGTCTCATCAGTCCAGGCCGTAAAGCCCACCACCTGGAAGCGCGGCCGAACACCGCGCCTTAAACAATAGCGCCCGCACCATCGATCGGCTATGGTCCCGCCGGTTTTATGACGGATCAAAATAATGTCAGTTGAGAGAACCACGGCCGCGGGCGGCATGGAAACCTCCTATGGTTTCAAGAAGGTAGGGCCAGGCGACAAGCAGCCTCTGGTCAATGAGGTTTTCCACAAGGTGGCGAACCGCTACGACCTGATGAACGACCTGATGTCGGCCGGGCTGCACCGGCTGTGGAAGGATGCCATGGTGACATGGCTCAATCCGCCGAAACGTCCGGGCTGGAAAGTGCTTGACGTGGCGGGCGGCACCGGCGACATCGCCTTCCGCATTGTAGACGCCAGCCATGGCAACACGCATGCCACGGTGCTCGACATCAACGGCTCGATGCTTAGCGTCGGCCGTGACCGCGCGGAGAAAAAGGGCCTGTCCGGCAACACCGATTTCGTCGAGGCCAATGCCGAGGAACTGCCTTTCACCGATAGCACCTTTGACGCCTACACCATCGCATTCGGCATCCGCAACGTGCCGCGCATCGATGTCGCGCTGACGGAAGCCTTTCGCGTGCTGAAGCCCGGCGGACGGTTCCTGTGCCTGGAGTTTTCCGAGGTCGAGATGCCGCTGCTGGACAAGGTCTACGAAGCCTGGTCGTTCAACGCCATTCCGCAGATCGGCAAGATGGTGACGGGCGAGGGCGAACCCTATTCCTACCTGGTCGAATCGATCCGCAAATTTCCCAATCAGCAGAACTTTGCTGCCATGATCACCCGCGCGGGCTTCGAGCGCGTGTCGTTCCGCAACTATTCCGGCGGCATCGCAGCGCTTCATTCGGGCTGGAAGCTTTGAGGCCGGACAGTTTGCAGCAGCAGGGTAGACGATGAGCAGCGTCGGCGCCGCCTTTCGGCTCGCACGGGCCGGCTGGGTGTTGGTCCGCGAGGGCGTGATCGCAGCACTGCCGGGCGACGAACTCAGCGGCCTGCCGAAATTCGGCTGGCGCATGGCGCGGCTGTTTACCCGCCGCCGCGCGCTCGCTTATGAGCGCAGCGACCGGCTGGCCAAGGCGGTGGTCCGGCTCGGACCCTCCTACGTCAAACTCGGCCAGTTCCTGGCGACGCGGCCTGATGTCGTCGGCAACGACATGGCGCTCGACCTCGCCATGCTGCAGGACAAGATGCACACTTTTTCGCAGGCGGAAGCGGTGGCGGCGATCGAGGGCTCGCTCGGGCGCAAGATCGGCGAACTCTATACGCAGTTCGGCGGGCCGGTCGCGGCGGCCTCCATCGCCCAGGTTCATCCCGCGCAAGCCATGCATGACGGTGTCGATATCAAGGTGGCGGTGAAGGTGATCCGGCCTGGCGTGCGCCGCCGCTTCTTCCAGGATCTCGAAAGCTATTTCCTCGCCGCCCGGCTGCAGGAGAAATACATCCCGTCGTCGCGCCGGCTGCGGCCGGTCGAGGTGACCGAGACGCTGGCGCAGACCACCAAGATCGAGATGGATCTTCGCCTCGAGGCGGCCGCACTTTCGGAACTGGGCGAAAACACCAAGGACGATCCGGGCTTCCGCGTGCCGTCGGTCGACTGGGAGCGCACCGGGCGCGATGTGCTGACCATGGAATGGGTCGACGGCGTCAAGATGAACGACATCGCCGGCCTCGCGGCGGCGGGGCACGATCTGAAGGCGATCGCCACCAACCTGATCCAGTCGTTCCTGCGTCACACGCTGCGCGACGGCTTCTTCCATGCCGACATGCATCCAGGCAATCTGTTCGTCGAGGCCAATGGCAATATCGTCGCCGTCGATCTCGGCATTGCCGGACGGCTCGGCAAGAAGGAGCGCCGGTTCCTCGCCGAAATCCTCTACGGCTTCATCACGCGCGACTATCTGCGCGTCGCCGAGGTGCATTTCGAGGCCGGCTACGTGCCGCGTCAGCACAATGTCGCGGCTTTCGCGCAGGCGATCCGCGCCATCGGCGAGCCGATCCATGGCCAGCCGGCTGAAACCATCTCGATGGCGAAGCTTCTGACGCTGCTCTTCGAGGTCACCGAACTGTTCGATATGGCCACGCGGTCGGAACTGATCCTGTTGCAGAAGACCATGGTGGTGGTCGAAGGCGTCGCGCGCACGCTCGACCCGGCCTTCAACATGTGGAAGACGGCCGAGCCGGTGGTCGGCCAGTGGATCGCCGGCAATCTCGGCCCGAGCGGCCTGCTGATGGACGCGCGCGACGGCGCCAAGGCGCTGCTGGCGCTGGCCCGCCAAGCGCCCGATCTTGCCGCCCGCACCGAACGGCTGTCGCGCGAGATCGATTTTATGGCCGAACACGGCCTGCGCTTCGACGAAGCGACATCGCGCGCCATCGGTAAGGCCGAAGCCCGTTACACCCGCTCGGGCCGGCTGGCGCTGTGGGTGATCGCGCTGACGCTGGTTTACATCGCGTGGAAGCTGCTCTGATCGCTTGCAACGCTAGCAACGGTGGTGCTAGCGTTGCAGTCGCGCTATTGATGTCGCGGAGCAAGTCATGGGCACCATTACTGTCCGCAATCTAGCTGACGACGTGAAGCAGAAATTGCGTGAGCGCGCTGCGGCGCGCGGGGTGTCGATGGAGGAAGAGGCGCGTGATGCGCTTGCCAAAAGCGTGCTGTCGGCGGAAGCCGGCATGCCCGAGAGCGAAACCCTCTATGCAACAATCCGCCGCTTGGTTGAGCCTCATGGAGGTTTTGACATCGATCTGCCCGAGCGAGGTCAATCCACAAAAACGCACAAAACCCTCGACGGCAAGCGCATCCTGCTGATCATCGGCGGCGGCATCGCCGCCTACAAGGCGCTGGACCTGATCCGCCGGCTGCGCGAGCGCGGTGCGGCGGTGCGCGTCGTGATGACATCGGCGGCGCAGGAGTTCGTCACCACGCTTTCGGTCGGCGCGCTTTCGGCCGACCATGTCTTCAGCGAATTGTTCGACCGCAATGACGAGCACGATGTCGGCCATATCCGCCTGTCGCGCGAGGCCGACCTTCTGGTAGTGGCGCCGGCCACTGCCGATCTGATGGCCAAGCTCGCCAACGGCCATGCCAACGATCTGGCCTCGACGGTGCTGCTCGCCACCGACAAGAAGGTGCTGATGGCGCCGGCGATGAACCCGAAAATGTGGTCGCATGCCGCGACGAGCCGCAACCGGGCGACGCTCGCCAAGGATGGCATCGCCTTCGTCGGCCCGGCCAAGGGCGAGATGGCGGAAAGCAACGAGGCGGGCGAGGGCCGCATGGCCGAGCCGCTGGAGATCGTGGCAGTGATCGAGGCACTGCTCGACAGCAGGCCGAAGCCGCTGGCCGGCCGCAGGATCATCGTCACCTCGGGGCCGACGCATGAGCCGATCGACCCGGTGCGCTACATCGCCAACCGCTCTTCGGGCAAGCAGGGCCATGCGATTGCGGCAGCGCTGGCAAGACTGGGCGCGGATGTACGCCTGGTCTCCGGTCCGGTTGGCATTGCCGATCCGGCCGGCGTTGTGACGACGCATGTGGAGACCGCGGCCGAGATGAAAGCGGCCGTCGAACAGTTGTTGCCGGCGGACGCCGCGGTCTTCGTAGCTGCCGTCGCCGACTGGCGCACCGCTGGCACGGCCGGCGAGAAGATCAAGAAGGTGGCGGGCCAGGGCCCACCGGCGCTGCAAATGGTCGAAAACCCCGACATTCTCGCCAGCGTCGGTCATCACGGGCAACGCCCGGGGCTGGTTGTCGGCTTCGCCGCCGAGACGCAGGACCTGATTGCCAATGCCGAGGCCAAGCTGAAGAAGAAGGGCGCCGATTTCATTGTCGCCAACGATGTCTCGCATGAAAGCGGCGTCGGCCCCACCGGCGTCATGGGCGGCGACCGCAACAAGGTGCGCATCGTCTCGAAGGACGGCGTCGAGGAATGGCCTGAGATGGGCAAGGACGAGGTGGCGGCGCGGCTCGCCGCGCTCATCGCCGAGCGTTTGCAAGCCTGAGCGGCCGCCGGTTCCGCAATCGGGCAGGCCATGGTCTTGCAGGCAGCCTTGTGGCCGAGGGCATTTGACGCCGACAGCGCCGGCGGAATGCTGTCGCCAAATTCTCGATCCGCCGTGCCCTCAGCCTGTCGCCAATTGCGGCCGGCGTGCCGCCAAAGCCATTTTCAACGCCGCCAGGCAACCCACAATGCCAAGTGGCACGAAGGCCAGGTACAGCCAGCCGGCGACGTGCGCTGCTGCCTCGCGGTTCAGCCCGTCCGAAAAGCCGCTGGCATTGGCGATGATGCCGGCCATGGCGGCGCCCACGGCGTAGCCGATGCGCTGCATGGTCGGCACGGCGGCCGAGGCGATCGTCTGCTCGCCGTCGCGGGCCGAGGCAACGATGATGCGGGTCAGGAAGGGCCATGACACGCCGAAGCCACCGCCTTGCAACAAAGCGCAGAGCAGGATCACCGGGATCGAGCCGGCGGGGATGGCATAGGCGAAACCGGCGAGGCCGGCTGCAATCATCAGCGCGCCGATGACGAGGATCTGCCGTTCGCGCTGCAGCGGCGCATTAGCGACGGCGATCGACAGGATTGACCAGGCGATCGATTCGGCGGCGATGATGTAGCCTGTGGTCAGGATCGGGATGCCGTGCAGCGTGGTAAGCAGAAGCGGCCCGTAGATGGAAAAAGAGACTGTCGCCACCGAGAAGGCGGCAACCATGCTCATGCCGCTGCCGACCGGCGAGCGCCATGAGAACAGGCCCGACGGGAACAGCCGCGATTGCGGCTTCATGGCGTCGACGAAAACGAACAGCGCCAGGCCGGCGAGGCCGAGGACCAGCAGCAGCGACGATCGAAGCAAGGCGACGTCGACGCCTGCGGTGGCGATCAGCACGACGGCGATGGCGAGGCAGCCAAGTGCTGCAAAGGGGAAGGGCGGCGATGTGCCGGCGGCGGCTTGCGGCTTCGCCGCTTCCGGCGTGTTCAGGACGATGAAGCTTGCCGATGCCATGGCGATGCCACCCAGCACGAAGACGCCGAAGGCCCAGCGCCAGGACAGGAGCTCGACCATGATCGCGCCGAGCATCGGGCCGCTGAAGGCGGCGACGCCCCAGATCGCCGACATGATGCCGAACAGCTGTGGCCAGATGCTGCGGTTAAACAGCCGCTCGACCGAGACGAAGGCCAGCGACACCAGCGCACCGCCGCCGAGACCCTCGACCAGACGGCCGCCAAGAAACACCGGCATGGACGGCGCGGTGGCGCAGATCAGTGCGCCCACGGCATAGAGCAGGGCGGCGACCGTGACGTTGGAGCGTAGAGCGACATAGCTGACCAGCCGCCCGGCCGCTGCGCCGGCGACAATGGCGCCGAGCTCGTAGACGGCCAGCGACCAGCCGACGAACTGCACACCGGCGAGGTCCCCGACCATGGCCGGCATGACCGTCGCCACCATCGTCTCGTTGGTGGCGTGCAGCAGGATGCCGAGGCTGATGAAGCAGAAGCGCGCGAGGTCGCCGCTTGCCCACAATGCCCGCCAGTCGACCTTGTTGCTGGTGATTCCAGTCATTCTTTTACCCTGCCTTTGCATATCTCGATGCCGGCGCATGGCGCCAGAAGCCAGTCGGGCTTTCCGGCGGGGCCATGCGCGCTGTTTCAGTCAGGCGAGTTGTAAAACCTCAAGCGCAGTTGAGCTCAAGTGGCTTTTTATCGAAGTGCAAACGGTCGAGATTGGCCGGAAGCCTCTCCGCTTGATGCGCCGGTCAGTTCTCAATGCTGCGCAGCTGAAACTGGCTGACGCCGATCGCAATGTTGATACCGGTCTGCGTCTGCAGGCTGAGCGGCTGCAGGGTGAAGGCCTGCGAGGAGCCGCCGACCAGGAGATTGGCGCCGGCGCCGACCGCCGCGGTCACTTCGGCGCTGGCGCCGATATAGTCGCCGGCCAACGCGCCGGGCGCATAGATGTTCCTCAGCGGCGCCAGCACCAGCCATTGCATGACGGTCTGCTTGGTGGTGCCGATGTCGAGCCCGTATTTGTTGACGGCGCCGAAATAGGCTTCCGGCGAAAAGCTCTTGTCGGCCGGCGTGAAGGTGCAGCTCAGATCCTTGCTGGAGCCGAAAACGAAGCCGGTGCCGCCGCCGATGGCGCAATCGAGCACACCGAGTTCGATGCCCTGGTCTTGCGCTTGGGCCTGGGCGGTACAGATGATGGTGATAGCGGCGGCGATGGCTGGTTTCAGCACGGCGGATCCCCCAAAAAGCATACGGCGCGAAACAGTAACCTGTTCCGCGCCGCGCGTAGAGGGATCAGTCGATCCTTATTTGCCGATGCTTATTTGAACGAGTGGATCAGCTCCAGGGAGGTCACGGCGACCGCTACATTGACGCCGGTCTGCGCCTGGACGCTGAGCGGCTCCAGCACAAAGGCGCCGTCGAGCCCGCCGACCAGTAGATTGGCGCCGCCGCCGGTCACCACGCTCGCCTCGGCGTTGACGCCGTAATAATGGCCGGCAAGGTCGCCCTCGTCATGGCCGCGGGTGGCGGCCAGAACCGCCCACACCAGCTGGCCCTGATGCGTCTGGCCGAGATCGACGCCGAGCTTGGAGATCATCCCCGTGTATTTCTCGGACGGCCCATGGTGATAAGGACGGAACGTGCAGTCGACGCCCTTGTTCGACGTGACGACGTAACCGACGCCGCCGTCGATGGTGCAATCGAGCGTGCCGAGCTGAAGCTTGCCGGCGCTGGCGGGAACGGCAAGCAGCGTCGTGGCAAGTGCCGCGGCACAGATGATTTTCTTGATCATGGGTCAGTCCTTTCGAAAAATGCCTTCAACAACGGTTGAATGGCCCGGAGCGTTCCGCTGAAAACTTGGCGCGATCAAGGCAGGGGTTAACGCTTTGCCCCCGGTGGTTAAGATTGGGTGATAGTGGGGTTTTCTGGATACGCAATCCTAGCGGAAGCGCTCTGCGCTTTCCCGGGGAGAAACCGCTCACGCGGCGCACTGCATCAGAAATGGAACGTTTGTTATAAAAGGCCGCCGATGGCGGCGCGCCGGCCGCATCTCAGCCGGCGGTGACGCCCGATGTGCGCGACAGGCCGTCCTTGGCCGGCTGGTAGGTCGGGTCGAGATGGACGGCTTCGCGGTAAGCTTTCGAGGCCTTGACCTTGTCGCCGCGGCGCTCGTAGATCAGCGCCTGGTTGGACCAGGCTTCGGCGTTCTTGCCGTCGAGCTTGATGGCCATGTTGAAGTCGGAGAAGGCGTTGTCCTCGTCATTCATGGCGAGATAGGAGAGGCCGCGGCCGTTGTAGGGTTCGGCGGCGTCCGGCGCCAGCGAGATGGCGGTCGAGAAATCCTCGATGGCAAACTTGTGCTGGCCTTGGCTCTGATAGATCAGGCCGCGATTGTGGTAGGCACGGGCATCCGTGGTGTCGAGCTGGATCGCCTTCTGGAAATCGTTGAAGGCCTGCTGGGTCTGGCCGGCCTTGCGATAGAGGTTGCCGCGGCCGATATAGGCGGCGTCATAATTTGCATTGATCTGGATTGAGCGGTTGTAGTCGGCAAGGGCGGCCGCCTGGTTGCCGAGGAAGCGCTGGATCAGCGCCCGGTTCGAATAGGCCTGGTAGAAATTCGGGTTGAGCTGGATGGCGGTGTCGAAATCCTTCAGCGCCGCCTGATACTGGCCGCCACGGCCATAGGCCGAGCCGCGCACATTGTAGCCTTCCGGATCCTGCGGATTGCGCTGGATCACCGCCGACAGCGAGGAGATGTTCTCGCTCGAGCCTTGCGCCTTGTCAATGTTGTTGAATTCGCCGGTCGGAACGCTCTGGCAACTGGCAAGCACCAGGCCGGACATCAGGGCTGCCGCCAGGGCCAAACCGCGCATTGTGGTTCTGCGCTCTACGCCGATTGCGTTCATGTCTGCCCTGTCCTCACTTCAGCCTCGCCGTCCAGGTCCCCCTCCGGGCCGGGTCACAGATTCTCGTAACAAAATCTAGAACGCCGTTTGCGCGTTCAAGGGAACGGCCTCCAACAGAATGGCGGCGCTCCAAACAAAAAGGTGGCGGCGATTCCGCATCGCGCCACCTCTGAGTATCCTTCGAAAAGGACGAAAAATTGGCGTCAGAATCGCGGCGGACGCGGAGCACCACCAGGACCACCGGCGGCGCCGGCAGCAACCGGGCGCGGCGTCATCGGCAGCAGGCCTTCGCGCTGGGCGCGCTTGCGGGCCAGCTTGCGGGCGCGGCGAACGGCTTCGGCCTTTTCACGGGCGCGCTTCTCGGAAGGCTTCTCGTAATGGCCGCGCATCTTCATTTCGCGGAAAATGCCTTCGCGCTGCATCTTCTTCTTGAGAGCGCGAAGCGCCTGATCAACGTTATTGTCGCGGACGAGTACCTGCACGGGCAATCCTGTCTTTCGGGTTTGATATCAACAGGCAAGTGGCCATAGCCACATGCCTCCGCGGCGCTTTACACCACGAATTGTGGCGGCTGATAGCAGAATCAGGCCGCGCTGTCCACACTGGAAATGAAGGACAACCGCCAATTTGCCACGGCAGCCCCGAGATAGGGCGCCAACTAGGCGCTGGCCAGATGGAGCCGTGCGAAATCCTCGAAGAATTCGCCGTAATCGCAGGTAATTTCCTCGCCGGCTGATATATCTCGAGTGGCGGTGGCGCCGCCATAATGCGAAAAATCCGTGTTCGGCCGCTCGGCGTGGTTCATGAAGCGGCCATTATCGACTTCATAGACCATGAAGCCGGGACGGTCGGGGCTCGGATAGGCATAGCGGTCGAGCAATTCCTTGAGGTGCGGCGGCGCCGCCTCGTATTTGTCCATCGGGATCAGCCGGTCGAAATCCGGATCGAGCCGCCATATCGAGGCGCCCTTCCTGATCGGCTCGGCGGCGAACACGCCGACGCCTTCGATTGCGCTCTGGGCGACATAGGTCCTGATCAGCAGCATGTCCGTCCTCCTCACCCGAAACCGAATCGCCAAATCGCGTGGAAAAAGCAAGTCCGGTTTCGGGTTCTATGGCTGATCGGCGCGGGCGATGACCCGCGAAATGCTTCACGTCCGGGTGATCGAGACGCCGCCATCGGCAAACAGCGCCGCTCCTGTGGTGAAGCTCGACGCATCCGATGCCAGGAAGAGCGCAGCGCGGGCGATCTCTTCAGGCACAGCGACACGTTTCAAGGCATGCAGGTTTTCCACGAAAGCGCGTGATTCCGGCGTCTTGAATGTTGCCGACGGCGTGTCGGTGCCACCCGGCATCAGCGCGTTGACCCGCACCCCCCTGGGGCCGTATTCGGCCGCCAGCACCTGCGTCAGGCCGATCAGTCCGGCTTTGCTCGCGGCATAGCTGGTCATGCCCGGCATGCCGACTGTGTGACCGACGAAGGTCGAGGTGAAGATCAGCGATCCGCCACCGCGTTCGACCATCGCCGGCACCTGGTATTTCGCGCCGAGAAAGGCGCTGGTCAGATTGGCGTCGAGCGTCTCGCGCCATCCGTCCAGCGACAGTTCCGAAACCGGACCCATCGCTCCGACGGAGCCGACATTGTTGAAGGCGATATCGACCCCGCCGAATTTTTCGACGGCGAGATCGACGAGGGCTTTTGCATAGGCTTCGTCGCGGACATCGCCGGCAAGCGCGATGGCCGTGCCGCCGGCGTCCTCGATTTCGACGACCAGCGCATCGAGTTCGGCCTGGCGGCGGGCGGCGATGACGACCCTGGCGCCTTCTTCGGCGAAGAGTTTTGCGGTGGCGCGGCCGATGCCGGAACTGGCGCCGGTGACGATGGCGGTTTTATTGGCGAGTGCGAACATTTTCTTACATCCTTTCATCGCGCCGGCTGTGCCGGCAACCGGGATGTTGATCGCAGTTCGAGACGGTGCTAGCCACCCGATACGTGCTCGACTTGCTGAATGGCTTCGCAGCGGCACAAGCGCCGCGCGCCGGACTATTGCTTCAGCAGCCAGCCGAGGCGGTCGAGCGAAAATGCGTAGCTGACGGCGATGAGCAGCGTGATGACAACGCCCGTGGTCGTGTGACCGGCGGCATAGAATCCGGCTGCACCGCCAAACAGGATGGCCAGTTCAAGCACCAGCCTGACTGCGCCTGGTACAGGAACCGGCGCGCGTCCGGATCGGCTTGGGTCGCCGCGCACCGCAAAGGTTCCCCACAGCGCAGCTGCAATGAACGGCAAGGCCAAGGCGAGGACCCAGCGCCACCATCCGCCGGAGAGGCTCCAGCCGGCAAAGCCGAGGCCAAGCAAGGCGGCAAGTTCCAGCAGGAAACGCAACGTCAGATTCCACCAGGCGTTGCCCATATCCGTCCTCCAGAGTCTCGCGATCGCCAGTGTGTCCGAACGCAGCCATGCCTGCCAGCGCGGGCAGGTCTTTTCCACCGCGGCGCAAAACGGCAAGCGCCGTCGCAAACAGCGCAAGGGTGGAAGCGCCGTTTCGCTAGTGATACACCTCGCGCGCCGGGGCTGCGTAAAATACCCCACCGCCATTTGCGAGGCTGGAACGTTGAAAAAATATTCGGTATTCGCCATCGCCCGCGAGGCCATGCGCGGCCACAAGGGCTGGGAGGAACAATGGTCCTCGCCGGAACCGAAGAAGGAATATGACGTCATCATCGTCGGCGCCGGCGGTCATGGCCTGGCCACCGCCTACTATCTCGCCACCGTTCACGGCATCACCAATGTCGCGGTGCTGGAAAAGGGCTGGCTAGGCGGCGGCAACACCGGGCGCAACACCACCATCATCCGCTCCAACTACCTTTACGACGAGAGCGCCGGCATTTACGACCATGCGCTGAAGCTGTGGGATGGGCTCTCCCAGGAACTCAACTACAACGTCATGTATTCGGCGCGCGGCGTCATGATGCTGGCGCACAATGTGCACGACATCCAGGTGCTGAAGCGCCATGTCCATGCCAACCGTCTCAACGGCATCGACAATGAATGGCTGACGCCCGAGCAGGCGAAGGAATTCTGCCCGCCGCTCAACATTTCCAGGCAGGCGCGCTATCCCGTCGTCGGCGCCGCCTTGCAGCGGCGAGGCGGCACGGCGCGTCACGATGCGGTGGCCTGGGGCTATGCGCGCGGCGCTTCGGCGCGCGGCGTGCACATCATCCAGAATTGCGAGGTCACCGGCGTCAAGCGGGCGGCCAATGGCGCGGTCATGGGTGTCGACACGACGCGCGGCTTCATCGGCGCCAAGAAGGTCGGCGTGGTGGCTGCAGGCCACTCCTCGGTGATCATGAACATGGCGGGCGTGCGCATGCCGCTGGAAAGCTATCCGCTGCAGGCGCTGGTGTCGGAGCCGGTCAAGCCGGTGGTGCCTTGCGTGGTGATGTCGAACACGGTGCACGCCTACATCTCGCAGTCCGACAAGGGCGAGCTGGTGATCGGCGCCGGCACCGACCAGTATGTCTCCTATTCGCAGACCGGCGGCCTGCACATTTTGCAGCATACGCTGGACGCCATCTGCGAGATGTTCCCGATCTTCACCCGCATGAAGATGCTGCGCTCGTGGGGCGGCATCGTCGACGTGACGCCCGACCGTTCGCCGATCCTGGCCAAGACGCCGGTGCCCGGCCTCTACGTCAATTGCGGCTGGGGCACGGGCGGCTTCAAGGCAACGCCCGGCTCAGGCCATGTCTTTGCCCACACGGTTGCCAAGGACGATCCGCATCCTATCAACGCGCCCTTCACCATCGAGCGCTTCCGTACCGGCCGCCTCATCGACGAGGCAGCGGCGGCGGCGGTGGCGCACTGATGATGGTGGAGTTGGCTGTAGCGGTGCCGCTGGTGCTGGCGGGGGAGCAGGACCTGTTCCACTTTCCGTCACCGGACGAAGTGCGCACGCAGCCGATCAGCCGCGCCGACAACGAAGCCAATTGGCCGTTTTCGATCGACGCCGGCATTTTGGCATGCGTGTGGAGTGGTGGCCAGAAGGTGGTCATCTTCATGGAGAACAGGCCCTCCGATCTCGTCGAGGACGACACATTCGAGCCGCGCAGCGTCATCGTGACGACCGATCCGTTTCAGCTCACGATCGGCAACATGGCGTATCGCGAGCTGTTTCGCCCCGCCGCAAGCGTGGAGGAGCGCATTCGGCTCGTCGCGCCTTTTGCGGCGATGGGCCAGAGGCTTTGCAACCAACCGGCCGGCGCGCATGTCGGCCACGGCGAATTGTAGGAACGAACGATAATGCTTCTCATCCGCTGCCCCTATTGCGAGGAAGAGCGCCCGGAGCTCGAGTTCCGTAACGCCGGCGAGGCGCATATTGCGCGCTCGGCCAACATGGCGGGCGAGAGCGACGACGATTTTGAAAAGTTCTTCTTCATCCGCTCGAACCCCAAGGGCATCATCTATGAGCGCTGGCGCCACATCCATGGCTGCGCACGCTTCTTCAATGCGGTGCGCGACACCGTCACCGACAAGTTCGTCATGACTTACAAAGCCGGCGAGCCGAAGCCGTCCAAGCTGCCCAAAAGCTCCAACGAAGTGGCATCCAAATGAGCGGCGCGTTCCGCATTCAAAGCGCCGGCCGTCTCAGCCAGGCCAAGACCGCGCGGTTCTCTTTCGACGGCCAGTCTTACACCGGCATCGAAGGCGACACGCTGGCCTCGGCGCTGCTTGCCAATGGCGTGCATCTGGTGGGACGTTCGTTCAAGTATCACCGTCCGCGCGGCTTCCTGTCGGCCGGAGCGGAAGAGCCCAACGCGCTAGTCGAGGTCAAGCGCGACGCGGCACGCAAGGCGCCCAACATCCGCGCCACGGTGCAGGAGCTCTATGACGGGCTCGTCGCCAACTCGCAAAACCGCTGGCCGTCGCTCGCCTTCGACGTCGGCGCGGTCAACGACATTGCATCGCCGCTATTTTCGGCCGGCTTCTACTACAAGACCTTCATGTGGCCGAAGGCAGCCTGGAAGAGCCTCTACGAGCCGAAGATCCGCGCCGCGGCCGGCCTCGGCCTTTCGCCTGACAAGCCAGATCCCGACCATTATTCGTCGCGCTATGCGCATTGCGACGTACTGGTGCTGGGCGGCGGTGCGGCCGGCATTGCGGCAGCGCTCGCCGCTGCCGAAACCGGCGCGCGTGTCATCCTCGCCGATGAACAGGCCAGCTTCGGCGGCAGCCTGCGCTTCGAGAGCGGGGCGAAGATCGACGGCCAGGACGGTTATGCCTGGGCGCAAGGCGCGGTGGCCAAGCTCACCGCCATGGACAATGTCCGCGTTTTGTCGCGCACGACGGCGTTCGGCTACTACGCGCAGAATTTCGTCGGCCTGGTCGAGCGCGTCAGCGACCATCTGCAGAACCCCGGCCGCGATCTGCCGCGCGAAAGGCTGTGGCAGGTACGCGCCAAGCGCGTGGTGCTGGCGACCGGCGCCATCGAACGCCACATGGTGTTTGCCGACAATGACCGGCCCGGCATCATGCTGGCCTCGGCGGCGCGCATCTATCTCAACCAGTACGGTGTCGCGGTCGGCAAAAATGTCGGCCTCTACACCGCCAATGACTCGGCGTACTCCGCCGCGATCGACCTGAAGAAGGCCGGCGTCAACGTGGCGGCGATCGTCGACCTGCGCGACCATCCGACCGGACCTGTGATCGACGAGGCGAGGGCGCTCGGGATCGAGGTCAATTTCGGCCGCGCGGTGATCCGCGCCGGCGGCAAGTTGCGCGTGACCTCGATGACGGTGCAGCCGAAAAATGGCGGCGGCGAGCGCACCATTCCGGTCGACGCCATCCTGATGTCGGCCGGCTGGACGCCGTCGGTGCATCTGTTCTCGCAGTCGCGCGGCAAGGTCGCCTTCAATGACGAGACCAAGCGCTTCGTGCCGGGCATCTATGCGCAGGACTGCGTTTCGGTCGGCGCCTGCAACGGCACGGATGGGCTCTCGGCGTCCATCGATGAGGCCTATGCGGCCGGCGCCAAGGCGGCGAAGGATGCGGGCGGCAAAGTGGCCAAGGGCGTTAAGCCGAAGGTCGACGCGTCGGAAAGCTGGTCGCGCGGCATGCTGGGCGCGGCGCCCGGCGCCGGGCCGGACAAGACGGTCAAGGCCTTCGTCGATTTCCAGAACGACGTCACCGCCAAGGACATCCGCCAGGCGGTGCATGAAGGCATGCGCTCGATCGAGCACGTCAAGCGCTTCACCACCAACGGAATGGCGACCGACCAGGGCAAGACGTCCAACATGCACGGCCTGGCGATTGCCGCCGAGACGCTTGGCAAGCCGATCCCCGAGGTCGGGCTGACCACATTCCGCGCGCCCTATACGCCTGTCACTTTCGGCGCGATCGTCAGCCATTCGCGCGGTCCGCTGTTCGACCCGACACGCAAGACCGCGATCCATCCCTGGGCGGAAGCTCAAGGCGCGGTGTTCGAGGATGTCGGGCAGTGGAAGCGCGCCTGGTATTTCCCCAAACCCGGCGAGGACATGCACAAGGCGGTCGACCGCGAATGCGTCGCTGTGCGCAGCAATGCCGGCCTGTTCGATGCCTCGACGCTGGGCAAGATCGAAGTGGTCGGACCGGATGCGGCCAGGTTCATGGAACTGCTCTATACCAATCCATGGGAGAAGCTTGAGCCCGGCCGCTGCCGCTATGGCATCATGCTGCGCGAGGACGGCTTCATCTATGATGACGGCGTCGTCGGCCGACTGGCGCCGGATCGTTTCCATGTGACGACGACAACGGGTGGCGCGCCGCGCGTCATGAACCACATGGAGGACTATCTCCAGACCGAGTTCCCGCATCTGAATGTCTGGCTGACGTCGATCACCGAACAATGGGCGGTCATCGCCGTGCAGGGGCCGAAGTCGCGAGACATCATTGCACCGCTGGTCGAAGGCGTCGACATGTCGGACGAGGCGCTGCCGCATATGTCGGTGCGCGAAGGCAAGATCTGCGGCGTGCCGACCAGGCTGTTTCGCATGTCGTTCACCGGCGAGCGCGGCTTCGAGGTCAATGTGCCGGCAGACTACGGGCAGGCCGTTTGGGAAGCGCTGTGGGCCGAAGGCCAGAAGCATGGCGCGACTGCTTACGGCACCGAGGCGATGCACGTGCTGCGCGCCGAAAAGGGCTACATCATCGTCGGCCAGGACACGGACGGCACGGTGACGCCGAACGATGCCGGGCTCGACTGGGCGGTCGGCAAGAAGAAGACCGATTTCGTCGGCATTCGCGGCCTGACGCGGCCCGATCTGGTCGCCAAGGGCCGCAAGCAGTTGGTCGGCTTGAAGACCAAGGACCCGAAAGTGGTGCTTGAGGAAGGCGCGCAGATCGTCGCCGACCCGAAGCAGGCGATCCCGATGAAGATGATCGGTCACGTCACATCCAGCTATTGGTCGGAAAATTGCGGTCGCTCGATCGCGCTGGCGCTGGTTGCCGGCGGCCGCGACCGGATGGGCGACACGCTCTATGTGCCGATGCCGAACGGGGTGATCGAAGTGGAGGTTACCGGCATGGTGTTCTTCGACGAGACGGGAGGGCGCCTCAATGGCTAAGGCTGCTGCAAAGAAGACGGCCCCAGCTGCAGCGCCGTCGGTCGAGCGCCGCCCGGCCCTGGCTGGGCGCGTCGTTTCCGCAACGGATGTCAAGGTCGAGGTGCTGCCGCCGGCGGAGCGCATGTCGCTGCGCGCGCCGGAGGCTTCCGTCGCGGCGCTGTCGAAGGCGCTCGGCCTGACCTTGCCGAAGCAGCCGAAAACTTCGGCGTCGAAGACAGGGCGCACGGCGCTGTGGCTTGGCCCTGACGAGTGGCTGGTCATCGATGAGGCTGGCAAGGATCCGCTGGCCGATCGTGCTGGGGTTGCCGCATTGCATTCGGCGGTCGGCATCTCGCACCGCAACGTCGCCTTCGCCGTCACCGGCCCAGCGGCGGCCGCCGCGATCAATGCAGGCTGCCCGCAGGATTTGTCGCTCGAGGCTTTTCCGGTGCGCGCGGCGTCGCGCACCATTCTCGGCAAGTGCGAAATCCTGCTGCTGCGCACGGCAGCCGATGCCTTCCGGGTCGAGTGCTGGCGTTCCTTTTCGGACTATGTCTTTACTTTCCTGTCGGAAGCAGCCAGCGACGCGGCGGCGTAGGAACGTTTGACGGGTCAAGCCGTTCTGCTTCCCTCATCAGGGAGAACATACGATGCCGTCGAAAGCGCCGCCGAAGTCAGCTGGCAAGACGTCCGCCGTGCGCTCACTCGAACATGAGCAGCATCACGAGGTGACTGCCGAAGAGGAACTCGAGGAAGGCCTCGAGGACACGTTTCCGGCCAGCGATCCGGTGTCGATCACCTCGACCGCCATCCCAGGCGCGCCGGCAAGACCCGGCAAGGCCAAGACGGTGCCGGGTCGCAAACCGCGCAAGAAATAACCCGTTCGGCTACGCCAGGTTTGAACTCAGGAAAAGCCGGCTTGCGCTGAGGAAAAAACGGGCGGCCGGGATTATCCTGCCGCCCTTAAATTAGTCGTTGTGCTGTGGTCGAGCCCGATCAACTTAGAACGTGCTCGGCACGATCCATGGGTTGATCTCGATGCCGAGACGCGGGCTCTTGGCCTTGACGTCGGACTTTTCGACCGAGCCGGTCACGGCGCAATCGAGCTTGGCATTGGTCGTGGTGTCGACGCAGGTGGCGGCGGGGGCCTGCTTGGTCGAGTGTGTGTTGTTGGCGGCGAAAGCCGAGCCGGAGAGAGCCAGCACGGTGGCGAGAGCGAGAAGGGTCTTGTTCATGTCTGTCTCCATCGGTTAAATTTTTTTCGTACATGTACGATACAACGTACACATACGTCCACCGAGATGGGTTTTCAAGTCGGAAAACGTACGCGTACGAAAAATCTTTTTGAACGCCGAAAATTGCGGCGCACTGACACAGCCGAAGCTGTCAGGCCGGACGTTGAATTGGAGGGGCGGGGATGCTCAGCAGTCGACCGGGGTCTCGGTCAGCGGCGGCACATTCTGAGTGCTGAGCGTGGCGAGTGTGAAATCGCACATCCGCGTCACGAAAGCCTGCGGATCCCCGAAGGGGTAGAACGGGAACGTGATCAAAAGCGAGATGGTGCCGTGGCCGACTGCCCAAAGCATGGTGGCGATGGCGCGCGGATCGCCCTGCAGCTTGCCTGCGGCAACGCAGGCCTCGACCCTGGATATCAGCGCTTTCATCGCCGGGTTGGCCTCTTCCATGTCCTCATAGCTTCTGCCTTCCGGCAGCTTGGTCTTTTCGGTCATGAACACGGTGCGGTATTCGTTGGGATTGCCGAGCCCGAAGGCAGCATATTCGGTCATCACCGCACGCAAGGCCTCGATCGGATCGTCGGAAGGATGCTCCTCGATGCGGCGGGCAAGTGTTTCGAAGGCATCCTCGGCCAGCGCAAACAGGATGTCCTGCTTGTCGGCGAAGTACGAATAGACCGACATCGGGGCATAGCCGACCCGCTTGGCCAACTTGCGGATGGTCAGGCCTTCATAGCCCTCTTCCTTGACGAGCTTGTGGGCTGCGTCGAGGAGTTCGGAACGCAGTTCGGCCTTTTGTTTCTCGCGGCGTTTCTGGACGCTCAGTGGCAAGATCCGGTGCCTTTGGTTGGTGTGCATCGCTAAATATATACGCTGTACGGAAACGGGCAAGGGCGCTGTCAGGCACATCAAAAAGCGACCCCCAAGCTTCTCTCGAATAGTCGTGCCCGTTCTGGCCTATTTCGCCAGCATCTATGTCACAGCATGTGTAACCTGGGCGCACGCAGGCAACATCGGACTGTTACAAACAAAGCCTATTTGGCGGCTCTGCAAGAAAATTCGGTTTTGGGGGGCCTCTATGGCTGCGATAGAGCTTTCGTCCGGGCTGCCGGGCGCACATCCACTTTCTCATGGCGCAAGGCTGGCGCTCAGGCGGGTCGTGATAGTCGCATGGCTGGCGATCGCAATCGGCTTCGCCATGGAAGCGCTTATTCTGACTGCCGGATTTGCGGCAGGTTCGCACCCGGCCCCGACCCGGGTTCTGATAGACTTGGCGCAAGGCGTGACCTGGTCATTCTTCGTCTGCGCCGGCGTCAGCCTCGGCACGGCGATCACCAAGGTGCGAGCCTCGCTTGGCGGCCTGATCGCGATGATCTCGGGGCCGCTGGCCATGGGCATCGCCAAAGGTACGCAAAAGGTGATGGTGAGCGCGCTTGATGTATCGGCAAAGCCCGTGATCCTGTCGCTCACTACGCTCGGTATGTTGCGGGCGATCGAGTATGGTTTGCTGGGCTGGATGCTGGCTTCGCTGGCATCCAAGGAAGAACCTCGCTCGCTGCATTTCATACTGGCGGGTGCCTTGGCCGGCGCGGTGTTCGGCGGCGGGATCACGGCGCTGACGATCGAGACTGCCGCAGCCAAGGACATTGCGCTGGCATTGCCGCAGGCTGTCGCCACCGGCCTCATTGAGATCGTGTTTCCGATCGGATGCTCGCTGGTCGTCTACATCGCCCTGCAAGTCAGCCGGCACATGAAGTTCATTTCCAGCGACGCGCGCTAGAGCCGAATGATTCAGGTCGAATTGACCTGAAATCTGAAACCGGCTCTTAAATCAAATAGATAGAGCATGATGTCGTCCGAAAACCGCTTCACACTTTTCGGCATCATGCTCAGTCTACAGACGGTGATCGGTTTGCGTCCTGTTTCCAGGCCGGTTGCCACCACCTCCATGTGGGCTTGCTCCCCGGTCGGGGAACGGAACTGATCCGATCTGTCATCAAATCGCGCCGACCACAATATCTCATTGTCGAGTCAGGTTCGATCGATCAGCTTGGCGGCAAGGTGCGACAGCAGCTTCACCGCTTCGCCATAGGTCTTGGCCTTTTCGGGGTTGGAGGCGTTGCCGTCCAGCGCCCGCTTGTAGACGCCCTGGCAGATGGCAGCCAAACGGAAGAAGGAGAAGGCGAGGAAGAAGCTCCAATTGTCGATGCCGGCCAGCCCGCGCCGACGGCAATACGCCGCGACATAGGCTTCCTCCAAGGGCAGGCCGAGGGCGGCGCAGTCGACGCCGCCAAGACCGCGAAAGCCCGAGGCGTGCGGCAAGCGCCATTGCATGCACTGGTAGGCGATGTCGGCAAAGGGGTGGCCAAGCGTCGACAGTTCCCAGTCGAGCACGGCCAGCACTTTCGGCTCATTGTGCGCGAAGATCATGTTGTCCAGCCGGTAGTCGCCATGCACGAGGGATATCCGGCCGTCATCGGCCGGCATATGCGTCTCCAGCCAGGCGATCAGCCGGTCCATGTCGGCGACCGTGCCGGTCTCCGAGGCGCGGTACTGGCTGGTCCAGCGTGCCAGCTGGCGTTCGAAGTAATTGCCGGGTTTGCCGAAATCGCCGAGCCCGACCGCCTCGACATCGACGTCGTGCAGGGCCGCCAGGGTGGCGTTCATGGCATCGTAGAGGGCGGCGCGCTCATCGTTGCCAGCGGCCTTCGGCACTGCCGGATCCCAGAAGATGCGGCCGTCGAGAAAATCCATGACGTAGAACATGCGGCCGATCGGCGTCGCCTCCGCCGACAGATGCAGCATCGCCGGCACCGGCACGGCGGTGCCGGCCAGCGCCTTCATGACCGTGAATTCGCGGTCGACCTGATGCGCCGATTTCAGCAACTGGCCCGGCGGCTTGGCGCGCAGGACATAGCGGCCGCTGGCCGCGGTCAGCAGATAGGTAGGGTTCGACTGGCCGGATTTGAATTTTTCGATTGCCGAAAGCCCGGCAAAACCCGGGATGTGCGCCTCGAGATAGAGCGCTAGTGCCGTCTGGTCCAGCGCGTTGGCGTCGCCACTCATGCGGTCTCCGGCTCACGCTCGATCAGCGTCAGCGTCAGCCAGCGCGCGGTCAGCGCCGGCTTCTTCGAACCTTCGATCTCGATGGTCACGTCGTGCGCCGTCTGCACCCAGCCCGACGGCCTGACCTTGACGTCGGCCAGTACGAAACGGGTGCGGATGCGCGAACCGGTCTTCACCGGCGCCAGGAAGCGCAGCGAATCGAAACCGTGGTTGACGCCCATCTTGCCCTTTTCCAGCGGCGGCATGGTCTCGAAGGTCATCGCCGAGAGCAGCGACAACGACAGGAAGCCATGCGCGATGGTGCCGCCGAACGGCGTCTCGTTTTTGGCCCGCTCGGGGTCGCAATGGATGAACTGGTGGTCGTCGGTGGCGTCGGCGAACTGGTCGATCATGGTCTGTGTGACCTCGCGCCATGGCGAGACGCCGACTTCCTTGCCGACGCTGGCCAGAAGCACATCGAGACTGATCGGTTCCACTGCGGTGTCCTCCCCTTGCCGCCGACCGCGGCTCATTCCTTGAACAATGTCAGCCCATGCTGCACCGACTGCCCGCCGTCGATCGGCAGGATGGCGCCGGTGACATAGGAACCGGCACGGCTGCACAAATAGAGCGTTGCGCCGCCGATGTCATCCGCCACGCCGATACGTCCGATCGGCACATGGCTGCCGACATGTCTGGCCTTTTCGTCGGTGCCGGTGGCAAAGGCGGTCATCCGGCTCTGGAAGGGGCCGGGGGCGAAGGCGTTGACGGTGATGCGCCGCGCCGCCAGCTCGATCGCCAGCGTGCGCGTCAGGTGGTGAACGGCGCCCTTGGACGCGGTATAGGAATAGGCGTCGTCGGCCAGCGGCTGCGTGCCCATCACCGAGCCCAGATTGATGACGCGAGCCGGATCGGCATCGCTGGCCGCGGCTTCCAGCAGCGGCAGCAATTCGCGCGTCAGATGAAAGACGGCGGTGACGTTGACGGCGAACACCTTGGCCCAGCCGCTATAGGGAAAATCCTCCAGCGAGGCGCCCCAGGATATGCCGGCATTGTTGACGAGGATGTGCAGCTTCTCGGTGCGCGCCTTGACCTCGCTGACCAGCGCGGCAATGCCTGCTTCGCTCGAGACGTCACCGGCGAAACCTTCGGCACTGCCGGAGCCGCCGAGCCCGTTCAACTCAGCGGCGACCTTGATGCAATCCTCGCCCTTGCGCGAGGCGATCATCACGGTGGCGCCGGCTTGGACCAAGGCGGTCGCCACCATGCGGCCGATGCCGGTCGCGGCTCCCGTCACCAGCGCTGTCTTGCCGGCGACTGAGAACAGTTCTTCCAGATAGCTCATCGCAATTCCTCCGCGCCTCTCTGCTCACGGTCTGGGGCGAAAGGGCTCGCGTTGACAAGGCTACCCGAAGTACGGTCATCCTTGCCACGGGTAAAGTGCCCCAGATGCGTGAAAGGGTTGGAGACCGATGGCGGACATGAATCTCGGCATGACCGAGCGGCTGAAGCCGATCCACGCCCGCGTCGCCACCATGGTGCGCGATGAGATCATGCCGCTCGATCATGAGTTTTTGAGCGAGGTCGGCAAGGGCGGCGACCGCTGGGTCTACACCGCGCGGCAGACCGAGATCCTCGAGGGATTGAAGAAGACGGCCAAGGAGCGCGGCCTGTGGAATTTCTGGCTGACCGGGTCCGAGCGCGGCTATGGTCTCTCGACGGTCGAATACGCCTACCTCGCCGAGGAGATGGGCAAGGCGCATCTCGGCGCCGAGACCTTCAACTGCTCGGCGCCCGACACCGGCAATATGGAGGTGCTGGAGCGCTACGGCTCGGACGACCACAAGCAGGCATGGCTTGAGCCGCTGCTCGAGGGCAAGATCCGCTCGGCCTATCTGATGACCGAGCCGGACGTCGCTTCCTCCGACGCCACCAACATCGCCATGCGCTGCGAACGGCGAGGCGACGACTATGCACTCAACGGTGAGAAATGGTGGGCGTCGGGGGCCGGGGACCCGCGCTGCGCCATCTACATTGTCATGGTCCGCACCGGCGGCGAAGCCGAGCCGCAGCACCGCCGCCATTCGATGATCCTGGTGCCGTCCGACACCAAGGGCGTGATCAAGCTTCGACCGATGCAGGTCTATGGCGATGACGACGCGCCGCACGGCCACATGCACCTCCGCTTCGACAATGTCAGGGTGCCGGCCGGAAACCTGATCCTCGGCGAGGGCAGGGGGTTCGAGATCGCGCAGGGGCGGCTCGGCCCCGGCCGCATTCACCATTGCATGCGCGCCATCGGCCAAGCCGAAATGGCGCTGGAGCTGCTGTGCCAGCGCTCGGTGCGCCGCGAGGCCTTCGGCCAGCCATTGGCCAAGCTCGGCGCCAATTTCGATATCATCGCCGAGTGCCGCATGGAGATCGAGATGGCGCGGCTGCTCTGCCTCAAGGCGGCGTGGATGATCGACCAGGGCGATGCGCGCGCAGCCGCGCCCTGGATCAGCCAGATCAAGGTCATCGCACCGCGCGTCGCGCTCAAGGTCACCGACGAGGCCGTGCAGATGTTCGGGGCGCAAGGCATCAGCCAGGACACGCCGCTGGCACGCTCATGGACGCATCTGCGAACCCTGCGCCTTGCCGACGGGCCGGACGCGGTGCACCGCCGGCAGGTGGCGCGTACGGAACTCAGGAAATACACGCAGGAAAAGGTCTGAGCGGATGAAGGCCATTATCGCCCGCGATTTCGCGCCGCTCGACCAGCTCGTCCATGCCGACAATCTGAAGGCGCTGGTCGGCTGGCATCTCGCCGGCAAGGTTCGGCCGGCCATCGAAGGCACTTATCCGCTGGCCGATGCCGCCGCCGTGGTGACGCGCGTGCTTGGCCGTGGCGCATCCGGCAAGCTCATCCTCAAACTGTAAGGAGCCCCGCCATGGCGATCCCCTCAGACATGAAAGCACTGCTGCTGACCGGCGACGGCTACACCAGGACGCCCTCCGGCAGTGCGCTGGAGGCGATGGAGCCGTACCTCAAGCTTGGCAGCATCGGCGTGCCGACGCCCGGACCGAGCCAGGTTCTAATCAAGGTCAGCCTCGCCTCGATCAACCCGTCCGACGTCATGTTCATCAAGGGCCAGTACGGTCAGCCGCGCGCCAAGGGCCAGCCGGCCGGCTTCGAGGGTGTCGGCACGGTCGTTGCCAGCGGCGACGAGCCCTATGCGAAAAGCCTGATCGGCAAGCGCATCGCCTTCACCACCGGCGTCACCAATTGGGGCGCGTGGGCGGACTATGCAGTTGCCGAAGCTGCCGGCTGCATTCCGCTGCTCGACACGGTCCGCGACGAGGATGGCGCGGCGATGATCGTCAACCCGCTCACGGCGCTCGCCATGTTCGACATCGTCAAGGAGACGGGCGAAAAAGCCTTCATCATGACCGCCGGCGCCAGCCAGCTTTGCAAGCTGATCGCGGGTCTCGCCAAGGAGGCTGGGTTCCGGCCGATCGTCACCGTGCGCCGCGACGAGCAGATTCCGCTGTTGAAGGAGATCGGGGCTGCCCATGTGCTCAACGAGAAGGCGCCGGATTTCAAGGCAGCACTACGCGATGTGGTCAAGGCCGAGCAGCCGCGCATCTTCCTCGATGCCGTGACCGGGCCGGTGGCCTCGGCGATCTTCGACGCCATGCCGAAGCGCTCGCGCTGGATCATCTATGGACGGCTCGATCCGGACACCACTGTCATCCGTGAGCCCGGCCAGATGATCTTCCAACACAAGCACATTGAAGGCTTCTGGCTGGTCGAATGGATGCGCCAGTTCCGCGACAAGCGCGGCCCGGCGATCATGGAAGCACAGAAGCGCTTTTCGGATGGGCGCTGGTCAACCGACGTGACGGCGGTGCTACCGCTGGATGAGGCGATGGCGAAGGTCCCGGCGGAGCTGGCCAAGCCGAACGGGAAGGTGTTTATCAGGCCGTGACTTTCTACCCTCCCCCTTGTGGGGAGGGTCGACGAAGAGCAATTTTGCTCTTTCGTCGGGGTGGGGTCTTGGCTCCTACCTCTGTTATTCGCGGGAGCGCTGGACCGACGTTAGTTGGCGCTGCACCCCCACCCCGGACCTGCGGTCCGACCCTCCCCACAAGGGGGAGGGTAAGCGGAGCTACTCCGCCGGCTCGACATTGGCGTACGCCGCTTCCTCAAGCTCCCGCTTCAGCCTCGCTTCCTCATGCGTCTTCGGCGTGACGAAGCGGCCGAGCAGGAGGTAGGCGACCGGGGTCAGGAAAAGCGTCGAGACGGTGGCGAGACCCAGCCCGCCGACGATGACCCAGCCGAGCGCGATGCGCGCTTCGGCACCGGCGCCGGCGGCCAGCACCAGCGGGACCCCGCCGAGGATGGTGCAGATCATCGTCATCATCACCGGCCGCAGGCGGATGATCGAGGCCTGCTCGATCGCCTCGCGCACGCCGAGGCCGCGGTCGCGCAGCTGGTTGGCGAATTCGACGATGAGGATGCCGTTCTTGGCCATGACGCCGACCAGAAGCACGAGGCCAATCTGGCTGTAGGCATTGAGGCTGGTGCCTGACAAAAGCAGCGCAAAGATTGCGCAGGCGAGGCCGAGGGGGACCGTCGCCATGATGATGACGGCGCTGACGAAGCTTTCGAACTGGGCGGCGAGCACCAGGAGGATGATGACCAGCGCGAAGCCGAAAATGGTGATCATGGCGCTGTTGGTCTCGCCGAGCGTCGCGGCTTCGGCCAGCGGCAGGACTCGGCTGCCCGGCGGCAGCAGCGGGGCGGCGATCTGCTCGGCAACGCCGAGCGCGTCACCAAGTGCGAAATTGCCGTTCAGGTTCGAGGTGATCGCCACCGAAGGCTGCTGCTGTTCGCGGGTCAGCGACGGCGGCACGGCGCGCTCGGTCAGCGTGGCGATGGTCGACATCGGCACGAAGCGGCCGTCGGCGGTTTTCAGGAAGATGTTTTCCAGATCGGTCGGATCATTGATCGGGTTGGTGGTCGAGACCAGCTTCACGCCATAGCTGCGGTCGGCGATGTAGACATCGACGACATCGTTACCGTCGAGCATCGCCTGCAAGGTGTTGGCGAGCCCCGATATGTCGATGCCGAGATCGGAGGCGCGCTCGCGGTCGATGGCCACCGCCAACTGCGGCTGCGTCGGGTCGATGGAAAGCCGCGGCGTCTGGAAGCGCGGATCGGCCTGCATCCGGGCGATGATCTTCACCGCCGCGTCGCCGAGCGCCTTGCGGTCGTTGCCGACCAGCGCGAATTGCAGGCCGTTGCCGGCGCCGCGAATACCGAGGCTATTGGCCTGCACCGGGAAGATGCGCACGGATGGCACCTGCCGGGTCAGCTGGCTTATCTGCGCCATGATCTCCTGCTGGCTGCGCGTGCGCTCGTCCCACGGCGCCAGCGTCATCACCATGAAGCCGGAATTGTAGGCGCCGTTCTGGCCGGCGTTTTCGAACGTCGAGACGATCTCGCCGGAATCGCGCAGCGGCTGGATCAGCCGCTCGATCTTCTGCATCTGCTGCGTGGTGTAATCGAGGCTGACGCCTTGCGGCGCGTTGATGCGCAACAGCACGACGGCGCGGTCCTCGCTCGGCGTCAGTTCCTGGCGGATGGTGCCGAACAGGCTGAAGGCGACGCCCGCAAACAGCACCGCAACCAGCAGCACGATCCACGGCGCGCCGAGGCAGGCATGCAGGGCGCGCTTGTAGGCCGCGTTCAGCGCGCCACCGACGCGCGCGCCAATGCCGTGACCGCCTTCATGGTGGAGCGATGCGCCGGTCAACATGCGCGAGGCCAGCATCGGGCACAGCGTCAGCGCCACCACGCAGGAGAGCAGCACCGACATGGCGAGGACGAAGCCGAATTCGCGAAACAGGCCGCCGGTCTGTCCCGGCAGGAAGGAGATCGGCACGAAAACGGCAACGAGCGTCAGCGTCGTGGCGATGACTGCGAAGAACACTTCTTGGGCGCCGAGCACGGCGGCGGCACGAGGCCCCATGCCTTCGTTGCGCCGTCGCACGATGTTTTCCAGAACGACGATGGCGTCGTCGACGACAAGGCCGGTTGCCAGCACCAGCGCCAGAAGCGTCAGGATGTTGATGGAGAAGCCGGCGAGATAGATGGCGGCGATGGTGCCAATCATGGCGACCGGCATTGACAGACCAGGGATCAGCGTCGCGCGCCAGTCGAGCAGGAAGATGTAGATGACGATCAGCACCATGGAGATCGACAGGCCGAGCGCGATCTCGACCTCGTGCACGGCGCCGTTGACGAAGACTGCGTCGTCGCTGGTGATCTTGATCGACATGCCCTTGGGCAGGTTTTCCTGCAGCTTGGCGACGGCTGCCTTCACTCCGGTGGAAATATCCAGCGTGTTCGATTCCGCCTGGCGGATGATGCCAAGGCCAATGCCGGTCTTGCCGTCGGAGCGCAACGAGGTCTGGCCGATGTCGGGACCGAGCGTGACGGTGGCGACGTCGCGGATGCGCGTCGTGCCGCCGATGATGATGTTTTCGAATTCTTCCGGCGTCGTCACATCGGCCGTGGTGCGGACGATGAGATCCTGGTTGGTGGTGGTGATCGAACCGGCTGGTGAATCGAAAGCGACCGACGCAAGCGCTGCCCTCAGATCGGCCACAGTGAAGCCGAGGCTGGCGAGCTTGTTCTGGTCGACATCGATGCGGAAGATCTTGTCGCGGTCGCCATAGACCTGAACGTCGGCGACGCCGGGCACGGCAGCCAGTTCGTCCTCGATCTGGTCCTGGACGATCACCGTCATGTCCTGCACCGACATGGTGTCGGAGGTGACGGCCAGTCGCATCACGGCATCGGAATTGGCGTCGGCCTTGACGATGCGCGGCGGGTCGGCGGTCTCCGGTATCATGTTGGCGACACGGCCGACCGCGTCGCGCACGTCGGAGGCGGCGACGTTCAAATCGACGCCGTCGTTGAACTCGATGGTGACGCGGCTCTGGCCGAAGGAAGAGGTCGACGAGATCGACTTGACGCCGGAGACGCGGGCGACCGCGCCCTCGATGGTGTCGGTCAGTTCACGGTCGACGGTTTCGGCGGCGGCACCCTCGAAAGCCGTCGACACGGTGACCACGGCGCGGTCGACATCGGGCAGTTCGCGGATTTCGACGCCGTAGAAAGCGGCAAGGCCGGCCACTGCGATCAGCGTGTTCAGCACGAAGGCCATGACCGGCCTGCGGATGAAGAGAGCGGTGAAGCCGGTTTCGCTGGCGGTGCTGACAGGCGCGGTCATGAGCCTTCGGCCGCGTCCGCGGCGCGCTGATCCTGGCCGGCGATGCGGACCGCGCCGCCTTCGCTGACGCTCTGGGTGCCCTCGGTCACAACCATGTCGCCATCCTCGATCTCGGCGTCGATCAGCACCGTCTCGGTGTTGCGCTGGATGATGCGCACGGGAACGCGCCTGGCCTTGCCGTCCTCGATCTGCCAGACATAGGCGCCGTCGGAACCCCACAGGATCGCCAGCGGGCTGACGGCCGGGTAGGTGTCGCCGGGGAAGCGCATGGTGATGCCGAACGACATGCCGGCGCGCAGCGAATCCGCTGGATTGGCGATTGCAGCCTTGACCAGCAGAGTGCGGCTCTTTTCGTCGATGTGGTTGTCGATGGCCGACACAGTGCCGGTATAGGCCTTGCTCGGATTTGCGATCGGCGTCGCCGACAGTTGCGCGCCGACCTTGACGGCGGCGGCGAAGCGCTCGGGCACCAGGAAATCGACCAGGATGGAGGAGCGGTCGTCAAGCGTGGCGATCGCCGACTGGCTGGTGACGTAATTGCCGGCCGATATCGGCAGGATGCCGACCGTGCCGGCGATAGGGGCGACGATCGAACGACGCTGCAAGGCGAGTTCGGCATCCTGCAGCGCCAGTTTGGCGCCGGCCAGCACCACTTGGGCATCGGCGACGGCGACCGGGGTCGCGGCGTTGGAGGCCCTCAATGATTTCACCCGCTCGAGCTTGTCATGGGCATCCTGCAAGGCGAGCTTGGCACGATCTTGCGAGATCACCTCGGTCTCGGAATCGAGAACAGCGATGATCTGCCCCTTGTCGACGCGGGTGCCGGACTGGACGAGGAATTCAACCAGCCGGCCGGAGCTGTACGGGTTGACCGTCACCGAGGCGTTGGCGCGGCCGGTGCCGATCGCCTGCAGGCGATCGTTGATGGTGGCGGTGGCCGCAGGCAAGGCGACGACATTTGCCGGGCGGCCGGCAGCGTTGCGGCCGCCTGCCTGTTTTGTCGTGTCGACCGCACCGGTTGTGGCGGGCGCCGAAGCATAGGTCCAGTCGATGCCCCAGCGTGCCAGAACCTCCGGCGCGCCCGGGAAGAATCGCGCCCAGGCGAGGACAGCCGCAACCAGGATCACAAGCGCAAAAACGATCTGTTTCCAGGCGACCATCGACACTCCGGTTGGCAAAACGTCTACCGGTTTCACCAAGCAAAAAACGCGCAGCGACGCACCCGGTATGTGCGAAGCCGCCGCAATATCATGGCTTTATGGCAATTCTGCCGCTTCCATGCACATTAAATCTGCGTAATTTTGCGCACCTGCGGCCGGGATTGAGCGTGTCAGCGCAGGCTTTCCAGGTCGCGGATGCGCCTGGCGCTGTCGGCCTCGAGCTGCCTGGTGACGGCGCCGATCAGCGTCTCGGCGACAACGAACAGAGCGGCGGAAGAGTCCCACGCCGAAGGCACGGCGGTGCGTCCGGCAATGACATGGCGGGCGAAGCGGGCGATCGGCGATAGCCACTGGTCGGTGAACAGCACGATCTGCACGCCGCGCTGATGCGCGGTCTCGGCAAAGCGGACCAGACTGTCCTGGTAGCGCCTGATGTCGAAGATCACCAGCACGTCGCGCTTGCCCATGTCGATCAGCCGGTCGCGCCAGATGCTCTCCTGGCCGGCGAGGTGATAAACGTCGGGCTGGATGATGGCGAGGTGGGCGGCCATGTAGCGCGCCAACGGATCGGTGAAGCGGCCGCCGATCAGGAATGTCTTGCCGCGCCGTTCGGCGAGCCTTGCGGCGATGTCGGCAAGCTGCCTGTCGGAGAGATGCCTGAAGGTCTCGCGCATATTGTCCAGCGTCGCCTCCAGCATTGGCGACACGGCACTGCTGCCTGGCGAGGCCGGATTGAGCGTGCGCGATGCCGGCGACTGCAATTGCGCCGCCAGTTCGTCCTGCAGCGCCGACTGGAACTCGGGATAGTTCTGGAACCCTAGCCTCGAGACAAAGCGCAGGATTGTCGGCGACGATACGCCGGCGGCGGTCGAGAACTCGGCGACCGTCTTCAGCCCGATCAGCGGATAGTTGGCAATCAGTGTCTGCGCGGCGCGGCGCTCGCCGGCCGGCATCGTGCCGATGCGGTCCGAAATCAGTTCGGCAATGCTGGAAATCATCGTTTTCCCCACCCCTGAGCCCGTCCAGACCGCTTCCCTGAAATCGCGTTTGACAAAGCCGGACAAACTGTATGAAATCATCCACAGGGACGCAATGAGGCAAAATACGTAACATAAGATACAGCGCTCCCCAGGGGACGGCAGACTATGGAGAGAGCACGGCCCGCCAGCCTTGCATCGTCTGATACCGTAGGGGTGACGAACCCCGGCGGGTCCAGCCCTTTCGTGCTGACCTGCGACCACGCTTCCAACTTCCTGCCGTCGGCATTCGGCACGCTTGGCCTGCCGGCCGAGGACCTCTCCCGCCACATCGCCTGGGACCCCGGCGCGCTGCCGGTGGCCCGCCGCATCGCGACCGCCCTCGATGCGACGCTCATCGAAACCCGCATCTCGCGCCTGATCATCGACTGCAACCGTCCGCTCGACGCACCGGACCTGGTGCCGCCCGTCAGCGAGACGACGGCCATTCCGGGCAATGCCGGCCTGTCGGACAGTGAGCGCGCCGAGCGCATCGCTTTGTCGTGGCGGCCGTTCCACGACACGATCGCATCGATCATCGACGACCGGCAGGCGCGTGGGCAGGAGACCCGTCTGGTGTCGGTGCATTCCTTCACCCCCGTCTACAAGGGCAAGAAGCGGCCCTGGCATATCGGCATCATCCATGATGACGACCGCCGGCTGGCGTCGCCGCTGATAGCGGCGCTGCAGCGGCTCTCCGGCGTCAGTGTCGGCATCAACGAGCCCTATTCGCCGGCCGACCGCGTCTATTTCACTTTGGAGCGCCATGCACGCTCGCGCGGCCTTGCCTGCGCAATGATCGAAATCCGCAACGACGAGATCTCCGGCGAGACCGGGCAGCGGAAATGGGCGGATCTGCTCACAGGCATTTTTTCTGACCTGAAACCCGAGGAGGCCAAGGGTTCCCGGCGACACGCAATGGGAAAGTCAGTTCAATCGGCCAGCTAAGAACGTTAAAAAGGGGACTTCAAATGGCAGCACCGATACACACGGACACATCGGAGGACGTGAAGGTCCTTCACAGCATGGGCTACGCCCAGGAACTATCGCGGCGCATGGGAGCATTCCAAAGCTTTGCGATCTCGTTTTCGATCATCTGCATCCTGTCCGGCGGGTTTGGATCATTCCCGATCGCGCTTTCGACGGGCGGTCCATTCTCACTGACCATCGGCTGGATCATCGGCAGCGCGTATGCGCTTGTCGTTGCGGCCTGTCTTGGCCAGATCGCGTCAGCCTACCCGACGGCAGGCAGCCTGTATCACTGGTCGTCAATCCTGGGCGGCCGGTTCTGGGGTTGGGCAACGGCCTACGTCAATCTGCTGGGACTGCTGTTCGTCATCCCGGCCGTGAATGTGTTTCTCTATCTCATCACGCGTGATCTGTTCTTCGGTTCGGTACTCGGCTGGGACGTCTCCGGCTGGGGGATGGGGACGCAAATTCTATCGGTCGCCGTCATCACCGCGGCGCAAGCCCTGCTGAACCACTTCGGCATCAGGCTGACGACCATACTGACGGATTTCTCCGGCTACCTGATCCTCGGGGTCACCGTCATCCTTATCATCATGTTTCTGATGGCGGCGCCAAGCCTGGACATCGGCAAGGCGTTCACCTTCGTAAACAACACCGGGGCTTCTGGTGGTGGCGTTTCCCCGCAAACCGGTCCATTGATGGCGATCATCATCGGCCTTCTCTATCCGCTGTTCACCATTACCGGCTTTGACGCGTCCGCACACACGGCGGAAGAAACAGTCAATGCGCGCGACACGGTGCACAAGGGCATGCTGCATTCAGTCTTCTGGTCCGGCGTGTTCGGTTTTGTGCTGATCCTTGTCATGATCATGGCCATCCCGGATCTGAATGCCGCCGCCGCCTCCGGCTGGAGTTCCTTCAACAATCTCTTCATCGCAGCCATCATGACGTCGTTTATCGGCAAGTTGATGCTGATCGGTGTGATCATTTCCAACTTCCTCTGCGCATTAGCCGCCGTGACGTCCACATCACGGATGATCTATGCGTTTGCGCGTGATGGTGGCTTGCCATTCTCGGGCCTGCTGAGCTCGGTCAGCCCGACATATCGCACGCCGGTGGCGGCGATCTGGTTCTCCGCCATCATGGCGGTCGTGTTGACCGCCGTGACGACGCCACTCAATGCCTTTGCCGCGCTCTCGACCGGCTGCGCTATGTATCTCTACATTTCATATGCAATGCCGATTGTTGCGGGTTTCTTTGCCGAAGGAAAAACCTGGACCACCTTTGGCAGCTTCCGTCTGGGCGGTTTGTCAAAAGTCTTCGCGGTCATTGTCATGATCGGAACCGTCCTGGTCACGATCGGTGGTCATGCCTTCGTCGTGTCGATCCCCGGCACACCGGGCGACGCTGCCGCCAATCCGCCGGTTGCCGCCACAAGCTTCGTGCCGGGCCTGTGGTACTATTCGGTTGGCTTCGCCATCATCCTGGCAATTCTTTGGTTCGCCATTGAAAACCGGCGTTTCCAGGGTCCGCCAATCGGCGAGGCGGCAATCGCCAAGCGCAAGGCGATCATTGCAGCCGCTGAAAAGGCTGTCGGCGAATCTGCCTGAGCAACAATCAAAGCCGTGGCGAGTTCGATAGCCACGGCTTTTTCCCTTTCAAAGTGACAAGCCCAAGCGGCTAGCTGGAGTGCCAAAGGAATGGCCGGAAATTTCTCGTTCGATCAGTTGAAGAAAGCGGTCTCCAATGGCGAGATCGACACGGTGCTGGCCTGCATCGTCGACATGCAGGGGCGGCTCGCGGGAAAGCGTTTCCTGGCGCAGTACTTTGTGGATTCTGCTCATGACGAGACGCATGGCTGCAACTATCTGCTCGCCGCCGACATCGATATGGAGCCGGTGCCGGGCTACAAGGCGGCAAGCTGGTCGAAGGGCTATGGCGACTTCGTCATGAAGCCGGACCTTGCCACGCTGCGGCGGATTCCGTGGCTGGAAAAGACCGCGCTGGTGATCTGCGACGTGCTCGACCACCACACCCATGACGACCTTCCGCATTCGCCGCGCGCGATGCTGAAAAAGCAGGTCAAGCGGCTCACCGAACGCGGCTATATCGGCTACTTCGCCTCCGAGCTCGAATTCTACCTGTTCAACGAGACCTATGATTCCGCCCGCAAGAAGCACTGGCAGGGGCTCGACACCGCGTCGCCCTATATCGGCGACTACCAGATCGGCATCACCACCAAGGAAGAAGGCGTCATGCGCCGGCTTCGCAACGAGATGGAAGCGGCGGGCATTCCGATCGAAAACTCCAAGGGCGAATGGGGCCCGGGGCAGGAAGAGATCAATGTGCGCTATGCCGAGGCGCTCGACATGGCGGACCGCCACGTCATCCTGAAGAACGGCGCCAAGGAGATTGCCGAGTCCGAAGGCAAGTCGATTTCCTTCATGTCGAAATACAATTACGGGCTCGCCGGTAATTCCAGCCACATCCACAATTCGCTGTGGAGCGCCGATGGCAAGACGCCATTGTTCTTCGACAAGAAGGCGGACTGGACTTTGTCCACGCTTGGCCAGCAATGGGCGGCTGGGCAACTGAAATATGCCAGGGAGTTTACCTGGTTCCTGGCTCCCTACATCAACTCCTACAAGCGCTTCCAGGCCGGCACCTTCGCACCGACCAAGATCATGTGGAGCGAGGACAACCGCACCGCCGGCTTCCGCCTGTGCGGTGAGGGCACCAAGGGCATCCGCATGGAATGCCGCATCGGCGGCGCCGACCTGAACCCCTATCTCGCTTTCGCGGCGCTGATCGCCGCCGGCCTTGCCGGCATCGACGAGAAGCTCGAACTGCAGAAGCCGTTCGTCGGCGATGCCTACCAGGCCTCGCGCCTGCCGGAGATCCCGAAGACGCTGCGCGACGCCACCGAGACGCTGGCCAAGTCGAAGATGCTGAAGCAGGCGCTCGGCGACGATGTGCTCGAACATTATGTCCACACCGCAAAGTGGGAGCAGTTCGAATACGACCGCCGCATTACGGATTGGGAACTGCACAGGGGGTTCGAGCGGTATTAAAACTTTATACAGCTTTAATGTTGACAATGTAGTGAAGTTAGTACCATATGGTACCTGTAAACTGCAGTGCGCTACATTGAGGAGTTTGCAATGTCCAAATATGCGCCGCTCAAGGACTTTCTCATTGCCCAAAATGTCGATCGCGTTCCGATGTCATTCGCCGAAATCGAGAGAGTGCTCAATCTGCCGCTGCCCGCATCGAAGCAATACCCTGCATGGTGGAGCAACAATCCGAGCAACAATCCCATGACAAGGGAGTGGCTTGAGGCTGGGTTCGAGACCGAATCCGTCAATATAGGGAGTGGGAAACTGGTATTTCGCCGCGTTCGCAAAGTACCCACTTCGGCGCCGCCCAGTGGTAGCGTGCCTGCCGCGCCAAAGGAGGCGCGCGCGGATCGCCACCCCGGTTTTGGTTTCATGAAGGGCCTGATAACAATCGAAGCCGGATTTGATATCACCAAACCTTTCGATGACGAGCCATGGGACCGGGGCTATCTGGGCGGTGAGGCTGACGCGCGTGACGGCAAACTTGCGGTGCGTAAATGAGCGAAGAGCCAAACCTGCTTCTGGATACATGTGCGATGATCTTTGTCGCCAACGATAGTCTGATCGATCCGCACGCAAGCCGGGAGATTTCGGAAGCGGCCTATGACGGCCGTCTGTATCTTTCGCCGATGTCGGCATGGGAGATCGGAATTGGCGTAGCCAAGGGCCGGCTCAATCTGCCATTGGCGCCACTCGACTTCGTGGAGCGATTCATCGAGCGAATGTCGGCAAAGCTCAGCGCTATCTCACCAGCCATTCTGATTGCGTCATCCAACCTGCCCGGTCCGCCTCATGGTGATCCCATGGATCGGATACTGATGGCAAGTGCGAGAGCGTTGGACATGGTTCTGGTGACGCGTGACGAGCCCATCCTTCGCTATGGCCGCAATGGCCATCTGCGCACCCTAGCCTGCTAACTTGGAGTATCCTTTGGAAACCGTAAAACTCAAATCGCCCATCGATGGTTCGATTTACGCCGAGCGGCCGATCGCGACCGACCAGGCGATCAATGCCGCGGTCGAGCGCGCCAAGGCGGCGCAGGAGAAGTGGGCGCTGACGCCGATCGTCGAGCGCGGCAAATTTATGCTGGCGATGCTCGAAGCGCTGGTCGCGATGACCGACGAGATCGTGCCGGAGATCGCCTGGCAGATGGGGCGACCGGTGCGCTATGGCGGCGAGTTCGGCGGCGTCAGGGAGCGCACCGATTACATGGTCGAGATCGCTGAAGCCGCGCTGAAATCCGTGCCGGCATCCAACCCGAAGGACGGCTTCCGACGCTATGTGAAGAAGGATCCGCTCGGCGTCGTCATGGTGATCGCGCCGTGGAACTATCCCTATCTGACCGCCGTCAACACCATCGTGCCGGCACTGATGGCCGGCAATACCGTTATCCTCAAACATGCGGCGCAGACGCTGCTGGTTGGCGAACGGTTCCAGCAGGCGTTCGACAAGGTTGGGCTGCCCAAGGGCGTGTTCCAGAATGTCGTGCTGAACCATGCCCAGACCGAGAAGCTGCTCGGCTCGGGCAAGATCGACCATGTCAATTTCACCGGTTCGGTCGGCGGCGGCCGCGCCATCGAGAAGGCGGCGGCCGGCACCTTCATGACGCTCGGACTCGAACTCGGCGGCAAGGACCCGGCCTATGTGCTGCCCGACGCCAAGCTCGACCATGCGGTGGCCAATCTGGTCGACGGCGCCTTCTACAATTCCGGCCAGTGCTGCTGCGGCATCGAGCGCGTCTATGTGCATGAGAAGGTCTACGACCAGTTCGTCGAAGGTTTCATCGCCGAGACGAAGAATTATGCCGTCGGCAATCCGCTGGAACAGGCGACGACAATGGGGCCGATGGCGCAGGCGCGCTTTGCCGACCTGATCCGCGAGCAGAAGGCCGAGGCGCTGCGCAAGGGTGCAATCGCACACATCAATATGAAGGTGGCTAACGACAAGGCCGGCTCGCCCTATCTGGCGCCGGAAGTGCTGACCGGCGTCGACCACCAGATGAGCGTCATGCGCGAGGAAAGTTTTGGCCCGATCGTCGGCATCATGAAGGTGCGCAACGACGAGGAGGCGATCGCGCTGATGAACGACAGCCCCTACGGGCTGACCGCTTCGATCTGGACCGACGATATCGAGCATGCGGTGGCGATCGGCGACCGCGTCGAGACCGGCACCGTGTTCATGAACCGCTGCGACTACCTCGATCCGGCGCTGGTCTGGACCGGCGTCAAGGACACCGGCAAAGGCGTCGCCCTTTCGGCGCTCGGCTACGACAATCTGACCCGGCCGAAATCCTTCCATCTGCGCGAAGCCATCTGATTTTTTGAAAGACAAGACATGTCCAAGCTGATCTCCAAATGGAACTACCCGACCACCGTCCGCTTCGGCGCCGGGCGCATCAAGGAACTGCCTGAGGTGCTCGCTGCCACCGGCATTAAGCGGCCGCTATTCGTCACCGATCCGGGGTTGGCGAAACTGCCGGTCGTCGCTTCGACGCTGAAAATCCTCGACGACGCCAAGGTATCCTATGGCGTGTTCTCCGAGGTGAAGCCGAACCCGGTCGATTCCAACCTCACCGCCGGGATCGCCGTGTTCAAGAAGGGCAAGCATGACGGCGTCATCGCCTTCGGCGGCGGTTCAGCGCTCGATCTCGGCAAGCTGATCGCGTTCCAGGCTGGCCAGACGCGGCCGATCTGGGACTTTGAGGATGTCGGCGACTGGTGGACGCGCGCCAATTCGGATGCCATCGCGCCGATCATAGCCGTGCCGACCACTGCCGGCACAGGCTCGGAAGTCGGGCGTGCCGGCGTCATCACCAATGAGGCGACGCACACTAAGAAGGTGATCTTCCATCCGAAGCTTTTGCCGGCAATCGTCATTGCCGATCCGGAACTGTCGGTCGGCATGCCCGGCTTCATCACCGCCGGCACCGGCATGGATGCGCTGGCGCACTGCCTCGAAGCCTATTGCGCGCCGGGCTATCACCCGATGGCCGACGGCATTGCGGTGGAAGGTGTGCGCCTGGTGTTCGAGAACCTGCCCAAGGCCTACGCCAACGGCAAGGACCTTGTCGCGCGCGCCCACATGATGAGTGCGGCCGCTATGGGTGCTGCCGCCTTCCAGAAGGGTCTTGGCGCCATCCACTCGCTGTCGCATCCGATCGGCGCGCTCTACGACACCCATCACGGCATGACGAATGCGGTGTTCATGCCCTATGTCTTGGCCTTCAATCGCGACTCCATCGAGGAGCGGATTGCCCGGCTCGCTGCCTATTGCGGCATCAAGGGTGGCTTCGACGGCTTTGCCAAAGCGATCATCAAGCTGCGCAAGGAATTGAAGGTGCCGCATGCGCTGCCCGATCTGATCAAGGGGCTCGACATGGACAAGAAGCGCAAAGGGCTGATCGCCGACATGGCGGTGGTCGATCCGACCGCCGGCGGCAACCCGGTCAGGCTGACCAAAAAGGCGGCGCTGACGCTGCTCGAGAACACTATCGCCGGCACTGTCTGAGGCGGTTTCTGCGCCGGACGTGATCTAAAAACGAAGGGAAAGGAAGGGCAAGGGGGCAAAAAGCAAGCCAATAAACCATTAGCCGGGAAATTAAGTCGAGGCTAATTGCTACAGCCGGTTAAAAAGAGTTAACTTTTCGTACCGCCGGGGGCCAGTTTCAAAAAGCTTTCATCTGGCTGTCATATGAAACCGATACCGCATCGCAGGCGTCCAGGACGCCAGTTCAACGGAGAGAACACATGTTCAAGTTCACAGGGAAAGTGCTTTCCCTTTCGGCCGTCGCCCTCATGGCGACCTCTGCTATCTCGTCGGCCCAGTCCATGGATGAACTGGTTGCCGCTGCGAAGAAGGAAGGCCAGCTCACGACCATCGCGCTGCCGCATGACTGGTGCGGCTACGGGGCCGTCATCGACGGCTTCAAGGCAAAGTATCCTGAGATCACCATCAACGAACTCAACCCCGATGCCGGCTCCGGCGACGAGGTCGAGGCGATCAAGGCCAACAAGGACAACAAGGGCCCGCAGGCGCCCGACGTCATCGACGTTGGCCTGTCCTTCGGCCCGACCGCCAAGGCTGACGGCCTGATCCAGCCCTACAAAGTGTCGACCTGGGACTCGATCCCCGACAGCGCCAAGGATGCCGATGGTTACTGGACCGGCGACTACTATGGCGTTCTATCCTTCCTGGTGAACAAGGACCTCGTCAAGGAAGCGCCTGCTGACTGGGCTGACCTGCTGAAGCCGGAATTCGCCAACACCGTGGCGCTTGCCGGCGACCCGCGCGCCTCGAACCAGGCCATCCAGGCCGTCTACGCGGCCGGCATTTCCGGTGGTGCGGCTGCCGGCGAAGCTGCTGGCACTGCTGGTCTCGACTTCTTCAAGAAGCTTAACGCCGCCGGCAATTTCGTGCCGGTCATCGGCAAACCGGCGACCCTGGCACAAGGCCAGACGCCGATCCTGGTGACCTGGGATTACAATGCACTTGCCGGTCGCGACACGCTGAAGGGCAATCCGCCCGTCGACGTCGTCGTGCCCAAGACCGGTGTCGTTGCCGGCGTCTATGTGCAGGCGATCAGTGCTTTCGCACCGCATCCGAACGCTGCCAAGCTCTGGCTGGAGTATCTCTACTCCGACGAAGGCCAGATCGGCTGGCTGAAGGGCTATTGCCACCCGATCCGCTTCAACGATCTTGCCAAGAACGGCAAGCTCCCGGCGGACGTGATGGCCAAGCTGCCGCCGGCCGAGGCTTACGCTGCCGCGGTGTTCCCGACGCTGGACGAGCAGGGCAAGGCAAAGGAAGCCGTCACCAAGAACTGGGATGCCGTCGTCGGCGCCAACGTCAAGTAAGGCTTGAAACCAACCGGGCGGCCTCGCGGCCGCCCGGTGTTCCTCGGAGAGGGCAGCCGGCGCATGACAGATATCTCGCTTTCCGATCAAGCAGTTGCCGGGAAGACCGCGCCCCCCAGCGAGGCGCGTGCAATGCGACTGCCGACGCAATGGCTCGGCGTTGCGCCATTCTTCATCTTCGCCATCATGTTCCTGATCCTACCCACGCTCTATCTGATGCTGGGTGCATTCCAGAACGATGCCGGCGAATTCACGTTCGAAAACATAGCAGCACTGGCGCAGCCATCGATTGTCGCCGCCTACTGGATCTCGCTCAAGGTCAGCCTTTCCTCGTCGCTGATCGGCGCCTTCGCAGGTCTCGGCATCGCCATCGCCATCGTGCGCGGCGGCCTGCCGGAGTGGATACGTTCGGCGACGCTGACATTCTCCGGCGTGGCTTCCAATTTCGCCGGCGTACCGCTGGCCTTCGCCTTCATCGCCACGCTCGGACGCCTCGGTCTCGCCACGGTGCTGCTCAACACCGTGTTCGGTCTCAACATTTATGCGCACGGCTTCAACATCCTATCGTTCTGGGGCCTGACGCTGACCTATGTCTATTTCCAGATTCCCCTAATGGTGGTCATCATCACGCCGGCGATCGACGGCTTGAAGAAGGAGTGGGGCGAGGCTGCGGCGACGCTTGGCGCCACCCAGACGCAATACTGGCGCATGGTGGTCATCCCGGTGATCTGGCCGAGTTTCCTCGGCACGGTCATCCTGCTCTTCGCCAATGCCTTCGGCGCCATCGCCACCGCCTATGCGCTGACCGGCTCTTCACTCAACATCGTGCCGATCCTGCTCTATGCGCAGATACGCGGTGACGTGCTGCACAATGCCCATCTCGGCTATGCGATCGCCTTCGGCATGATCGTCATCACCGGGCTGGCCAATGTCTTCTACATCTGGTTCCGGACGCGCTCGGAGAGGTGGCTGAAATGAAGTCCGGAAAATTCTGGGCCTGGGTCGTCTTCGGGCTGGGCGCGGCCTATTTCTTCATTCCGCTGATCGCGACGGTGGAATTTTCCTTGCGCATGCGGCGCGGCGCTTATTCCTTCGACGCCTATCAGATCGTGCTTGGCGACCCTCGTTTTCAGGCGACCTTTGGCTACTCAGTGCTTGCCGCCATCTTCACCATCATTCTGGGCGTGTTGATCGTGGTGCCCGCCGCCTACTGGATTCGACTGCGCCTGCCGCAACTGCGCCCGATCGTAGAGTTCATCACGCTGCTGCCGCTGGTCATTCCCGCCATCGTCATCGTCTTCGGCTATATCAGGATGTACGGTTCGAATTCGCCGCTGCCGTTCCTGGCGACCGACATGGGCACAAATGCCTTGCTGGTCATCGGCTATGCAATGCTGGCGCTGCCCTACATGTATCGCGCGGTCGATACCGGACTGCGCACCATCGACGTCAGGACGCTGACCGAAGCGGCGCAGATCCTTGGCGCCGGTTGGGGCACGATCATTGGTCGTGTGATCCTGCCCAATGTGCTGATCGCCGTGCTGTCGGGCGCCTTCCTTACCTTCGCCATCGTCATTGGCGAATTCACCATGGCCAGCTTGCTCAACCGGCCCGCCTTCGGCCCCTATCTGCAAAACGTTGGCGCCAACCGCGCCTATGAGCCGGCGGCGCTTGCCATCATCGCCTTCGCCATCACCTGGGGCTGTATGTCGCTGATCCAGATCCTGTCCCGTTTCGCGCCGAGATCGGCGAACCGCCCGAACTGATCGACAAAGTACTGATCGAAAGAAAAAGCCATGGCCGAACCATTCCTCTCCATCCAGCATGTGCGAAAATCCTTCGGCGCCACCACCGTGGTCGAAGATTTCAATCTTGATGTCGAGCCGGGCGAGTTCGTTTCCTTCCTTGGGCCATCGGGTTGCGGCAAGACCACCGTGCTGCGCATGGTCGCCGGTTTCGAAGAGCCGTCGGCGGGCAAGATCGTCGTCGCAGGCAAGGACATCACGAGGCTAAAGCCCAACCAGCGCAATGTCGGCATGGTGTTCCAAGCCTATGCGCTGTTCCCCAACCTGACGGTGGCGCAAAACATCGGCTTTGGCCTGAAGGTCGCCGGCATGCCCAAGGCGGACATCGACAGACGCGTGGCCGAGATGCTCGACATCATCAAGCTGCCGCAGATGGCCGACCGCTATCCCTACCAGCTCTCCGGCGGCCAGCAGCAGCGCATCGCGCTGGCCCGCGCCATCGCGCCGAAGCCGAAGCTGCTTTTGCTCGACGAGCCGCTGTCGGCGCTCGATGCCAAGGTACGTGTGTCGTTGCGCGAGGAAATCCGCTCGATCCAGAAGAAGCTCGGCATCACCACCATCTTCGTCACCCATGACCAGGAAGAGGCGCTGTCGATCTCCGACCGCATCGCGGTGATGTATGGCGGCAAGGCCGAGCAGGTCGGCACGCCGTTCGAGATCTACAACCGGCCGGCGACCAAGTTCGTCGCCAACTTCGTCGGCACGCTGAACGTGCTCGAAGGCAAGGTCACTGACGCCGCGGCCGGCACGGTGCAAGTCAACACGCAGGAAGTCTCGCTCAAGGGCAAGCTCAACGGCTCGAAGTCGGGCGACACGCTGTCGCTGGCGCTGCGTCCCGAGGCGATCTCGCTCGGACGCCAGCCCGGTCGCGATTCAAGCCTGTCGGGCGAAATCTCCGAAGTGCACTTCCTCGGCTCAGTCATTCGCGTTCGCGTCGGCATCGGCGGCAACACGGTGTCGCTCGACACCTTCAACAGCCCGGCAACGCCACCGCCCGCGGTCGGCGAGAAGGCCGACATATCGTTCTCATCAAGCGATATGCTGGTGCTGCACTAGCAAGCAGCATTTTGGCGCGACCGAGGCGGTCGATTCGAGCTGGCGCGATGAACGGCCGTATCATTGCCGGACCCCGAGTGCTGGATAATCAACAGCATCTTGCCATCCAGCCACTGCCCATGATGCCGCTTCGCCGCTACGATAGGCCATGGCGCTATTCGAACTTACCCTCATCCTGCTCCTGGCAGCCGTCGCGCTGACGGCGCTGTCGCGGCGGCTGGAAATTCCCTATCCGTCCCTGCTGGCTCTGGCCGGGGTCGCGATCGCCTTCGTACCCGGTGCGCCGACAATCGAGATCGATCCGGAACTGGCGCTTGCCCTGTTCATCGCGCCGGTGCTTCTCGACGCCGCCTATGACACGTCGCTGCGCGACCTCAAGCGCTACCGGCTGTCGCTCGCGCTGCTGGCGCTAGGCGCCGTCGTCTTCACCACCGTGGTGGTTGCCTTCGTCGGCTGGAAGATGGCCGGCCTGCCGATCGCGGCGGCAATCGCGCTTGGCGCCATCGTCGCGCCGCCGGATGCGGTGGCCGCATCCGCCGTGCTCAGCCAGTTCAAGGTACCGCACCGCATCACCGCCATCCTGCAGGGCGAGAGCCTGCTCAACGATGCCACGGCGCTGCTGATCTACCGGCTGGCGGTTTCGGCGGCGCTTGGCACGATCATGCTCAGCAACGCCGTTCCGGTGATCCTGCTGGCAACGATCGGCAGTGTGATCGCGGGCTATCTGTTTGGCCGCGTCTCGCTGCTGGCGCTCGGCCGCATCGAGGATGCGGCGAGCAGCACGGTGGTGCAGTTTGCCGGAACCTTCGCCGTGTGGATCATCGCCGACAGGCTGGGCCTTTCCGCCATCATCACCATCGTCGTCTATGCCATGACCATTGCGCGCAGGGCGCCGCGCCAGTCGTCGGCGAGACGCCGCGTCAGCACCTATTCGGTCTGGGAGTCGGCCGTGTTCGTGCTCAACGTGCTGGCTTTCGTGCTGATGGGCCTGCAGGCACGCACGATCGTTGGCAGGCTGGCCGGCGACGGGCAAGGCGAAGCATTCCTTTTCGCCGCAACGGTGCTGGTCGTCGTTATCGTCGCGCGCCTTGTCTGGGTGGCGAGTTACGTCGCGATCATCCGGTGGCTTGCCCGCTTCGGCAGCCAAGAGGCAAGGCGGGAATTGCCGACATTCGGCGGCGCCGTCATTGTCGGCTGGTGCGGCATGCGTGGGTTGGTGACGCTGGTGGTCGCCATTGCGCTGCCGGCCGATTTTCCCGGCCGCGACCCGATCGTGCTTGCCGCCTTCGCGGTGGTGCTGGGCACGCTGGTGCTGCAAGGCATGACGCTGAAGCCGCTGCTGCGCTGGATCAACTTCGACCCCGATAGAACCGTCGACAATGAGGTGGCGCAAGCGCGCGTCGCCATCATGCAGGCAGCACTGGACGTGCTGAGCCGCAAGACATCTGCGGCCGCCGCCGTCGTGCGCGAACAGTATGAAGCGCAGCGCCTGATTGCGGAAAACCCGGAGGACGCTCAGGCCGCGACCGAATACGACCGGCTGCGCCTCTATGCCATCAACCGCCAGCGCGACACGCTCGAGGAGTTGCGCAGCAACGGCACGATCGGCGACGAAGCCTACCACCGGCTGGAGGAAGAGATCGACTGGGCCGAACTGGCGGCATCGCCGGCGGGCCGGTTCCAGCCGCTGACCACATCATAGACGCTGGCCCAGTTCCGCCGTCGTGCCGGTACATTGCAACCCATCTGCCGAACCGCTACTGCCAAAGCGAAATTGAGCCGGATAAGCAATGAAGCTGGTCAGCTACAACATCCAGTACGGGTTCGGCGGCGATGGCCGTTACGATCTTTCGCGCTGCACCAAGCTGGTCGACGGCGCCGATATCATCGCGCTGCAGGAGGTCGAGCGGCATTGGCAGCGCACCAATGAGGACGACCAGCCGGAGGTCCTGTCCAAGCTGCTGCCTAGCTATCACTGGGTCTATGGCCCGGCCTTCGACATGGACGCCAGTGAGCAGCGCGACGGCCGGGTCGTCAACCGCCGCCGCCAGTTCGGCACCATGCTGCTGTCGAAGCTGCCGATCGCCTGGTCGCGGCTGCACGCGCTGCCCATGCGCCGCACGCTGCGGCCGCTCAACACGCGCAACGCCGCGCTCGAATGCATGATCCGCACGCCGGCCGGACCGGTAAGGGTCCTGTCGCTGCATCTCGCCCATATCGCGGCGGAGGAGCGTCTGGAGCAGATCGACTATCTCTTGGCCGAGCATCGCCGCGCGCCGTCCGAGGGCGGCCCGTGGAGCGGCGCGGACGATGAGCCTTCGCGCAACTGGACCAGTGGCGAGGCCGAGCCGGAAAACCCGACAGCTGCGATCTGGATGGGCGATTTCAACATGGAGCCGGGCAGCGCCGAATACAGCCGCATCGTCGGCAGCACGCCCTATCATCGCGGGGCAGCTTATCTCGACGGCTTTGTTGATGCCGCTGCCGTCGCTAGCGAGCCGGCTGCCGATTTCCACACCCATGTGAAAACGATAGACGGGAAAGTGGCAAAACGCCGGCTCGACCATTGCTTCGTCGGCGGTATGTTCGCGGACCGTGTGCGCTCGGTCAGTGCCGATATAGGCGAGATCGCTTCAGACCATTTTCCGGTCCGGATCGATATCGATCTCGAAACGCCTTTGAGCTCGGGAGATCGGTGAGCCCTCAATGACGCTTTTCGTCTTTTTCGCGGTGCTTGCCGCCGCCGCCATGCACGCGATCTGGAACGCGCTGGTCAAGGTGCATCTCGATCGCTTCCTGTCGATCACGCTGATGACGCTGGGCATGGGTTTTGCCGCACTGTTCGTGCTGCCCTTCGTCGAGTTTCCAAAGGCCGCGGTATGGCCCTTTATAATCGCCTCGGTGCTCTTTCACATGGGCTACCGGACCTTCCTGATCGGCGCCTACAAGGCCGGCGATTTCGCCCAGACCTATCCGCTGGCGCGCGGCACGGCGCCGCTTTTGACCGCCCTCGGGGGCGTTGTCGTGGTGCAGGAGATGCCGGCGCCGTTCGCCATCCTCGGCATCCTGCTGCTGTCGGCCGGCACGCTGGTGATGTCGTTTCGCGGCGGCGCGCATCTGGAGCGGATCAATGTGCGCGCGGTCGGCTTTGCGCTCGGCACTTCGATCTTCATATCCAGCTATACGCTCTCCGACGGCAGCGGCGCGCGGCTGGCCGCAACGGCAACGAGCTATGCCGCATGGCTGTTCATCTGCGATGCCACGTGGGCGCTGGTGCTGTGCCTCATCTTTCGCGGGCCCAAGGCGCTGCCCGTGCTGGCGCGTGACTGGAAGGCAGGCCTGTTCACCGGCGTGCTCAGCGGCGCGGCCTACTGGATCGTCATGTGGGCGATGACCAAGGCGCCGATCGCCTCGGTGGCGTCGTTGCGCGAGACGTCGATCCTGTTTGCCATGATGATCTCGGTTTTCGCGCTCGGCGAGAAGATGACAGGCTGGCGCGGCGCCGCCGCGCTCAGCATCGTCGCCGGTGTCGTGGCCCTCAGACTGGGCTGAGAGCCTGATACTTCAGCCGAGCACCGTCATCACCTGTCCGCGCCGTTCCGGACTGAAGCGGATGACGACGATGATGCAGACGGCGACCACGCCGGCAAACAGCGCCAGCGCGTAGCCACGAGATTGGGCGAGAAGGCAGCCAGCGCGCCGATCACCGAATAGCTTACGATGTTGAGCATCAGAATGGGCTTGCGGCCATATTTGTCGGCCAGCCTGCCGAAGAAGAAGGCGCCGATGAAGCGTGTCGCCAGCGTCAGGAACAACGCTTTGGAGACTGCCGGGACGTCAGTGTTGGATTCGGTTGCGATATCGGTGAGCAGGAACGTCAGAAGGAAGAAATCAAAAGCGTCGAGCGTCCAGCCGAGGAAGGAGGCAAGGACGGTTTTCTTCTTCTGCGCGGTGAGAGCCACGACGTTCCTCCTAAACGCCCCCGGGGAACGATATGTTCCTTGGGGCGCAAAAGAGAACAGGCGTCAGCCGGCTTTCGAAAGAAGCGCGGTCACTTTTTCGTAATGTCGAGATCGAACACCATCAGCCCGTCGGTGCCGCCTTCAAGCGCTGCGACCAATCGGGCGCCGGCGCGCTGATGCGCTTCATGCACGAGATAGGCGTCGCGGGCGGCGGCATCGCGGAAGTCGATGGTGAAGGCATGGCTGAAGCCGCGCGCGAACGGCTCCGGGCTGACATTGGTGCTGAAATGGACCGTGTCCATGCCGTCGACAACAGAGCGCAGTGCTTCGAGATCGGCGTGGATTGCCGTGCGCTCGGTGGCGGGCACATCGCTGCGGAAGCGTACGAAGACGCAGTGTCTGATCATTGGTTCGTTCTCCTAAGTGGCTATGCGGCCCGATTGCCGGAGAACACCGCCGGCGGAAGCGGCTCGCGGCCGAGGATGATGTCGGCGCCTTTTTCGCCGACCATGATGGTCGGCGCATTGGTGTTGGAGGAAGGCACGCGCGGCATCACCGAGGCATCGCAGACGCGCAGGCCCTCGATGCCGCGCAGGCGCAGGTCCGGTGTGACCACCGCCATATCGTCATGGCCCATGCGGCAGGTGCCCACGGGGTGATGGTCGGTCTTGGCGGTGCGGCAGGCATAGTCGATCAGCTCGTCGTCGCTGGCGAGCGATGGTCCGGGCAGCACCTCGCGCAACACGTAAGGTGCAAGCGCCTTCTGCCGCATGATCTCGCGCGCAAGCCTGAGGCCCTTGATCGACATGGCGCGGTCATAAGGGTCCGACCAATAGTTGGGATCGATCAGCGGGTGGTCGGCCGGGTCGGCGCTGCTCAGCCGCACCGTGCCGCGCGAGCGCGGGCGCAGGAAGGCCGAGTTCAAGGTCACGCCGGGGTTCTTCAACCTCTCGACGCCGGCCTCGATGCCGGAGCCGAGTCCCAGATGGAACTGGATGTCGGGCGAGGCGGCGGTAGGATCGGCGTACCAGAAGCCGCCGGTCTCGAACAGGCTGGAGGCGACCGGCCCTTTCTTCAGCAGCAGATACTGCAAGCCGGCCCACGCGGTGCGGTGCAGCTTGGCGTAGTTGTCATAGGTGTGGTCGCCGGTGCATTCGGCGATGACGAACAAATCGAGATGGTCCTGCATGTTGGAGCCGACACCGGGCAGATCATGCACCGGCGTCACGCCGACCGATTTCAGGTGATCAGCCGGGCCGATGCCCGACTGCATCAACAGCTTCGGCGAACCGATGGCGCCGGACGAGACGATCACTTCGCGCTCGGCGCGCATGATGGTCTTCTCGCCGCCGGGTTTGTCGACGATCTCGACGCCGGTGGCGCGGCCTTTCTCGACGACGATGCGGGTGACCAGCACATCGGTTCGGACCGTCAGGTTCTTGCGGGCGCGGATGGGCTTCAAATAGGCGACCGAAGCGGATGAGCGCCGGGCGTCCTTCTGGGTCAGCTGGTAGTAGCCGACGCCTTCCTGGCTAGCGCCGTTGAAATCCGGGTTGAAGGGGATGCCCATCTCTTGGCCGGCGCGGAAATAGGCTTCGCAAATCGGCAGCGGCGAAATAGGGTTCGACACGCCGAGCGGCCCCTGGTCGCCGTGAAAATCGTTGGCGAAGCGCTGGTTGTTCTCGGCGCGCTTGAAATAAGGCAGCACGTCGCGATAGCCCCAGCCCGCGAGGCCCTCTTCCTTCTCCCATGCGTCGTAGTCGCGAGCGTTGCCGCGCGTGTATATCTGGGCATTGATGGACGAGCCGCCGCCGACCACCTTCGCCTGCGTATACCAGAAGACGCGGTCCTGCATGTGCCTCTGCGGCACGGTCGACCAGCCCCAGGAAGCGATGCCCTTGGTCATCTTGGCAAAGCCCGCCGGCATGTGGATGTAGGGGTGCCAGTCCTTGCCGCCGGCCTCGAGCAGCAGCACGGAGTTCGCTGGATCCTCGCTCAGCCGGTTGGCCAGAACGCAGCCGGCCGGGCCGGCACCTACGATGATGTAGTCGGTCATAACCCTATCCACCTACAGTCGAGGCACGGAGAGCGCGCCGTCGACATTGATAATCGAGCCTGTGGAAAAGCCGAGCTTGCCGGCGGCAAGCGTCGCCACCACGGCGCCGATGTCCGATGCTTCGCCCCAGCGTTTTGCCGGCACCAGGCCGCTGTCGATAAGCGCGTCGTATTTGGCTGATACGCTCGCGGTCATGTCGGTGCGAATGATGCCCGGCCGCAGTTCGAACACGCCGATGTTTTCCGGCGCAAGCCGTAGCGCCAGGTTCTTCACCCACATCGAAAGGCCGGCTTTCGAGATGCAGTAGTCGGCGCGTTCCGGCGAGGCCATATCGGCGCTGACCGAGGTGATGGTGATGATCGAGCGCGGATGATTGCTGGGAGCCGCCAGCATCGCCTTGGCGACGGCCTGGCTAAGGAAGACTGTGCCGCGCAAATTGACGTCCAGCGCACGGTCGAAATTCTCGGGCTTCAGCTCCAGCAGATCGCCGCGCACCACGGCGCCGATGCCGGCATTGTTGACGAGGCAGTCGATGCGGCTGAAGGCACGTATGGCGGCGTCGACGAGGGCCGTGTGATCCTCGAGGTTGGCGATATCACAACGGACATAGGCGAACTCCGCACCCCGTGCGGTGATGTTGGCGGCCAGTTCGTCCGGCGCTTGTTCGGCAAGGTCGGCGATCAAAATGTCGAAGCCGTCCCCGGCCAGCGCCTCGGCGCAGGCGAGCCCAATGCCGCGCGCACCGCCGGTGACGATTGCTGCGGGGCGGGTCATGCCGCGAGGTCCGTTCGGCGAATATGCTCGGCCACGCGCAGCGCCTGTGCCGCAATCGACAGCGCCGGATTCACGGCGGCCGAGTTCGGCAAAAAACTGGCGTCGACAACGAACAGGTTCGGGTGGTCGAAGGCGCGGCAGAAAGGGTCGAGCGGCGACGTCGCCGGATGGTCGCCCATTTTCACCGTGCCGCACTGGTGCGAGGGCGTGCGCTTGTCGAAGGGACGCGACAGCACGATGGGATAACCGCAGGCGCGGAAGTTCTCACGCATCACCCTGGTCAGCCCGTCCAGCGACTGCATGTTGGAGCGCCGCCATTGCATGACGATGTCCTTGCCGTCGACCATGATGCGGCTTTCCGGATCGGGTAGATCCTCGCACATCAGATACCAGTCGACGGCGTGACCGGCCATGTAATCGAGCGCGAATTTCGGCACGCGTTTGACGTTGGCCTTCAACATGTTGCCGTCGATCTTGCCGAGCAGCTGGACGTTGCCGAGCGGCTTGCCGCCTTTGCCGTCGGAGAGATAGTAGTCATTCAGCATCAGCGTCTTCTGGTAGACGCTGTCGTTCCTGCGGCGCGGATCGATCGCCAGCATGGCGCTCGAATTATGGTTCATGAAATTGCGGCCGACCTGGTCGGAGCTGTTGGCGAGGCCTTTACCGTCTGATGAAGGCGAGCGCAGCAGGATGACGGCGGAATTGACCGCGCCGGCGGACAGGATGACCAGCTTCGGCGCGACTTTCTTCAGCTCGCCATTCTGACGGTAGTGAACGGCAGCGATGCTTTTGCCGTCGGACGACGCTTCGAGATATTCGACATGGCAGCCGGTTTCGAGTCGGATATTGCTGTCCTTGAGTGCAGCCGTCAGCGGTCCGGTCTGCGCATCGACCTTGCCCTGGGCGGTATTGGGGAATGCGTCCCAGCCGGTCTTGCCCTCTTTCAGCCAGTTGTCGATGTCGACGCCGAGCGGCAGCGAGGCCGGATGCAGGCCGAGGGCTTTCAACTCAGCGCGGGCGCGGGCAATCGGCGCTTCGTCGGGCACCGGCTTGAAAGCATAGGGGATCGAGTGGAACGGTTCGGTCGGGTCCTCGCCGAGCGAGCCGCGGACGCGAAACAGCTGCTCGGCTTTCGAATACCAAGGCTCGAATTCATCGTAGGAAAACGGCCATGCCGGCGAGACGCCACCGAAGTGCTCCATGGCGGCGAAATCCTCTTTGCGGTAGCGGATCAGCACCGCGCCGTAGAATTTCGAATTGCCGCCGACATAGTAGTAATTGCCGGGGTTGAAGGCCGCACCGCCGGCCTCGCGCCACATCTCCTTCGGACGGTAGTGGCCGTCGACGAAGATGGAGCGCGTGTCGCGGGCATGCGGCGTTGCCGTCAAGGGCTCACCGCGCTCCAGCATCAGGATCGAGGCACCGCTGCCCGCCAGACCGGAGGCGATCGTAGCGCCGCCGATACCGGAGCCGATGATGACGATATCGGGGCTGACCATCTCGATCAGCGGATGCGGTGTTCGGTCGCCGGATCGAAGAACACGGCCTTGGTCAGGTTGAAGGCGAGCGGCGTGCTGGTGCCCGGCTGGATGTTGGCGTCGGCCCGCAACCGCGCCACCACGCCCTTGCCGCCGAGGTTGGTCACCGCGAACGTGTCGGACCCTGCCGGCTCGACCACTTCGATGTGCAGGTCGGCAGTGGCAATGTTGGAGGCGTTGCGTTCCGCACCTTCCGGATCGGTCAGCGCTTCCGGGCGCACGCCGAAGATGATCGGCTTGCCCTGGAATGCCGAAAGACCCGCTGGCGCGTTGGCCATCGGCAGCGTGATCGGCTCGCGCGCCTCGCGCTCCAACACGACGGACAGCGCATTGCCCGACGTGGCAATGGTCGCCGGGATCAGGTTCATCGCTGGCGAACCCATGAAGTCGGCGACGAACAAATTGGTCGGGTTGTTGTAGATCTCGGCCGGGGTGCCGAACTGCTGCACCTCGCCGTCGCGCATGACGGCGATCTTGGTAGCCAGCGTCATCGCCTCGATCTGGTCGTGGGTGACGTAGACGATGGTTGTGCCGGTGGTGGCATGCAGGCGCTTGATCTCGATGCGCATGTCAACGCGCAATTTGGCGTCGAGGTTGGACAAAGGCTCGTCGAACAGGAACAGCTTGGGGTCGCGCACCAGCGCCCGGCCCATGGCGACGCGCTGGCGCTGGCCGCCGGAAAGCTGGCTCGGCTTGCGCTGCAGGAGGTGGCCGATCTGCAGGACCTTGGCCACCTTGTCGATCGCCTTTTGGCGTTCGTCGGCCGGCACGCCGCGCATCTCCATGCCGAAGGAGATGTTTCCGGCCACCGTCATGTTCGGATAGAGCGCATAGCTCTGGAACACCATGGCGATGTCGCGCTTGGATGGGTGCAGATCGTTGATGGCGCGGCCGTCGACGCGGATTTCGCCCTCGGTGATCTGCTCCAGGCCGGCAATCGTGTTGAGCAAGGTGGACTTGCCGCAGCCGGACGGGCCGACCAGCACCAGGAAGCCGCCCTTTTCGAGCTCGACATCGATGCCCTTCAGGATCTCGACATTCCCGAAGCGCTTCTTCAGCCCATCAATTTCCAGAAAAGCCATGGTCGTTCCTTCCGAATTGATCAGCCCTTGACCGCGCCAGCCATCAGCCCGCGCACGAAATAGCGGCCGGCGACGACATAGACGATCAGAGTGGGCAGAGCCGCGATCATCGCGGCCGCCATGTTGACGTTGTATTCGACGACGCCGGTCGAGGTGTTGACGACGTTGTTGAGCGCCACCGTCATCGGCATGGAGTCGCCTGTGCCGGCGTAAGCCGAAGCGAACAGGAAGTCGTTCCAGATGTTGGTGAACTGGTAGATGACGGTGACGACGAAGATCGGCATCGAGTTCGGCAGCATGATGCGGCGGAAGATCTGGAAGAAGGAGGCGCCGTCGACCTGCGCCGCCTTGATCAGTTCGTTCGGGAACGCCTCGTAATAGTTGCGGAAAAACAGCGTGGTGAAGCCGATGCCGTAGACGACATGGACGAAGACCAGGTTGACCGTCGGATTGCCGAGACCGAAACTCGTACCCGTCGCATTCTGCAGCTTCACGCCGAAACGTCCCAAGCTGCCGAGAATGGTCGCCATCGGCAGCAGCACCGACTGGAACGGAATGAAGCAGGCAAACAGCATCAGCCCGAACACCAGCGTGGCGCCGCGAAAACGCCATTTGGTCAAGACGTAGCCGTTGAGCGCGCCGAGCATGGTCGAGATCAGTACGGCTGGAACCACCATCTTGATCGAGTTCCAGAAATAGCCCTTGATGCCGGCGCAGGTGAGGCCGACGCAGGTCTCGCCCCAGGCCTTCAGCCACGGGTCGAAGGTCGGCGCCGTGGGCAACGCCAGCATGTTGCCGTTCTGGATCTCGTCCATGGTCTTGAACGAGGTCACCAGCATGACGAACAGCGGCATCAGATAAAACAGCGCAAACAGCGCCAGAAGCCCGTAAATGACGATGCGGTTGAGGGTCTTGGTGCTCATGCCGCCGGAGGCCTTTTGGGAAGCAGCGGGGCGGGCAGGGGTGGCGACAGCGCTCATCGCGGCTTCTCCCGCAGTTCGGAATAGAGATAGGGCACGATGATGGCGACGATGGTCATCAGCATGATCACGGCACTGGCCGAGCCGACGGCCATTTCGTTGCGCTTGAAGGTGTACTCATACATGAAGTTGGACGGCAGCCAGGCCGAGCCACCGGGGCCGCCGCTGGTCAGCGCCACGACGAGATCGTAGGACTTGATGGCAAGGTGCGCGAGCACGATGAAGGCCGACAGGAAGATTGGCCGCAGCAGCGGAATGACGATGCGGCGGTAGAGCTGAAAGGTGGTGGCACCGTCGATCTGCGCCGCCTTCATGATCTCGCCGTCAATGCCACGCAGGCCGGCCAGGAACATCGCCATGATGAAGCCGGAGGCCTGCCAGACGCCGGCAATGACCACCGTGTAGATGACGAAATCCTTGTTCTTGATCCAGTCGAAATGGAAGCTCGTCCAGCCCCACTGATGCAAGGTCTGCTCAAGACCGAGGCCGGGGTCGAGGAACCATTTCCAGGCGACGCCGGTGACGATGAAGGACAGCGCCATCGGGTAGAGATAGATCGGCCGCAACACGCCTTCGCCGCGAATCTTCTGGTCGAGCAGGATGGCCAGGAACAGGCCGAGCGCCAGGCAGATGGCGATGTAGAGAAAGCCAAAAATGCCCATATTGACGATCGACGTGTACCAGCTCGATGGCGGGTCGGAGTCGAACGTCCAGCCCCACAGCCGTAGATACGCGCGTGGTCCGGTAATGACATAGGACGGGAAGGTCTTGGAATTAGTGAAGGACAGATAGACAGTCCACATGATAAAGCCATAGACGAAGACGATGGTGATGGCGAAGCTCGGCGCCAGCACGATCTTCGGCAGCGCGTCCTGCAATCGCGCGCGCACGGAGGGGCGAGACCGCTCGGGTGTCAGCTTGATCTGGGTCGTCGCTACACTGCTCATGAGGCTCCTCCCGTTAGGGTCGTCCGTGCTCTGCCGTCAGGAGGCAAGGCGGCCCCGTGCATACGGGTCTCTGGTCGGCATGGTGTTCAAGAGGGTTTCACCGTTTCACGGAAACGGCGAACCTCTCTAACTCTTTCTTTTACGCAATTCCGGCCGGAAAACCGCTCACACTTTTCCTGGAATTGCGCCAGCCGGCCAATCCTGAGGCGAACCTTCCCCGCCGAAGCGGGAAAGGTGTCTTGCCGGCCAGGGCTTACTTGGCGTCGTCGATTGCCTTGACCAGTTCGGTCACGGCTTCGTCCGAGGTCTTGATCTGACCGTGGACGAACTTCGAAACGACGTCCTTGTAGGCATTGGCGACCGCCGGAGGCGCGCCATAGCCCTGGGCAAGCGAGCCGAACAGTGTGCCGCCTTCGTTGGCAGCCTTCAGGTCGGCGATGCCCTTCTTGCCGCACGCGTCGAAGTCGGTGTCCGGAACGTCGGTACGGGCGGGAACCGAACCCTTGACGACGTTGAAGGCCGACTGGAAGCTCTTCGACAGGGTGGCGGTGGCCAACGCGACCTGGGCGGCCTTGCGGTCGTCCGGAACGTTGAACATGCCGAACATGTCGGAGTTGTAGACCACCGAGCCTTCCGTGCCCGGGAAGCGATAGCACAGGAAGTCGGTGCCCGGCGTTTTCTTGGCGGCGTTGAACTCGCCCTTGGCCCAGTCACCCATCACCTGCACCAGGGCATCGCCCTTGATGACCATGGCGGTGGCAAGGTTCCAGTCGCGGCCCGAGAAGTTCGGGTCGACATAGGTGACGAGCTTGGCGAGGTTGTCGAACGACTTCTTCATCGTGTCCGACTTGAGGGACTCGTCGTCGAGGTCGTTGAAGGCCTTCTTGTAGAACTCAGGTCCGCCGGTCGACAGCACAACCGAGTCGAACATGGTGGCTTCCTGCCAGTTCTGGCCGCCAAGGGCGAGCGGAATAACGCCAGCCGCCTTGGCTTTGTCGAGCAGGGCGACGAAGTCGTCGAAGGTCTTTGGCTCGGTGCCGCCGATCTTGTCCATCACCGCCTTGTTGATCCACAGCCAGTTGACGGAGTGGACGTTGACTGGAGCAGCGACCCACTTGCCATCATAGACGGAGAACTTCTGCAGGGCTGCCGGAACCGACTTGTCCCAGCCTTCCTTCTTCGCCGTCTCGGTCAGGTCGCCCATGACGCCGGCCGCCGCATAGTCGAGCACGGTGTAGCCGAGCATCTGCGACGCGGTCGGGTAATTGCCGGCCGCGACCATCGCCTTCAGCGCAGTCATGGCGGCGTCGCCGCCACCACCGGCCACCGGCACGTCCTTCCAGGCATAGCCTTCCTTGGCAAGGTCGCCCTTGAGGACGTTGAGAGCAGCCGCTTCGCCGCCCGACGTCCACCAATGCAGCATCTGCACTTCCTTGACGTCTTCGGCATGGGCCGAGAAAGCAAAGGCCGTCGCCAGAGCCGTTCCGATAAGCAGTTTGCGCAACATGTTCTACCTCCCTTGTTGCATTACACGACCGGTGGAAGCCCACCGGGTTCTTCCAAACTCAGCCGACCCACCAACCGGTGCGCTGGCCGCGATGAAACTGGATTGTCTTTTCCTCGGTATAATCCTCGACAGCGCGTTTGCCGAGTTCGCGTCCGATGCCGGACTGCTTGTAGCCCCCGAATGGCAACTCGGGAAAGCCTTCCATGAATGTGTTCACCCAAACGGTCCCCGAACGCACACCACGCGCCACCGACATACAAGTGTCGATTCTGGCGCTCCACACCCCTGCAGACAGACCATAGGGCGTGTTGTTGGCGATGTGCAACGCCTTTTCAATCGATCCAAAAGTCAGCACGGAGAGCACCGGGCCAAACACTTCCTCGCGCGCAATAGCCATGTCTTCGGTAACGCCGCGAATGATGGTCGGATCGAGGTACTGGCCGGCATTGGACGCCAATTGGCCGCCACCGCTATAGACATTGCTGCCGTCTTTTGCTGCTGCCGCAACGTAATCTGCGACCTTGGTCAGATGGTCGGCTGATATCATCGCGCCAACCTTGGTTCGGTCGTCGAGTGGGTCGCCGACCGTTACCTTGGCGGTCAGGGCCTTGACAGTGGCGAGGAAATCGTCGGCGATGGCTTCATGCACGATCAGCCGACTGCCGGCATTGCAGCATTCGCCGGCGTTGAAGAAGCCGCCGAACACTGCTGCGTCAGCGGCCGCCTCGAGATCGGCATCGGGGAAGACGATCTGGCCGTTCTTGCCGCCGAGCTCCATCGAGACTTTCTTCAGCGACTGCGCGGCGGAAGCCATGGTCATCTTGCCGACGCGGGTAGAGCCGGTGAACGACACCATCTCGACCAGCGGATGGCTGACCATCGGCCCCCCGACATCGGCGCCGAGGCCGGCCAGGATGTTGACGACGCCCGCGGGCAGGCCGGCCTGCATCAGGATGTCGCCGAGCACGAAGGTCGAGGCCGAGGTCATTTCGCTCGGCTTGACCACCGCGGTGCAGCCGGCGGCGAGCGCGAAGGGCAGTTTCTGGCTGACGATCAGGAACGGGAAATTCCACGGGGTGATGATCGAGACGACGCCGATCGGCTCGCGCAGGACCACGCCCAGCATGGCGTCGCCGAGATTGGCGTAGCTTTCGCCGTGCAGCGTGCGGGCGAGCGAGGCGGCATAGCGCCAGATGTCGATGGCGCCGCCGATCTCGCCGCGCGCCTGGGCGATCGGCTTGCCGGATTCCAGCGCATCGAGTCGGGCGATGTCTTCGAGCTGGGCCTCGATCAGGTCGGCCGTCTTGAGCAGGATGGCGGCGCGCTCGGCCGCCTTCGTGCGCGGCCACGGGCCGGTCTCGAATGCCTTGTGCGCGGCCTGCATGGCCGCCTCCACCTCGGCCTCGCCGGCCTGCGCATAGCGCGAAACGGTGAAGCCATGGCCGGGGCTGTTGCGCGCAATCGTGCGGCCGTCACGGGCATCGACATGCTTGCCGTCGATCAGGAGCTTGTAAGCCTTCGGCGCCTTGGACGCCTCGGCCGGCATGGAAATGTTGAGCGGTGCGTTCATCATGCTTTCTCTAGGATCTTGAAAAGGCCGGCTTCTGCTTGGCCTTGAAGGCGCTCACGCCGGCTTTGAGGTCGCCGGTCAGCGCAACGAAGCCGCTGGCGAGCGCCTCGGTGGCGGCCGCACTTTCCTCGCCTTCGGCGACTGCGATCATCAGCTTGGCGGCTTCGGTTGCGAGCGGCCCGCGCCCGGCGATTTTTTCGGCCCAAGTCCTGGCCTCTGCCAGCGCCTGGCCGGTCTCGACCACGCGGTCAACGACGCCGAGTGCAAGCGCGTCGGAGGCGGCAAAGAGCTCGCCGCCGAGCGCCATGCGGCGCACGATCTGGGCCCCAAAGCGGCGCACGGCGCGCTGCGTGCCGGACCAACCGGGGACGACGCCGATCGATGTCTCGGGAAAGCCGAGCTTCACCTGCGTTTCGGCGACACGGAAGTCGCAGGCGACTGCCAGCTCCAGCCCGCCACCCAACGCATGGCCGGAAAGCACCGCGATGGTCGGCTGCCGCAGCCGCGCCAGTCGGTCGAAGACGCGGTGGCCGTAGCGCACCCATTGCACCTGAAAGTCGGCAGCGCTCATCTCGCCCCAGGCCTCGACATCGCCGCCGGCGCAAAAGCCCTTGCCTTCGCCGCGGATCAGCGCGACGCGCACGCCTTCAGCCATTTCGGCTTCGTCGAGCGCTGTCTCGAGCGCGCGCAGCATTGGAATGTCCAGCGCGTTGAACTTCTCCGGCCGGCGCAGCGTGACGATACCGATGGCGCCGTCCTGCTCGAAGGTGACGAGGCGCTCAGCCATGCGCGCCTCCGAGAGAAGCGCCGCCATTCAGCGACAGGCCGATCGGCCGATCCTGGTACAGCGCCGCCGGTGTCACCTTGAGGTCGTTGGCGACGCCGAGCGGTGTTTCGGACTGAGCCAACACATCGCGCTCGAGGTCGACGCCCGGCGCAAGTTCCGTCACCATCAGGCCGTCCGGCGTCAGCTTCATCACGCAACGCTCGGTGACGTAGGTGATGTCCTGGCCTTGAGCGACGGCGCGCTTGCCGGAGAAAGAGATGTGTTCGACCTCGTTGACGACCTTCTTGACCTTGCCTTCCGCGTCGATGCGGATGCCGCCATCGGCGAGCGAAAGCTTGGCGCCGGCATTGAAGAAGCCGGAGAAGACGATCTTTTTCGCCCGTGCCGTGATGTCGATAAAGCCGCCGGCCCCGGCGGTGACATGTGGCAGGGCCGAGAGTTTCGACACGTTGACGGAGCCATGGCGGTCGATCTGCAAGAAGGAGAGCAGCGAGGCATCGAAGCCGCCGGCCTGGAAATAGATGAACTGGTGCGGCGAGGGCATGATCGCCTCGGCGTTCGAGGCACAGCCGAACTTGAAGTCGAGCAGCGGCACGCCGCCGACGGCGCCCTGCTCGATCACCCAGGTGACCTTGCCGTGCTGGCCTTCCTCGAGAAGGATACGCGGCACGTTTGCCGAGATGCCGAAGCCGATATTGACCGCCATCCCGTCGCGCAATTCCATGGCGACGCGGCGCGCGATTACTTTCTGGACGTTCATCTCAGCGTTGCGGAAGCTGGACAACGGCCGGAAGATCTCGCCCGAAACCGCCGGGTCGTAAGGCGTCAACGTCGTCTGCAACTGGTCCGGCGCCACCACGATGTGGTCGACCAGGACGCCGGGCACGCGCACGTCATGCGGCTTCAGCGTGCCGTTCTCGACGACGCGCTTGACCTGCGCAATGACGATGCCGCCATTGTTGCGGGCGGCGAGCGCCTGTTCAAGGCCGCCGAGATAGGCGCCTTCATGTTCATAGGTCAGGTTGCCGCGCTCGTCGGCGGTGGTGGCGCGGATGATCGAAATGTCAGGCACGATCGAGCGGAAATAGAGCCATTCCTCGCCGTCGAACTGCTGCACCGAGACGATCGGCTCGCTTGCCGCCGCGTTCATGGCGCAGCCCTGGTGGCGCGGGTCGGCAAAAGTGTCGAGGCCGACCTTGGTCAGCACGCCCGGCCGCTTGGCGGCGGCCTCGCGGTGCATGTCGAACAGGATGCCGGAGGGCACGTTGTAGGCGGCGACCGAATTGTCGCCGATCATCTTCCATATCTGCGGCGGCTCGGACGAGGAGGGGCCTGAGGGATAGGAGCCGCAGAGCGTGCGCTTCAACAAGCCGGGCTTGGCCAGATGGTCGATGCCCTTGATGCCATACATGTCGCCGGCGGCGATCGGATGCAGCGTGGTGATGTCTTTCGGATGGCCTTCGGCGTCGAAGCGCTCGCCGATGGCGGCGAGCACGGCGTCCGGGCAGCCGAGCCCGCTCGATGACGAGACGGAGACGGTCATGCCGTCCTTGATGAGGCTTGCTGCTTCAGCGGCGGAGACGAGCTTGCTCACACGACACCTTTCGGATCGATAGTGACGGCCTTGCCGGACTTTGCCGACTGCAACGCTGCTTCGGCTGAGGCCAGCGACCAGACGCCGTCCTCGCCGGTGGCGGAGGGCTGGCCTTCTCCACGCATGGCGGCATGGAACTGGCGCAGCGACCTGGCGTAGAGGTCTTCTCGGTCGAAGCTCAGTTCCTCCTCGCCTTTGGCGGTGCGTAGCAGCACCGAGCCGACTGGCTTCTGCGTCATCACATTTTTTGCGATCAGCGAACCTTCGGAACCATGCACCTCAAAGCCGGTATCGGCGAACTTGGTTGTGAAGCCTTCATGCGACTGGGCGATGATGCCTGACCCGAAGCGCCAGATGCACATGGCGCCGTCTTCCAGCCCGCTGCTGGCCATGCCGGCCAACTGGGTGAAGGCGGAGACCTCGACCGGGTCGTCGCCGAGCACGAAGCGCAGCGTGTCGGCATCATGCACGGTGATGTCGAGCACCACGCCGCCGCCGGCCTCAGGCTTGGTAATGCGCCAGCCCTGCAGGTTTTCCGGCAAATAGACGGAATGGAAGACGCGCGCGGCAATCGGCTTGCCGATGCGGCCGGCTGATATGGCGTCGCGCATGGCGCGGTGGGCGCCGGCATTGCGCAGATGATGGTTGGTGCCAAGCACCACGCCGGCTTCCTTGGCGGCGGCGACCATGGTGCGCGCGTCAGTGCTGGTCAGCGCCAGCGGCTTTTCGCATAGGACATGCTTTCCCGCCTTGATCGCGGCCAGCGCCTGTTCGAGATGCAGTTCATTGGTGGTCGAGATGTAGACGGCGTCGATTTCGGCGCCGAGCAGGTCGTCCAGCGTCGAGACGGCAAGCGGAATATTCTGTTCCGCGGCATAAGTCTTGGCGCGCTGCGGACTGGAGCTCATCACCGCCGCGATCTCGCCACCCTCTTGCGCGCGGATGGCGTTGATCATGAACTGTTTGGCGATCGTGCTGGCGCCGATCAGTCCCCATTTGACGCTCATGCCGCGTCTCCCATTCCTGCTGATGTGTCCTGGGCGCCGCGATCGGGACCGCAGCTGTCCCTGACGACCAGATTGACGGCGCCGATATGGTCCTCGGCATGCGTGATGCGCGACTGGATCATCTTCAGCATGACGTGGGCGGCGCGTTCGCCGAGGCCGGGTGTGTCCACCGAGACGCTGGTCAGCGCCGGCATATAATGCTCGGCCTCGACCACGTCGTCGAAGCCGACGACGGCGAAATCCGCGCCGGGCTCCAGCCCGCGCTTGCGCAGCGCCAGCATGACGCCGAAGGCGACGGCGTCGTTGAAGCACAGCGCCGCCGTCGGCGGCTCGGCCATGGCAAGGGCGGTTTCCAGGCAGGCGATGCCGCCCCTGCGGCTGGTCTCGCCTTCGACGACAAGCACGTCGCGTCTGGCCATGCCCAATGTCTCGCAAGCTTCACGAAAACCGCCCAGGCGCTCCTGATAGACGACTAGGTCGGAGGTGCCGCCGAAGAAGGCCAGCCGGCGATGGCCCTTGCCGATCAGATGGGCGGCGGCGAGATACGCGCCGCGATGATTGTCAGGCGCGATCACCGGGATGCGGCTGTCCGGCAGGCGGCGCATGGCGAAGACGACCGGCACGCCCGCCATCTCGAGGCGACGGAAGGCGCCCGGCGTGGTGCCGCGCGCCGGTGACACGATCAGGCCTGCGACGCCCTGTTCCATCAGCGACTTCAGCACTTCTTCCTGGCGCACCGGGTTCTCCGCGGTGTTGGCGATGAAGGGCACGATGCCGGCTGACTGGAAGACGCGCTCCATGCCGACCGCCAGTTCGGCGAAAAAGGGGTTGGTGAGATCGTTGATGACCATGCCGATGACGTTGGAATGGGCTTTGCGCAGATTGGCGGCGCCGCGGTTGTAGACATAGCCGACATCCTCGATCGCCTTGCGAACCTTGACCGCGGTTTCAGGCCGGATCAGCCCTGAGCCTTGCAGCACAAGCGACACCGTCGATTTGGACACACCAGCCTCGCGGGCGATGTCCAGGATCGTTGCCTTGGCCCGGCTGGCCATGTCGGTGGTTTCCTCCGCTTAAATGGGCAAATCTATTGGAACGTTCTAATCACTCTGCCAACCGAGAGTCAATCGGGATTCTTGCGGAGATCGAAAAGGTGGTGAATGTGGTTCCTAGCAAGGACTCTTAGCCTTCTTCGGCATTTGGACCGGTTCAATCGCCGCAATCATAAAGGTTCTTGATTTATTGGAACGTTCCATTTATAGGATGCCGAAAACGGAGGTTGCCATGGATATCACCCTGCCTACGCAGAATGGCGGCCGCGTCAGCTACAAGCTCGCGGGCAGTCCGGTCGAGCCCGTAATCGGTGCGGTTTTCCCGCGCATCGCATATGCCGCCGCCCATGTCGTCGCCGATCCTTTCGCGATGACCGACCCCTGGTCGAAGCCTGCGGTCGATTGGGACAAGACGATGGCGTTTCGGCATCATTTGTGGCGGCTTGGCTTCCGCATCGCCGAGGCGATGGACACCTCCCAGCGCGGCATGGGTTTCGACTGGGCGAATGCGCAGGAATTGATCCGCCGCTCGATCGCCGAGGCGCGCAGCGTCGAAGGCGCAGACCTCGCCTCGGGCGCGGGCACCGATCATCTGGCGCCGGCTGCTGCCAGAACGCTCGACGATGTGATCGCCGCCTATGAGGAGCAGTTCACCTTCATCGAAGGCGAGGGCGGCAACGCGATCATGATGGCCAGCCGGGCGCTGGCGGCGGTCGCAAAAGATCCGGACGACTATATCAGGGTCTACGATCGCATCCTCAGCCAGGCATCCGGCAAGGTCATCCTGCACTGGCTGGGCGACATGTTCGATCCGGCGTTGCAGGGATATTGGGGCAGTGGGAATTTCGAGGCTGCGCTCGACACCGTCGTCGCCATCATCGAGCGCCATGCCGGCAAGGTCGAGGGGATAAAGATTTCCCTGCTCGATGCCGGCAAGGAAGTTGCCTTGCGCAACCGGTTGCCGGAAGGCGTCGTCATGTTCACCGGCGACGATTTCAACTATCCCGAACTGATTGCCGGCGACGGGAAGCGGCACTCGCACGCCTTGCTCGGCATATTCGACGCCATCGCGCCGGTCGCCAGTGCGGCGCTCGCGAAACTGGCTGACGGCGACCGCGCCGGATTTGACGCGCTGATGGCGCCGACAGTGCCGTTGTCGCGCAAGATCTTCGAGGCGCCGACGGAGTATTACAAGGCCGGCATCGTCTTCATGGCCTGGCTCAACGGCCATCAGGACCATTTCGCCATGGTCGGCGGCATGCAGTCGGCGCGCGGCATCCTGCACTATGCCGACATCTTCCGCCTTGCCGACCAGGCAGGGTTGCTCGCCGATCCCGAGCTTGCGCTGGCCAGGATGAAGCATTTCTGCGCGGTTGCAGGTGCCTGAGAACGACACAATCGCTGGCTGAAACCTGTCCCCCGTATGGGGGATTTGCGTTCTCGCGCCAAATCTGTATTCGGTTGCCGGGATTGGATGCGGACGGAGCGGCAATGACGGAAAAAGTGGCGCTCATCACCGGGGTTACCGGGCAGGACGGGGCCTATCTCGCAGAATTGCTTCTGCAGAAGGGCTATATTGTCCATGGCGTCAAACGCCGCTCGTCCTCGTTCAACACCGAGCGCGTTGACGACATCTATGTCGATCCGCACGAGCGCGGTGCGCGTTTCTTCCTGCATTATGGCGACCTGACCGACGCGACCAACCTTATTCGCCTGGTGCAGGAGACACAGCCCGGCGAGATCTACAATCTCGGCGCCCAGAGTCATGTCCAGGTGAGTTTCGAGACGCCGGAATACACCGGCAATGCCGATGCGCTGGGAACACTCAGGCTGCTCGAGGCGATCCGCATCCTGCGCCTGGAGAAGTCGGTGCGCTTCTATCAGGCATCGACGTCGGAGCTTTACGGCAAGGCGCGCGAGGTCCCGCAAAGCGAGGCGACGCCCTTCCATCCGCGCTCGCCCTATGCCGCGGCCAAGCTTTACGCCTACTGGATCACGGTCAACTACCGCGAGGCTTACGGCATGTTCGCCGCCAACGGCATCCTGTTCAACCACGAAAGCCCGACACGCGGCGAGACCTTCGTCACCCGCAAGATTACGCGGGCCGTCGCCTCGATCCATCACGGCCTGCAGGACACGCTCTATCTCGGCAATCTCGACGCCAAGCGTGATTGGGGCCATGCGCGCGACTATGTGGAGGGCATGTGGCGCATTCTGCGGCACAGCGAAGCCGACGATTTCGTGCTGGCGACCGGCGAGGCGCATTCGGTGCGCGAATTCGTCGAGCTGGCGTTTGCCGAGACCGGCCGCACCATCCGCTGGCAAGGCGAGGGTGTCGATGAAGTCGGTGTCGATGCCGGTTCGGGCACTGTCCTGGTGCGCATCGATCCGCGCTATTTCCGGCCGACCGAGGTCGACCTGCTGCTCGGCGACCCCGCCAAGGCCAAAGCCAGGCTGGGGTGGTCGCACACGACCGGCTTCAGGGATCTGGTGGCGGAAATGGTGCAGGCCGATCTGGCGCGCACCGCCGGCGGCACGCGGCAGAACAGCCGTTCTGCGTGAGGCAGGTTCATGGATGCGACATTTGATCTGAAAGGCAAGCGTGTCTTCGTCGCCGGGCATCGCGGCATGGTCGGTTCGGCCGTCGTGCGCCGGCTGGCGAGCGAGGACTGCGAGATACTCACCGTATCGCGCGACAGGCTCGACCTGCTCGACCAGGCAGGGGTGCGGCGCTGGATGGCCGAGCACAGGCCGGATGCGGTGGTGATGGCGGCCGCCAAAGTCGGCGGTATCCTGGCCAATGACCGGTTCCCTGTCGATTTCCTGCAGCAAAACCTGGTTATGCAGGGCAATGTCATTGACGGCGCCTTTCGCAGCGAGGTCGGCAAGCTTTTGTTTCTCGGCTCGTCCTGCATCTATCCAAAGCTCGCGCCGCAGCCGATCAGGGAAGACGCGCTGCTGACCGGTCCGCTCGAACCCACCAATGAATGGTATGCGATCGCCAAGATCGCCGGGCTCAAACTGTGCCAGGCCTATCGGCGCCAGCATGGCGTCGACTACATCTCGGCGATGCCGGCCAACCTTTACGGTCCTGGCGACAATTTCGATCTCCAGTCCAGCCATGTCGTGCCGGCCCTGATGCGAAAGGCGCATGCACTGGCGCTGAGCGGCGGCAACAGCCTCGAGGTCTGGGGCTCGGGCACGCCACGGCGTGAATTCCTGCATGTCGACGACGCCGCCGATGCCTTGGTCTGGCTGTTGAAGAATTATGCCGGCGACAGCCACGTCAATGTCGGTTCGGGCGAGGATGTCACCATTGCCGAGCTTGCCCAGACCGTCGCATCGGTCGCCGACGTCGAGGCTGATATCGCCTTCGATACGACCAAGCCAGATGGCACGCCGCGCAAGTTGATGGATGTTTCGCGGCTGTTTGCGACGGGATGGCGCCCGCGCTACGCGCTTCGCGATGGATTGGAACAGACATATGCGTGGTTTCTCAACCATATTGAGAAGGGTGATGTCCGCCTCGGCGCGGCCTGATTCCAATTTTCCTTGAACCATTTCGCTGCCGCCCGCGACCAAGCGGTGTGTAGCAAACACGGTCCATCAAGGAGAACGTCAATGTTTATCACTTCAAGAAACGCATTTCTCGCCGCCATCGCGGTTTCGGTGCTGGCAGGGTGTCAGACGGCACCGCCGAGGGAATGCGAGAAGACCAAGCCCGGTGTCACCTACAACGGCAAATGCTGCGGCATCGGCACACCGTGCCGTGAAGGCAACAACACCCCTCATGACAAGCCCGACAGGCCCGATCCGCGGCCACAGTGATCCGCGAGCCAGAAACGTCCCGGCACGTGCCGGGACGTTTCGCCCCCGACAGGGTGGATTTACGGATCGGAAGGCCGCTACCCGGTTCCTTGCTGGCCGGCATTTGAATACGAAACGGGACGGCGGGGCAGTAGACGATGCGGTCGCGCAGATCGCGCGAAAACTTCCCGCCGGATATGTACTTCAAGGGGCTGTTCGACTGTTCGAAGGGAAGGTCCCGTAGAAACTCAGATTTCGCTTTCCGTCGATGCGAAGGATGCTACTAAAAAAAATTCGAGATGCTCTTGAACTCATTTGGGGCGCCTCCTAATTCGATTTCCGCCAAGGCCATAAGGCTCGGCAAAAAATGGCGGCGCCGCACGGGGCGGCGTCCTTGTACCCATGTTGCTTCAAGGAGGATGTGGCTATGAGAACCTTTGATACCCTCTATCGGACCACCGTCGGTTTCGACCGGCTTTTCGACATGCTCGACAGCGGCACGCGTCCAGACTGGCCGCCCTATAACATCGAGAAGGTCGACGAGAACGATTACCGTATCTCGATGGCCATCGCAGGCTTCAGCCAGGATGAGGTTGAGCTGACCCAGCATGGACCCGAACTGGTCGTGGTAGGCCAGAAGGCTGATGATCAGAGCGGACGCCAGCTGCTGCACCAGGGCATCGCCTATCGCAGTTTCAGGCAGACGTTCAAGCTTGCCGACCACATGAAGATCAAGGCAGCCAAACTGGAGAATGGCCTCCTCTCGATCGACATCGTCCGTGAGATTCCCGAAGAGCTGAAACCGCGCCGCATTAGCATCGGCGTGGGCGACACGCCGACGGCCGCCACTCAGATCACGCAAGACACGGACCGCGCGCGTAAAGCCGCGTAATCCTGTCGATCTGTCACACTTTGAACTGCGGGTCCGCCTCCCGGTTTTCGGCCGGGAGGCTGTGATTGCGGAGAAACGAAGATGATCACTGCAGGACGTACTGGCGCGCCTCTGTCGCGCGCCTGCAGTTGGCCTGGACCGCGCAAACCATGAAACTCAATGGTTCGTTCAAATTGGAGGATCATATGAACGATCGGATGTTTGACAGCGCCGTTTTCGTGAAAAGCGGCGACAACCTTGTTCAGGAAATCACGTGTCTCGAGGACGCTCTGGAGTTCCTCTATGAATGGCCGAAGGACAGGCGCGGCCCCATTCACCAAACCGCATTGCGGGCCTGCCAGCGAGCTTTCGATAGCGATTATCCGCTTTCCGGAGCCAGAGACGCGTTCAGCGGTTTTGCGAAAGCAGCCAGAATCCTTGAGGAAGTATCCACGACAATGCCGTGGATGATGGGCAGAGGTGGCGAAGGCGGAGGAGTGACTGCCTAAAGCGCGTCGCGAAACGGTGTCGTTGTCCCAGAACCGCGGCATACTTCTGGGTGACATGCATTAGGAAAGGAGGTCATGATGCTATCGAAACCTTTTGAAAAGCCAGTCCGGGTGTGGGTGGGATTGGGCTATCCCCGCCAACTCAACACGGTCGCAGATGCCTATCAATTCGCATCCGAATGGTGTGGCAACAGCCCGGAGCAGAGAGCTGCTATTCGCGCTTGCAAAGCCGCTCTGATTGGCGATGTGGAACCCGAGACAGCACGAGGCGTCTTCGTCGCGTTCGCTCGCAAGAAGGATATTCTTATGGAGGACGGCATCGAGCCTGCGCCTTCAAGGACGCTAAGCCCGCACCACGTCTAAAGCGCGTCGCGTTTGAACGGACTCAGACGACGCGCTTTAGGTCTTTGTTTTTATGCATGTCGTCGTCTCAAAACCGGGGCCACTTTTGAGCGCCATGCATTAGAATGTCCACAAACACGAGGCGGCTGCCACAAGCGGTGGCCGCCTTACCGGCTAAGTCGTCGAAGGGGTCAGCCAAAAACGGGCTTGGCTAAGTTATTGAAAGGATGGTGGGCGTGACAGGGATTGAACCTGTGACCCCTGCAATGTCAATGCAGTGCTCTCCCGCTGAGCTACACGCCCATCCGAAGCCGCGCATACACCATTTTTGGTCCAGCGCGTCAATAGCCGGAAAGGGAAAGAAAGGCTCGTTTTGTCGCGCCGCCGACGAAGCGGCGAGATCACACTGTGCGTGCTTCAGGCGGCCTGCAGCATTTTTTCGACCTCGTTGACGAGATCGCGCAGGTGGAAGGGCTTGGACAGCACCTTGGCGTCTTTCGGCGCCTTGGAATCGGGGTTGAGCGCGACGGCCGCGAAACCGGTGATGAACATCACCTTCAGGTCGGGATCGATCTCGGTGGCGCGGCGGGCGAGTTCGATGCCGTCCATCTCCGGCATGACGATATCGGTCAGCAGCAGGGAGAAAGGTTCTTCGCGCAGCCGCTCGTAGGCGCTGGCGCCATTGTCGAAATCGCTGACGTGGTAGCCGGCCCGCTCCAGTGCCTTGACCAGGAACCGGCGCATGTCGTCGTCGTCTTCCGCCAGCAGAATGCGTGCCATCTTGTCCCGTCCGAATCACCCCAGCCAAGCCTGCCGTCCGGCAAGCCCGTTAACCATCCTGTATATGAGGAGCTGACGGTAAACATCAAGTGAACGTTGGCGGCATTAATCCTGATTTGACGGGGTTCCTGACATGCCGAAATGCTGGACATGCGGCCGATGAGGTGGCAGTTTCCCATCATGATGCATTGCTGTTTCCGGGTTCGTTCAAATTGACGACGGCAGCCGAAGATTTTTCGGTCGTTCCACCCTTCGAAATCCGATCGGGCGCCGAGCAGCGCGTTCCCTTCGTCTTCAACTCACCGCATAGCGGCCGCTATTATCCAGACCGCTTCCTGGCCATGGCGCGGCTCGACCGGAACGCCATCCGCCGCTCCGAGGATTGCTATGTCGACGAGCTGTTCGGCAGCGCGGTGGTGCTGGGCGCGCCGATGCTGGCGGCGAATTTTCCGCGCGCCTACCTCGACGTCAATCGCGAACCCTGGGAACTCGACCCGCGCATGTTCGCCGAGCCGGTGCCGTCCTTCTGCAACATCCGCTCGGCGCGCGTCGCCGGCGGGCTCGGCACGGTGCCCAAGCTGGTGGGTGAGGGGCTCGACATCTATTCCGGCCGTCTGCCGCTGGCGGAGGCCGTCCAGCGCATAGAGGCGGTCTACAAACCCTATCACGAGACGCTGAAGCGGCTATTGACCAGAACCCATGCCAGGTTCGGCTATGCCGTGCTGATCGACTGCCATTCGATGCCGGCGAGCATCAGGGTGGGCGACAGCGGCCTGCGGCCGGATTTCATCGTCGGCGACCGTTTCGGCATCTCGGCCACGGCGGCCCTGACCGAGACGGCGATCGGCCTGCTCATCGGCATGGGCTACACCGTCGCCCACAACAAACCCTATGCAGGCGGTTTCATCACCGAGCATTACGGCCGGCCGGCGCGCCATCTGCATGCGCTGCAGATCGAGGTCAATCGCGGCCTCTACATGAATGAGCGGACGTTCCAGAAATCGGCCGGCTTCGATGCGCTGGCCGACGATATGGCGCGCTTTTCGGCCGACCTGATGGCGATGCCCGACCACCACTTCGTCGACCTGCCGCTGGCCGCCGAATGACGCCGGGGCGGCGGCTGTTCATGAGATCCCGCGCTGGCCATCCCGCAGCGTAAAAAAAGACCGCATCGTTTGCACGACACGGTCGAAGTCTAGGGAGGAAACGCCCAAGGAGGGCATGGACAGGAAAACCTGTCCGAGAACAAATTTATTGTGCGATGCACAAATGTCAATCGATCCCACGCTTTTTTAATTCACTCTGATGTGAAAATGCGTTTCGATGGTCCCGATGTGTGACATTTCGGCAACGATGATGTCTCTGATAAATCGATAAACCGGCTTGTTTTGGCGGGAAAGTGCCGCCAGACCGGTTGGCACTCTGCAATGCGGGAGAATCACGTGGACATCAGCATCGATTTCATGCGCCGGATCGCGCAAGCGGCGGCGGCTGAAACCTTGCCGCGTTTCCGCGCACAGGGCGCGGTGGCCAACAAGGAAAAAGGCAGTTTCGACCCGGTCACCGAGGCCGACCGCGAGGCCGAGCGCGCCATCCGGGCGCTGATCTCGGCTGAGTATCCCGATCACGGTATCCTCGGCGAAGAACATGGCAGCGAAAACATCTCCTCAAGGCATGTCTGGGTGATCGATCCGATCGATGGCACCCGCGCCTTCATCTCAGGCTTGCCGGTGTGGGGAACGCTGGTCGGATTGACGGTCGACGGTGACGCCGTCGCCGGCATGATGGCGCAGCCCTTCACCGGCGAGCTGTTCTACGCCAACGCTTCCGGCTCCCACTACGAAGGCCCCGGCGGGCCGCGGAAGCTGTCGACCCGCAAGACGACGAAGCTTGACGAGGCGACCTTGTTCACCACCACGCCGGCGCTTTTCAAGGGCGAGGCGCGCACCCGCTACGACGCGTTCGAGAAACAGATCCAGCTCGCCCGCTACGGCGCCGATTGCTACGCCTTTGCCATGATTGCCTCGGGCAGCGTCGACATCGTCGCCGATCCCGGATTGAAACCCTACGACATCGTGGCGCTGATCCCGATCATCGAAAAGGCCGGCGGCGTCGTCACCACATTCGAGGGCGGTCCGGCGGAAAAGGGCGGCGACATCCTGGCCGCCGCAACGCCGGAGCTTCATGCGGCTGCAATGGCAGCCCTGCGGGGCTGATAGTCGACCCGATCAGCGCGGCTTGATCGAGCGCTGGAATTCCGCCGGCGTTCGCCCGTAGACCTGCCTGAACGCTGAGCTGAAATGGCTGTGGCTGGAGAAGCCGAGGTCCAGGCCGAGCGTGGTCAGATTGTCGTAGCGGCCAAGCAGGTCGAGCGCGCGCGCCAGCCGCAGGCGCAGATGGTAGCGATAGAGCGGCATCGCCTCGACCTGCTGGAAAACCTGCGTGAGATAAACCGGTGATACCCCGACTTCAGCGGCGATCTCGGCCAGCGTCCAGCGCCGCGAAAGATCCGAGGACAGGACGAGCTTGGCGCGATCGACCAGCTTCTGCCGGCCAGCGCTGGCGCCGGCGGAATGCGAGGTGCGCTCGCCGAGGGAGCGCCGCACCAGCGTCAGCGCCAGGGTTTCGGCCTCCAGCGTTTCGGCAATGTTGCGGCTCAGGCTGTGGCGCAGCACCGCCACCAGCGCCTGAGCCCGCGGGTCGATGCGGCGGCGCTGACGACGAAACGCCACGGCGCTGCCCGAGCGCAACTGCTCCTTCGGCGTCAACTCCTGCAGTTGCGCCTCCTCGACAACGAGATCGAGGCAGGAATCGCCACCCTCGACGGGATGGCTGATCCGGTAGCCTTCGGCGTTGTTGAAGAACAACAACTGGTTGGCTTCGGCGACCGCATCGTTGCGGCCGACATGGCGCACGAAGACGCCGCGATAGGGAAACACAAGATGCGTGGCAGCGGTGCACTCTTCTTCGCTCTTGTGCCGGCATTCGCCGCTGCAGAGGACATCCCTCACCCTGACGGTGCCGGTGTCCAGAAGCGTCTGTACCGTGAACTGCGACATGGTGAGCTGAGACATGGCCGTTGCATTCTACCCTTGCGCCGAAAGCTGCTCCGGCACATTAGGCGATTGGCTTGTCCAAACCTGTCAGGAGACTTCACCTGTCGGGCCCTTCGTACGGCCATGGCTCAGTCCCACAAACGGCGCATGTATTCGCAGTGAGCGTCGCTGCGCGACAGTCCGATGTCCTTGAGCTGTTCGTCGGTCATTTCGAGCAAGGCAAGGCGGCTTCGGCGCCTTTCCAGTTGACGGCCGATCCAGTTGGCCGCCGCGATGCCTTGTGTCCGCAAGGACCGCCGGAACGTCGCGGTTTGAGTTGTCGGCTGATGTGCGAGGCATTGCGCTGCATGATCGGGGCGCATCGCTCAGGCTTCCCCGTTGCCGGCGCCGGCCACTGAGGCGCCGGCTTCGTTCAGCGCAATCGCGCATTCCTCGCAGCAGACCTCGACGGTCTTGCCGCCGACCTTGACGCGGATCGGGTTGGCGTCCAGCTGGCAATCGCAGGCAGCGCAGGTTTTCTCGGTCATGACGTCATCTCCTTGGCGTTCGGTTCGACCCGGAGAGATGAGCATTCCGGGGCGGCACCGGCTGTCAGAATCTTTAGCTCTTTGGGTGCTGCCGGCGCTGCTCCTGACAGAAGGCTGTCAGCAGGCGACGCAAGCTCAAGGCGCCGCAACATGCAGCGCCGGCGGCATCAGGCTGTCGGGTCGTCGTTGCCGGGTATGAAGGCGTCGAAGGCGGCGAGCAACTGCTCGCGATAGACATCGGCCTCCTGCAGGATCTCGTGTTTCGAGCCATCGATCATCAGCAGCGAGCCGAGGCGCAGACGCCTGGCATAGGCTTCCACGGCCTTGGTCGAGACGACCTGATCGGCGCCGGCGGCGATCATCAGCAGCGGCACCTGGATCCTGGCTATGAAGTCGGGCTCACTGATGGCTTCGCCTGCCTTGATTGCCGCCTGCAGCCAGCGGATCGTCGGCCCGCCGAGCGCCAGTTGCGGATAGTGCTCGTAGATTTTCGTGTTGCGCTGATAGCGCCCGGGGTCCGATGTCACCTTGTTGAGGGCGAAGGGCAGGGTTTCCCTGGGACGCGGACCCCAGGCGGCGTAGAGCCGGCCGAGGCCGAGAAAGCACAATACCGAGCAGACGCGGCGCGCGGTTTTTGCCGACACGGGCGAGTCGGGCACCGTCAGGAAAGGCGCAATCAGCACCATGCGACGCACCCGGTTGACCATCGACGGCGCCGCGAGCAGCGCGATCACGGCGCCCATCGAATGGGCGAGGATGTAATACGGGCCGCGGCAGTCGGGCAGCACGATATCCTCGAAGAACTGTTCGAGGTCGCCGGTGTAATCGTAGAAAGAGCGGACATAGCCGCGTTGCGGATCGGCGATCAGCCGGTCGGAATCGCCCTGGCCGCGCCAGTCGAGCGTGGCGACGCCGAGGCCGCGGTCGGTCAGGTTGCGGATGGTTTCGAAATACTTCTCGATGCACTCGTTGCGGCCGGGCAGCAGCACGACGGTGCCTTTCAGCGGCCGAGTGACCGCGGCAAACAGGCCGTAGCGGATCTTCTTGCCGTCGCGCGTGGTGAAAAAGCCGCCGGCGACATTTTGCGGCGGCGGATTGCCTGGCGTGGGATGGAAGAGATCCGTCATTAGGCGCTTGCGTCTTCGTGGTGTCTCACCCGGCAGGGCGTCGGCACGGTGATAGACGCCAATGGATGAAAAGCAAAGGGAGGACGCCAAGGGGGCGGACGAACGACAAGCAAGGCCGGAAGCAGCCTGCGGCGGCGTGCTTCCGGCCTCTGTCGATCCGGGAGGAAGGGACGTTACACCCGGTCGGCCTCGTCGCGGCGCTTTCATCCGGCGCCGCCTGGTTCTTTATCCTGGGGGCACTCTAGCGCCGGCCGGCTGAACGGGCGCCGAAGCAGCGGTTCATCTGCCGTTCATCGACGCCTCGATTGGCGCTCTTCAAAAATCCTTGAAATGCGCTTTTGCGCTCCCCAAATGTCGGATGCAGCCGCCGATGTCGGGGCTGCTGGTCCACCCGAAACGCCTTTCCAGGGTTTCGCACCGGCCACACGCAAACATGTTGCTCAACAGGAGAACACCTCATGCGTCACGTTGATTTTTCCCCGCTCTATCGCTCGACCGTCGGCTTCGACCGCCTGTTCACCATGCTCGACTCGCTGGCCCAGCCCGATGGCGCGCAGACCTATCCGCCCTACAACATCGAGCGCACCGGCGAGGACGCCTATCGCATCTCGATGGCGGTTGCCGGCTTCTCGGACGAAGAGATTTCGATCGAAGCCCACCGCAACGTGCTGACCGTCAAGGGTGAGCGCAATGAAGAGGGCAATGGCGAAGGCTCCGAGCTGCTCTACCGCGGCATTGCCTCGCGTTCGTTCGAGCGCCGCTTCCAGCTTGCCGACCATGTCGAGGTCGTCGGCGCCACGCTGAAGAACGGCCTGCTTTTCGTCGACCTTAAGCGCAACATCCCCGAGGAGCTGAAGCCGCGCAAGATCGCGATTACCGCCTCTTCGGCCAACGCCAAGCAGATCGAGGCCAAGAACGCCGCGTGATCAAGACGGCGGCGTCACAACGCCCAAGGTTAAAAGCGTCTCCTCCCGAGACGAAAGCGGCGCCGCGAGGCGCCGCTTTTTTTCGCCGCAGCCTCTGTCACCCCAACCGAAGAGTTCTGGCTCTTTTGCGGCGGGCGCCGTCTTCCCATGAAGGGCGATGTCTGATCTCTCGGCTGATTTTTCCCTGGCCCTAACGGCAACCATTGCGGTGACCTTCCTGCTGGCCGGCATCGTCAAGGGCGTTACCGGTATGGGACTGCCGACGTTGGCGATGGGGCTGCTGGGCACAATCATGCCGCCGGTCGCCGCGGCTTCGCTGCTGATCGTGCCGTCCTTCGTCACCAATATCTGGCAGCTGTTTGCCGGCCCGAGCTTCGGATGGATCCTCAGGCGGCTGTGGCTGATGATGGTCGGCATCGTCGCCGGCACGCTGGCCGGCTCATGGCTGCTGGCCAGCGACAATGTCAAATGGACGACGGCCGGCCTCGGGGCGGCGCTGATCGTCTATGCCGTCTATACGCTGCTGGCGCGGCAGTTGACGGTTCCCGCGTCAGCCGAGCGCTGGTCGTCGCCCATCGTCGGTTTCCTTACCGGCCTCGTCACCGGCGGCACCGGCGTGTTCGTCGTGCCCGCTGTACCTTACATTCAGGCGCTGGGCTTGAGCCGTGACGATCTGATCCAGGCGCTCGGCCTGTCCTTCACCGTGTCGACGATCGCGCTCGCTGCCGGCCTTGCCTCGCACGGCGCGTTCCAGGTCGGGCATGTCGCCATGTCGTCGCTGGCGGTTGCGCCGGCCTTGCTCGGCATGTGGCTCGGACAGTTGCTCCGGCAGCGGATCAGCCCGGCGACCTTCCGGCGCTGGTTTCTGATTTTCCTGATCTTGCTTGGCCTTGAGCTTTTGGCGCGGCCTTTCCTTGCTTAGCCACCGGTGCCGGTTGCGAGAACGGCCTCGACGTTTTGCCGGTGGACGGGCTCGTACAGCGCGAAGTACTCGACCTCGCCGGTGGCGAACATGTCGGCGCCGAAGGTTTTCAGATCCTGCTTCGCAAGATCAGGCTCACGCCGGCAGCGAAGCAGTTTTTGGACATAGGCTTGCGTCGCGGCGATGAGGCCTTTGTCGTAGCCGCCTCGCTCAATCGCTTCGAGCGAGCCGTGATTGGGCAAGATGCGGTCTATCGACCAGCCGGCCATGCGTTCGAGATCGACCAGATGTTGCGCCAGCCGATCCGCCTCGCTGACATAGGTGATCGGATCCTCGAGCGTGTCGCCCGCCAGGAGCAGGCCGGTTTCGGGCATGAACAGCACCGTGCCGTCATGGCTGTGGATTTCGACCTGACGCAGTTCGACGGCGATCGATCCAACGGCGAGGTCAAGACTGCCTGCGAAGGTCCTGTTCGGCAGCACGAGAGGCTTGATCGGTGGAACACCGCTTTCGATCTCAGCCCGGTTGTTCGCGAGCGCCGAGGCGGTGAGCGTGTTGGCGATAATCTCGCAATCCTGAAACACCTCATTGCCGGCAATATGATCGTCATGCCAGTGGCTGAGCACGACCCGGATCGATGTTGCGCCCATGTCTTCGAGCGTCTGCCTGACGAAGCGCGCGTGAGGCAGCGAAATATGCGTGTCGTAGACAAGCGCCTGCGAACCATCGACGATCGCATAGGTGCAGATGCCGAGGGCATAGGCGCCGTCGTCCAGCCAGTTCGGCTCGTCCGACCAGGCGCGAACGCCGTCAACGCGGCCATCGTAGAAGCCAAGCACGTTTGGCGCCGGGCGAACCAGCCGCATGGTTGAGCCGACAGGTGGCTTTGTCATTGGCGCGGTCTCGCGGGTCAGGCGATCATCTGGCCGAAGCGATCGACCTCATCTGAAGTCGTGGCAAAGCTCGTGACGAAGCGATAGAGCAACTCGTCGTCGCCGACATGGCCGTCGAAGCCGCGCGGCCTGTGCCAGTCGTAAAAGGCGGCGCCGACGGATTGCAGCCTTTCGGCTTCCGCCTTTTTCATCACCGCGAACACCTCGTTGGCCTGCGGCAACCAGGCGAGCTTAGCCGTTGCCGAATCCTCGATCGCAGCCGCCAGGCGCGCGGCCATGGCATTGGCATGACGGGCCATGTCCAGCCACAGGCCGTCCGTGAAGTAGGCGTCGAACTGCGCTGCGATGAAGCGCGACTTGGAGAACAGCTGTGCGGCGCGCTTGCGCAGGAAGGACAGCTCCTTGGCGCGGTCTAGATCGAACAGCACCACCGCTTCGGCGCACCAGCAGCCGTTCTTGGTGCCGCCGAACGAGACGATATCGACGCCGCGCTTCCAGGTCATTTCGGCCGGCGTCGTCTCAAGCGCGACCAATGCGTTGGCAAAACGGGCGCCGTCCATATGCAGCGGCAGGGAAAAGCGTTTGGCGATCTCCGAAATGGTGGAAATGTCGTCGAGCCCGTACACTGTGCCGACTTCGGTCGATTGGGTGATCGAGACGGCCGTCGGGCGTCCCCAATGGACGATTTCGGGTGCGAAACGGGCGACGGCGCGTTCAAGATTGTGCGGATCGATCTTGCCCAGGGCGCCGTCGACAGCATGGAGACGCGAGCCGCCGCTGAAATATTCCGGCGCGCCGCATTCGTCCTCGATGATGTGCGATTCGCGGTGCGCAAAGGAAATGCCGCCGGGCTTGTTGTAAGCGGCCAGGGACAGCGAGTTGGCCGCCGTGCCGGTAGCGACGAAGAACACCGCGACCTCGCGTTCGAAGATCTCGCTGAAACGCTGGTAGACGGCGCGGTCGAGATCGCCATCGCCATAGGCGGTCGAAAAGCCGCCAGCATTGGCTGACAGCCCGGCGGCAATGTTGGAATGGACGCCCGCCCAGTTGTCGGATGCAAAGAACATCAGGAAAGTCCCTGCCTGGTTGAGAAAGTCTGGTTGCGACAAGAGCGCGACCATGGCCGTTTCGGGGTTTGACGCGCAAGGGCCAAGGGCTGAAAAAGCGCTAAAGCCAAAGGCGATCACGAAGGAGTGCCGGGACCGAAATTTCGTTTCAACAGCGCCCGACGTAATTTTCTGTCGCCAAACGTCCAAGAATTTGGTGAATCGGTCTTGTGTGCGCCCAGGATTTCTGCCATAAAAATTTAGGACAGTAGTGCTGTCTTATTTTGTCGCACAAGTCAGGCTGGATTGGCGTATCATTTGGGCCACTCCGGCCGTTGCCGCGAGCGACGGGTAGACGGCTCGGCTGTGGCCTGTACGATACCGGATACGAACCGGCGGTGCACCGCACGGTCCGCCAAGGATTTCGAAAAGACGTGCCGCAAGAATGAGAGCGGAAGCCAGTCGCTTCCCAAGGTAGACCAGCGCCCCAAATGCTAGACGTGCAAGGGGCCGGAACGGAGGACAGGACGATGACGGAACTGACGCCATCTGCGATTATCGGCCAGGCCGCGCAGACGAAAGCGGCAGCCGTTAAAAATACCGTTCTGACCAAAGAAGGCCGAACCACCAACGGCCTGACCGGCAACGGTATGGCCGCGCAGGGTCTCTACGATCCGCGCAACGAGCATGACGCGTGCGGCGTCGGCTTCATCGTCAACATGAAGAACGTGAAGTCGCACCAGATCGTCAAGGACGGGCTCTTCGTGCTCGAAAACCTGACGCATCGCGGCGCTGTCGGCGCCGATCCGCTGATGGGCGACGGCGCCGGCGTGCTGGTGCAGATTCCCGATCATTTCTTCCGCGAAGAGATGGCGGCCCAGGGCGTCGAACTGCCGGCGGCAGGCCAATACGGCGTCGGCCACTGGTTCATGCCGCAGGATGCGGCACTGCGCGCCCATATCGAAGAGATCATCGCCGAATCGGCGCTGTCAGAAGGGCTGCCGCTTTTAGGCTTTCGCGACGTGCCAGTCGACAATTCATCGCTGTCGAAGGCGCCCGATATTGCGGCCTCCGAACCGTTCCATCGCCAGGTCTTCATCGGCCGCACATCGGACATTCCAGATGACGAGGAATACGAGGCCAGGCTGTACCTGCTGCGCAAGGTGATTTCCGGCCGTATCTACGCCGAGAACAACAACAAGGATATCGGCGCCTACTGTGTGTCGCTATCGGCGCGTACCATTGTCTACAAGGGCATGTTCCTGGCCTACCAGGTCGGCGCCTATTACAAGGATTTGTCGGATCCGCGTTTCGAGACCGCGCTGATCCTTGTCCACCAGCGCTTCTCGACCAACACCTTCCCGTCCTGGAAGCTGGCGCACCCCTACCGCATGGTCGCGCATAATGGCGAGATCAACACGGTGCGCGGCAACAACAACTGGATGGCGGCGCGCCAGGCCTCGGTCGATTCCGAACTGTTCGGCAACAACATCTCCAAGCTGTGGCCGATCTCCTATGACGGCCAGTCCGACACGGCGTGCTTCGACAATGCGCTCGAATTCCTATTCCAGGGCGGCTACAGCCTCAGCCACGCCATGATGATGCTGATCCCGGAAGCCTGGGCCGGCAACAAGCTGATGGATGCCGACCGCAAGGCTTTCTACGAATACCACGCAGCCCTTATGGAGCCGTGGGACGGGCCGGCCGCGGTCGCCTTCACCGACGGTCGCCAGATCGGCGCCACGCTCGACCGCAACGGTCTGCGCCCGGCGCGCTACATCGTCACCGACGACGACCGCGTCATCATGGCGTCAGAGGCCGGCGTGCTGCCGGTGCCGGAGGAGAGGATCGTCAAGAAGTGGCGGCTGCAGCCCGGCCGCATGCTTCTGATCGACCTCGCCAAAGGCCGCATCATTTCCGACGAGGAGATCAAGTCGGAGATCGCCACCAGGCATCCCTACAAGACCTGGCTCAACAACACGCAGCTGATCCTCGAGGATCTGAAGCCGGTCGAGCCGCGCGCGCTGCGCAAGGATGTCAGCCTGCTCGATCGCCAGCAGGCGTTCGGCTACAGCCAGGAAGACACCAAGCTGCTGATGTCGCCGATGGCGACCACCGGCCAGGAAGCGGTGGGTTCGATGGGCACGGACACGCCGATCTCGGCGATGTCGGACAAGTCGAAGCTGCTCTACACCTACTTCAAGCAGAATTTCGCCCAGGTCACCAACCCGCCGATCGACCCGATCCGCGAGGAACTGGTGATGAGCCTGGTGTCCTTCATCGGGCCGCGGCCGAACATCTTCGACCTGGTTGGCAATTCGCGCCGCAAGCGGCTCGAAGTGCGCCAGCCGATCCTGACCAATGGCGATCTGGAAAAGATCCGCTCGATCGGCCACACGGAAGACCGTTTCGACACCAAGACCATCGATATCACCTACGGGTCGAGCGAGGGCGCGTCCGGCATGCAGGGCGCGGTCGAACGTCTGTGCGAGCGGGCGGAAGCCGCTGTCGCCGGCGGCTACAACATCATCATCCTGTCCGACCGCCAGGTCGGTCCCGACCGTATCGCCATTCCGGCACTGCTGGCGACGGCTGCGGTGCACCACCATCTGATCCGCAAGGGTCTGCGCACCGCGGTCGGCCTGGTTGTCGAATCCGGCGAGCCGCGCGAAGTGCATCATTTCTGCTGTCTCGCCGGCTACGGCGCCGAGGCGATCAACCCCTACCTTGCCTTCGATACGCTGCTCGACATGCACAAGCGTGGCGAACTGCCGGCTGAGGTCGACGCCTACGAGGTGGTCTCGCGCTACATCAAGTCGATCGGCAAGGGCATCCTCAAGGTGATGTCGAAGATGGGCATCTCCACCTACCAGTCCTATTGCGGCGCGCAGATATTCGACGCCATCGGGCTGAAGTCAGATTTCGTCGAGAAGTACTTCACCGGCACAGCGACGCTGATCGAAGGTGTCGGCCTGGACGAGGTGGCGGCTGAGACGCTCAGCCGCCACACCGACGGTTTCGGCAACGATCCGGTGCTGCGCAACAGCCTCGAGGTCGGCGGCGAGTACATGTACCGCATGCGCGGCGAAGCCCATATGTGGTCGCCCGACGCCGTCGCCACCTTGCAGCACGCCGTGCGCCAGGGCTCGTGGGAGACGTTCAAGGAGTATTCCGCGCAGATTGACAGTGAGACGGCCCGTGCCCAGACCATACGCGGCCTGTTCAGGATCAAGCTTTCGGAAGAGACCGGCCGCAAGAAGGTGGCGATAGAGGACGTGATGTCGGCGGCCGACATCGTCAAGCGCTTCTCGACCGGGGCGATGTCGTTCGGCTCGATCTCGCGCGAGGCACACACGACGCTGGCGCGCGCCATGAACCAGATCGGCGGCAAGTCGAACACCGGCGAGGGCGGCGAAGAGGCAGACCGCTATCTGCCGCTGCCCGGCGGCGGCAAGAACCCCGAACGTTCGGCGATCAAGCAGGTCGCCTCGGGGCGGTTTGGCGTCACCGCCGAGTATCTCGTCAATTCCGATGTCATGCAGATCAAGGTCGCGCAGGGCGCCAAGCCCGGTGAGGGCGGCCAGCTGCCCGGCCACAAGGTCGACGCCACCATCGCCAAGGTCCGGCACTCGACGCCTGGCGTCGGCCTGATCTCGCCGCCGCCGCATCACGACATCTATTCGATCGAGGATCTGGCGCAGCTGATCTACGATCTGAAGAACGTCAACCCGGCGGCCGATGTCTCGGTGAAGCTGGTGTCGGAAGTCGGTGTCGGTACGGTTGCGGCCGGCGTCGCCAAGGCACGCGCCGACCACATCACCATATCGGGCTATGATGGCGGCACCGGCGCGTCGCCGCTGACCTCGCTCAAGCATGCCGGCAGCCCGTGGGAAATGGGCCTAGCCGAGACGCACCAGACGCTGGTGCTGAACGGGCTGCGCTCGCGCGTTGCGCTGCAGGTCGATGGCGGCTTGCGCACGGGGCGCGACGTCATCATCGGTGCGCTGCTCGGTGCCGACGAGTTCGGCTTCTCGACCGCGCCGCTGATCGCGGCCGGCTGCATCATGATGCGCAAGTGCCACTTGAACACCTGCCCGGTCGGCGTCGCGACGCAGGATCCGGTTCTGCGCAAGCGTTTCAAGGGCACGCCCGAGCATGTCATCAACTTCTTCTTCTATGTTGCGGAAGAGGTGAGGGGACTGCTGGCCGAGATGGGCTACACCCATATCGACCAGATCATCGGCGACAGCGACCTGCTGGAAAAGCGCGAGATGATCCAGCATTGGAAGGCGCGTGGGCTCGATTTCGGCAAGATGTTCTTCAAGCCGGACGCGCCGCATGAGGCGGTGCACTGGACCGAACGGCAGAAACACCCGATCGACGATGTACTCGATCGCAAGCTGATCGAACTGGCGAAGCCCGCGCTCGAAAGCAAGCAGCCGGTCAAGATCGAGGTCGACATCCGCAATGTCGATCGCTCCACGGGCGCCATGCTGTCGGGCGAAGTCGCCAAGCGCTTCAGGCACAAGGGCCTGCGCGAGGACACGATCCAGGTGAAGCTGACCGGCACCGCCGGCCAGTCGTTCGGCGCCTTCCTGGCGCGCGGCATCTCGTTCGATCTCGTCGGTGCGGCCAACGACTATGTCGGCAAGGGCCTGTCGGGCGGACGCATCGTCATCCGGCCGCCGGAGGAGTCCAGGATCGTCGCGGCGGAATCGATCATCGTCGGCAACACCGTCCTCTATGGCGCGACCGAGGGCGAGGCCTATTTCGCAGGTGTCGCCGGCGAGCGCTTCGCGGTGCGCAATTCGGGCGTCGCCGCCGTCGTTGAAGGCGTCGGCGATCATGGCTGCGAATACATGACCGGCGGCATCGTCGTCGTCATCGGCCAGACCGGTCGCAACTTCGCTGCCGGCATGTCGGGCGGCGTGGCCTATGTTCTGGATGAGGCCGGCGATTTCGCCGCGCGCTGCAACATGGCGATGGTCGAGCTGGAGCCGGTTCCGGAAGAAGACGATCTGATGGAAAGGCTGCTGCATCATGGCGGTGACCTCGACCACAAGGGTCGCGTCGACGTCTCGGGCGACATGACCACCCATGACGAGGAACGGCTTTACCAGCTTATCTCGAACCACGTCCATTTCACCGGTTCGGTACGCGGCCGCGAGATACTCGACGACTGGACGACCTTCCGGCCGAAATTCCGCAAGATCATGCCGGTCGAATACCGCCGCGCGCTGATCGAGATGGAACGCATGCGCATGGGCGTGGCGGCGGAATAGGTTTTTCGACTTGCCGGGAGGCGCAGGCTTCCCGGCGGAACTTTCAGCGACAGTTTGACCTCGGATGCAAGGTTGCCACGGCTGCCTCAAGGGGTTAACGGGTGCGAAAACCGCACCATCTGGACAGCAGGAACTGGACTATGGGCAAGGTAACAGGCTTTCTCGAAATCGACCGGCAGGTGCACAAGTACCAGCCGGCCTCCGACCGCATCCGGCATTTTCGTGAATTCACGCTGCCGATGTCGGACAAGGAGGTCGAGAAACAGGCGGCGCGCTGCATGGATTGCGGCATCCCGTTCTGCCACGGGCCGACCGGTTGCCCGATCCACAACCAGATCCCGGACTGGAACGACCTCGTCTACAATGGCGACTGGGACAATGCGATCCGCAACCTGCATTCGACCAACAATTTCCCCGAGTTCACCGGCCGCATCTGCCCCGCGCCCTGCGAGGAAGCCTGCACGCTGAACCTCGAGGACATTCCGGTTGCCATCAAGACTGTCGAACAGGCAATCGCCGACAAGGCTTATGAAACCGGCCATATCCGGCCTTATCCGCCAGAGAAGAAGACGGGCAAGCGGGTCGCTGTCATCGGCTCCGGCCCGGCAGGGATGGCGGCGGCGCAGCAGCTTGGCCGCGCCGGCCACGAGGTCAGCGTTTATGAGCGTGAGAGCCGTCCCGGCGGGCTGATGCGCTACGGCATTCCCGACTTCAAGATCGAGAAGCACTATATCGACCGCCGCATCGAGCAGATGCAGGGCGAGGGCGTGACCTTCCATTGCGGCGTCAATGTCGGCGTCGACAAGCCGGTGGCAGAGTTGCTCGCCGGATATGATGCGGTGCTCTATTGCGGCGGTTCGGAATCGCCGCGTCCGGCCAATATTCCGGGCGACGATCTCGGCGGCGTCTATGACGCCATGCCCTATCTGGTGCAGCAGAACCGTCGCGTCGGCGGCGAGCCGATCCAGTCGGTGGCCTGGCCGTCGCATCCGATCATCGCCGGCGGCCAGCATGTCGTCGTCGTCGGCGGCGGCGATACCGCGTCCGACTGCGTCGGCACCGCCTTCCGCCAGGGCGCGGTGCGTGTCACCCAGCTCGACATCCGCCCGCAGCCGCCGGAGAAGGAAGACAAGCTTTCGGTCTGGCCTTACTGGGCGACCAAGATGCGCACCTCGTCCTCACAGGCCGAAGGTGCGGAGCGCGAATTCCAGGTGGCGACGCTCGAATTCATCGGCGAGGACGGCCAGCTGACCGGCGTCAAATGCTGCGAAGTCGACGAGAAGCGCAAGCCTATCCCCGGCACCGAATTCGTCATCCGTGCAGACCTCGCCTTCATCGCCATCGGCTTTGCCGGACCGGCTGCCGCCGGCGTCGCGAAAGAGCTGGACGGTGAGATGAAAATCACCACCGACAGCCGCCGTTCCCGCAATGTCGAAGCCAACGATCGCGACTACAAGACCAGCGTCGACAAGCTCTACGCCGCAGGTGATGTGCGCCGCGGCCAGTCGCTGGTTGTGTGGGCGATCCGCGAAGGCCGCCAGGCCGCGCGCTCGATCGATGAAGCGCTGATGGGGTCGACGGTACTCCCCCGTTAACGGTTGATCGCCGTCGTCGTATCCGTCGCGGCAGCGGCCTTGGGCGGCCAGGAGAAGTCGTCGGCGCGACCGGGCGAGGCCTCGGGCGCCTTGCCTTCGAGGATTAGTTTTTCGCCGGGCAGATCCGGATTGGCTTTCGGCGCCGCCGCCGCACCGAGAAGCTCGGTCCCGCCGTCGAGCGCCGGATCGTTGAGCAGCATTGGAACGGTGCGGTCGACCACGATCGGGGCGGCGGGCAGCGACGGCGCCTCGACCGGGGCGCCGGCCGGTGCGGCAGCCGTCACCACGCTTCCCGGCGCTGCCAGGCCGAGGATCTTGGCCAGCGGCTTTTCGGTGTAGAAGGCGAGCTTTCGCTTGCCGGCTTTCGAGACGTTGATGCCGTCGTCGGAGCGCAGCCGCACGGCCTGGCCGTTAATGTCGGGGCCGGTCGAGACAAAGGCGCCGTTCTCGTCGACGAACCCATCCCAGACATCGACGAATTCGCCGCCGTTCTTCTCGGCAGCCGAGTGGTAGATGTCGTTGAATGCCAGCATGTCGGAGGTCATCTTCGGCGTCTTGAAGGCTGGCATGCCGACCCACAGATAAGGCACCTTGGTCGCCGCCAGTGCCTTTCCCAAGGCTTCGGTCCGGCGTTCGTATTCCTTGGTCCAGTTCTCGGAGCGCGGCTGCTCGCGCACATCGTTGACGCGCATCTGCTGGCGGTCGTTGGAGCCCAGCATGACGACCACGGCGGCGGGCTTCTCGGTCTCGACCAGCGATTTGACCTGTTCGGGCCAGTTGTAGACATCATCGCGCACGAAACCCGAAGAACCGTTGGCGCGCTCGACGATCCTGACGTTGGCATTGTCGGCAAAGGCTGTTTCGAGGCCTTCGGCCAGGCCGTTGGCCATGAAATCGCCGATCACCAGAACGACGCGGGCATCCGGTGTCTTCTCGACAATCGGAGCGGAAGGTTCAACGGGTGCACGGGGCTTCTTCTTGACCTTCGGCTTTGCCTTGCGGACGTCGAGCGGCGGCTCGATGCGTTCGCTGCGGCGCGGGAACAGAAGGTCGCGCAGCGACCAGCCGCGGTTCTGCGGTTGTTCCTGCGCCAAAGCCGGTGTGTGGAAAGTGCCGGCGAGTCCCGTCGCCAGGACAACGATGGCCAGAACGAGGATCGGCAAGCGGAAAACGATCACACGGATACGCGTTGCCGAAACCAAGCACCCTCTCCATCCCTTGGTGCATGGCCCTCGCAGGGGATCATGCACAGACCGATGCTACGGCATCCCTTGCGCGTCACAGATGCGCGCTGCCGTCGCCGGCTCTATTTCTTTCTGAGCCATTTGAGCACTTCCATGCTCGGATACCCGTCCTGGGTCAAGCCGACCGTTGCCTGATAGGTCATGATGGCGGTTTTCGTACCGTCACCGATCTTGCCGTCGAACTTGCCGTCGTAAAGTCCGTGCTGCGAAAGCCGCTTCTGCAACTCCTGCCTTTCCTCGAAGGACAGTTTGGTGAAAGGCCGCTTCCAGTCCTGCACCAGACCATTAGAGCCGGCGATTTCGTCGGCAAGAAGGCCGACGGCCAGGGCATATTTGTCGGCGTTGTTGTAGGCCTTGATGACGGAGAAGTTCTTGATCATCAGGAAGGCCGGTCCGCCGCGGCCGTCCGGCACTTTCAGGGTCGCCTTGTCGGTTGCGTTCTTGAACGGCTTGCCATTGGCCCTGGCGACGCCGAGCGCCTGCCACTGCGCCAATGTCTTCGAGCCGGCCGGCAGTTTGCCCGCCGGAATGGTGACCTCGTAGCCCCAGGTCTTGCCGCCCTGCCAGCCATTCTTCTTCAGCAGATTGGCTGATGTCGCCAACGCATCGGGGACCGAATTCCAGATGTCGCGCTTGCCGTTGCCGTCCATGTCGACGGCATAATGCTGGTAGCTGGTCGGGATGAACTGGGTCTGGCCCATGGCGCCGGCCCAGGAGCCCATCAGGTGGCTTTCGTCGATGTCGCCGGTCTGCAGGATTTTCAGCGCGGCGACCAATTGGGTGCGGGCGAATTTCGAACGCTTCGGGTCGCCATAGGCGAGGGTTGCCAGCGAGCGGATGACATTGCGCATGATGTCGTCGCGCTTGAGGATCTCGCCATAATTCGATTCCATCGACCAGATGGCGAGCAGGATGTAGCGGTCGACGCCGAACCTCGCCTCGATCCGTTCCAGCCACGGCTTCCATTTCTTGGCCATCTGCTGGCCGACGGCAACGGACTGGTCGTGGACGCGGTTGTCGAAATAGTCCCAGGCAGGTGCGGTGAATTCGGGCTGGGTGCGTGCCTTTTCCAGCACCACCGGGTCGGGCTCATTGATGCCCCGGAACGCTCGGTCGTAGACCCCGCCGGAAACGCCGCCCGCCACGGCCGTGGCGCGGAAGCCGGCGACCCATTGCCGAAAACCGGCATCGGCGAAGGCCGGTCCGGCCGGCATCAGCAAGGCGAGCGAGAGGCTGGCCGCCGTCAGCACGCTGGTAAAGAGTTTTGCGGCACTGCGAACGGACATATTTTCCCCTTTCTCTATCTCAGGAAAGACCATTCATCGCCGAACCGGGTTAGCAATTGGTTTACCATAGGCGGCGCCTGGAACGAAAAGACACCTGGATGCTTTACCGGTTGATGTTTCCCTCAATGGCCCGATAATCCACAATTCCGGCGCGAAAATGTCGCGAGGCGGGATTGCCGGGCACGCCCTCAAACGGATAATTGACGCATGAAGCGAGTTCGCAAGGCAGTTTTCCCGGTCGCCGGTCTCGGCACACGGTTTCTCCCGGCCACCAAGGCCATTCCCAAGGAGATGCTGACCGTCGTCGACCGGCCGGTCATCCAGTATGTCGTCGATGAGGCGCGCGAGGCCGGCATCGAACATTTCATCTTCGTCACCGGCCGCAACAAGGCGGTCATAGAAGACCATTTCGATATCCAGTTCGAGCTCTATGATACGCTGGCACAGCGCGGCAAGGACGATCAGCTGGCCCGCTTGCAGCGGCTGCAGCCGGCGCCGGGGCAGACCTCGTTCACCCGCCAGCAGGTGCCGATGGGGCTCGGCCACGCCGTCTGGTGCGCCCGCGAACTGGTCGGCGACGAACCCTTCGCGCTGTTGCTGCCCGACATGATCATGCAGTCGGAGAAGAGCTGCACGAAGGCCATGGTCGAGCTCTACGAGGAGACCGGCAACAACATCATCGCGGTGCAGGAATGCGATCCGGCCGAAACCCACAAATATGGCATTGTCGGCCGCGGCGAGGACACGCATCACGGCTTCCGCATCACCGAGATGGTCGAAAAGCCGAAGACCGGCACCGCGCCGTCCAATCTCTACATCAACGGCCGCTACATCCTGCAGCCCGAGATTTTCAAGATCCTCGAAAGCCAGGAAAAGGGCGCCGGCAACGAGATCCAGCTCACCGACGCGATGCTGAAGCTGGAAAAGCAGCAGCCCTTCTTTGGCTACCACTTTCAGGGCCGCACCTTCGATTGCGGCTCGCCGGAAGGCTTCGTCGAGGCCAATGTCGCCTTCGCGCTGTGGCGCAGCGACATGAACGAGAACATGGCCGGCGTCATCCGCACGCTGCTCGATGAGATGAAGCCGTCCGAGCGTCGCGGCGCTGCTTTTTAGCTACCGCTGCAGCTTCAGCCCCAAATAGATGCTGTTGGCGGTGTAGTTGCGCCCGGGCAGATTGCTGGTCAGCTTTTCGGTGCGGGCGCGGCTGGTGAGGCCGACATAGCGGTTCAGCCACCAGGTCAGCCCGGCCTCTGCACTCAGCGTCATGTCATGGCCGTCGGAGCCGGTGTAATTGCGCCAGTCGAGCCCAAGGGCTGCGTTGCCGGTCAGGTCGGCGCGGATCTGCCGCTCGCCGGTGAGGCGGCCGGAATAGAGGATGTCGCCGCTCTTACCGGCATTCGTCGTGCCTTCGACCGTGGTTCGCCCGGTGAGGCCGATGATGGTACCGCGCTCGGGCGACCATTTGAGGTCGGCATTGATGGTGGCTCCCGAAATCGCCTCCAGGTTCTTGTCGTCGATCGCCTCCCTCAGCCAGCCGGCCGAGAACTCACCCTTGAGCTTCTCGCCCATGTCGACTTCGATACCGGCGCGCGCGCCAAGCCGGGTCGAAGAGCGCTCGAAGCCCTTGTTGTCGATCCGTTGGTCATATACCCGGCGGCCGAGCTCAATCTCAGCAAAGGGCGTCAGAGCCGGGGAAATTTCATAGCCGGTCCGCAACGTTGCGGTGTAGAGCGTGTTGTCCTGGTCCTTCTGCGACAGCGAGGTGCCATCGGTAAGTTCGGCATCGCCATAGATGTCGTGGGAGACGGCGCCGGTCAGCGCAAAGCGCATCTTGCCGACGTCCTTCTCGACGCCGAGGCTGCCGTCGACCGTCTGGCGGATCGGCTGCGATTTGACGCCGGCAATGGCGTCGGGCGCGGAGGCCGATTCCGGCGCAATCTCGTAGCCGAGCTTGGCGATGGCGCGCAGTTCATTGTCGAGGTCGACATTGTACGTGCCTTGGATACGGCCGCGTGCCTCATTGATCTTCTGGCCCGAAATGGTGTTGCGGAAATTGCCGTAGCCGTCGATGACCGCCGAATTCTCGCGCCAATCGGAGGCGGCGGAGAAACGCAGCGCCGTTTCGGACAGCACCGCCGACTTGCCGCCAGCGCTGGAATCGGCGTTCGACGTGACGGCAACGCCCTGCTCGAGCGTCGGCCGCAGCAGGAACGAGCCGACCTTGATGCCGGTTGCCGCGTACGGGTCGTCCTCGAGCTTCTTCTTCTGGCCCTCGATGGCGTCGGTGCGCTCGGCGCCGGGGTCGAGCTTTCGTCGGTCGACACCGCCGACGGTGAGGACACGGCGGTTGGCTGTGTCCTGATCGGCGTCGCCTGCCGCAGTGCCGTCCGGAGTCGTTCCGGTGGTGGTCTGGTCCGTGGCTTTGCCAGGCTTCTTTTTGTCGGCAGCCTTGGTTTTGTCCTTGGCCTTGTCTGCATCCGCGGCGGCGCGTTGCTTTGCCGTCGACGGACGGCGTGGCTGGACGGTTGGCGGCTTGTCGGCGAACGAATCGTCGATGGTCGCCGGCGGGTCGAAAATGCTGTTTGCGCCGGCCTGTGACGGGTCGGTGTCGTCAGGCAAGGCGCCATCGCTGGCCGGCACATAAGCGGTTGGCGTGTTTCCCGTGGGGGCGGTGTCGGCAGGGGCGGGCTTGACCTGCCTGTTGGCCTTGCTCAATTGCCTGGCCCGGCGCTGCTGGTCGGACAGGATCGCCGATTCCGAAACTTCGCCGCGCAGCTCGGTCTCCTGGGCATGAAGCGCAGTTGGCCGCAGCAAAGCGAGCACGCTCGTCGCCAGAAGCAGAGCGCAAAACGCTCTGCCCGTTCGACCTTTTTTCTCTTGAGGCTGGGCCCGCGACATCGTCACCACTGCTTGCGCGGCGCAAGCGCGCCATACTTACCGAACCGTAAACGGGGATGGTTAACGGAGGGTTGAAGGTGTGCCTGTACGACATGGCTGGACGGCAATTCTGTTGGACAGGCGAACGGCAAAGCGCTAATCGCATCAGCCATGCATGCGGGATCCCAAGAAAAGAAGCCTTTGGAGGCTTCGGTCGCCTCGGCGCTGAGAACGGTAGCCACGGAACAGGCCGGCGTGGCGGCATTGGCCGCCGCGCTGGAGAACGAACTGGCCGAACCTTTCGCCCGCGCCGTCGACATGGTGTCGCGCATCAATGGCCGCGTCATAGTCACCGGCGTCGGCAAAAGCGGCCATATCGGCACTAAGATCGCGGCTAGTCTGGCTTCGACCGGCACGCCTGCCTTCTTCGTCCATCCCGCGGAGGCCAATCATGGCGACCTTGGCATGATCGCCAGAGACGATGCCATCATCGCCATGTCATGGTCCGGCGAGAGCAAGGAATTGATGGGAATCGTCGCCTATTCCAGGCGCTTCTCGATCCCGCTGATTGCGATTACCGCGGGCGCGGCCTCGGCGCTGGCGCGCGCGGCCGACGTTGTGGTGCTCCTGCCGTCCGCGCCGGAAGCCTGCCCGCACGGTCTGGCGCCGACGACATCGACCCTGCTGCAACTGGTGGTCGGCGATGCGCTGGCTATAGCGCTGCTCGAAGCGCGGGGCTTCACGCCCGACCATTTCCGCACGTTCCACCCCGGCGGCCAGCTCGGCGCCAATCTCACGCAGATCCACGAGATCATGCATGTCGGCGAAAGGCTGCCGCTGGTGGCTTCCGGCACGGGCATGCGCGAGGCGATCCTCGAATTGTCGAACAAGGGCTTCGGCTGCGTGGCGATCGCGACGGCGGATGGCGCGTTGGTGGGCATCATCACCGATGGCGACATCAGGCGTCACATCGGCAGCAATCTCATGGAAATGAGCGTCGATCAGGTGATGACGAAAAAGCCGAAGACGGCCACACCGGACACGCTGGTGGCGACGGCGCTGCAGATTATCAACAATTCGGCCATTACGAGCCTGATGGTGGTCGAAGGCAGGCGGCTCGTGGGACTGGTTCATCTGCACGACCTGCTGCGCATCGGCGCCGCCTGAAAAAATCAAAGGACGCGTCGCGTTCGGGAAGCCCTACGCGACGCGGCCTGATTTTCCGGATCGAAAGCGCCATGCGCTTTCGAAATGTCAAACTGCCTCGACGGTCAGTTCCAGATCGGTGTCGGCCGAACTGACGACGCGCACCTGCGTGCCGGCCGGCAGGTCGGGACCGGAGACGCGCCACAGTGTGTCGCCGAGTTTGATGCGGCCGCGACCGTCCTTGATCGGCTCGGCCAGCGTTGCCATCCTGCCGACCAACTGCGCGCCGCGCCGGTTGAGCAGCGGCTGGTCGCTAGGGGTATTACGCCCACCAACCAGCTTCTTTCCGGCAAAGGCCGAGACCAGCGACAGCGCCAGGAAGGCGAGGACCTGGACTTCCCAGGCCCAGAAGCTTGCGTCCCAGACGAGCAGGGAAATCACACCGATCACCAATGCGGCGATGCCGATCCACAGCATGAATATTCCTGGCGCGATGACCTCCATCACCAAGAGGACGAAGCCCAGAACCATCCAGTTCCACGGACCAAGTTCGGAAATGATGCGGTCGAACATGGGAGTGCGCTCCTATGATCTCAGTTCTCAGCTAGCCTCAATTCTCGCTTGGGCGAACCACCGGAGGGCGGGCGGCCTGCCTGGCGGCGCCGGCGGTGCCTTCGCTGCGGAACACCTCCCTGGCGATCTCGCTTATGCCACCGAGCGTGCCGATCAGCGCCGAGGCTTCCATCGGCATCAGCACGACCTTGCTGTTGTTGGCGGTGCCGATCTTGCCCATCGCTTCAGTGTATTTCAGCGCCACGAAGTAGTTGAGTGCCTGCACGTCGCCCTTGGAGATGGCTTCCGATACAACCTGGGTGGCTCGCGCTTCGGCCTCGGCCGAGCGTTCGCGCGCCTCCGCGTCGCGGAAGGCGGCTTCCTTGCGGCCCTCGGCCTCGAGGATCTGCGACTGCTTGAGGCCTTCGGCGGCGAGGATCTGCGCACGCTTGTTGCGTTCGGCGGTCATCTGACGGCCCATCGATTCGATGAGGTTGGCCGGCGGATTGATGTCCTTGATCTCGACGCGGGTGATCTTGATGCCCCACGGATGCGCCGCTTCGTCGACGACGCGCAGCAGCCGTTCGTTGATGGCGTCGCGGTTCGACAGCAGTTCGTCGAGGTCCATCGAGCCCATGACGGTACGGATGTTGGTCATCGTCAAATTGAGGATGGCGTTCTCCAGGCCGGCGACCTGGTAGGCGGCCTGGGCCGCATTGAGGATCTGGTAGAAGGCGATGCCGTCGACGCCCACAATGGCGTTGTCGCGCGTGATGATTTCCTGGCTCGGAACGTCGAGCACCTGCTCCATCATGTTCATCTTGGCGCCGATTCGGTCGACGAACGGCACGATCAGGTTGAGGCCGGGGCTTAGTGTTTTGGTGTAACGACCAAAGCGCTCCACCGTATAATTATAGCCTTGCGGGATTGTCCGGATGCCTTTGATAAGAAGCACCAATACCAGAAAGGCAAGCGCACCAATCGCAATACCGAAACCACTGAAGTCCATTTGAATCTCCCTCAGATGCCGGCCATGGCGTTGATTCCATGCAACCGACTTCACCAAACACTTAGGTGTGTTTCAATAATGTTACAATCAGGTGATCGTTGATTATTAGTGCATGGAATAGCGCAACTGCGGCGATCGATCGCCGCAACGTGGCGGCCTCAGACCCAGCCCGACAGCTCGCGCCGCACCATCGCCTCGATCACCGCCATGCCTTCTGCACTGTCGTTGAGGCACGGGATGTGGGCGAATTTCTCGCCGCCGGCGTGATGGAAGGTCTCGGCCGCCTCGCGGCCGATTTCGTCCAGCGTCTCGATGCAGTCGACGGAAAAGCCTGGGTTGACGATGGCGATCGATTTCACGCCGTCCTTCGCCAGTTTCTCGACCGTCTTGTCGGTGTAGGGCTGCAGCCATTCCTGGGCGCCGAAGCGCGACTGGAAGGTGATGATCAGCTTCTTTTCATCCCACCCCAGTCGTTCACGCAACAGCCGTGTCGTCTTCTGGCAGTGGCAGTGATAGGGATCGCCCTTCTCGAAATAGGGCTTCGGGATGCCGTGATAGGAGGTGATGACCACCTCGGGCTCGAAGTCTAGCGTTGCCAGATGCCGTTCGATCGAATGGGCGAGCGCCTCGATGTAGACCGGCTCGTCATAGTAGGGCGGAACACTGCGCACGGCAGGCGCGCGGCGCATCTTCATCAAGGCGCGAAACAGCTGGTCGTTGGCGGTCGCGGTGGTGGTCGCGGAGTATTGCGGGTAGAGTGGGAACGACAGGATGCGGTCGCAGCCTTGCTCGACCAGCCTTTGAGCGACGCTCGCGGTCGAGGGGTTGCCGTAGCGCATCGCCCAGTCGACCACGACATCGGGTAGGTCGATGAGCGCTGCGGCCAGCTTTTCGCCCTGCGCGCGGGTGTAGGCGCGCAGCGGCGACTCGTTCCTCTCGCGGTTCCATATCCTGGCGTAATTGGCGCCGGACTTCTTCGGTCTGGTGGTCAGCACCAAGCCGTAGAGGATCGGATACCAGATCGCCTTGTTGAGTTCGATGACGCGCGGATCGGACAGGAATTCGCGGAGATAGCGCCACATCGGCTTGAAATCGGTACCGTCCGGCGTGCCGAGATTGACCAACATGACGCCGATCTTGCCTGCCTTTACCGGCGGATGTCCGGCCGGCAGCGGGTCGAGCGCTTTCGCGGCTTTGGGGTCGACAGGCGTGGAAAGCGTCATGAAGGTCTCCCGACACCGCGAAACCGACGATGTCGGGCGAACCTAGCGATGCGGCGCGAGTTTTCAATGCCGCGTCTGGCCGCACCTTACCCTGAAAGCCAAAAACCCGTCCGGTTACCCGGACGGGTTTTGCTGGTCGCAAGTGCGAAGCGAGGTTACTTCGCCGGAATGGTCAAGGTCGCGCCGACAGGAAGCCGGCGTGGTTCGTAGCCTTTGTTGGCCTCAGAGATCACCTTCCACTTGGCGCCGTCGCCGTAGGCCTTCTTGGCGAGATCCCAATAGGTATCGCCGGCGACGATGACATGGCTGGCTTCGGCCGGGGCGGCGTCAGCCGGCTTTGCCGGAGCAGGTGCGGCTTCGGCCGGTTTTGCCGGTTCGGCCGGAGCCGGCGTTGCCGGGGCGGTTTCCGCCGGGACAGTCGGCGGCGTGGTGGTGATGTCGCCGGAGCCTGCCGGCAATGCGGGCATCGCCGGCTCCGCCGGTGCAGCCTCGGCCGGTTTTGCCGGTTCCTCTGGAGCAGGTGCCGGTTCGGCTGGTTTTGCCGGCTCGGCGGCCGGGGCAGCCGCTACGGTTGCCGCGACCTCGGTGATGCGGCCGTCGAGCTTCGGCGTATAGGGCCGGTGCGCCGCGAGATAGTCGGCAACCACCTGTTCGAGGCCGGGGCCGTAATCATAGGCGTTCTTGGCCTTCTCGGCGAAGACCTTGTAGCCGTCGCCGCCCTGGCGGACGTAATTGTTGGTGGCGACCAGATAGTCCTTGTCCGGATTGATCGGCGCCCAGGCACCGTTCTGCATCACCTCGACCGACTTGACTCGGCCGGCATTGGGCGCGACCGACTTGTCGAAGGAGTATTTGAGACCTGCCACCTGCGGGAAGCGGCCGCCGCCGTCCTCGACCTGGCTGACGCCGTTTTCCAGCCCGGCAACCAGATCCTTGCCGGAAATCTGGAAGGTCGCCAGCGTGTTCTGGAACGGCAGCACGGTCAGCACCTCGCCCATGGTGACGGTGCCCTTGTCGATCGAAGCACGCAGGCCGCCGCCATTCGAGACGACGATCTCGACGCCCTGTCCCTTGACGCGGTCGAGGATGGCGTCGGAGACGAGGTTGCCCATCGCGCATTCCTTGGTGCGGCAGCTTTCGCGGCTGCCGTCGATGGCCTCGGTGGTCTCGGCCACTTCCTTGTTCTTCAGCGCCTCGATCGGCGCGCCAAGCTCCTTGATGCGGGCAAGAACGGCCGGATCGGGAGTGATCGACTTGTCGAGGAAGATCGGGTCGCCGCTGGCTTCCTTGACGTTGCCATTGTCGTCGAACACGACCTTGAATTCGCCGAGATATTTCGAATAGGACGCGGCCTGCACCACAGGCACCTTGGAGCCGTCGGGGTTGTCGACCATCGTCGGGTAGGGGCCTTCAGCCTTCGGGTCGGTGTTGGACAGAAGCGAATGGCTGTGGCCGCCGACCACCACATCGATGCCCGGGACCTTGGCGATGACATCGCGCTCGCGCCTGTAGCCGATATGGGTGACGGCAATGATCTTGTTGACGCCTTGCGCCTTCAGCTTCTCGACCTCGGCGGTGATCGACTTGACGTCGTCCTCGATGGTAATGTTGGGGCCGGGAGAGGCGAGTTCCGGCGTGTCGTTGGTCACGGCGCCGACAATGCCGATCTTCTGGCCGCCGACCTCAAGCACAATCGACGGCTTGATCTTGCCTGCGGCGCCGGACTTGTCGTTGGGCACGACATTGGCGCTGACGATCGGGAACTTCGCCTTGTCGAGATAAGGCACCAGCGCGCTCTCGCCATCGTCGAATTCGTGGTTGCCGAGCGTCACCGCGTCGGGCTTGATCTGATTGAGGAATTCCTCCTCCGCCGTGCCCTTGTAGGTGATGTAGAACAGCGATCCCTGAAAGCTGTCGCCGGCATTGAGCAGCAGCACGTTCTGGCCTTCGAGCTTCTTGCGCTCCTGTGCGATCGCGGTGACCAGCCGGCCGGCGCCGCCGATGCACTCACCCTTGGTCTCTTCCTCGGCCGAGCAGGTCGACTCGTATTTGTTGTTGCCTTCGATGCGGCTGTGCCAATCGTTGAAATGCAGGATGTTCAACGTGTAGTCGGCAAAGGATGGTGCGGCCGACAGGCCGAGTGTCGAGGCAGAGAGGGCGGCAATGGCGGCGAGCTTCTTCATCTTCGTCTCCCGGATATGATCAAAGGCGTTTAACGCTCTTGCCCGACTGCAGGATAACAGCCAGCATTTCGGGTATGTTCACATCGCGGTTGTGGCGATGCAAGAAGAATCAGGGCGGATAACCGGCATCGGTTTGCCGGCATAAAAGAGGCGGCGGCATCGCGGCGCCGCCATCCGCAAAGCCGCATGGGAAAGGTTCAGCCGCGCCTGGTCAGCACGAAGTTCTGCCCGGCGGAGCTGGTGCAATTCAGCTGGTTTATGGACACCAGCAGGCAGTTGAAAGCGATTGGCTGCTGCCGGATCAGCGAGGTTCCGTTGATCTCGACCGAGGTGGCGCCGGTCTTGGTGTAGCTGCCGTCAGCGAATTTCTCACCGGTCTCCGCCGAAACGGTGGTGAAGACGCCGCCGTTCAATGTCGAGACCGCCTTGCCTTCGGCGTTCAGCCATGAGCCTTCGACGCCTCGCGCCTGCGATGAGATCGGTGGCCCGTCGGAGCCGCCGGTGGTGCAGGCGGCAAGCATCGTCGCAAGAACGCCCGCCGCTCCCGCAGAAAGAATTTTGCGCGCAATCGTCATATCAAATCCTCTCCTGACGCATCGGCCCAATCGTCAAACGACGTTTTGGGGAACACGATGTGCGTGGCCTCAAGTTTCCAGAGCCGTCCCTCGTGCGTCCAAATGGATGCACACTGCTCTCGTCCGCATCCCTTCAATCGCCCGATTTCCGGGCGATTGCAAGGCAGTGAGGCAGGGGTATGGAACCGCTATCGAACGAGGATGTTGCGGAATTGCCACGGGTCGCTTTTGTCGAGGTCCTCGGGAAACAGGCCCGGACGGTTATCGAGCGGCGTCCAGTCGGTGTAGTAGCCCTTGACCGGTCCGAGATACCGGGACTGCACTTCCAGGCAGCGCTTGTAGTCCATCTCGTCGGCCTCGACGATGCCGGCTTCGGGGTTTTCCAGCGCCCAGACCATGCCGGCGAGCACGGCCGAGGTGACCTGCATGCCGGTAGCGTTCTGGTAGGGCGCCAGCTTGCGGGCTTCGGCCAGCGACAGCTGCGAACCGTACCAGTAGGCGTTCTTGGCATGGCCGTAGAGCAGCACGCCAAGCTCGTCCACGCCGTCGACCAGCTCGTTTTCGTCAAGCACATGGTGGACCGGCTGCGGCTTGCCGGCAGCGCCGAACATTTCGTGGAGTGACAGCACGGCGTCGTTGCAGGGGTGATAGGCATAGTGGCAGGTCGGGCGGTATTGCACCTTGCCCTTCTTCGACCGCACGGTGAAGAAGTCGGCGATCGAGATCGCCTCATTGTGCGTCACCAGGAAACCGTATTGCGCGCCCGGCGTCGGGCACCAAGAGCGCACGCGGGTGTTGGCGCCGGGCTGTTCGAGATAGATCGCAGCCTTGGAGCCATGCTTGTGCTCCTTGCCGTTCTTCGGCATCCATCTCTCATGCGTGCCCCAGCCGAGCTCGGCCGGCTGCAGCCCTTCCGAGATGAAACCTTCGACCGACCAGGTGTTCCAGAACACGTTCATCGGCTTCGGCTTCTTGGTGCGCTGGGTGTCGCGCTCGGCGATGTGGATGCCCTTGACGCCGGCCTTCTTCATCAGCTTCGCCCAGCCGTCACGGTCGTCCTGCGCGGGTTCGGAAAACTCGAGGCCGAGGTCGCCGGCAAGGTTCAGCAGCGCCTGCTTGACGAACCACGAGACCATGCCCGGATTGGCGCCACAGGTCGAAACCGCGGTAGCGCCGCCGGGCTTGTCGTGCTTCTCCTTGATCAAGGCTTCGCGCAGCGCGTAGTTGGTGCGGCTGGCATTGCCGGCCTTGGCGTCGAAATAGAAGCCGAGCCACGGCTCGACGACGGTGTCGATGTAGAGCACGCCGAGCTTGCGGCAGAGCCGCATCAGGTCGACCGAGCCGGTATCGACCGACAGATTGATGCAAAAGCCCTGGCCGCCACCATTGGTCAAAAGCGGCGTCAGCAGTTTCTTGTAGTTCTTCTCGGTCACGTGCTCCTGCACGAAGGCGATGCCGCGCTCGTCGAGCAGCTTGCGGTCGGTGTCGAGCGGGTCGATGACCGTCATGCGAGACTTGTCGAATTTGAAATGGCGCTCGATCAGAGGCAGCGTTCCCCGTCCGATCGAACCAAAGCCGATCATCACGACAGGGCCGGTGATTTCACCGTAAACGGGCCAGTTTTCATTCGCCATTTTATCGAGCACTCCTTCAAGCAACGCGCCAAAACGGCCGTTCGACCGCCGCGCGACAAACCATAGATCATTGTCACAATAAAGCGAAAAGCAGGGATAAGGTTAGTTCCCGACGGCGCAGATGCGCCTACGGTTCGAGCAGTTTCGCGAATTCCGGTGTGAACAGCGCTTGTGCTTCGGAGACCGGCATTTCAACGAGATCGTCGCCGCAAGCCTGGATGACGTTGGGCAAACCTTGCAGCCCGAAGACCAGAACCTGCCTGTCGCCATCGCGCTTCAGGCTGGCGCCGAGATAGTCGCTGATCAAATCGTCGATGCCGCATTCGGCCTCGTAATCCACCTCGGTCTGGTCGCTTGGCTTCTTGCGGTTTTCCCTGACGAAGGCGGCCAGCGAGGGGCCTGGCTTGCCGTCGCCCGTATCGGAAAACATGTCCTGAAGGGTAAGCAAGGCGCCACGGCGCACGTCCATGACATAGGCGTCGGAATAGTTGTTCGGATGCGCACCGCCGCAATAGAGGCTGCCGGATTCCGACCAGCTCATCAGCTTCGGCGTCAATGACGTAACTTTGGACGTCGTGTCTTCATAGCCGCCAAGCGAATCGTCGTCCATGCCCTCCATCGGCGGCCCGTCGTGGAAACCGGCATATTGCAGCGCCGCGCACGTCAAGGCGCTGAGGCTGTCATGCCAATGGCGGTTCTGCAGCAAGGCATTGGCGGCTTCGATCGGCGCACTGCCGGCGAGATCGACGATGCGCGGCCTGGCGAATTTGGTGCGCGGATCGGTGACATAGTTGTAGGCTGCATCCGGCCAACCTTCCTTGGCGTCTGCCTTGGGCGCGAAATCCAGCTTGAGATAGTCGTAGGGCGATGCCGCCATGGTGATCGGCGCATCGTCGCCCGAGAATGTCATGTCGGTGAAATCATAGAGATCGCGTGGCGTCGTCGCCGGCGTCTCCGTCTGGGCACGGCTGGCGATCCTTGTCAGCTTCAGCGGCAGGGTCTTTTTGGCCGTCCAGGTGCCTTCCAGCGTCTTGCCCTTGTCGGCGGAACTCAACCGCCAGACGGCGCCGATGGGTGGAGCCTGGCCGTCGCCGCACTTCTTGGCATCGCAGGCTTCTTCCTCGGCCAATTGAAAGGTGGCGCCCTTGCTCGACTTCGCCTGCAGAGGAATATCGACGCCCTTGGAACGGTAGAAATAGCGCGCCGCCAGTGCCTCTCCAGCCGTCGCCGGATCACCGGTAAACTCGACGACGATGTCGATGTTGCCGAGCTTCCCCGCATAGGTCACCGGTTCCGCATGCGCTGTTGCCGGCAACGCCAGGAATGCACCGAGCAGGACGGCTAGCTTCAGAACATGTCGGACCATCGTCACTCCTGAGCCATGGTTTGCAGGCGTTGCACCAGCCGGTCACGGTCTGATGTCATCCCCTTGTAGTCGAGTTGAGCCTCATCCAGCGCCTGCAATTGCGCCGCGAAAGAGGCGGCAAGCGTTGCCCGGTCGGGATGCCGCGCCAGCACTTTCAACGGGTCGAGATGGATGCGGATGGTGAACAGGATGTCGCGCGAGACGGACAGTTTGCGCAGCGTCTGGCGCTCGACGCGGATGAAGGCGTGGGCGTTTACGTCGCCGTCGGGAAATCGCGAGGGGCGCCTGGTGGCACGGTCGATGCGCTCGACATTGGAGAGCGGATGATAGAGCGCGTCGTCGGCCTGGATCGACCAGTTGAAGCGTTCGACAGCCTGACCCTGCAGGCCGTCGAACATGCGGTTGATGAGCTCGGCCGGCCTGGTGCCCGGACCGAAGCCCGGCACCGGTGCGTGGATCTGCTGCAGCGGCCGGCCGAATTTCTCGACCAGCGACCAGGATGACGGGAAACACAGCGAGCCGGCGGCGAGCCGCCAGCCGGTGTCGTCACGGCGCATCAGGATCAGGTCTTCCTGGACGAGCAGCGACGCTGCGACCAGCGGGGCATCGGGGAAGGTGGCGTCAGAGTCGGCTTTGGCGCCAATGACCTCAACCCCGGCATTGGTGCGCCGGTACATCCCGGGAAATCTCGACAGCAGATGTGCTTCGAGGAGGCCGCGCACTTCGCGCTGGGCGTCGCGCGTGCCGTCTTCCTCGACAAACACCTTGTCGGGAATTTCGGCATACAGCCGGCGCTTTTCGGCGAGATGGTCGAAGAGATACCGGTCGACCTCGATCCACTTGTCGAGTTCGAGCGGCTTCAGCCCGATGGTGAAGAGCTTTGAGGAGCCATCATAGGGCGTGTGCGTGGGCTGACGAGAATTCATGCTTCGCTAGAAAGTGTCCAATGCCGGCGGTTATTCTCGCAGCCGCTTCGTATCAGGCCAATGTTGCCGGGATCAAGCCGCGCAGAGAATTGCCGACGAACAGTGTTTTGGCGGATTTCAACTCGTCATAGCTGTAGATCGCCTCTTGGGCGCGGCCTTCGTCCAGCAGCTCGGCGCGCAATACGCCAGGCAGCAGGCCGCAGTCGAGCCTGGGTGTCATCAGCATGCCATCACCGAAATCGGCGAAGACGTTGGTGATGGTGCCTTCGCAGATTTCGCTGCGCTCATTTGCGAGCAACACTTCGTCGGCCTGGGTGATCAGATATTCGGAGCGGGCGTGGGTGTAGATCTGTCGCCGGCTGGTCTTGTGGCGCAGCAGCGCGTCCGAGGAAGAGAGCCGCACCCGCGCCAGTCGCAGCCGCCAGACCTTGTCGGCGGCGAACGGCTCATAGGGCTGGACCGAGGCGGTCACTTCGCCATTGCGCTGCAGGGCGAGCCGGGTGCGCAGCGTCGTCTGCTGCGCCCCGATAGTATTCGCCAGCACCTCGCCGATCGGCTGCGGATCGCAGGCAAAGCCGAGTTCTTCCGCCGAGCCGTAAAGGCGCGCGAGATGGCGTTCGAAGCGCAGAAAGCCCTGGCCGGGCTCCCAGCGCATCGTCTCGATCAGCTCGAAATCGGCGGTGTCCCCGTCGCGAAGCGCGCCTTCAGCAGACACTCCTGATACTCCTCTTGCGCCGTCGAATCGAAGACGACGCCGCCGCCGACATTGTAAACGGCCTCGCCACTGGAAAAGAGCGATATGGTGCGGATCGCCACCGAAAAGCGCATCATGCCGCCAGGCGCGATCCAGCCGATGGCGCCGCAATAGACGTCGCGCGGTGTCTCTTCCAGCTCGTGCAGGATTTCCATGGCGCGGATTTTCGGTGCGCCGGTAATCGAGCCACAGGGAAACAGCGCGCCAAAGATTTGGCGGATGCCGAGATCAGGCAGAAGCTTCGCCCGCACACGGCTCACCATCTGATGGACGGTCGGGTAGCTCTCGATGCGGAACAGTTCCGGCACTTCCAGCGTGCCGATCTCGCTGATCAGGGAGATGTCGTTGCGCAGGAGATCGACGATCATCCGGTTCTCGGCCTGGTTCTTTTCGTCGCTGCGCAAGAAGGACTTCAACCGCGCGTCCTCGGCCTTGGTCGCGCCGCGCGGTGCGGTGCCCTTCATCGGATGGGTTTCGATCATGCCTAAGGCATTGATCTCGAAGAACAGCTCGGGCGAACGCGATAAGATGATGGGATCGCCGAGCGAAATCAGTGCGCCATACTTGACCGGCTGGCGTCCTGTCAGTGCGTCGAAGGCAGCAACCGGATCGCCCGACCATTGGGCACGGACCGGAAAGGTCAGGTTGCCTTGGTAGCAGTCGCCCTTGCGGATGTGGTCGTGAAGGCGCGCGAAGCGTTTGGCGTAGTCCTGAGCGGACCAACTGGCCCTGGCGTCGAAGATGGGGCCATTGGTGGCCGGCGCATCGTTGCGCGGCACGGCCTCTTCGGCCGGAGCATTGAAGACACCCAGACAAACCAATGGCGCGCGCCGGCCTTCAGGCAGCAGCGGCACGAGTTTCGGTTCGAGCAGATAGCCCGCTTCGTAGGAGAAATAGCCGGCCAGCCATTTGCCGGCATCGCTCGCCGCCTGCGCAGCCGCCAGCGCCGGCAGAAAATCCTTGGCATCATAGGCAATGATGATGTCGGCCGGGTGGTCGAAGACCAACTGACGGCCGCTTTCATCGTTGCGGAAAATGGCAGAGGGCAGGGGCATGGGGCTCGGGTACTGCGGTCGATGACGCCAGAACCGCTCTATATGGGGGCCGGGCGGCGTGCAATCGAGGGAGCGGCGTCGCAGGGCGCAAAGACAGTGGCGAATGCAAAAACAAAGACGGCGCCCGAGAGCGCCGCCTTCTGCTTATGTTGCCGATGACAGATCAGCTGTTGTTGGCGGTCCCGGCGCTCGGGAATTGGCGTGCGAACTCCTTTTCGTCGCCGGCGGCAAGCAGCTTGGCCTGCTCGACCCACTTTTCGCGAGCGATGCGGCCGTCGAAATTCAGCGTGTCCTCGATGCGCTTGACGTCGGCCGCGGTCCAGCCGGCGATCTGCGCGTAGGTCGTGACGCCAAGGCCCTTGAGCAGTTTGTCGTTGACCGGGCCGATACCGATCAGGCGACGCAGATTGTCGGCCTTTCCAGCTGCCGGGGCGGCCTTCTTCGGGACGGCGGCGGGCTTTGAAGCCGCGGCTTTGGGCGCGGCCTTGGCGGCGGCAGGTTTGCTGGCCGCTGGTTTTGCGGCCGCGGATTTGGCCGCAGCTGGTTTGGCCGCGGCGGGTTTGGCGGGGGTCGGTTTCGCGGCCGGGGCGGACTTGGCCGTTGCCGCTGTCGATACCAGGGCGGCCGGCGCCGAACTTGAAGGCTTGGCGGATGGAGCTGATGTTTCACGCAGCCGCCGTTCGAGATCGGCGCGGGTCTTGCCGCAGGCGTCGAGTTCGCCAGTCAGGCGATCGGCGTCGGCGCGCAGTCTGTCACGCTCGCTGCGGGTGCGGTCGAGATCGCCGCGCAGGCTGTCGAGTTCGCCGCGCAGCCGGCCCCAGATAAACCAGCCAACCAACACACCTACAAGGAACGCCAGGACAATGTAAAAGAAGGTCATCGTCTCTCTCCAGTCGGATCCGTCCGCCGCCGTCCCAAGTCATGACCTTGGCAGATCGGATCATCCAATGTGGTTCGGCGGCTCAGGGAACAGCCGGTCTGTCGTCGAGTGTCGGCGTTCGGCTTTCCGCCCATTGCCAACCGTCGCTGTCGCATTCGTCAGACCGCTGCCATGGGCCGGGATACTGTCCGGCCTTAAGCCGCGCGCCCGGCTGAGCTTCAGTCGGAAAGCTATCATACGGTTTCGGGAAAGCTAACGGAATTTTCGCCGGAGAGTTATTCAAGAACAGATATTTAGAACAAGAACAGAGCTGCCGTCACATGCATTCCGGCTAAACTGTTCTGCGATTCTGCAAAGTCGAGGCCGCTGCTGAACCTGCCACTCTGCGCCATCGGTCCAATGGGTGCGCGCATTAACTGTCGAGCGCTTCCAACTCGTCGATCAGGCCGCCGATCACGCCAAGCCCGATCTGCCAGAAGGCGGGGTCGGTGGCGTCGAGGCCGAAGGGCGCGAGAAGCTCCGAGTGATGCTTGGTGCCGCCGGCGCGCAACATCTCGAAATACTTATCCTGGAAGCCATGCTCAGCGTTCTGGTAGACCGCGTAGAGCGAGTTCACCAGGCAGTCGCCAAAGGCATAGGCGTAGACGTAGAAGGGGGAGTGGACGAAGTGCGGGATGTAGGTCCAGAAGACCTCATAGCCCTCGCGCAGCTTGATCGCCGGCCCCAGGCTTTCGGCCTGCACCTCGAGCCAGAACTGGCCGAGCTTGTCGGAGGTCAGTTCGCCGTTCTTGCGCTCTGCATGCACCTTGCGTTCGAACTCGTAGAAGGCGATCTGGCGCACGACCGTGTTGATCATGTCCTCGACCTTCTGGGCGAGCATCGCCTTGCGCTGGCGCTTGTCGGTGGTCTGGTCGAGCAGCGAACGGAAGGTCAGCATCTCGCCGAACACCGAGGCCGTCTCGGCCAAAGTCAGCGGCGTCGAAGCCATCAGCGCGCCCTGGCCGCCGGCCAGCACCTGATGCACGCCGTGGCCGAGTTCATGCGCCAGCGTCATCACATCGCGCGGCTTGCCCATGTAGTTGAGCAGCACGTAAGGGTGCGCCGAAGGCACGGTCGGATGGGCGAAGGCGCCGGGCGACTTGCCGGGCCTGACCGGCGCGTCGATCCAGTTGCGGTCGAAGAAGGTGCGGGCGATCTCCGCCATGTCGGGGGAAAAGCGCTGATAGGCCGATAGCACAGTGTTCCTGGCATCATCCCAAGGAATCACCGCTTGCGGCGTTTCGGGCAAGGGCGCGTTGCGGTCCCAGTGGTTCATCACCTCCATGCCCAGCCAGCGCGCCTTCATCGCGTAGTAGCGATGAGACAGGCGCGGATAGGCCTCGCGCACGGCCGATGCCAGCGCGTCGACCACGCTGCGCTCGACACGGTTGGCGAGATGGCGTGAGTCGGCGATGTCCTCGAAGCCGCGCCAGCGGTCGGAAATCTCCTTGTCCTTGGCCAGCGTGTTGGTGATCAGCGTGAAGGTGCGCAGGCTCTTGCGGAAGGTTGTGGCCAGCGCTTCGGAGGCGCGGCGGCGGACCTCCCCATCGGCGTCCTGCAGGCGGTTCAGCGCCGGCTCCAGCGTCAGTTCCTCGCCGTCTATGTCGAAACGCAGATCGGTCATCGTCTCGTCGAACAGCCGGTTCCAGGCACCGCGCCCGGTGATCGACTTCTCATGGAACAGCTGCTCGACCCGATCCTCGAGCTGGTAGGGCTTGTCCATTCTGAGGTCGAGCACCCAGGGCCGGTAATGGGCAAAGCCGGCGTCGGCGGCGAGGGCGGATTCGAGCGCCTTGTCATCGATCAGGTTCAGTTCCAGCGCGAAGAACAGAAGATGCGCGCTGGCGTCGGTCATCTTTTCCTGGATGTCGCCATAGAGCTTTGCGCGCTGCGGATCGGCGGTGTTGCCGGCATAGATCAGGCCGGCATAGGAGACGATGCGGCCGATCAGTTCCTCCAGCGCCTCATAGGCTGTCAGCGCCTCGCCAAGCCTGCCGGCGCTTCCGCGCCCGGCCTCCGCAGCCAGTGTGCCCTTCCAGCGGTTCTCGAAGGCGACGGCGTCGGCCGCCGCCTTGGCAAGGTCACGCTTCAGTTCGGGCGCCTCCATGCCGGAATAAAGATCGGCGAGATTCCATTCCGGCAGGTCGCCAAGTTCCGCCGCGCCCTGACCGGACGCTACCGCCGCAAGCTGCCGACCGAGAATCCTGCTCATCAACAATTACCTTCTGGAATCAAGGGGAAAGGACAAGCCGGTCAAATCCTAAGGAATTCGTTCACCGGGTTTTTTGAAACCTTGTTTAGAACCCTGTGCCAAGATGATCCATGGGAATTTCCCAGGCGGGCAACTCAAATCAGTCATGACAGGTTCCATTCTTATAGTCGATGACGATCCCGTGCAGCGCCGGCTGCTCGAAGCGGCGGTGACGAAATTCGGCCACAGCGCCATCGTTGCCGATGGCGGCGAGGCCGGTCTGAGCGCGCTTGACGGACCCAATGCGAGGGATATTTCGGCAGTCATCCTCGACCTTGTCATGCCGGGCCTCGACGGCATCGGCGTGCTGAAGGCGATGCGCGAGCGCGGCATCACTGTTCCCGTCATTGTGCAGACTGCGCAGGGCGGCATAGAAACGGTGGTCTCGGCGATGCGCCACGGCGCCTTCGATTTTGTCGTCAAGCCGGCGTCTCCCGACCGGCTGCAGACCGCGATCGGCAACGCGCTCAAGGTCGAGGCGGTCGAGGACGAGGTCAAGCGCACGTCGCGGCGTCGGGGCGGCCACCTGACATTCAAGGACATGATCACGCATAGCCCGGCGATGGACCGGGTGATCCGCCTCGGCCAGAAGGCTGCGGCCTCCAACATCCCGATCCTGATCGAGGGCGAATCGGGCGTCGGCAAGGAATTGGTGGCGCGCGCCATCCAGGGCAGCGGCGAACGCCGCACAAAACCGTTCGTCACCGTCAATTGCGGCGCCATCCCCGACAATCTGGTCGAATCGATCCTGTTCGGTCACGAAAAAGGTTCGTTCACCGGCGCCACCGAAAAGCATACCGGCAAGTTCGTCGAGGCGCATTCGGGCACGCTGTTCCTGGACGAGATCGGCGACCTGCCGCTCGACGTGCAGGTCAAGCTGTTGCGCGCCGTGCAGGATGGCGAGGTCGATCCGGTCGGCGGCCGTTCCACCGTCAGGGTCGACATCAGGCTGATCTCGGCCACGCACCGCAACCTTCTGCAGCAGGTCAAGGACGGCAAGTTTCGCGAGGACCTGTTCTACCGGCTCAACGTTTACCCGATCGTCGTGCCGCCGCTGCGCGACCGCCGCGACGACATCCCCTATCTGGTCAAGCATTTCATGGACAAGGTGGCGCCGGCGGGCAATCGCCTGCACGGCATCTCGGATGCCGCACTGGCCATGCTGCAGGCCTATGATTGGCCGGGAAACATCAGGCAGCTGGAAAACGCCGTGTTCAGGGCCTCGGTGCTTGCCGAAGGCGATGTGCTCACGACTGACGAATTTCCGCAGATCCGGGCGCAGGTCGACGGCACCGTCAATCTCGACGCCGATGCGTCCTTGTCGGACCCCGGCATGGCCTTGAGCACCGGATCGCAAGGCGATGGCGCGCAGACTGACGACGCCGGTACTGCAGCTGCCGAGCCCGCCCCTCCGGCGAGGCTGCTTCAGCGTTTCGGCACGCTGCGGGCGCTGGACGAGCGTGGCAATGTGCGTGCGCTGGCCGATGTCGAACTCGAAATGATCAAGCTCGCCATCGACCATTATAACGGCCAGATGAGCGAGGTCGCGCGGCGTCTCGGCATCGGCCGCTCGACGCTCTACCGCAAGCTCAAGGAATACGGCATCGACCCGGAAACCGGCCGCCTCGACCGCCTTGCCTCCTGAACGCCGAATTCCACAGCTTGCCAACGCAAGGCCGGGACCAGCTTGCCATGCCACATCCGGCGCTGCATAAGGGTTGGGGCGGGAATATGACTGATGCGGACAGCGTTGTTCACGCATTAAGGCCAGCGGTAACAGATCGTGTAGCGGGAAAAGGCTGAATCTTGATCTAAACCAGCAGTTTACCAAGAAATCCTGTGTATTATTTTTGACGGGATATCGCCACGGTGTTACCGCATTTCGGCTTCAATAAGCGATGATTAACCATTAGGATCGATATTCGGATGTAAGAACCACGCATCCGTTTGGACAAATCCGGGGACAAACGGCAGCCTGCAAGGCCTTTTGATTTGAACAAAGTCGAACGACACAGAAACGGGCGGCGCGATCACATGGGCGTCTGGCCGAGATGGCTGGCAGCGGTGATCGTTGCGTTCGCTTTCCTTGCCGCTACTGCTGCCGGCGCCAGCGCTGAAACGCGCTCGCTCAAGCTCTATCACCTCCACACGCACGAAAAGGCCGAGATCGTCTACAAGCGCAATGGCCGCTACGATCCGGCAGGCCTCAGGAAGATCAACATCATCCTGCGCGACTGGCGTCGCAACGAACCGACCAAGATGGATCCGCGCCTGCTCGATCTGGTGTGGGAAGCTTATCGGCAGGCCGGCGCCACCGACTATATCCAGGTCGTTTGCGGCTATCGCTCGCCGTCGACCAATTCGATGCTGCGCAGCCGCAGCCGCGGTGTCGCCAAGGAAAGCCAGCATATGCTGGGCAAGGCGATGGACTTCTACATTCCGGGTGTGCCGCTGAAGAAGCTGCGCAACATCGGCCTGAAGATGCAGGGCGGCGGCGTCGGCTACTATCCGTCGTCGGGTTCGCCCTTCGTCCACATGGACGTCGGCAATGTGCGGCACTGGCCAGGCATCAGCCGCCAGGAACTGGTCAGCCTGTTTCCCAATGGCAAGACGCTGCATGTGCCGAGCGACGGCAGGCCGTTGCCGGGTTATGACCAGGCGCTCGCCTCCTACAAGGCGCGCAAGGGCGCCGGTTCTCCTGCCATCATGATGGCCAGCGCAGGCGGCAGCACCAAGAAATCCGGTGGCTTCCTGTCCGCTTTCTTTGGCGGTGGCGGTGAAGACGAAGCCGACGACAGCGCCGATGTCGCTACCGCCGCGCCGCCGCCGAGAAGCGTGAAGCCGGTGCTGGCTGCCACGAGCAACAACAACAGCAATCTGCCTGGCATCGCGATCGTGTCGCCGCAGAACGCCAAGCGCGCCAACATTCCGCAGCTTGCCGACGACAGCGCTGACGATGCGGAGCCGCAGGACACGCCGGAGACGATCATCGCCGCGCTGCCCGCCAAGGAAGTGCCGCTGCCCGCTTTCGCACCGCGGCCGAAGGCCGATGTCGGCGCGCAACAACCTGAGACCGTGCCGTTCGGCGTGGCCGATGCCACCACCGAACAGACGGTGGCGACGGCGCAGGCGCCGGCCAATGTGCCGTTCGGCACGGCCGATGCGAGCAATGCCGACCAGGGGGCCGATCAAGCTGCCGCTCCGGCGCAGGTCGCGGTCAACGTCCCGTTGCCGACCTGGCGTCCCGACCGCTCTTCGCCGCCGGCTGAGCTTGCGCCGCAGGACAAGGGCGTTCTGCTGGCGCTGGCCGATACGGCTGCCCACAAGCAGACCGCAACCGACGCGTTCTCGGTGCTGCCGTCGCAGCGTCCGGACGAGGTCAAGGCGGTTCTCGAACAGGCCAGCGCCGCCGATACAGCCGGTGCTACCGACGACTATCAGGTTGCGTCGCTTGAGCCGCGCTCGGCGTTCAACGATCCGTCAGGTGTCGATGCCGCATCGCCGCGCGGCGCTATTGCTGCCCGTCCCGCCGGTACCGATCCAGCCTCGGTGATCGGCGCCGGCGTCAAGACGACACGCAAGGAAGCCAGGGCTTCGGCCCGCGACCTGAAGCCAGGACCGAAGGCAGTGGTGATGGCGGCCGAACCGCAGGCGGCCCGCTGGGCGCTGAGCAGCGGCGACAACATCGCCACCGTTTCCAGCCCGACGACAGCGCCGCGCTATGCCTACAACATCGTGCATACGCCGCCGAGCGAGGTCTACACCGCAGGCTTTCAGGCGGACAACCAGATGGCCGATGCCAACCGCTTCACCGGCAATGCCGTAAAATTCCTTTCGGTCGCCCGCTTCCAGACGAAGTAAGGGCGTGACCGGGGCGTTATCGACTCGAAGCCGCGCTGGGCAACCTGTGCGGCTTTTGTTTTTAGCGAGATCTCGAGCACTGGCTTCCATCGCCACAGAATGCTAACCACCAAGCTGCATTCCCGCTTCGTCTAATGGTAGGACAGCGCCCTTTGAAGGCGTGAATCGTGGTTCGAGCCCATGAGCGGGAACCAAAATCTCAACGCGTAGCAAACCCGGTCGGCGCAGCTGGCGGGTTTTTGTGCCGAGTGCAATTCCGGGAACACTGTGATTTTCCCGGAAAAGCGCGGAGCGCTTCCCTTGGGAATTGCGCAAAGACAAAGTAGCGGAGGTTATTTTCCGAGCTTGCTCGCGGTCTGTGCGAGCGCCTCGATCTCATCCCACTTGCCGGCCTTGACCAACTCGTCCGGCGCCACCCACGAGCCGCCGACGCAGATAACGTTGGACAGGCTGAGATAGTCGGCGGCGTTCTTGGCCGAGATGCCGCCGGTCGGGCAGAATTTCACGTCGGCCAGCGGCGAGGCAAAGGCCTTCAGCGAGGCGATGCCGCCGGATTGTTCGGCCGGGAAGAATTTCAGGAACCGCAGGCCGGCCTCGCGGGCAGCCATGATCTCGCCGGGCGTGATGGCGCCGGGCAGCAAGGGAACGTCGCTGTCCTTGGCCGCCGCCAGCAACTCGCGCGTGATGCCGGGGCTGACGATGAACTTCGAGCCAGCCGCCGCTGCCTGGTCGAACTGCTTGGCATCGAGAATTGTGCCGGCGCCGACAATGGCGCCCTCGACCTCACCGGCCACGCGGCGGATCGCTTCCAGCGCATCGGCGGTTCTCAACGTGATCTCGATCGCCGGCAGGCCGCCGGCGGCCAGCGCCCGGGCGAGCGGGACGGCGTCCGCGACATTGGCGATCTTCAGCACCGGAATGACCGGCTGGCCATTGAGCAGCGACAGGAGCTTTTCGGTCTTGCTGGGCATTGGCTTTTCTCTCCCTGGGTGATTTCAACCGATTAGCAGAAGGCCGATTCCGAGTCCACGAAACCCGGCCTGCCGCGATGTCACATGTCGGCCAACGAGCCTGCGGGCGAATACCGACGAAGTGTCTTTAGCTCTGCCTTGAATCCGCTTTGACCACGGTCTAGTGGCTTGGCGATGACCAACCATGAACCCGTGCGCGTCGCCGCGCTCTACAAATTTGCGAGGCTGGGCGACTTCGACGCGCTGCGGGTCTTGCGCACGCCGCTTGCCGCCTTCTGCTGCGGGCGCGGCATCAAGGGCACGCTGCTTCTGGCGCAGGAGGGCATTAACGGCACGGTCGCCGGCAGCGAAGCCGACATAGCCGACCTGATCGCTTATCTCGAGGCCATCGAGGGTCTTGCCGATCTCGAGGTCAAATACAGCACTGCCGCCGAAATGCCGTTCCATCGCATGAAGGTGCGGCTGAAGCGCGAGATCGTCACCATGGGCGTCGAAGACCTCGACCCGGCGACGGGTGCGGGGACCTATGTCGCGCCGGCCGACTGGAACGCGCTGATCTCGGACCCCGGCACCATCGTCATCGACACACGCAACGCGTACGAAGTGTCGATCGGGACGTTCGAGGGCGCGGTGGACCCGCGCACGTCGAGCTTTCGCGAATTCCCGGCCTGGGTGGAAAAACACCGCGACCAACTCGACGGCCGCAAGGTTGCGATGTTCTGCACCGGCGGCATCCGCTGCGAAAAGGCGACGGCCTATGTGAAGTCGCTCGGCTTCGAGGATGTGTTCCATCTCAAGGGCGGCATCCTCAGATATCTTGAAGAGGTGCCGGCCGAAGACAGCCTGTGGCAGGGCGAGTGTTTCGTCTTCGACGAGCGGGTCTCGGTGTCGCATGGGTTGACCGAAGGCGAGGCCGAACTCTGCCGCGCCTGCCGGCATCCGCTGACGCCGGAGAACCGGCTGTCGCCGCATTTTTCCACCGGCGTGTCATGCCCGCATTGCTACGAGGCACGCTCGGATGAGGATCGCACCCGCTATGCCGAGCGCCAGCGCCAGGTCGAACTTGCGCAGGCGCAAGGCAGGGGACATATCGGCAGTTAAGTGCCGCCGACGCCCTGACTGGATCACCACACGACAGAATAGCGGTCGATCACCCACAGCCATGTGCCGTCGGCCTGCCGGCGCGCGACCTCTGAGGTTATCGAGCCGTCGGCAAGCCTGGTCGACGTCAACGCGAGGTCGCCGTTGATGGCCGCCGGGCGCTGCTCGCCGCGCTGGAATTTTCGCCCGCTCGCGGCAAAGGCTTCGAACAAAGCGCGGATCGCCTCGTGGCCACGCGTCAATTCGGCTGCTCCGGTGTCGATGACGGCATCGGGTTGGAACAACGCCACCATGCCGTCAATGTCTCCGGCCCACTGCCGGTCGATCAACAAACGTTCCAGATCCTGCGGATCGCGCGCCGGTTCCCGGCCAGGTTGATCGGTCACAGCAAGGTTCCTCCCTCGACAATGCGGCGGCGACATTAGCGCAAGCCGAGGCCGGTATCGACACACCGATCACCGATTTGCGGCATTGCCGGCGCCGATAGCAAAGCGCGCCTCCGTCATTGTAATGTCAGTGTGCGGGACCTACGTCTGCAACGTCCAAAACCTGCCCGTCCACGTTGGTGCGGGCCCTTTTCTGGAGGCACCATGTTCGACCCCAAGAAGCTTCTCGACGATCTGCTCGGCTCGCAAGTTCCCGGCACAACCGGCACCGTTCGCGACAAGGCCGGGCAGGCTGTGCAGATGGCCAAGGACAATCCGCTGGCCGCCGGTGCGCTGGCCGCGGTGCTGCTTGGAACCGGCACGGGACGGCAGGTCACCGGCACGGCCGTGAAGCTCGGCGGACTGGCTGCGATCGGCGGTCTCGCCTACAAGGCCTACCAGAATTACAAGGCCGGCAATGCACCCGAGCAGGCGCCGGCGGCCGGCCAGCCGGAATTGCTGCCGCCGCCCGCCGACACCGGCTTTCATCCTTCACAGGCGCCACAGGGCGAGGACGAGTTCACGCTGACCCTGGTGCGGGCGATGATCTCGGCGGCCAAGGCCGATGGCCATGTCGATGACGCGGAACGCCAAAAGATCGCTGGCAAGCTCAGTCTGGCCGGCATCGGCACGGAAGCGGAAAAGTTTCTGATGGCGGAGCTGGACAGCCCGCTCGACCTCGATACGCTGGTCGCAGGCGCCAAGACCGATGAGCAGAGGCTCGAGCTCTACACGGCGTCCCGACTGACGATCGACCCCGATACGCGCGCCGAACGCGGCTATCTCGACCTGCTCGCCGGCCGGCTCGGCCTGCCGGATGCGCTCGTCGATCATGTCGAGGCGACGGTGTCGGCGGCCAAGGTGCCGGTTCCGTCAGGCACGGCGCCGAACCCGCGCTGGTAGACAACGCAGCCGCGCGCCTGGGGCAGGGGGGCCGAGGCCGGAAAAAATGCGTTAACGTCTCGTTTACCGAGGAAGCGCATGATTTTAGTCAGTCGGATCGGGCTTTCCTCCTCCCAAGCCCGGTTCAGATCAGGGCGGTCGCCAATGACCGCCCCTTTTTGTTGGACCGATCACATAAAGTGCGTCGCGCTTCATGTTTTTGTCCTGATGCATGTCGTTCTCTCACAACCGGGGCCACTTTGAGCGACATGCACAGTGTCCGGCTTGCCATGATCCCCGTCATTTGCGATGGGTCGGTGCATTCGGATGCACCCCGATCTGTGCCGGGATGCGCGGCGCGCAGGAGCAAAATCCATGACAGCCCTCCCAGAGAAAACCGCCATCGTCACCGGCGCCGGCACCGGCATCGGCAAGAGCGTCGCCACGGCGCTGCTGAAGGCGGGCTGGAACACGGTGTTTTGCGGCCGCCGCAAAGCGGTGCTCGATGCCGCCATTGCCGAGGCCGGGAAAACGGACGCCAAGGCGCTGGCGGTTGCCTGCGACATCAGCAAGGCCGGCGAAGTCGATGACCTGTTCGAGACGGTGGCCGCAGCCTTCGGCCGCGTCGACCTGCTCTTCAACAATGCCGGCATGAGCTACAAGTCGACGCCCATCGACGAGATCCCGGTCGAGGTCTGGAACGATATTGTCGGAGTCAATCTCACCGGATCGTTCCTATGCGCCCGCGCCGCCTTCGGCGTCATGCGCAAGCAAAAGCCAATGGGCGGCCGCATCATCAACAATGGCTCTGTGTCGGCCTATGCGCCACGGCCGGGCTCGGTGCCCTACACCGCGACCAAGCACGCCATATCGGGGCTGACCAAGACGCTGGCGCTCGACGGCCGGCCCTATGACATCGCCTGCGGCCAGATCGATATAGGCAACGCGCTGACCGATATGGCGCACGCAATGACGGTCGGCGTGCCGCAGGCCAATGGCACCATCGCCGCCGAGGCGGTGATGGACGTCCAACGCGTCGCCGACGCCGTCGTCCACATGGCCAGCCTGCCGCTCGACGCCAACGTGCTGTTCATGACCGTGATGGCGACCAAGATGCCGTTCGTGGGGCGTGGGTGAACAGCCGAAGGCCTACCTCTTCAAAAACGCCTCGATCCGCTCCAGCGCGTGCAAGATGTTCTCTTCGGAATTGGCGTAGGAAAGCCTGATGTAGCCTTCGCCGAGAATGCCGAAATCGGGGCCGCCGATCAGCGCCACGCCGGCCTCCTCGAGCAGTGCCGAGGCGAGCTTCTTGGCCTTCCAGCCGGTCTTCGAAACATTCGGGAAGGCATAGAATGCGCCTTTCGGCGTAATGCAGGAGACGCCGGGCAGCGCGTTCAGCCCCTCGACCACGATCTTCCTGCGGTTGTCGAAGGCGCGCATCATCTTGTCGACATCGTCCTGCGGGCCGTCGATGGCGGCGATGCCGGCGAACTGGCTCGGCGCGTTGACGCAGGACCAGCAATTGACCGCCAGCTTGCGGACCTTGTCGTAGAGATGCCCGCCCTTGTCGCCATTCGGCCAGATCGACCAGCCCATGCGCCAGCCGGTCATCGCCCATGTCTTCGACCAGCCGTTGAGCACGATCAGCCGGTCGCGAATTTCCGGAAAATTGAGCAGCGAAAAATGCGTCTCGCCGTCATAGGTCATGACGTCGTAGACTTCGTCGGAGAGGATAGCGACCTGCGGATGCGCTTGCAGCCCCTCCACCAGCTTCTCGATCTCGGCGCGCGGCGTGACGCCGCCGGTCGGGTTGGCCGGTGAGTTGAGGATTAGCAGCCTCGTCTTCGAGGTGATCAGCCCCAGCGTCTCCTCGGCCGAGAAGGCAAAGCCGTTCTCTTCGCGGATCGGCACCGGAATGGGCGCGGCGCCGGTGAACTCGATCATCGAGCGATAGATGGGAAAGCCAGGGTCGGGATAGAGGATCTCGGCGCCGGGTTCGCCGAACATCAGGATCGCCGCGAACATGGTCGGCTTGCCGCCGGGCAGGATCATCACATTTTCCGGCGAGACCTCGACGCCGGTGGTGGCCAGCGTGCGCCGCACCACCGCTTCGCGCGTCGCCAGCAGGCCGTTGGCCGGGGTGTAGCCATGGTGACCGTCGCGCAGCGCCTTGATCGCTGCGTCGACAATGTGCTGCGGCGTTTTGAAGTCGGGCTGGCCGATGCCGAGATTGACGATATCGCGGCCCTGTTGAGCCAGTGCGGTCGCCCGCGCCAGCACGGCAAAGGCGTTTTCCTCGCCGAGGCGGTCGAAGGCCGAAATCGTGTGGAGCATTTTTCCCGTCCGTGTGGTTCTTGCTGTTAGGTCGCGTTTTTGTGAGCGTCTGCTCACAAAAGTCAAACGGATTGGAGTTTTGCGTGTCGGAAAATCTCAAAGATTGGCAAGCGCGTCCGCGGCCCGAGCGCAAGCCCATTGACGGCCGCTATGTCCGGCTCGAACCGCTGAGCGCCGAAAAGCATGGCGACGGCCTTTACGAGGCGTCGTCGGTGCCTGACATTGACGGCCGCTTTGCCTGGCTGCCCGACTATCCGCCGCAAACCCGCGCCGATTTCCAGCCATGGCTGGACAAGGTCGAGGCGAGCGAGGATCCGCTGTTCTTCACCGTCATCGACAAGGCCAGCGGCAGGGTCGCGGGGCGACAGACGCTGATGCGCATCGATCCCACCTATGGCGTCATTGAGATCGGCAACATCTATTGGGGGCCGCTGATCTCGCGCAAGCCGGCAGCGACCGAAGCGCAGTTCCTGTTCATGAAGTACATTTTCGACGAGCTCGGCTATCGCCGCTACGAGTGGAAATGCAACAACCGCAACGAGCCGTCGAAGCGCGCGGCGGAACGGTTCGGCTTCAAGTTCGAGGGCATTTTCCGCCAGCATCTTGTGGTCAAGGGTGAAAACCGCGATACGGCATGGTACTCGATCATCGACAAGGAATGGCCGGCGCTGCGCAAAGCCTATGAGGCATGGCTCGATCCTGCCAATTTCGATGGCGAAGGCCGGCAGAAGCGGCGGCTCGAGGATTTCCGCGCCGAGTTCGGCGCGTAACAGGAGTTTTTTCCGATGGCGCACAGCCATGATCATGGTTCGCATGCTGGGCATGGCGCCGGCCATGTGCATGGCTCGACCGACAAGAAGCGTGTGCTGATCGCAGCCTGCCTGACCGCCGGCTTCATGGTGGCCGAAGTGCTTGGCGGCCTTTTGACGGGATCGCTGGCGCTGCTGGCCGACGCCGGCCACATGCTCGCCGACTCGATCGCGCTTGGCCTTGCCTGGTACGCCTTCCATCTTGGCGGAAGGCCGGCGACAGTGCGCCTGACCTACGGTTTCGGCCGGGTCAAGACGCTGGTCGCCTACACCAACGGCATCGCCATCTTCGCCATTGCGCTGTGGATCGTCTACGAAGCCTGGGGCCGGCTGATGACGCCGGCGCCGGTGCTGGGCGGGCCGATGCTGGTGGTGGCGATCGCCGGCCTTCTGGTAAACTTCGCCTCGTTCTTCGTGCTGCATGGCGGCGACCACGACAGCCTCAACATGCGCGGCGCCATCCTGCATGTGCTGGGCGACCTGCTCGGTTCGGCGGCGGCGATCGTGGCGGCGCTGGTCATCCTGGCCACCGGCTGGACGCCGATCGACCCGATTCTGTCGGTGCTGGTCTCGGTGCTGATCCTGTCCACCGCATGGTCATTGATGCGCGAAGCCGCCCACGTCCTTCTCGAAGGCGTACCGGCAAGCCTCGACCGCGACATCATCGCCAAGGACATTGCCGGCACCGTCAAGGGCGTGCGCGAGGTGCACCATATGCATGTCTGGTCGCTGGACGGCTCCAGCAACATGGCGACGCTGCATGCCTGCCTCAACGATGGCGTCGATCCGCACCAGGCGGTCAGCGCCATCAAGAAGCGGCTCGCCGCCGAACACGGCATCAGCCACGCGACGGTCGAACCGGAATTCGGCCAGTGCGCCGACAGCCATGACGAGCACGATCATGACCACGACCATGGTGCGCCACCGCATCACGGCCATTATCACTGACAGGGAATTTCATGGCATTGGCATCCGAGTTGACGAGTTCCCGCTGTGGCGGGACGGCATGATGGATCGCGACACGCGAAACGCGCTGATTGCCGCAGCCTGGATCATGCTGCTGTTCGGCATCGCGGCGTTCTATCTGCCGACCGTGATGCTGGCCGTCGGCAATGTCTCGACCGTACTTGCCGGCATCGTCGGCATCGCCTTCGTGCTGGCATTCTTTCTGGTGTTCTGGTTGCGGGGTCGCAGCCAGAACAAGGGCAAATAAGAGGCTTTGAAATGCGCATCCTGATTACTGGCGCCGCCGGCATGGTCGGCCGCAAACTTGTCGACCGGCTGGCCAAGGACGGCACGCTCAACGGCCGCATGATCACCGGGCTCGACCTGCACGACATCGTGCCGCCGCAGGCGCCGGCGATGGACGGCGTCAGCATCGCCACGCATACCGGCGACCTTGCCGACGCCGGTGCTGCCGAGAGCCTGGTCGCCTCACGCCCCGACGTCATGTTCCATCTCGCCGGCATCGTGTCGGGTGAGGCGGAAGCCAATTTCGATCTCGGCTACCGCGTCAATCTCGACGGCACACGGGCGCTGTTCGACGCCGTGCGGCTGGCGGGCTTTTCGCCGCGCCTCGTCTTTACCTCGTCGATCGCGGTGTTCGGCGCGCCGTTCCCGGATGTGATCCCGGACGATTTCCACCCGACGCCGCTGACCTCCTACGGCACGCAGAAGCAGATGAGCGAAGCGCTGCTGGCCGACTATTCCAGGCGCGGCTTCTTCGACGGCATCGGCATAAGGCTGCCGACCATCTGCGTGCGGCCCGGCAAGCCGAACAAGGCGGCGTCAGGTTTCTTCTCCGGCATCATCCGCGAGCCGCTGAGCGGCCACGAGGCGATCCTGCCGGTGCCGCGCTCGGTGCTGCACACCCATGCCAGCCCGCGCTCTGCGGTCGGATTCCTGATCCATGCCGCCGGGCTCGACGGTGCCGCTGTCGGGCCGCGCCGCAACCTCACCATGCCGGGCGTTGCCGTCACCGTCGGCGAGCAGATCGAGGCGCTGGAACGCATTGCGGGCACCAAGGTGGCGAGCCTGATCCGTGAGGAGCCCGACGAGACGATCTGGGCGATCGTCAAGGGTTGGCCGACGCGCTTCGAGGCGCGACGGTCAAGAGACCTCGGCTTCAGCGCCGAAAAAAGTTTCGATGAAATCATCCGCGCGCATATCGAGGATGAGCTGGGCGGAAAGATCGCGGGTCAGGCCTGACCCGCCGAGGTCATACAGTTCCGGACAGGCTCGCCGACAACAGCAACAGTCCGAACAGGAAGACGAAGGCGGCGCCGCCGATCTCGACGACTGTGTGAATGCGGTTGCCCATGCGGCCATCGCCGGCGAAATAGACCGCCCAGTTCTTGGCGGTGACTGCGATCGTTGCCAGCGCCGAGACTGTGATGGCGGTTCCAATCGACATCGCCAGCACCGAGAGCAGGCCGCCGAGCCACAGGCCGTTGAGCAAAGCGAAGCTCAGCACAATCAGCGCGCCGGAGCAGGGGCGGACGCCGACGGCGGCTACTGCCGACCAGGCCGTGCGCCAGTCGAAGCGGTCGCCCGACAGCAGCGCCGGATCGGGCGCATGTGAGTGGCCGCACGTATCACAGACCTCGCCGGCTGGGTGATCGTGAGCGGCGTGATCGTGATGAGCGTGGTCGTGATGGGAATGATCGTGTGTGTCGTGGTCGTGCGCAGCGTGATCGTGATGATCATGCGAATGGTCGTGATGCACATGCAAGGCATGCGAATGCGCATGCGCCGCGTGGCTGTGAGCGGCATGCGAATGGCCGCCATGGGAATGACCGGCGTGGGCTGCCGACAGGTTGTAGGCGGGCGCCTTGCCGAACCAGCGCAGGACCGTAGGCCCGAGCTTGCGCCACAGCAGCCAGGCGCCGAACAAAGTGACGAAGACATAGCTCATGATCTCCATGAACCAGGCTGCGTCGGTCATCGAGATGGCGGTGCCGCGCAGGACGAAATAGCCAAGCAGCATCACCAGGATCGCGGTCAGGCCCTGCAGCAGCGCCGAGACGAAGGACAGCAGGATACCGCGCCTGAGCGCCACTTCATTGGCCACCATGTAGGACGAGATCACCGCCTTGCCGTGGCCGGGGCCGGCGGCGTGGAAAATGCCGTAGGCGAAGGACAGGCCGATCAGCAGCCACATCTTGCTGCCGTCCTCGCGCATTGCTTTCATCGCCGCAGCCAATGCGCGGTAGAATTCCTGCTGGCGCAGATTGATCCACATCAGGATGTGGGCGAACGGGCCGGTGGTGGGCGCCATGCCGTCATTCACACCGATGCCGAGTGAGCTCTGGGCATGGGCCTGCCCGAGAAAGTGCGTCATCAGCAGGGCAGCGACCACGAGGCCGAATGCCAAACGCAGGGACGGTTTCATCACCGGATCTATCCTTCTGGCGGGCAATTCAGTTCGAGCTTGGTGGCGAAGATCTTGCTCATGTCGGTGCCTGTCGGGTCGTTGAAGAACGCGTCCGTCAGGGTCTTCTGGTTTTCCTTGATCGCCTCGTCTGGATCAGGCCGGATGACGCTCTTGGTGCAGTTCGAGGGCAGGCCTTCCACCGTGATGTTGCTATCCTCGGTGAAGTCGATCGCTGTGTAGAAGGTTGGATCGTAGACGCCGAAATCGATCCTGCCGGCGAGCTTGATCGGCACCTTGGGTTCGGATTCGAACAGGATGATCAACTGGTCGTTGTCGAAATTGGCCATCAGATGCGGTGGCGGCGTCATAGGCACGTCCTTGCCGTCGACGGTGACGAGCTGGAAATAATTGAACTCGGCCAGCGAGGCATGAACGGTGTCGGCGACATCCTTCAGCTCCTTGTCGTCAAGCTTCAGGTCGGAGTTCTTGTCGAACTCCATCATCACCGTACTCGAAAACAGATCATCGAAACGCCAGAGGTGACGCAGCGCTTTCACACTTTGGTGATCCGGAGAGAGGATCACGTCGAGGCGGGCCTCGGCGAAGACATGAGGATGCGCGCCAGCCGCTCCAACGGCGGCAAAAGGCGCCGCCAAGGCCGAAGCCAGCATGATTGCGTGCCGTTTCAGATGCATTCTCGGTCGCTGTTCCATCGGCCTCGGAGAGATTTCGAGAGGTTACCAGAAACGGGGCGAAATTGGGACCGCGGCACGGCAGGACCGGCTCAAGCGCTCTCGCGGTTCCTGAACCATTGCACCAGGAAATCGACGAAGACACGGACCTTGGCCGGCAGATAGCGGCGGTGCGGGTAGACGGCGAAAATGCCGCTGCCCGACTGGATGCGGTCGTCGAGCAAGGACACCAGCAGCCCGGATGCGAGGTCGGGCGCGGCGATGAAATCCGGCAGGATGGTGAAGCCCAGACCGGACACGGCGGCGGCTCGCGCAGCCATCGGGCTGTTGACCTCGATCGGACCCGATACGTTGACACTGACTGACTCCTCGCCATCGCCCCTGAAGCGCCAGTTGGCGAGCGAGCGGCCATTGGTGTCGACGATGCAGGGCAAGTTGGCGAGATCCTGCGGGCGCGTCGGCTTGCCGTGCTTGGCGATCAGCTCCGGCGAGGCGCAAAGCTTGATCGAAAACGGCCCCAGGCGGCGGGCGATCAGCGATGAGTTCTCCAGGCGCGAGATGCGCACGGCAAGATCGAAACCTTCCTCGACCAGATCGACAAAACGGTCGTCGAGATGGATGTCGAGCACGATGTCGGGATGCTGTTTGGCGAAGTCGATGAGCGACTGGCCTATCGGCGCGTCGGCGAAGGTGCGCGCCGCCGACAGCTTGATCCTGCCGCGCACGTCGCCGGAGGATTCGCGCACGGCGTCGGCCAGGCTGTCGACCTCGCGCACGATTTCCGAAGCGCGGCTGTAATAGGTATGGCCGGCCTCGGTCAACGAGAACTGCCGCGTGGTGCGGTTGAGCAGCAGCGCGCCGAGTTCGTCCTCGAGTTCGCGCACATATTTCGACAGCAGCGCCTTGGAGCGACCGATCTTGCGCGCGGCCGCCGAAAAGCCTTCGGCCTCGACGACGTCGATGAAGGCGCGCATGCGGGTCAGTGTATCCATCATCAGGCCTTTCGTGCCGCATCGAGAATTCGCCGGCCGAGCCGTATCAGGGCAATGTCGCTGCCGGGAGGGCCGAGCAGCGAGAGGCCGAAAGGGGCACCGTCAACCGAGCCCAGCGGCAGGGTGATTTGCGGAAAGCCTGAAAGACCCGAAAGGCACAAAAGATGCAAGGCCCTTTCGCGGTAGGCCTGGAGCTGCTGCGGCTCGCTTTTGACCAGAGGTGCGGGGCCTGGAACGGTGGGCAGGACAAGAAACCCGTCCTGGCCGAGCAGCGCGGCTAGCTCGGAGCGGAAGGTCAGGCGGCGCACCGCCTCGGCCCGCGCGGTCTTTTCGTCGATCGTGCGGCCAAAACCAAAGCGCTCCTCGACGCCCGGCCCGAGATCGCGCTCGCCAGAAATGATCCAGGCGCCATGCTGCTGCCAGGCCTCGGCGGCCTGGAGGCGGCGAAAGCACCAGTAGAGCTCGTCGGGGAAGGAAGCGAAGCTGTACTCCACCGGCGCCGGCTCACCGACAAGACTGGCGGCCAGCGCTCTCATCCTGGCGTATTCGGCTGCCTCGGCGGGGCCGGCCACGAAAGCGTCCAGCCAGCGGATCGAAAGCGGCCGGGTGAGCGGATACGGATGCGGGTCGCGGCCGAGCAGCAATTTGCCGATCGTCTCATAGGTCTCGATGTCGTCGGCGAACCAGCCGAATGTGTCGAAGCTCGGCGCCAGCTTCATCGTGCCTTCAAGCGAAATGCGGCCATGCGTGGTGCGCAGCCCGATCAACCCGCAAAAGCTCGCCGGGGTACGGATCGAGCCGCCGGTGTCGGAGCCGGTGGCGATATCGGCAAGCTTGCCGGCCACCGCCGCCGCCGATCCGGAGGACGAACCGCCGGTGACGCGATCGGGAGCGGCCGGGTTCACCGGAAACGGAAAATGCGCGTTCTGGCCCATCAGCGAGAAAGCGAACTCGTCGGTCTGCGTCTTGCCGATGAAACGCGCGCCGGCGTCGAGAATCATCTGCACGGCCGGTGCCGTGCTGGACGCGGCGTGGGACTCGGCGAACTTCACCGGATTGCCGCAACCGGTGCGGTAGCCGGCGACGTCGTAAATGTCCTTCACAGCCAGGCGCAGCCCGGCCAGTGGCCCCAGTTCCGCATTGGCCACCGGCATTCGACGCAGGTCGAGAAGGGCGTTGAGCGGGCCGTGCGTGCCTGGCATCGTTCGATATCCGTATACAGTAGGCCCAGCATTGTTCGATGCCGGAAATTTTACAACCTGGAGTACGATTTTTATTGATTGTGAAATCTTTCGATCTTATATCGCGCTTGCCCAAAGTCGCACGTGCCTGTGGGTGTCCGCCGATCCTCGAATGGTGAGGGAAATCGGTAAGGTAACTGGAGCTAACCCCTCCAGTCGGTCTAGCGGCCAACCGCCAGCCCGAGGACACCTTGAAGCAACGACGGTGCGGGCCTTTCTGGTGTTCTGCCGGTCGTCCAAAGACCGGGGTTACTGAAGAGGCACACCTTCATTGCCGGCAGTGCGGACGGGTCTCCCATCCAAGCCAAGGCAGACAAAGCGAACCGAGGCCGGGCAAGGCCAAGGTTCACCGCCGCGAGATGGCGTTTCATGGTTCCGGGGTCTCCACCGGCTGGTTCCATGGATTTCCGTCCCGCCTTTGTTTGACCGCGTGTTCGCGAGGCCGAAAGCCCCGCGTCCGCAGCCTTATTGCGCGCCGCAAGGCGTTTATGGAGAGACCCCATGGCCACCCAGCGCATCCTTGACTTCCTCGCCACCCGACGTCCGTCCGGCCCCTGCCTCGTCGTCGACCTCGATGTCGTGCGCGACAATTTCCGCGCCTTCGAAAAGGCGCTGCCCGATTCCCGGATCTACTATGCGGTGAAAGCAAATCCGGCGCCGGAAATCCTGCGCCTGCTTGCTGCGATGGGTTCGTCCTTCGACACCGCTTCCGTTGCCGAGGTCGAGATGGCGATGGACGCCGGTGCGCCGGCGGACCGTATCTCCTTCGGCAACACCATCAAGAAGGAGCGTGACATTGCACGCGCCTACCAGCTCGGCATCAGGCTGTTTGCGGTGGACTGCGTCGAGGAGGTCGACAAGATCGCCCGCGTCGCTCCCGGCGCCCGCGTGTTCTGCCGCGTGCTGACCGACGGCGAAGGCGCCGAGTGGCCGCTGTCGCGCAAGTTCGGCTGCGTGCCGGCGATGGCCGTCGACGTGCTGCGCCATGCCAGGACGCTCGGCCTCGACCCCTATGGCGTGTCGTTCCATGTCGGCTCGCAGCAGACCGACCTGACGGCGTGGGACCGTGCGCTGGCCGACGCCAAGAAGGTGTTCGCCACGCTCGCCGACGAAGGCATCGTCCTGAAGATGGTCAATATGGGCGGCGGTTTCCCGACGCGCTATCTGCGTGATGTGCCGGCGGCCCAGGCTTACGGCCAGGCCATCTTCTCGGCGCTGCGCAAGCATTTCGGCAATGCGATCCCTGAGACCATCATCGAGCCGGGCCGCGGCATGGTCGGCAATGCCGGCGTCATCAAGTCGGAAGTCGTGCTGATCTCGAAGAAGGCCGAAAACGACAATGTGCGCTGGGTGTTCCTCGACATCGGCAAGTTCGGCGGTCTGGCCGAGACGATGGACGAGGCGATCCGCTATCCGATCGTCACCCGCCATGACGGTTCGGAGACCGCACCTTGCGTGCTCGCCGGCCCGACCTGCGATTCGGCCGACGTGATGTACGAGAAGACGCCGTATCCCCTGCCTCTGTCGCTGACCATCGGCGACGATGTGCTGATCGAAGGCACCGGCGCCTACACGACCACCTACTCGGCGGTCGCCTTCAACGGCTTCGAGCCTCTCCGATCCTACGTGATCTGACGGCTTCGGCCTTCAGATCACCCCAGGCGGACGTTTGCGTCCGCCCGGGTTCGCCTGTGGAACAAGCTCCGCTCGTGAAGGATCGCGGAAATGGACATTGTAAATTACATTGACGGCATTGGATTCTCCCCCCTCGAGGGGGAGATGGCCGGCGGCATTCCCATCGTCGCCGAAACTGCGGCAGACATTGCATCGCGTGAAGCGTTGCTCGATCGCGCTATGGGGCCGATGCGGCGCAAGAAATCGTCGGAGAAGCTGCGGCGTGGCCGCCGGCCTTCCGAAGGCCTCGCTTTTATCGTGCGCGATGCAGCCGGCGCGGTTGCTGGTACGGTGCGGCTGTGGGACGTGCGTCTGGGCGAGGGTGGCCCGGGAGCACTTCTGCTCGGACCGCTCGCCGTCGATCCGGCGCTGAAGAACGCCGGCATCGGCTCGGCGCTGATGCGCCATGCTTTGGCCGAGGCCGCGCGTCTCGGCCATGCCGCGGTGCTGCTGGTCGGCGATGCGCCTTACTATGGCCGCTTCGGCTTCTCGGCGGAGAAGACCGGCGCGCTCGCCATGCCTGGTCCGTACGAGCGGCACCGCCTGCTGGCGCTGGAACTGATCGAGGGTGCGCTCGACGGCGCGCATGGCACGCTGAGGGCTGCAGGTCGCAAGCTCAAGGCACAGAGGCTGTCGCTGGCCGCCTGATTGGTCAAAAACAAACGCCGCCGGTCCTTTGCATTTCAGCGAGGGCGGCGTTTTGTTTTTGCGAAGGGCTCAGCCGATCAGTTGGCTGAGCGCCATGGCGACCGACATATCGCCTTCGACCTTTATCTTGCCGGACATGAACGCCATGGTCGGGTTGAGGTCGCCGGCGATCAGCGAATCCAGATCGTCGAGCGACAGCTTTATGGTGCAGTCGGTCGGCGCGTCGGTGGTCGAGACGGTTGCGCCGTCGATGACGATGACGCCGTTGCTGCCGGTATCGAACTTCACGGAATGTTCGAACCCGGCGCTCGCCACGCGCGACCTCATCTTCTCGGCAATATCCTGAACGCTCATGACTGTTCTCCTGGTCTCGTTGTGTTTTGCCGCGCTTCAGTGACCGGCCTCCGCCGAAGTCACTGTCTCGCGCGTACCGCGATCCTGGTCGCTTGGCGCATATAGCTTCGAGTTGACGTAAACGTCAACGCGCGATGCGTCGTCTCGTTTCAGTCGGAAGGAATGCGGCAGAGAACATTCGCCCTGCGACGAAGGTTAGTGTTCAGCAGCGGGCTTCGCCGCCTCGGCCTGGGCCGATTCCGCCGGGGCCGGTTCGGTCGGCGTGGCCGGATCCTTGCGGCGGCGCATGGCGTTGTCGCGGATTTCGTCCTTGGTCAGGAAGTTGACCTGGTCGATCAGCACTTCATGCACCAGGTCGGCGCCGACGCGGGCGTTGACGGTGTCGCGTATGGCCTTGCGGAAGGCATCGAGATCGATGGTTTCCTTCTTGGTGAAGTCGATCTGCGGATTGGAGTAGAGATAGGAATAGACCTGATCGGTCATCAGCGCTTCGGCCGGGATCGACATCTTCTTTATCTCGGCCGGCTCGACCGTGTAGACGAGCTTGGTGAGGAAATAGCCGTCGATCTTGGAATCGCGGATCAGCGGCACCGAGATGATGTCGGTCTTGACGTAGTCGAGGCCACCCAGCATCGGTTTCGGCGTCTCGCCGACGCCGCGCTCACCGGCCGCCTGGAACGAATAGAACACCGCGCCAAGCGTGGCGGCGCAGATCCAGATCGCGGCGGCGACGAATTTGATCACCGGTTGTTCCCGCCTGCTGCCGAAATCATCAGCTCGCCCAACCGAATTCGCCGGCCGAATAGGTGCCGTCGGCTTCGGCGCGCTGAATGGCGTTCTTCAACAGCGTGGCGACTTCGTTGACCGCGTTGAGGTGGGCGAGGATTGCAGCCTCGTTTTTCGCGAGCTTCTGGCGCAGCCGCGCCAGACTGTCGCGATGCTGTTCCAGGAACTCGATCTCGTTGGCGCCCTTCATGGCGCGGGTCAGCTCATAGAGGTAGCGGCTCTTGCGGGCGTTGGAGGCCTTGAGGTCATAGCTGGTGTCGTTCTTCAAACCGGCCGTCTCTTCCTCGACCGCTTCCTCGATGCGGCCGATGATGGCGGCAAGGTTGCCCGGCCGTGCAAACGGGATCGGCGCTTCGGACGTACGCGCCGGCAGGTTGGAAGAGTATTTTGAAAAATCGGCCATTGAAAATCCTGGTCTAGATCTTGATTTCGGTTTTGATGGTCGTCTCGTCGCCGGTCATCGACCGTGCGGCCTTGCGCTGCAATTCCTCGACCAGCGAGGTGGACAGCCGGGTCTGCTGGTCGATCTCGGTCTTGTGCGGCCCGGTTGACACCGGGCCGATCGGCACGGTGCGCTTGCCGTCCTTGTAGTGGTCGGCGAGCAGCGATTTGGCGATGCCGATGCCTCCGCGCTCGGCCATGACGTCGGCGACACGCTCGGCAAGCTGCGATTTCCACATGTCGCCGGCCAGCCCCTTGCCGTAGACGCCCTCGGTGTCCTTGGGCAGCATGTTCTGGATGAAGGTCTGCAAGACCATCGCCTCGAACTTCTTGAACTTGCTGGCGGGATCGGCATTTGCGGCGGCCTTGTCGGCGGTAGCGCGCGACAGGATCGAGCCGGCATCGACCGAAGCAGCCATGTCGACAGAAAAATTACCGCCAACGCCGTTGGCCCGCTTGGCCAGCGCGGCACGGGCAGCCTCGATATCCGCCGGGTCGACGGCTCGGGCAACATCGAGAACGATGTCACTGGGTGGAGAAATCGCCAAGAAAGTCCGCCTCTTTGCCGGGTTTCCTGAGCGACCATGCCGCAACAAGCTTGTGGCAGGCTTGCGAGGGAGAGGGGAGGCGGAATGCTGTCAGCTCGTCTGCTACGCGCCAATAGCGGCCGTCCACACGGGTGGTCTTCAATGACCCCGGACGGTGAAGGCCTGCTTACCGAAGCCTGTTCGACGAGGCGGCTATCCCACTTGTAATCCCGGCCCAATCCTTTACCGCACCCGTTGTGCGGTTTATCACCGCCAGAGTGGCGGATTCAGTGAGATCCCAAAGTGAAAAGAAGACGCCTCTTGTTTGTCGGCGGGAGCGGGGATCCTGGCGGTCTTCATATCCATACCGCCGACGTGGCCCACACCGCCGCTTCGCTTGGGTTTCCCGTCAAGATCATTTCCGTCAACACCGACTATTTTTCCGAGCTCCTTTCCCCTGAGACAATCGATGTAGAGCTTGTCGAGGGCCTTTCTTATCAAAGGCTCATCGTCAAACCGAGACGGTTCCCGATCTCAAGATACATCCTTTGGTGGTCTGTGCTGGTCAGGCATCCCGGCCACGATATCATTTTCTGCCGTGGTGCTTTCGCGGAAACGCCTGTCGTCGAGTTGCTCATGGCCAAGGCCGCGGGCCGGCGAATTTACACCATCGAACACAGGCCGCGCGAGGCCGCGTGGCGATCCATGTTTTCAAAGCGCAGATATGGCGCGGTCATGAATGCCTGCGTCCAACGCACCATCGGCGTGTCGAGCGAATTGTCAGAGATCGCGACGAAAGAGTTTGGCATGGCTCCCGACAAGGTCCGCGTCTGTGCTAATTGGGTAGACCCCATCTTCGCACCACCGACTGTCAATGAAAGGCGCCAAGCGCGCGAACGGCTTGGACTGTCAGACGATGTGCGAACGATCGGCTATGTCGGCCGGTTCGGGCCGGAAAAAAATATCGATGTCCTGATTGATGCTTTCTCGGCTCTTCGCGCGAGTCGGTCCGCCGCCAACGTCGCTCTGATCATCGCCGGGGATGGCTGGTTTCGCTCCGAAGTGGAAAACAAAGTGCGCTCGTCCGGAGCTGCTGACCGGATCAAATTGCTCGGCTGGCAAAACGATCCGCGTGCGATCTACCATGCGCTTGACCTCTTCGTACTGGCCAGCTCAGTCGAGGGTTTTTCCCTCAGCCTGCTGGAGGCGATGGCCACAGGCCTACCCTGTGTCGCCCATCCCATGGCGAGCGCGCTGGAGCTGATCAAGGACGGCAGTAACGGCTTTGTGTCCGACATATCGACGGCGAGCTTGTTGGGCGAAAAGCTGAAGGAATTTCTGGACGCCGAAGCAGCGACGGTGAGCCGTCTTGGTCAGGCTGCCGCGCAGACCGTGGCGACCAGCTTCTCACGCAGCGCACGCTTGCCCGCGGTCCTTAGGGCACTTGACATCCCGCTCGATGGCTCAGGCCTGCCGCAGCCATTTCCGCGCGTTCTCACCTATCGGAACGCACAAGCCCGATCGCCCGCCGCAGGCTCGAAATCCAGTGCTTGAGCCAGAGGGTTTTCCGGCCTGTCCGCCAGGCGGCCCTGGCACAATTTTTGTCAAAATAGTCGAGCCGGTCTTCCATCAGAGCGTTAAGCGCTGGAGAAAGCCGGTATTGTTTTCGAATGCGCAGCATGAGCGCGAGATGGTGCTTCCACTCCGTGTATTCGTCGTGATGTCGTGATTCTGAATGCGTCTGGTAGCGTTCGCCTTCTGCCGTATCGCGCCCAGTGACGTCATAGGTCGCCAATTGCCGGTCGATATAGACGAAGGGTCCGCGCGTGTTGAGCCGCAGCCAAAGGTCGATGTCCTCGGTGCGGGCGAGGCTTTCATCGAACCCTCCCGCCGCCAGTATCGCGTCGCGCCGAACCATCGTCGAGGAGGTGTGAATCCAAAGGTATCCGGCGATGGTCGTGGTCAGCACGACATCAGAGCGGGCCAGCAGGGAACGGTCCGCCTTGAGTTCCCGGCATGGCAGAAGAGATGCGGTCCGATCATAGGTTTCCCACCACGGCATCATGGTACCGAAGATCATGTCGCAGGCGGTCATGGACGTGTCGGCAAGCTCGTCGACCATGCGATAGTCGCTGCCAATCAGGATCGCGTCGGGCCGGGTGTTGGCCGCCGCAATGAATTGCGCCAGCTTGTCGTCGTCCCACCGATCATCGCTGTCCAGAAATGCGATATACAGTCCGCGCGCCTCGCGAATCGCGGCGTTGCGCGCGCCGGCCGGTCCGCTCGTGCCGGGGTTTCGCAGAATGCGCAGACGTGGCTCGGCCAGAGAGAGCGCAGTGATAGCGGCCAAGGTGTCGTCCGTGCTTCCGTCGTCGACAATGAGCAGCTCCCAGTCCCCGAACGTCTGAGCCGTAACCGAGGCGACCGCCTTCAGCAGATAAGGCAGGCGATTGTAGGTTGGAATGATGACCGTGCAGGCTCGCTCTGACATAAGGGCTCTTGCGTTGAAAGCCGGTGCCACGACGCGCTGTTGCGCCTTGCAGGCCCTGGACAGCAGGTTCACCGGCAGGCTTGTCACTCCTCGCGCCGCTTTGCAAGCCGCAGCGCCTGCCTACGGACCGCAGCGCTTCTTCCGCCTGCTGCGAAACCACGTTGCAACGGCGGCGGAACGGGGGACCGCTCCCAGCGCCATCTTTACGAGACAATCGCCTTTCATGGTGGCGCTTTACAGGGTGGCTGGACGGCAGGGACAAGCGTCGCCTTTACTCGGCAAAGAGCCCGTCAACCTCAGTTCCGCAACCGGGCAAATTCGAAGTGACGCAATCAATCAAAACCCTGATCGTGTCGGAGTATTTTCCCTACCAGCCGGAACAGATGGTCCATGGCGTCTTCCAGAGGCTCCGGCGTCACGCCGACGCGCTGAGTAGTATCGGTTCCGTCGATTTCGTTTTCATGTGGCCGTTGCACTGGTCCGAAAACGAAGACCGGCAACGTCAATCCGTCGAGGATTTTCGGCGGTCATGGTCTGTTGCCGGGCGGATAATACTGATTTCACCGCCCGCTCTGCCGTCTCGGTTCCGGCGCTGGCCGCGCGATCTTGGCATCCGCGACGTGATCGCCGCGACGCGCGGCGCAGTCAGTTTCACGGAGGGCCGGGTCACGATGCGGTCCAGCCGTATGGCGGAAGTTTCCCGGCTTGAGCAGGCGATCAGCGAGTTGAAGCCTGACCTCATCCTGGCGCATCGATTGGCGTCGACAGCGGCTCTGATCCGCACGGTGATGGATTTGCCTCCGGTGCTGGTCGACTTCGATGACCTCGAACATGTCGCCCTTGGCAGGTCTCGCCAGATGGAGCGCTCTCCCGCGAAACGCCTTAAACTGAGCCTGGTGTCCGCGGTCGCACGCCGAACAGAAAGACTCGTCGCGGGGTTTGCGACGGTGGGCCTCGTGTGTTCCGAGCATGATCGCAAAATCGTCGAAGAGCTTTCGCCGGGCGCCCGCATCGAAGTCGCACCCAATGCTGCCGTGATGACCGGCCGTTCCCCGATGCCTTCCGAGCCAACGGCTCTTTTTGTCGGCTACACCCGATATCCACCGAATGCCGAGGCTATCCTCTGGCTTGTTGGAAAGGTTTTTCCGCTGGTCCGGGCACGGCTGCCGCGAGCGCGGCTCCTCATCGCCGGTGATGGCGGCCGCGAACTTGGAATAGATGACGCCGGCGCAGGGGTAGAGACGCTAGGATTCGTTACGGATCTTTCATCTGCCTATGCGAGGGCAAGGGTTGTTGTCTGTCCGGTCAAGCGTGGCGGCGGCACACGGATCAAGATCATTGAGGCTGCGCTGTACGGCCGACCGGTCGTTTCAACTTCCATCGGAGCGGAAGGGCTCGGTTTCATCGATGGCAAGGAAGTGGTCCTTGCCAATGAGGAAGGGGCCTTTGCCGAAGCGATGGTCGAGTTGATGAGCAGCGATGAAAGGTCGGCCAGCATCGGCGCTGCAGCGGAGGAACGGGCACGCCAACTTTACGGCGCGGAACAGGTGCGTTCCAATCTGGCAGCGTTGGCAAGGTCGATGGTCGATCCGGACACTGCGCAGACATCGAAATCCGGACTGGACGCCGATGCAACAGTGAACACGCCGATAGCGTACCTATAAGCCAACGTGTTTCACGCAGTTGGTCGCGATCCACCATTGCATACCGGAGCCCCTCACAAGCCTCGAAAACTCCGAGGTTTTTTCACCAAAGCGTGAACGCTACATTCTTGTTTTTGTCGCATTCCTTTGTTTTCAAAGCGTTTCGACTGTGGGGGCCAAATATAGTGTTTTGCCGGGATTACTTCCGTTCCGAGGGCTGGTGAATGCGCTTCGGGATAGCGATCAGCAACCTGTCGACTTTCGGCGGGCTGCAACGGGATTGCCTCTCTATCGCCAGGAATATCGTGGCGGCGGGGCATGAGGTTACGATCCTGACCACGGAAATACGCGGGTCGATCGCAGACCCCGGCTGTTCGATCCAGATTGTAGAAGCCAACAATCGCACCAATCCCGGAAGGGATATCGCGCTTGGCGCCGCGCTGAAGGCGCATCGCCAGGGGTTTGACCGGATCATCGGTTTCAACAAGCTTCCGATGCTCGACATCTATTATTCCGGCGATCGCTCTTACGCGAAGATCAAGACAGGCGCGTGGCGCCCTTTTTCACCACGCCACCGAACCCAGATGCGGCTGGAGCAGCTTTGCTTTTCGCCAAGTTCGCGCACCAGCCTCATCATGCTGACCGAGCGCCAGCAAAATGAGTATCAGAGCGTCTGGAAAACGCCGGAGAGTCGGTTTCGACGCATTTCGCCCAATCTCGATCCGGCGAGGCGAATGCCGCATCTACGCACTGACGGAACGCGTGAACGCATCCGGGCTGAATTGGGCATTGCGGCAAACAGCAAGGTATGGCTGTCGATCGGCTCCTCGGCTTGGGTAAAGGGCTTCGACAGGGTGGCGGCCGCGCTGGAGGCATTTCCCGACTCGGTCTGGGTGGTGGTGGGCGTCGTGCCTGTCAGCGGCATGGGCAGCCGCCTGATCCAGAAGGTGACAATACACGCCCGGGGCCGAACAAAGATCATTGGAGTCCGAGACGACATACCGGCTGTTATGGCGGCGGCGGATCTCCTCATTCATCCTGCCCGAATCGAAACCACGGGAACGGTCATCGTCGAAGCCCTTGCCAATGGACTTCCGGTGATCACCACCGATACGTGCGGGTTTGCTCCCTTGGTCGAAAAGGCCGATGCCGGCGTCGTCATCGCCGGCGCGTACTCTTTTCGGGCGCTCGTCGAAGCCATCGCCATGGCACGAGCACCGGGCCAGCAAGCAGCATGGTCGTCACATGCCAAAGCTTTCGGCGGCGATCCCTCCTTATCCGATGGGCACGAGGAAGCGGCGCGCCTGTTTGTCGGAGAGCTTTGGTAGACACGGCCACATGCGCCGAGCCGAGGCTGTTGCTTTCAGGGGGGCTGGGCATTGGAGCAGAAACCTGACTATTTCGGGGTGCATGGCCGGCAAGATGAAAATCCCACGCTTCTCATCACCGTTTGACGCCCGGAAGCGTGACGCCGAGAAATTGCCGAAGCGCGTCTGGCTTACGCTCGACGATGGTCCGGAGCCCGGTCATACCGAGCAGATTTTGAAGGTGCTCGACCTTCATCGGATCAAGGCTACGTTCTTCGTGATTGGAGAAAAGGTGGCCGCTCATCCGGCCATCGTCCAGCGCGTCTTCGATGCGGGACACCGGATCGGAAACCATACGTTTTCGCATCGCCGTCTGACCGAGCTTAAACCAGCGGAAGTTCGCCAGGAGATCGAGAGCACCGGTAGCCTGATTTCCGCATTCACGCCGGGAGGGAAGATTTTTCGTCCGCCCTTCGGGGCTTTGAGCAGGGTCGTTTCAGAGATTGCGGATGAACTCGGGCATCGCACCCTTCTGTGGGATGTGGATCCAAACGATTGGGATCCTCACCGCCAGCCGAAGGGGTGGATCAGGAGCGCGCTTCGCGAAGTTCGAGCGAAGCGGGATTGCGTTATCCTCACCCACGATAGCCTGCCCACAACCGCCGAGAATTTCGACCTGTTCATCACGCTCCTGAAGAAAGCCGGCCCGATTACATTCGAAGATCCGGCGACGCTTCGTGCGACCGACCTGGCCCTTCAGGCGTTCTCGTCGACCGATTGAGCCATAGCTTGAGCCGATACCGCCAGAACCGCCATTGCGTCCTTGCGGTCTTCGGCAAAGGCCTGGCGATCATGAGAAATCGTTCGGCTGTGCGGAAACTGCCGTGGAGGTAATGGACGCGGGCAATCTTGATGGCCAGAAGAGCTTCCCGCCTGCGCAATGTATCCTCGTCGATCCGAACAGTGCCAAGCTCGCGCAATGCCTTGCGCCAAATGAAAAACTGCGTAGCGGGCTGGACCAAAAGCCGATTGTCGGCCCGTGCAGTCGATATTTGGTAGGTCAGCACCGGGTTGGGCACCTTGTCGACGCCGGCCTGGGTCAACAGCCTTGCCCAGAACAGTGTGTCCTCCTCGTAGGCGACGCCTTCGGGAAAGCGGACTGTGCCGATCGCCAGGCTTCTGATCAGGGCAGCGCCGACATTGATCGTCTCACATTTGTCGATGAGATAATTGCCTGCGTTTTCGAGCTTTGATGGACCATATCCGGCTGGCGCGTCGATGAGCCGGTCAACGCCATCTGTGCGCCTGATATAGGAGCCGACCACTATTCCGGTGCTCCCGTGCTCGGTCCCCTTGCGCAGCAAGTTGCGCAGCCCATCCTTCATATGGATGTCGTCGGCGTCGATGAAGTAGAGCCATGGCGAGACGGCTGTCTTTATGCCGACATTGCGGGCGGCGCCCGCCTGAAATCGGTCCACCCGTTTGACCAACACCGGAAGCCCGCTTTGCCGGCCGGTCTGTTCGGCGATTTCAGCGGTGCCGTCCGTCGATCCGTCGTCGACGATCAGGATTTCCTCGATGAGGTCGGCTTCCGAAGCCAGCGACCGGATCGTCGAAGCGATCGAACGCCCTGCATTGTGTGCAGGGATGATCACTGAAATGTCTTTCATCCGTATGCCCCCACCCGACATCAGCAGTTGCGATTTGCAGGTTCGGGTCAAGCCGCAGTTTGGCGCGGGCGCCTTCTTGCGGCAACTTTCCGGTGAACAGGAGCGCGCCGGTTCGCTTGCTCGCCGGCCGGCGACTGTTTTTCGGGCGTTCGGCTTTGCCTAGCGGCAAATTGAGATTTGTTCTGCGAGGAACGCCGTTATAAACCCATTGCTGTTGGAGGAGATACTCTTTGAAGGGCGTTGCGCTTTTAACCGTACCGAGAAGCGGCTCCGAATGGCTTGGAAGCCTTGCGAATGCCACAGGTTCCATGGGGTGTTTCGGGGAATGGCTGGATCCAGACCATCTCAAATTCGTGGCCCGCTCTTATGACGAGCTGGAAAGCGCCGTCCTCAAGGCCGGATTGTCAGAAAACGGGCGTTTCGCCATCAAGCTGTTCCCTGGCCATCTGCGTGAAACGCGAGAAACGTTTGAGAAAGACTTTCTGTTTGAAACGCTGAAGAAGCACGAAATCGGGTTGATTTTCCTTGAACGGCGAGACCGGCTCCGACAGGCCATTTCGTACTATCGCGCCAGTGTTTCCAGGCAATGGACCAACAGAGCAAGGGGAACGGGAGCGAAAGCCGCCTACGATTTCGCGGAGATCTCCCGAGCCTGCATTTCTCTTGAAGATGGGTACTCGTTCTGGTCGAAATATCTCGACATGCTTGGGCTGCCCCACAAGCATGTCGTCTATGAGGAGATGTTTGAGGATCCGACACCTTTTTTGGAAGCGGTCGCTGAGCATATGGGTGTTGGAGCTCCCGCCGAGAGACCGGCTTCTTCGATTCAGATCCAGCGCGATGGCCTGACAGAAGAATGGGCAGAGCGTTTTCGATCGGATGCCGCAGCCAACGGGATTATTGATCTGCTGCTTGAGGAGAGACCAGCTGTAAGGACGTTGTCCAATCTTCGGCGGTTCTTCAAAAAGCGGCCACTAACCAAAGCCTATTCGTAGGATATCGGGCTGCGCAGATGCAGAGGTCATCTCGCTCGAAGCTGACGCGTTTAAGATCGCGGTAAACCGCGGAACGTCCAATGCGCGCAAGCCAGCCTGTCGACAGGCCGCCGGAAATGCTTGCATTTACTGGAACCGCAGCTACTCGCCGCCTCGCCTCTGCGCGATCAGATCGAGCCGGTCGCGGTCGGAGCGTTCGCGTTCGTCCTGTCGGCGCACGTCCTTGTAGGCGCGCTCGACCATGTTGGTGCGCGCCGTCGCAGTGGCGATGAGCGTGACCTCCTGCCTGGCGCCTTCCAGGCTCGCTTCCTGCCGGACCAGCGCATTGGCGATGCGGCGATGGTAGAGGTCAGGGAACAGCACCGCCATCGACTGGTCGGCGTCGAAATGCTGGACAAGTTCCCTGGCCTCGGTTTCGGCGGTTGCCGCTGCCGCCAGGAAGGCCGCATGGCGCGTCTCGTGCAGGGCCTTCAGCTGCTCCTGCACCTTGACCAGTTTCTTCAGCCGTTCCTTGCGCGTGCTCATCTCACCTCGCCAGCGTCAGATCGACAAAGCCGTCGACGAACAGCGACAGCATGGTGCCGATGGCGAAGTAGAAGATGATCATGCCGCCGGCGATGACGAAAGGCAGTGAGATGAAGTAGACCGGAATCTGCGGCGTCAGCTTGTTGACGAAGCCGATCGTCAAATTGACCAGGATGGCATAGGCGATGAACGGGCTGCCGAGCCGGATGACCAGGAAGAAGGCGTCCGACACCGTGTCGGTGAGATCGACCAGGGCGGCCTGCGGATTGAAGAAGACGTTGACCGGCGCCACCGTGTAGGAGGCGACCAGAGCGCGGATGATCTCGTGGTCGAAATCGAAGACGAAGAGCAGCAGCAACGCTGAAAACGAGATGATGGCGGCGAGGGCCGCCTGCGGCTCTGGCTCCTCGATGGCGGGGCCGCCGGTGCCGCCATAGCCGATCAGCATGGCGATGGCCGAACCCATGAAGCGCAGCGCCTCCATGTAGAGCCTCGTCATCGCGCCGATCAGCCCGCCGACCAAAAGTTCGGAGATGATCATCGGCGCCAGCACCTGCGGACGCGCATCGACGAAGGGAAAGATCTTGTCCCACAGGAAGGCGAGCAGGCCACCGGTGGCGGCGATCGACACGAACAGCCGGACCTGGACCGGCACGCGGGCGCTGGACAGGCCCGGCATCAGCATGAAGCAGGCGCCGATGCGACAGAAGGCGAGGAAGGCGGCGATGACGAGGCCTTGCGACAGTATGTTCACGAGATCGTCCCGAGCACCTTGATCTCGACGCCCTTGGCGATTTCGACATGGGAGAGAACGGGAAGCGTCGTGAACAGGCGCTCGATGATCATGCGCACATAGGGGCGAGCATCGGGCGCGGTGACGAGGACAAAACGCTCGCCGGCCTCGAGATGCTTGCGGATCGCCTTGGTCGCGTCCTGGCCGAATTCCTCCAGCTGGCGCGGGTCGATGTCGAATTCGCGCACCTCGCCCTTGGCGTCGCGCTTGAGGCTCTGGTGGAAGGCGAGGTCCCAGCGGTTGCCGAGGCGCAGCACCTTGAGCATGCCGCCCTCGGAGAGATCGCCGCAGATCTGCTGGGCCATGCGGATGCGGACATGCTCGACGATCTGCTCGGTGCGGCGCACATGCGGCGCGATCTCGGCGATAGCTTCGATGATCAAATGCAGGTTGCGGATCGATACGCGTTCGGCCAGCAGCAATTTGAGCACCGCCTGCAGGCCGGGATAGGAGATGTGCGAGGTGCAGATCTCGTCGGCGAGCTTGCGGTATTCCGGATCCTGGCGCTCGAGCAGCGCCTTCATGTCCTTGTAGGACAGAAGCTGCGGCAGGTTGTTGCGGATCACCTCGGACAAATGGGTGAGCAGCACCGACATGTTGTCGGCAAAGGTATAGTTCTCGCGCTTCAGATCCTCGGCGAAGGTTTCGAGCACCGAGAAGGCGCGCATGCCGAAGGCCGGCTCGCGGATTTCCTCGCCGGGAACGTCGGGCAAATCCCGGTTGCCGAGCAGCACCATGATCTCGCCGACGCGCATCTGGTATTCGGCGACGACGGTGCCGTGGACCTTGATCTGATAGCTTTTCGGCGGGATGCCGAAATCGTCGGCGACGCGCACTTCCGGCACGACGAAGCCATATTGCGTGGCAAATTTCTTGCGCATCTTGGCCATGCGGAACACCAGTTCCTGATGCGACACCAGCAGCCGCGTCGACAGCTGTTTGCCGATCAGAAGCTCGATCTCGGCGGTGGTCAGCGAAGCCTTGACCGAGTTCTTCTCTTCCTCGACCTTGTTCGCCTTCTCCAGATCCTTGATCGCTTCGGCGGCGGCAGCCTCTCGGTTGGCGCGCATCGGGATGACGTAGCCAAGGCCGGCCATGCCGGCGGCTAGCGTGAAGAACGGGAAGAACGGCAGGCCGGGCATCAGGCCGAGCAGGACGAGCAGCGAGGCCGCGACATAGAGCGCGCGCGGATGCGCACCGAGCTGGCCGAACACCGCCTGGTTGGTCGAGCCGCGCGTGCCGCCCTTGGAAACAAGCAGGCCGGCGGCGAGCGAAACGATAAGCGCCGGGATCTGGGTGACGAGGCCGTCGCCGACCGACAGTTTGATGAAGACATCGGCGGCTTCGCCCATGCCCATGCCGTGCCTGATGTAACCGATGGCGATGCCGCCGACGATGTTGATGGCGGTGATGATGAGGCCGGCAATGGCGTCGCCGCGGACGAATTTCGAGGCGCCGTCCATCGAGCCGAAGAAGGAGGATTCCTCTTCCAGCTCGCGGCGGCGCAGTTGCGCTGTCTTGTCGTCGATCATGCCGGCGGACAGGTCGGCGTCGATCGACATCTGCTTGCCGGGGATGGCGTCGAGGGTGAAGCGGGCGCCGACTTCGGCAATACGGGTGGCGCCCTTGGTGATGACGATGAAGTTGACCACGATCAGGATCATGAAGACGATCAGGCCGATGACGAAATCGCTGGCCATCACAAGTTTGGAGAAGCCGGCGATGACATAGCCGGCGGCGTGCGTGCCCTCATTGCCGTGCGACAGGATCATGCGCGTGGTGGCGATGTTGAGCGATAGCCGTAGCATGGTGGCGATCAGCAGCACGGTCGGGAAGGACGAGAAATCGAGCGGCCGCTGGATCCACAGCGCCACCATCAGGATCAGCACCGACAGTGCGATCGAGAAGGCGAGGCCGATGTCGATGAGGAAGGCCGGGATCGGGAGGAACAGCACGGCCAGGATGATGACGATGCCGATGGCGAAGAAGACATCGCGGCCGTTCTTGGCCACTGTTCCTGTCGCTAAGCTTTCGCTGACGGCCATATCGTCCCCAATCACAAGCCTGCCGAGCACGCGACAGCCCTTCGAGCCTAACCGGTCAAGCTTGCGCGAGGGTGGGAGGACTGGTTACTTGCCAGGACGACAGAGGCCTTGAGGAGAGAGATCATGCTGGTGATCATCGGCACCATTCGCCTGCCTGCGCAACGGCTCGACGAGGCAAGGCCGGCCATGCGGCGCATGATACTGGGCAGCCGTGCGGAGCCCGGCTGCATCGAATACTCCTACGCGCAGGACGTGCTCGACGTCGGGCTCATCCATGTAACCGAGGTGTGGAGCGACAGGGCCGCGCTCGACGCGCATTTCCGCTCGCCTCACATCGCCGATTGGCGGGCGAGCTGGGCATCGCTCGGCATAGGCGAGCGCAACCTCATGCTCTATGAGGCCGGCGAGCCGAAGCCGATCTGAGGACCGGGCACAGTCAAGAAGGCGTGGGCCCAAGAAAGTCTAGCAGGCGTTGACCTGTCTGCAGGACCATCCGCCGCCATCGGTATCGTGGCAGTCTTCATAGCTGCCGTAGCAGGTGTTCGTCGAATTGCGATACCAAGGGTAGCCGCCAGGACAGCAAACATCTTGTTGTGCAGTCTGGATAAATTCCTTTGCCGGCCGGCTTTGGCTTTCCGGATTGCCTCCCGCCAAAAAAAGAGACATCGGGTGTGACACAACAGACCTAACCGGCATATCCATGCTTGAATTGCTCACCGCAGACGAGCTCAAAAAAATCATGCCAACAGCTAATGAAAAAAATCCCCGCGCACTCATCTTCTCCTCCTTGAGGGAAATAGAGACGGCCAAAAATAACACAGCTGCGTCGATTGCGTAAGCGATCGCTCATATACCTCGACACGCTCGCGGGGAATTGAAGCGGGGCGGCAAGCCTGACTGCGCCTCAGCACCAGAATGGCGCCGCAAGCAGCCGGCATTATGTCGGCGTGCTGATCGTCGCCGAACTGCACAGCGATCCGTCCGATGGTGACACGCCGGTGCTGGCGCTGGCCAAGTTCACGGATGCGGTGCTGGTGCCGAGCATGAACGTCCAGTCCGCCGCCGGAACCTCCAGCGCGCCGTCGCCGAGGAACTGGCGGTGGTCGAGAATTTCGACAACCGGGCCGTTGTCGGCTTTTGACCGAGGGCCATCTGATGCGACGCTACGCCGAGGACTCGACAAGGCGCGGCGCGACCTGTCGGGCGAAGAACAGGCCTCAGCCGGCATTTTAAAATGTCCCGGCGCTTGCCACGTGTACAGTGTCACTGTACAAATTGTTCAGTGGGAGAAAAAGACGGGATGAGCACCGACCAGGCTCCGGTCAAGAATGGCGTCGCCTCGACGGCGACGCATGCCCATCAGATGCTGGGCCAGCGGCTGAAGAGCCTGCGTCTCGGCCGGCGGCTTTCGCTGCGCGAACTCGCCGAGCTGACCGGGACCAGCGCCAGCTTCATCAGCCAGCTCGAGCGCGGCCTGACCGGCGCCAGCACCGCCTCGCTCAACCAGATGGCCTCGGCGCTTGGGGTGAGCGTGGCGATGCTGTTCGAGGATAGTGCCGCCGGGCAGCGCGGGGTCTTGCTGCGCAGCGAGCGGCCGAGCCTGCCGCCCAGCGACGGCTGCCGCAAGATGCTGCTCTCGCGTCCCCCTTTAAGCGACATGGAAGTCTATGTCGGCGAGTTCGAAATCGGCGGCTCGACCGGCCCAGCGCTCTACACCCATGGCGACGCGCACGAGATGCTCGTCGTGCTGCGCGGCATCGTCGAGGTTTCGCTCGGCGATGTCAGGCATGTGCTGGAAGAGGGCGACAGCATCGAATACGCGACATCGACAGCACATCGCTCAGAGAACATCGGCAGTGGCCGAGCCGAGGTGATGTGGATCATTGCGCCACCGACTTCGGTGCGCGCCGAACTCGATCAATACAGGGCCTGGAAACCGCTCGCAGCCAGGTAGGTTCAATCCATGCGGGTCAAATGGGAGAACAATAATCATGCTGAAAACAAGACATCTTGGCCTTGGCGCCGTGCTGGCGCTCGGCGTTCTGGCAACCGCAGCGTTCGCGCAGGAAAAGCCTGTCGCGGGTGAGGTCAAGGAAGGCTCGCTCAAGGGCAAGACGCTGACGCTCGTCTCCTATGGCGGCATCTACCAGGACGGCCAGGCCGCCGCGCTCAAGGAGTTCGTCGAAAAGTCCGGCGCCACGCTGCTCAATGACGGGCCGACAGAGATCGCCAAGCTGCAGGCGCAGGTCGAATCCGGCAACGTCACCTGGGACGTCGTCGACACCGCCGACCTGCCGCCTTACGTCTATTGCGGCAAGCTGTTCCAGAAGCTTGATTTCAGCAAGCTCGACGTCTCCAAGGTGCCCGAGGGCCAGGTCGGCGAATGCTCGGTGCCGGCCATGAACTACGGCGTCGTGCTGATGTACAACAAGGAGAAGTATGGGGATAACCCGCCCAAGAACTGGGCCGATTTCTTCGACACGGCAAAATTCCCCGGCACGCGCGCGCTCGACGGTTCGGGCGACCCGACGGGCGGCCTGCTGGAGCAGGCGTTGAAGGCGTCTGGCGGCGACCCGAAGGCGATGACGGTGGCCGACATCGACAAGGCCATCGATGTCATCCGCAAGCTCGGTCCCGACACGATCTATTGGAAGACCGGCGCTGAATCGCAGCAGCTTGCCGAATCTGGCGAAGCCGACATGCTGATGATGTGGACCGGACGTGCCATGACGGCGGTGAAGAACGGCGCCAAATATGCGCCGGCCTGGCAGGACTGGCTGGTGGTGATGGACCAGATGACCATTCCGGTCGGCGTCAAGGATACGGATGCGGCTTATGCGCTGCTCAATGCCTATCTCGGCAAGGGGGCGCAGGAGATCCTGGCGCAGCAGACCTCCTATACGCCGATCAACAATGACGCGCAGCCCAAGGTCGATGCGTCGGTCGCCGCCTTCCTGACCAACACGCCCGAGCGCCAGAAGCAGGGTTACAAGCAGAACATCAAGTTCTGGGTCGAGAACTTCCCGGTGGCGCAGGAGAAGTGGTCGGCGCTGATGGCCGGCAACTGAACAGCCAAGTGAGAGCCAGGCCGTGAGCGCGTCCGAACCCATCGCCCAACCCGCCGCCCATGCGCGGTCGGGTCGGGCATGGCGGCCGTTCGCGCTCACGGCGCCGGCGCTCATCCTGCTCGTCGCGGTGATCGGGTATCCGCTGCTCACCATCGTGCTGCGCAGCCTGTCGGAACCTGAGTGGGGGCTGCAGAACTATGCCTGGTTCTTCGGCGCGCCGGTCAACCTGACAGTGCTGCAGCGGACTTTCGTCATTTCGGCCTGGGTGACGCTGGTCTGCGTCATCGCGGCCTATCCCTATGCCTATCTGATGACCGCGGTCGGGCCGCGCGTCCGGCTGGTGCTTGTGCTTTGCGTGCTGATCCCGTTCTGGGTGAGTGGTGTGGTGCGCACGCTGTCCTGGGTGATCCTGCTGCAGGATTCGGGCGTCATCAATTCGTTGCTGCGCTCGGTCGGGTTCGGCGGCGTCAAGCTGATCCGCACCCAGACCGGCGTGGTCATCGGCATGGCGCAGGTGCTGTTGCCGTTCATGATCCTGCCGCTCTATTCCGTGATGCAAGGCATCGACCTCAGGCTGATGCGTGCGGCGCAAAGCCTCGGTGCGCGGCCGTCGCGCGCGTTCTTCACCGTCTATCTGCCGCTGTCGCTGCCCGGCGTCTATGCCGGCGCGATCATCGTCTTCATCCTGTCGCTCGGCTTCTACATCACGCCTGCTTTGCTCGGCGGCCCGCGCTCGACCATGCTGTCGACGCTGGTGCAGACGCAGGTGCTCAGCCTGCTGCAATGGGGCAGGGGCGGCGCCATGGGCGTCGTTCTGCTGGTCACCACCTTCGTGCTGCTGGCGCTGGCAGCACCTGTGATGCGGTCCAGTCATCGGGAAGCGGGGCGGCGCTGATGGAGATGAAGCCGCTCACCCGCGTTCTTCTCGGGCTCGTCTGCCTGCTGGTGGCGATATGGCTGGTGGCGCCGACGCTGGTCGTGGTGCCGATGTCGTTCAACGAAAACAAATCGCTGGCGTTTCCGCCGCAAGGCTTTTCCTGGCAGTGGTACCAGAATTTCGCCACCAATCCGGACTGGTCGAACAGCTTCCTGAATTCGCTGAAGGTCGCCTCGATCGTGGCGGTGCTGGCGACGGTGCTCGGCACGCTTGCCGCCTTCGGCCTCGACCGCATGAAGGCGCGGCCGGCGAACCTTTTGCGTATGCTGATGCTGACGCCGATGGTGGTGCCGGGCGTGGTGCTGGCGATCGGCATCTATGCCGTCTATCTCGACACGCAGCTCGTCGGCACGCTGCTCGGCTTCGTGCTGGCCCACACCATCCTTGCGCTGCCCTTCGTGCTGATCGCGGTCTCGGCCAGTCTCGAAGTGTTCGACCGCCGGCTGGAGACAGCCGCCGCGAGCCTGGGCGCCGGCGCACTGACCACGTTTCGCACGGTGACGCTGCCGCTGATCGCGCCGGGCGTGCTCTCCGGCCTGCTGTTCGCCTTCGCCACCTCGTTCGACGAGATTGTCGTGTCGCTGTTCATCACGAACCCCTATCTCAAGACATTGCCGGTGCAAATTTTTGCCTCGATCACGCGCGACGCCGATCCGACGGTGGCGGCTGTCGGCACGATCCTGCTTTTCGCGACCACGATCCTGATCGGCGGCGGCATGCTCCTTCTTGGCCGCGAGGGGAAAGGACGCCAATGAATCCGAAGCCGACAAGCAAGGGCGCGGCGATCGATCTCGAAGCGATCAGCAAGGCCTATGGCGGCTTCAAGGCGCTGGACGGCGTGTCGCTGCGCATCGAGCCCGGCGAGTTCATGACGCTGCTCGGCCCCAGCGGCTCGGGCAAGACGACGACGCTCAACGTGATTGCCGGTTTCACCGATGTCACCAGCGGCAAGCTTCTGGTCGGGGAAAAAAGCGTCGTCGGCGTGCCGGCGCACAAGCGCAACATCGGCGTCGTCTTCCAGCATTACGCGCTGTTCCCGCATATGAGCGTCGGCCGCAACGTCGCCTATCCGCTGACGCTTCGCGGCGTCGACCAGGCGACGAGGCAGACACGCGTGGCAAGGGCGCTCGACATGGTCAAGATGGGCGATTTCGCGCATCGCTATCCCAGCGAATTGTCGGGCGGCCAGCAGCAGCGCGTGGCGTTGGCACGCGCCATCGTCTTCGACCCGCCGCTGCTCCTGATGGACGAGCCGCTCGGCGCGCTCGACAAGAAGCTGCGCGAATGGCTTCAGCTCGAGATCAAGCGCATCCATCGCGAACTCGGCACCACATTCGTCTATGTCACGCACGATCAGGAAGAGGCGCTGGTGCTGTCGGACCGCATCGCCGTGTTCAACCGCGGGCGCATCGAGCAGGTCGGCACCGGCCGCCAGCTCTATGACGAGCCGGCAACGCTGTTCGTCGGCCGCTTCATCGGCGATTCCACCGTGCTGCGCGGCAAGGCGCGCAGCGATGGCAACAGCACCGCGCTGAGCATCGCCGGCGAGACGGTGACGGTACCGCGTAAGCTGTCGGGGGAAGCCAGCCCGGTGATGCTGCTGCGTCCCGAAAAGCTCGCGATCCGAAGAGCCGGCCAAAGTCCTGCCAATGGCGCCAACCGCCTGTCGGGGACGATCGCGGAAGCCATCTATCTCGGCTCGGAATCGAAATACGAAGTTAAGCTCGCCGACGGCTCGGCCGCGATCGTGCGCTCACCGGTGACCGGCGAGAGTTTTGGCCTCGGCGACAAGGTCGAGCTCTGCTTCGACGGCAGCGACGCCAAGCTGCTGGCGGACGACGCAAGCGCCGACACCACACTCACCTGATTCCATCTGGCCTGATCCCATCTGGCCTGATCCCATCTGAAAGTCATTCCATGCAAGCCAAGCGCAACGGCGACATATCGTTCTGGTATGCGGATCTGGGGGCGGTTCCCGTTCCGCGCCCGCCCTTGCCTGGAAACATCGAGGCCGATGTCGCCATTGTCGGCGCCGGCTATACCGGCCTGTGGACCGCCTACTATCTGAAAAAGGCGAAGCCATCGCTGCGCGTCGTGATCGTCGAGCGCGAATTTGCCGGCTTCGGCGCTTCGGGGCGCAATGGCGGCTGGCTGTCGGGCGGCTTCAGCTGGTCGCGCGAAAAATATCTCAAGACATCGAGCCGGCAAGGCGTGATGGCGATGCAGGCGGCGATGGCAGGCTGCGTTGATGAAGTGATCCGGGTCGCGACCGAGGAAGGCATCGACGCCGACATTCGCCGCGTCGACAATCTGACGGTGGCCACCAACGCAGCGCAGTTGGAGCGCGTGTGCGAAGAATGCGAGACGATCCGTTCCTGGGATGTCGACCCGAACCGCGTCGAGATGCTGGACGCCGCCTCAACGCGCACGCGCATCAACATCCGTAACGTCATGGGCGGCTTCGTCGTCCATGGCCAGGCGCGGGTGCAGCCGGCCAAGCTGGTGCGTGGGCTTGCCGATGCCGTCGAGCGGCTGGGCGTGCCGATCTATGAGAAGACGACGGTGACGAGCATCGCCAAGGGCAGCGTGACGACAGACCGCGGTACGGTGCAGGCGGAGACGATCATCCGCGCGACCGAGGGTTTTACATCAGGCATCCCCGGCGAGGAGCGGACCTGGCTGGCGCTCAACAGCGCGCAGATCGTGACTGAGCCGCTGCCTGCCGACCTGTGGCGCGACATCGGTTGGGAAGGGCACGAACTGCTCGGCAATGCGGCGCATGCCTATTGCTATGCCCAGCGCACGCGTGAGGGACGCATCACGATGGGCGGACGCGGCGTGCCTTATCGCTACGGCTCGCGCACCGACGTCAACGGCCAGACGCAGCAGGCCACGATCGACCAGCTGCACACGATCCTGACGACGCTCTTGCCGCAGACCAAGGGATGCCGCATCGATCACGCCTGGTGCGGCGTGCTCGGCGTGCCGCGCGACTGGTGCACCACGGTCGGCCTCGATCCCGCGACCCGCATCGGCTGGGCCGGCGGCTATGTCGGCCTCGGCGTGTCCAGCTCCAACCTTTCGGGGCGCACGCTGGCTGACCTTGTTCTCGGGGCAAACACCGAGCTGACGAAGCTGCCCTGGGTCAACCGCAAGGTCAGGCCATGGGAACCGGAGCCCTTCCGCTGGCTGGGCGTGCATTCGATGTACCAGCTTTATCGCATTGCCGATGGCCGCGAGGCGGCAGGGCTTGCGCGCACCTCGAAGCTGGCCGCGTTGGCCGACAGCATCACCGGCCACTAAAGCCATTTGTTCTCACGCAATTCCGGGGCAGACCCCTTTCCTGGAATTGCTCTTATCCATGGAGCTAGACTTGATCGATCTTTCGACCTTCCACGATCTCGCCAAGGCCGAGATCGGCGCGTTCTCTCCTAAGCCAACCTCGATTGAAGGCGATCAGGTCGAGGCCGTGCGCTCGTTCTTTCAATCGCCGGACGGGACTGTCGATGTCGGCATCTGGGAATGCACGCCCGGCCGCTTCACCGCCGATCGTTCGGACTCGTCGGAGATCTGCCACATCATTTCGGGGCGCGTGGAACTGAGCCGCATCGATGGCGAGGTGCGGGAACTCGGTCCGGGCGATCTCCTCGTCCTGCCGCAGGGCTGGAAGGGCGAGTGGCTGATACGCGAGACCACGCGCAAGCTCTACATGATCCAGAGCGCCGGCTGACCGGCGCTACGGCTATGGCGAGCTCAGTGATCGATCGGCCCCTTCGGCGAGACCAGCGCGGTGCCGGCGGTCGTCGGGCGCTCGATCAGGCGGCGCACGCGCGGCGGTTCGTCGCCGCTGTGCAGCGCCCGCACCCGCTCGCCGACGACGCCGTCGGCATGGGTGGCGCGCCGGTTGTGGCGGATGTATTCCAGCCAGGTCGGCGTGTGGTAGTGTTCGATCCAGACTGCGGGATTTTCTAGGTCCCGAGCCAGCGTCCAGTTGCGGGCGCCGTCGCGGCGGCGGATGCGCCCGCGCTCGGCCATGGTGGCGAGGAATTCGGGCACATCTTCGTCGCGGATAATGTACTCTATCATGATGGCGATGGGGCCGCTGCGCGGCTTCAGGTCGAGGCCGAGATGCGGCTCCTTGAAGCGGTTGAGCGGGTCGAGGTTGAGAGTCGTCTGCTGCGGCAGCGGCAGGAACAGGCCGATGGCGCCGCCAACAAGCATCGCGATGGCCGCCGCAATCAGCGCGGTTTCGGCGCCATGCGCATCGGCAACGACGCCCCAGATCCAGCTGCCCAGCGCAATGCCGCCGAAGGTCGCCGTCTGGTAGACCGACAGCACCCGGCCGACGACCCAGCGCGGCGTCGACATCTGCACCGTGACGTTGAAATGCGACAGCGCGATCACCCAGCAGGCGCCGCCGATGAGCAAACCCGCCGCAGTCTGCCAGGCATTGAGGCTGATGGCGGCATTGAAGGCGCAGACGGCAAAGCCGGCGAAGGCCATCCGCACCATCGTCTCGCTGGATAGCAATTGTCTGAGACGCACGCTTATCAGCGCGCCGCCGACGGCGCCGATGCCGAAGGCGCCGAGCATGATGCCGTAGGTCAAGGCATCGCCCTTGACGACGTCGCGCGCCACCAGCGGCAGCAGCGCCAAAACCGCGCCGGCACTGAAGCCGAAGGCGGAGCCCCTGACCAGCACCTTGCCGATGTTGGGCGACATGGCGACATAGCGCAGGCCGGCGCCCATGGCGGCGCCCAGCGTCTCGCGCGGCAGCGTCGAGACCGGCAGCTCCGGCTTCCAGCGGAAGAGCACGATGATGAGACCTATATAGCTCAGCGCATTGGCGGCGAAGGCAGCAGCCGCACCAGCGGCGGCAACGATGATGCCGCCGATCGCCGGGCCGACGCTGCGCGTCAGGTTGAAGCCCAGCGAATTCAGCGCAACAGCCGCCGGCAGCTTGTTGCGCGGCACCATGTCGCCGACCGATGCCTGCCAGGACGGGTTGTTGAGCGCCGTGCCGCTGTCGATCAGGAAGGTAAAGGCAAGCAGCGTCCACGGCGTCATCCAGCCGTTCCAGGTGAACAGCGTTAGAAGTGCAGAGACGACCAGCATGAAGATTTGGGCGATCAGCATCACCTTGCGCCGGTTGAAGCTGTCGGCGATGGCGCCGGCGACGAGTGCAAACAGCATGATCGGCAGAGTGGCCGAGGCCTGGACCAGCGCCACCTGATAGGGCGACGTGGCGATGGTGGTCATCATCCAGGCGGCGCCGACGCCCTGGATCAGGCCACCGAAATTCGACACCAGGCTGGCCGACCAGACGGCGCGGAAGATGCCGTGCCGGAACGGCGCCAGCGCCGAGACGCGTTCGCTGTCCGGCTCGTCATCGATCATTGGACCTGTCCCACCTTCACGTGCTGGTTTCGTCCGCCGGGACGACAATCATGGCATCCGTTTGAAATAGAGCACGACATCCAAAAGGGCGAACGCGTCTTCGAAAAAGATCATGGTCCAACAACAGGATAGCAAGGCGAAAATACGTCAGCCGGGAAGGGTCCGCTACCCAGAGCGATGTTCTCATTGGTCCACTGCGCGGGGCTGTCGGCCGCGCGCGAAGTCAGCTTCTGTCCCGGGCAGCGGCATGCAAGGCTTCGGTCAGCGTGCTTGGCGTCTCGCCGCCGGCGTGAAGGCGCAGGAAAAGCTCCATGCCGACAAGCCGCAGCCTGGATGGTTGCTCGCGCCGCGCGAGCTGGACCATGTCCTCCAAATTCGCGGCGGGCCATTTCAAAGCATCGCGCAGGAAACCGCCGCGCAGCAAAGTCTCCGTGCCGGCCGAAAATTGCGACGACATCTCGAAGCCGATCTTGCGCGCATGGACGTTCTGGCGCGGAATATGCTTTTCAGCGACCTTTCGCAAAAGCCATTTTCCTGTTTTGTCGCGGTATTTCTGCCGCCTCGGCAAATGGATGGCGAAGTCGATCAGGCGGTTTTCCAGGAACGGGACCCGCAGTTCCACGGACGCCGCCATGCTCAGCCGGTCGTGCCGGTGCAGGATGTCCTGCAGATGCGAATAGAGGTCGTAGAGGCAACTACCGAGAAAGGCGCGATCCGCGGGCGGCATAACCGGCTCCAGGCGGTCGAAGATCTCGGTTTGCAGAAAATTCAGCTCCGGCGACAAAGCACGCAGGACCATGCTGCGATCCATTTGTGAGTGGCTTCCAGCCGAGACCTTGTAGGGGGCATGACGCTGTTGCTCGAATCTCCGGTCGAGCGAGCGCTTCGAATGGACCAGGCGCCGGGGCCACGACCAGGAACGCCACTTCTTCATGCTCAAGGCCTGCAAGGGGTAGCCGCCAAACAATTCGTCTGCGCCTTCGCCGGTGAGCAGCACCTTGACGCCATCGGCCCGGCATCGTTCGGCAAGCGCCAGCAGTGCGACATGGCTGGCGTGCCAGCCATCGCTTTCAAGATGCCAGATTACCCTTGGCCAAAGTTCGAAAAACCGGTTCCTGTCGACCGGCACCCGGCGCAAGGGCACGCCGACATGGCGGCCGGTGCGTTCGGCGTCTTCGGCCTCGCTGTTGCCGAGCTGCGGGTCGACGACATAACCGTGGACTTCCGGCCTGAACCGCTTTGCCAGCGCCGTTATCAGGCCGGAATCGACACCGCTGCTGCAGGCGGTGGCAACGCTGGTATCGGCGATGCAGTGAAGTCCGACGCTGTCCTTGAGCAACGCCTCGAGCGTCGCCATGTGTTCAGCATCAGCGGATGCATCGCCGGTAATGCGCGCGGTCTCCAGCACGTCCAGCACATGCCAGAAGCGGCGCTTCTCGATAACGCCATCGGTGATCTTCCACAGGCCGGCGGGCGGCAGGCGCTCGATGCGGTCGAACAGGCTGTAGCTGGAATCGCGGCTCTGCCAGGCAAGCCGCAAGGTGATCTCGCGGCTGTCGATGTCGCGCGGAAAACCGTCGCAGGCGAGGATCGCCTTGTCCTCCGAGGCGAACAGGATTCGCTCCGGCGTGTCGGCCACCGACATCGGCTTGATTCCAAGACGGTCACGCGCAAGCCACAGCGCACTGCTGCGAGCGTCGAAATAGGCGAAGGAAAACATCCCGTCGAACAGCGGCACGGCTTTTTCGGGACCCCAGTGATGCAAGGCTTCGAGAACCACTTCGGCATCGCAGATGGTTCGAAAGACGACGCCTTGCGCCTGCAGCGTTTCGCGCAGCGAGCGGTAATTGTAGACCTCGCCATTGTAGACGAGAACGCCATCGCCGGAAGAAGTCAGCATCGGCTCACGGGCGGCGGGCGAGGGATCGATGATGGTAAGCCGGCGGTGACCGAGCGCCAGCCGATTGTTGTGCCAGCTGTCATGATCGTCGGGGCCGCGATGTACCAGCGCCTGCATCATGCTGGCGACATCCGACAGGTCGTTGGCGTCGATCGGGTTTCGTTTGCGCCAGACGCCGGCTATTCCGCACATGGCCTGCCGGTGAGTTCTGCCTGAGTCATGGCCTGCAATCTAGCCGGAACACAGCCGCCTGCAAGCGCTGCCTAGAACCCGTTTTCGATGCGTTCGAAGATGACGTTGGTGAAGGCCGATATCTGGCTGCCGATGAACGGACCGGTCAGCGCCACGACCAGCATGATGGCTACGATCTTGGGTACGAAGGTCAGGGTGATTTCCTGGATCTGGGTCAGGGCCTGGATCAGCGCGATGCCGATGCCGACCACCATGGCAACCAGCACCACCGGCGCGGACGCGACGAGCACCGTCCACACCGCATACTGGACGATGTCTAGGGCGTCGGCCTCGTTCATGTGAGCGCGCCTCTATGGAACTGTCTAGCTGGCCGGCTTTATCGAAACGCCCGCGCCGACCGGCACTTCGGTGCCGTTCTGCAGCACGGCGATCACGCCGTTGCTTGCAAGCCTGACCGAGGCCACGACGCCGGTCGTCTTGCCGTCGGCCGAGGTGATCGAACGGCCGATCAGGGCATCGGCCTGCGACAGCGCCGACGACTGCATGATCTGGTCGAGCTTGGTGTTGGTCTGCACCGATTGCTCGACCTGCGAGAAGGTGGCGAGTTGGGCGACGTACTGCGTCGAATCCATCGGTTTCGTCGGATCCTGGTTCTTCATCTCGGCGATCAACAGCTTCAGGAACGACTGGTAGTCGACCGCTGTCTTCGACGTCTGCTGGGTACCCTGGTTGGCGCCCGTGGGGATCGTCGTCGTCATGTCCACATTCATCAGTATTGTGCTCCCACGGCCAGCGGGCGCTTCGCACCCTGAACATCGTCATTGCCGCCAAGTGCGCGGCGTTCGAGCGGATAAAGCGCGCGGATAGCCTTCAGCGCTTCATAGATATGGTCTTCGCCGACCATGCGGTCGATCTGCTTCAGCGCGCCACTGATCTGCTCATCCTCGAAGCTTGCCAAAAGCAAGGGCAGCGAGCGGCGGAACATGGCGCGCGCCTCGATGGCGCCGGCCGGGTTCATCAGCATCACCTGCAGGATGAAATAGAGCTGCTTGAGCGGCGTCGAGGCATCGTCGGCCTGGATGACATGGTTCTCGAGCAGGAACTGTACGTCGTTCATCAGCTCGACGGTGACCTTGCGGTCGACGCGGATGACGGCGCCGTTGATGTAGATCTTCTCGTTCGGCTTCAGCGATATCTTCAGCGTGTTGGTCATTGAATGCCGTCCCGGATGATCTGGGACACTTCGATCAGCCCTTCGAAATTGTCGGTGCGGCCCTGGCGGATGTCCTCGGCCTCGCGCAGCAGCCACAGGCCGATGGAGATGAGGTTGGCGCGCAGTTCCTTGGGCAGGACATTGTCGCTGGAACCGAGATCCTCGACGAAGGTGGTCCAGACCCGGTTGGTGAAGTGCAGCGCTTCGACTGCCTCCATCGAGGTGTGGCCGACCGCCGCCGCCGCCGCCAGCATTTCGATCGAGCGGGTCAAAAGCTGCCGCTCGCGATCTTTCGCATCGGCAACGGAGTCGGTCTGGATGTCGGCGTAGGAGAATTGGTACATCGTTTGGCTCTACCGTTGCGGTTGAGATTGTCAGGTCAGGTAGTTCAGCAGGCTCATCTGCTGCAGGCGCGCGGTCAGCGCGAAGGACGTCTCGATATGCTGCGTCAGATCCGCGACGCGGGTGGCGGCCTCGGCCGGATCGACGCCCTCCAGATCGAGGATATGGCGCTCGAACAGGTCGACCTGCGTCTTCATGCGGTCGCTCGCGTCGGAAACACGCTTCTCGGCAAGGCCGGTCTCGGCCTGCAACTGGCCGAGTCCGCCCAGCGCCTCGCCGACCATCGCCTGGGCGCGACCGACGACGGTGGTCTTCGCCGCCTGGCTGATGTTGCCGGAGAGCAGGCCGGTGACCAGGGCGGAAGCCATGGCGAGCTTGCGGATGCTGTCTTCATTGGCGCTGGCCGAGGTCTGGGTGGTTTCGCCCAGCGAAATGCGGCTGACGATCTGCTGGTCGGTGGCGTTCGACCAGTTGGCCTGCCAGCCGGCGCCCATGAACTGCGGCACGACATTGCTGGTGATGAAGCCGTCCATCTGGGCGGCGGTGATGTTGGCGGCGAGCGGATCGGTCTGCGTGAAGCCGAAATACGACGAGAAGGAAGCGTCGAACGCCGCCTTGGCCGGCGAGCCGGCGGCGGTGAAATCGTCGATCGGCTTGACGTCGGTGTTGGTGCCGGCAAACAGATATTCGCCGTTGACGCTGGCATTGAGGATAGAGGTCATCTGCTGCACGGCGGCCTTGCCGGCTTGCTGCGTGATGGTGCTCGAGGAATTGCCGGCGGCGGTCAGTGCGGTCAGCAAATTCTGCGCAGTGTCGGAAAGCTGGCCAAGCGCAGCCTGCGTCGAGGACAGCCGCGCGGTGACCAGCGAATTGGAATCGATGATGGCGTTCAACCGGTCGAGGTCGCGCGAGAAGGTGACCGCCTGCGAGGTGCGCGCGCCGAGCGCCAGACCGACATCGGCGACGGTGCCGGTCGTCGATTCCTTGGTGGCTTTGACCAGTTCGGCCTGCATGCGCATCTGCTGATAGCGCGCGGCGTTGGAGAGGGCGGCTGATGAGACGGATGTGGCTTTCATGGCTTATCCTACGGCATCGAGCAGGGCCGACAGCATGTCGTCGACGGTTTTCATCATGCGCGCCGAGGCCTGATAGGTGTGTTCGAGGTCGAGCAGCAGCGACATCTCCTGGTCGACATTGACGCCGGTGTCGTTGGACAGCGCCTCGGCGGTGCGCGATGCCAGCGCTTCCTTGGCGTCGGCGTTGCTCGAGGCCTGCTGGCGCTGGCCTTCGAACCAGCCAATGGCATTGGCGGCGTAGTCGGAGACGCTGGACGTCACGGTGATGCCGGCCGCAGCGTCGAACGGCATCGGCTTGTCGAGCTTGTCGCCATAGCCGATCAAGAGCTGCGAATAGGAGGCGTCGCCGGCGGTGTTGGCGATATAGGCCGCACCATTGGCGCCGCCGTCGCGCAGCAGCACCGGATTGCCGCCGACGCTCGGGTCCATTGCGGCGTTGACCTTGATCGAGCCGGCAAGGCCGTCGATCAGTGTGCCGGCGGCCGGAATGGCGGGCGCACCCGACCAGGTGAACAGGCCGGTTCGGTCGGGCTGCGAAGGTGCTGTTTCGCCAAAGGCGGTGATGAGGCCGCGCGCCACTTCGTCGAGCTGGCTCTGCATCGTCGCCGCGACGCCGTCGCGCAAGGTGATGAGCCCGGCGAGCTTGCCGTCGGCGCTGGTGTTGCCGCCAGCCCCGGCGCTGACCGGCACATTGTCGATGTAGATGGTGTTGCCTGGTGTGCCGGCCGTGTAGCCCGTCGACGGGGTGAAACTCACCGAGCGCGGAATGGTCTCGAACAGCGTCGTGCCGTCCCTGGTGGTGATGACCATGTCGTTGTCGCCACGCGTGAAGGTCGACACCGGCACATAGTCCGCGATCTTCTTCAGCAATGCGTCGCGCTGGTCGAGCGCGTCGGATGCATCCGTGCCCGATCGGGTTGCGGAAATGACGGCCTTGTTGGCGGCCTGGAACTGGCTGAGCAACGAGTTGAGATCGTTGACGGCCGTCGATATCTCGCCATCGGCCTGGGTGCGGAAATCCTGGATCGCGTTGGTGCCGTCGTTCAGCCCGCGCACCACCTGCTGGGCCGCGTCGATGACGCTGGAGCCGAGATTCTGGTTGGATGGCGTAGCGGCATAAAGCTGCAGCGCGTTCTGCAGCTTGCCGATCGCGGTCGAGGCAGAGGAGGCGTTGTCGACGCCGTTGACGGCAACGGCGAGGCGGTCAATTCCGCTGTAGAGCGTGCTCTGGCCGCTCCATGCCGATTGCGCGCTGAGGTTCTGGCGAAAGAGCAGGGCGTTGGTGGCGCGCTGGATCTCGACCGTGCGGGCGCCGGGCGCGCTGCTGACGACGACCGCCGTGCGGCGGGCATAGTCGGGGTTGCTGGCGTCGGCAATATTGCGGGAAAGGACGCTGGTCTGCTTCGATGTGGTCTGAAGCGACTGTTGGGCTATGGTCAATGCGGAAGTCAGCGACATGCGGGTCTTTCACGAGGCCAGTGGGGAGGGGATGACGTCTCTGCCCTGTCGGCGGTGTCGGCGTTCGGAAACCTGCAATTCCAGACCACCCCGGCCGGTTTGCCGGTGTGGCCTTGAATTCGAAATCCGCGCACCGCGCTGCTCTGGTTTGGGTTCATTCCCCTGGCGCCCGTCGTTTATCTCTTCAGGTTGACAAGGACATCCATGAGGTCGGAACCGGTCTGGAACACTTTCGAGTTAGCGGTGTAGCTGCGCTGCGCCGCGATCATGTTGGTCAATTCCTCGGCGATATCGACGTTGGAATTTTCCAACGCGCCGGAGATGATGCTGCCGAGCTTGCCTTCATTGGCGAAGCCGATGCGCACGGTGCCGGAGTCGGTGGACTGCGCATAGACATTGCCAGGCAGTGCGGTGAGGTTGTCGGCGCTCTGGACGTCGGCCAGTGGGATCTTGAACAGCGGCTTGGTCGAGCCGTCCTGATACTGGGCGTAAATGACTCCGTCCTCGCCGATCTGGATCTTTTCGATCGTGCTGGGCGCGTTGCCGTTGACCTTGGCTTCGGAGACTGTGAAGCCGGTGCCGAGCTGAGTCAGCTTGGACAAATCGAGGTCGAGCGACGCACCGCCCGGTACGGGGATCGTTATGCTGTCGACCGCGCCGGTTAGCTTGCCGGTGGTGGTGTCGAAGGTCAGGTTGGCCGTGGCCAGCGCGCCGCCCGTATAGGGGAAGGATGTGCCCGGCGTCGCCTGGGACTGGTCGAACACAGAGACCGACCAGGCGCCGGTGCCGGTGTTGGTGAAATAGACGTCGAGCAGCTTCTTGTTGCCGAGATTGTCGTAGGTGACCATCGAGGACTTCGACGTGTATTCGGCGGTCGGGCTGTTGGTGGAAGGCAGCGGACCGGCGGGCGGCGTGGCGCCAGCCGGCAGATTGGCGTTGAAATTGCCTGTGGTGCTGGGCGTCGCCGTCATTTCCTGGTCGGAGATCTGGACCGGAACCAGCCCTTCGAAGCCGTTGGCGGTGGCTGCCGGCGTGCCGTTGGCGTAGCTGTATGCCATCAACTGGTAGCCGGCGGCGTTGACCAGCCTGCCCTGAGCGTCGGGAACGAATGCGCCGGCGCGGGTGAGGAAAGGCGTTCCGCTGGGGTCCTGGACGACGAAGAAACCGTTGCCGTTGACCGCAAGGTCGGAAACCGAGGTCGTGTACTGCAGCACGCCCTGGGCGCTGATGGCCGAGCGGATGGTGGTGTTGACGCCGCCGGAATTATAGGCGCCGCCGACCTGCGGCATGATCAGCGTCGAAAACTCGGCCGAGGATCGCTTGTAGCCGGTGGTGTCGGAATTGGCGATGTTGTCGGCTGTCGCCGAAAGGCGGTTGGCCTGCGCGTTCATGCCGGAAACGCCGGTCCGCATCATTCCGTAAAGGCTCATCGAACGTCTCCTCAATGCCCAACATCGTTGGGCCCATCTGTGGTCGCGAGGATATAATTTCTGTCTTGCGCGAGGCTGGCGCAGACCGCCATCAGAACACCAGCCGGTAGCCAAGGAAGCGCTTGGAATCTATCGGGTCCTGGCCGAGCTTTTCGCGCAGCTTCTTGCGCAATTTGGAGATGTGGCTCTCGACCACGTTCTCCTCGACCTCTTCGTCGAAGATGCCGTAGATGGCGTTGAAGACCTGGGTCTTGGTGACCCGGCGTCCGCGGTTGCTCGCCAGATATTCGAGGATGCGGCGTTCGCGACGCGGCAGAGGCAGCGGCTGGCCATCGATCTCGGGATCGCGGCCATCCATGAAGATGCGCATGGCGCCGATCTCGGTGTAGCTGACGTCCTCATGGGCGCGGCGGCGGATGGCGGTGATGCGGGCCAGGATCTCCCGAATATGGACCGGCTTGCGGATGACGTCGTCGACACCGCTCTCGAACAGCCGCAGCGTATTCTCGAGCGAGTGCTGTTCGCTCAGCGCAATGACCGGAGCGCCGGTGCGGTCGCGGATCTGGCGTGGCGAGATGGCGCCTTCGCGGCAGTCGCCAATGAGGAAGGCTCGGACCGATCGCAAATCCGTGTCGGCGGCCGATGTCACCCACTCGCCGAATTCACCGGACGCGAAGCCTGCACAGGCAACGCCCTCACGATCGAAAAGTGAATTGTAGCCTTCAGTTACGAGCTCTCGCTCGTCAACGATTACAATCATCGGCCCCGCCCCCGAATCAGATCATCTGCCCCGTGGGAAGAGCCGTAACCGGTGCCGGGAATCCTGAACAACCATCATTTCTTGTAGCTATTTTCTTGGGAGTTATTTCGAGTTTCGAAATAACCGCAATCAGGAGGTTGTATCGTTGGTTGCCGAACGGGTGACGTGGCACGTCACCCGCCGGGCGTGGATCTGCAGCCGTTCGCAAGAGATGATTCACCTAAGGGTTGCAAAAGTTGCGGGCGTTCGGGGTCCATTTGCCGAAGCCGGTGGCGACCATATTGGCGATGACGCGGCAGACATAGAATTTCTGCGCGGGGTCATTGTCGGGGCCGGCGTGGTAGCGGGCGACGGCCATCGACCAGCTGACATGACGCGCATGCAGGCTGGCCAGGAAGCGCGCGGCATAGTCGACATTCTGGCGCGGGTCGAGCATGTCGTCGACGCTGCGGAAATGCGCGGCGTGATAGTGATGGTTGATCTGCATGCAGCCGAGGTCGATCAGCGTCTTGCCCTCGCGTCGGGCTGCTTCGAAGGCGGCCAGGGCCTCGGTGCGGCTCCTTGGAAATACCGCTTTTCCCTCTATATTCAATGCGTTAGGTTGCAAGCTACCCTTCTTGCCGGTCTCGGTCAGTCCGACCGCATAGAGGATGCCGGCCGGCACGCCATAGCGATCGGCGGCACGCAAAATCTCGGGCTCGCAAGGGTTGGTGGCGGCGGTGGCCGGCTTGGTGGCGAGGCTAGATAAACATATCGTCGCCAGCACGCTCGCGAGCAGGCGCGCCAGCGCGGCCGAATTCCTGGGCATCGTCATTGCGGTTTCTTCCCGACTGGTGGCCGCCCGAACCCGTATTGTTGCCGCTCGAGTTTCCGGGCTGAAAAGCGGACTGGTCGCGGCCTTGCGGCATTGGCTGCGAGTTCGCTGCATCGCTGCGGGCCGCTGCGTGGATCGCTATCGAGGGTTGCAGGATGGTGACCTTGTCGACATCGAAGCCGAGCCCGCGCAACGACTTCACGATGGCGTCGCTGTCGGTGGCGAGACGGCGGTAAGCCTCATGGGTTTCGGGCTTCAATTCTATCGAAAGTTGTTCTCCGGAAAGCCTCAGACTGGCGGTGACCATGCCGAGCTCTGCCGGGTGAAGCTCGATCTTCAATATATGTGTCGGAACGGCAACAGAACCGGCCGTCTGGGCGGTCGTCGACGGCGTCGAAACCGCTTGCCGCAGGCCGTTGTCCGAAGCCAGCGCGTCGAGAAGCGCCGAAGTCGTCTGGTTCATCGGGCTTTGCGCCGGGGCCGGGAAACTCTGCTCGGCGACAATGTCGACGCGCGCAGCGGATAGCGCCTGTTTCCCCGGTGTGGACGATGCCGCGGAATGGGCTCCATCGACGGCCTTCGCCGACGGCGCGGACCGTTTTGCCTCGGGTGCCGAAACGTCGCTTGCCGTCTGGTCCGCCGGTAGAGGAGGCGTCGGACGATCCTGATGCGGCAGTTTGCCGGACTGGAGCCCGATCGCGGGCAGCTTTTGCCCCTGATCCTGTGCGGAAACGCTGGTACCGGGCTTGGCCCGTTCCGATCGCGTCGTCGTGTCGAGTCTGTTGTCAATGCCGGACGCTGCGCGGTGTCTCTTCAGAGGCGACGTCTGTGCAGAAATGGCCTCGCCAGCGGGCGCCGGTTGCCCAGTCTGTCCATTCGTCGCGGTGCCGTTCCCGCTTGTCCGGACCGTTGAGAAATGCCTGATATCGTGCAGCGCCAGCACCAGTGGCAAATGATCCTGCAGCGATCCTGCATCCGCGTCTCGTCCGGCCACCTCAGCGTCCTTGGATGCTTTGTCCGGGCCACTATCGGCGTGTTCTTTTGCGGCCTTGCCGGCAGCGGATTTCGTCCCCGTTTTGCCAGACTGGGTGTGTGGGATTTCGCTTTTGCCGGGACCGGCAGGGCTGCGTTTGGCCCAACGCAGCTCGTGCGACGCGGCCTCAATTGCTCCCTGGCCTATCGGTGTCGGCGCATCGTCGTCGCCGCGCACCATGTCGCCGAAGCTTTTGTCGCCGCCCTTGGCGTTTGAGGCCGACTGCTTCGATCCGGCGTGCGCGGGAGCCGGCAGGGCCTGGCCAACATTGGTGGTCATTTCGGGGCTGCTCCAAGCATCTGGTCGATCAAATCGAGCTGGCGACGCGTCCTCGCCATGGCGGCGTCGGTGAGATCGGTAGGCTCTACTGCGGCGGGGGCCGGCACCGATGCCGGCACGACCGGAGCCGCATCGCTGGCCGGGGCGACTGCAGGCGTTTCCGCCGCCTTTGCCTCTGGCGTGCTTGGTGCCTGCGCGGCCGGTTCACTTGCCGCCTTCAGTCGGTCGGTTGCGGGCTGTTCACTCGACGTTGTGGCGGCTGGCTGTTCCGGCATCGCGCCTTCGACCGGCGGCAGCTCTGGCTCGTCGGGTCTTTCCACGGCCGCGGTCTTGACCGGCTCCTGCCTGGCCGCGGCAGGTGCGGGCTTTTCGGCAGGCAGCGGCGCCGGCGGGGCGATGACTTCACCCGCCACGGCCTGCGCGGCATCGAGCAGGTCGCGGTCGCTTTGCGAAAGCTGGTTGCGATCGATCTTGTCCAGCTTGGCGCGGACCTCGCCGATGGTGCCGGACGTTACCGTGGACAGGCTGGAATAGAGCTGGGCGCGCGGATCGTCCTGATTGTGGATGCCGTCGCGGCCCCGTTCAGCCCTGGCCGAGGCAAAGGCGGAGAGATCGGCAAAGCCGTCGATCGCGGCGCGGCGGGCGATGCGCAGATAGATCACCTTCTCGCGTTCTGGATCCATCATTGCGGTGATGTCGGCGAGCTTGTCCTGGCTGATCGCCATGTGCAGCGTGATGACGCCGGAGACGAAGGCGTCGGCGAACTGGCTGGCATAGGGCGAATAGAGGTAGTCTTCGACGTATTGGGTTGAGGCAAGCGCGAAACGCGCACCGTCGCCTTGCGCGGCGGCGATGCCGACCGAGCGGCGCAGTGCTGCTTCCTCGACCAGCGTGCCGGGGCTGAGCAGGCGAGCATCGTCGAGCAGCGCAAGCGCGCTGACCGGTTGCTCGGTGGCGAGAAGCGAGCCCTTGACCAGCGCCAGAAAGGCACCGACATCGGGGGGCAGGGTCATCGGATCGATCGGCTTCAGCGCCTCGATCGCAGCCGCCTGCCGGCCGTTCAGATAATCGACAATGCCCTTGGCGATGGTCAGGCTTTGCGGGTCGGTCTTGGCGCGCGACACCGCCGCCTCGACGGTGACGGGGTTGCCGCCACTCATGCCATAGACCAGCAAGGCGCGAAAATTCTTCGGGTCGCTGAAATCATCTGCGTCCGCCGCGCGCAGCCTTGTGTCGGCCATTTCGAGCAGCTTGGCCTGCATCGGCAGCGCGGCGTGATCGCCGGCGGCGATGCGGTCCTGCACAAGCTGCAGCGAGCGCACCAGCTGATAGGGCTGCAAGCCGTCCTCGGCGAAGGCCGATGGCGGATGGACAGCGCTCAGCAGCAGCAGCCCGACGGCGCGGCCGATGATGGCGGCGCGCCTCATCCGTCGGTCGCCATCAGGATTTCGATGCGGCGGTTCGCGGCCGCCATCGGGTCGGCTGCAATTTTCGGCTCGCGATCGGCGAAGCCGGCGACCTCGGTGATGCGGCGCTCGTCGACGCCGCCGCGCACCAGCATGTAATAGGCGGAATGGGCGCGCGCCGTGGACAGCCGCCAATTGTCGTAAGTGTCGCTGCGGAACGGCCGCGCGTCGGTGTGGCCGTTGATGCTGATCGTGCCTTTCTGCTCGTTGACGATGCGGCCGATCTTTTCCATCGCCAGCACCAGTTCACGCCTAGGCACCGCCGATCCGATCTCGAACATGCCGAAATCGAACTGGTCCGTGATCGAAATGACGACACCCTTGTCGGTGGCTTCGACGGAGACGCCATTATGCAATTTGTCGCCTGGCTTGAAGGCCTCGGCCAGTTCCTGCTTGACCTGCGCCGCGGCTCTAACAGTGGCGGCCGTCGGCGCTTTTTCCGCGGCTTCGGGTTTGGGTGCGGGTTGTGCTTCGGCGGCTTCGGCCTTTGCAATTTCGGCCTTCGCTGCTTCAGCCTTGGCCTCTGCTTTGGCTTCAGCCTTGGTCAGCGGCTTATCGGAAACGGATTTCGCCAGCGGCTCGAGCGGCGCCGCGGCCACTGGCGGCGCGGCCGGCACGGCCTTCACCTCCGCCACTTGCGTCTGTGCCGCCTTGTCACCCGGCTTCAGGGGATCGCCTTCGATCTTGGTGCGTTCGGCGGTGGCTTCGGCGCCTGGTGCAGCCACCTGCTGCGACCAGAAATCCGGCGCGAACGGGTCGCGGTAGGATTGGCCGCCGGATGCGCCGGTAGCCGGGCCGGACGCCTGCGCGCCGCCATCGCCCTTCTCGCTGACATTTTGCATGACGCCGGTGTCGGTGGCGATTTCCGACAGCACCGCATAGGGATCGGCAAACAGATGCTCGTCGGAAAGATCCGTCTTTGGCGCCGATTCCTTCGATTGCTTCTTGTCGGAAGTACCGGCGCCGCCGACGCCGTCCTGTCCGGCCTTGCTGGTCTTGTCCCGCGGGTCGTCCGCCGTCAGCCCGACCTTGCTCGGGCCATCGCCGAGGTCTTCGAGGCCCTTGCGGCTGGCGTTGCGATCGACCAGCTTGACCGGATTGAAGTAGCTGGCGACGGCTGCCTTGGTCTGCTCGTTGGCGGCGTTGATCAGCCACATGACGAGGAAGAAGCACATCATGGCAGTCATGAAATCGGCAAAGGCGATCTTCCAGACGCCGCCATGGTGGGCGTCGTCGTGGTCGTCGTGGTTGCGCCGCACGATGATGATCTCATGCCTGGCGTCTGCGGCCTCGACAACGCTCATGACGTCCACTCGTTCGTAAGAGGGCCCTCGCTCATGACAGGGCCTCCGACAAGGCGGCCGACCATTCGGCAATGCGGGTTTCGAACACCGCCTCGTCAATGGCGACGGTAAGGTCGAAGCCGGGCGCCTCGACGAAATCGAGATTGGCCGCGCGTGGGCCGAGCGAAGCCTTCAGCGTCTCGAACAATGACAGCGGTCCGCGCACGGCGATGCGCACCGCCTCGCTGTCGCCGACGGCTTCGCGGATCGTGCCGGCAAGGGTTTCCAGCGAACGCTTCTGCAGATCGTCGCTGACAAGGCCGCCAATGATGCGCGCAATGGTGGCGCCGACGAGGTCGCTGACCTTGGCCTCCATGATCTCGATACGGGCAGTGACGACCGCGCCGAGATCGCCGCCGAAACTTTCTAGAAAGGCCTTTGCTTCATCGGCGTTGGCCTGTCTCTGCGCCTCGAGCGCTGCCTGGTGGGCGATGGCAAGGCGGGCTTCAAGGGCGGCTTCGGCATCGATGACCGCTTCGGCGATCAGCGCGCCGATGTCGGCCTGCGGCGCCGACGTCTCCGGCCTTGGCTCGGCCATGGCGGCGAGCGAGGGCTGGCCGGCACGCTGGCTGCGTGCGCCGAAATCCGGCAAAAGGTCGAAAAGCGCTGCCGAGGCCATGGTCTATACCGCTGCTTCCTGGGCCGCCCATTTGCGCAGGATCTGCGCGGTGCGCTCCTCATTGATGTCGACCATGCGGGCAAGCCGCTCCTGCGGCGCCGGCCTGATCTTCTGACGAAGATCGTCGAGTGGAGTCGGGCCTGGGCGGCTGCCGGGCAAGGCAGCCGGCGCCTGTTCGGCGCTGGCGGCTTCGGGTGTCGGCAGTGAACGCTGGACGTCGTCGAAGCTCGGACCGGCAAGTGCCGGCGTCGGCCGCGCGCTCAGCGCGGTGGCCATCGGCCTCAGGCCGAAGAAGGCGACCAGGAACACCACGACGATGAAAGCGCCGGCGTTGATCATCGTACCGGCATGGGTTCCGATCGACGCCATTATGCCCGGCTGTTCGACCGCCTCGCCGTCGAGCCCGTCGATGAACTCGACGGCCGAGACATCGATGATGTCGCCGCGCTTGTCGTCGAAGCCGGTGGCCGAAGCCACCATCTTCTGGATGTCGGCAACGCGCTTGGCGATCTGCTCGGGCGTTGCGTCCTTGCCGAGGATGGTCATCAGCCGCTGCTGATTGACGACGACGGCGATCGACATCTTGGTGACGGAATAGCCGTTCGAGACTGTGGCGATCTTCTTGGAGTTGATCTCGTAATTGGTGATCTCCTCCTTGCGATCATTCTCCGATGACGTCTGCGGACCATCGGTGCTGGTCGCCTGGGTCTCGGGCAGGTTCTGCTCGACGGTGGCCGGGGTCGAGGCCTGCCTCTGATTGCTGTTTTCGTTGGCGCGCACCGACTGCACGGAACGCTCCACGCGTGACTCCGGATCGAAGATCGTCTCTTCGGTCTGGCGGGTGTCGGTGTTGACATCGGCCTTGACGCTGGCGCGGAAATTGTCGGGGCCGAGATAAGGCGTCAGCGCGCGGCGGATGTTGTCGCCGATCTGCGCCTCGACGGTCTGCTCGACGCCGAGCGTGCGGGCAGCACTTGTGTTGGAGGGATCGTCGCCGGCGGCGAGAAGGTTGCCGTTGGAATCGAGCACGGTAACCTTGTCGGCCGACAGGCCCGGCACGGCGGCGGCGACGAGATGGCGGATCGACATGGCGCTCTTTTCGGCGTCGATGCCGGAATAGCGGATGACCACCGAGGCGGAGGGTTGCTGTTCGTCGCGGCGGAAATTGGCGCGCTCGGACATGACGATGTGAACGCGGGCGGCCTTGATGCCGGATATCGACTGGATGGTGCGGGCGATCTCGCCTTCCAGCGCGCGCACGCGGGTGATCTGCTGCATGAAGGAGGTCAGGCCAAGAGAACCGACATTGTCGAACAGTTCGTAGCCGGCATTGGCGCTGGTCGGCAGGCCCTTTTCGGCGAGCAGCATGCGCGCCTGCGCGGTGGTGCCGGCCGGCACCAGCACGGAGGTGCCGTCGGAGCCGACGTCGAAGCCGATGCCGGCTTCGCCGAGCACCAGGCCGATCTGGTTCACGTCGGAGCGATCGAGCCCGACATAGAGCGTCTCATAGGCCGGGCGGTTGAGATAGACCGAGCCGATGCCGATGACGGCCATCACCAATGCGGCAATGCCGGCCAGCATGGCAAGGCGCCTGACGCCAAATGCCCTGAGATTCGAGATGATGCTCTGGATCTGTTGCGGCACGATTCAAGCGCTCCCAGCATGATATTCCGTGGGAACACTAGACCGCGAAGCTTGTGCGAAGATGATAGAGCATGTCGCCCGGAAGTGTGCAGCGGTTCCGGGTCAACGACATGCGTCAAAACACACCCATACAGGAAAGGGCCGCGCTGTTGGCGCGGCCTATTCAAGGAAGAGAAAGCCGGGTCAGGCTTACTGCTTGAACAGCGCCAGGATCGACTGCGAGTTGCCGTTGGCGATCGACAGCGACTGGATGCCGAGCTGCTGCTGGACCTGGAGGGCCTGCAGCCGCGTGGATTCCTTGTTCATGTCGGCGTCGACCAGCGCGCCGACGCCCTTGTCGATGGAGTCCGAGAGGTTCGACAGGAAGCTCTTCTGGGTGTCGATGCGCGACTTGGCGGCGCCGAGATAGGCGGCACCCGTGGACAGCTTGGCAAGCGCCGTTTCAACGGCGCCGAGTGCGGTGTCGATGGCCGCCGGGAGGACCTGGGTGGTGCTGGGATCGAAGAAGGTCGTCGCCAGCAGAGCGCCGACGATGCCGCCGGTGCCGGGAAGATCGAGAACCTGCGTGTCGGCCGCCTTGACGTCGATGGTGTCGATGGCGACGGTCGTGCCGGTGCGGTTATAGGACGCGACGATCTTCAGGTCGGAGGTCGCGGCAGCGTCGTTCTGCAGCAGGTTCGAGCCGGCATAGGAGGCGTTGGTGACCGACGACTTGATCTGGTCCTGGATGGCCTTGATTTCGGTCGCGATCTTCTGCTGGTCGTCCTTGCTGGCGCTGCGTGCAGTGACCAGCTTGGCCTTGATCAGGTCGACCTGGTCCTTGATGTCGGTGATGGCGGTGTAGGCGGTATCGACCTTGCCGGCGCCGAGGCCAAGCGCGTCCTGAACGGCCGAAAGCGCCTTGTTGTCGGACTTCATCGTGGTGGCGATCGACCAGTAGGCGGCGTTGTCGCTGGCGGTGGCGACGCGGTAGCCGGTCGAAATGCGTGACTGGGTGGTTTCAAGCTGCTTGTTGGTGTTGTTCAGGCTCTGCAGCGCGGTCAGAGCCGAAGCGTTCGTCATGATGCTAGCCAAGATATTTACCCCTTTTCAAACACTGGCGTGTCCCGAACACGCCGGATCAACTTCATCAAGGGGGTAGGCATAAGCCCATCGACCGTATGGTCTGCCCGCCATGGAATGGTTAACCATGACTACCGGGATATGGTTAACGGCCTGTTAAACCAAGCCATTCAGGGCGCTGGCCAAGAGCAAAAATCGGCAGCCATTCAGCAAGACAATCAACAGCCGCAAAAGAAATCGGGCCGCGCTGTTGGCGCGGCCCGACGGATGGTGTCAGTCGTAATGTCGAGAGATCAGCCGCGGAAGAGCGACAGGATCGACTGCGAGTTGCCGTTGGCGATCGACAGCGCCTGGATGCCGAGCTGCTGCTGGACCTGCAGGGCCTGCAGCCGCGTCGATTCCTTGTTCATGTCGGCGTCGACCAGCGCGCCGACGCCCTTGTCGATCGAGTCCGACAGGTTCGACAGGAAGCTCTTCTGGGTGTCAATGCGCGACTTGGCGGCGCCGAGCGAGGCAGCGCCGGTGGACAGCTTGGCAAGCGCGGTTTCAACAGTGCCGAGCGCGGTGTCGATGGCGGCGGGGGTAACCGCCGTGGTGCTCGGGTCGAAGAAGGCAGCGGCGAGCAGGCCGCCGACGATGCCGCCCGTGCCGGCGACATCGAGAACCTGCGTATCGGCTGCCTTGACGTCGATGGTGTCGATGGTGACGGTCGCGCCGGTACGGTTGTAAGCCGCAACGATCTTCAGGTCGGACGCAGCGGCAGCGTCGTTCTGCAGCAGGTTCGAGCCGGCGAAGTTGGCGTTGGCGACCGAGGACTTGATCTGCGCCTGGATGGCGTTGATTTCGGTCGCGATCTTCTGCTGGTCTTCCTTCGAGGCGCTACGGGCAGTGACCAGCTTGGTCTTGATCAGGTCGACCTGGTCCTTGACGTCGTTGATGGCGGTGTAGGCGGTGTCAACCTTGCCGGCGCCGAGGCCGAGGGCGTCCTGCACGGCCGAGTTGGCCTTGTTGTCGGACTTCATCGAGGTCGCGATCGACCAGTAAGCGGCGTTGTCGGAAGCGGTGGCAACGCGGTAGCCGGTCGAGATGCGGGCCTGCGTCTGCTCGAGGGATTTGTTGGTGTTGTTCAGGCTCTGCAGCGCGGTCAGCGCCGAGGCGTTCGTCATGATACTGGACATGGCTACTCGTACCTTGATTTTTACAGGGTGTTTTTGACATACCGGCTTTTCCGGTATGACGGAGCGGCATCATGCCAATGATCGTGAGACCCGATCACCCGCCATCTGCGAGCAATATGCGGGCAAGTCCCTACCAAAGGGCTAAACGGGACGGTTAACCGGAAATATATTGCATAAAACTTTAGCAAGGCGCCAACGGCGCGCGGACGGTCAGGTGAAGGAGCGCACCAGGCTGCCGACAAGCAGGTTCCAGCCGTCGATGAGGACGAAGAACAGGATCTTGAAGGGCAGCGAAACGACGGTCGGCGGCAGCATCATCATGCCCATGGCCATGGTGATGGTGGCGACGATCAGGTCGATGACGAGGAACGGCAGCACGATCAGGAAGCCGATCTCGAAGCCGCGGCGGATTTCGGAGATCATGAAGGCCGGCACCAGGATGCGCAGGTCGACGGTGTCCCTGGCAACGACCTGGCCGCGTTCGCGGGCGAGATCGGCGAACAGGTCGAAGTCCTTGTCGCGGACATTGTGCAGCATGAAGGTGCGGAACGGGTCCGAAATCTTTTCGAACGCCTCGGTCTGGCTGATCTGGTTGTCCATCAGCGGCTTGACGCCGGTGTTCCAGGCCTGGTCGAAGGTCGGCGCCATGACGTAGAAGGTCATGAACAGCGACAGCGAGATCAGGATCAGATTGGCCGGCGTCGACTGCAGGCCGATGCCGGCGCGCAGGATCGAGAAGGCGATGACGAAGCGGGTGAAGCTCGTCACCATGATCAACAGGCCCGGCGCCACCGACAGCACGGTGATCAGACCGAACATCTGGATGATATAGCCGACGGTGGCGCCGTCGGCCTTGCCGATGCCGCCGAGATCGAGCTGCTGGGCGGCGGCGACAGAGGTGGCGGCGACGACGATCGCGGCGGCGAGGACGAGTTTTCTCATTCGAGCAGCAATGTCCTGATCAGAACCTGTTTGGCATGGCCACCGCTGCGGATTGCGGCGCGCTCCTCGAGGTCGGCTTTCAAATGCTGGTAGCCGCTGGCGCCTTCGATCTGATGCATCTTCAGGGTGCGGACCATGGCAAGCAGGTCCTGGTGAATGCTTTCGGTAAGTTCCGGCGGCTGCGGCGCATCGTAGACCACCGACGCTTCCAGCCTTATCCAGGTGTCAGCAGGCGAAGCCAGATTGGTGGTGATCGGCGCCAGCTGGACAAGCGTCGGCCCGGTGCCGGGAGCATGTTCGGCCGCCTTGCTCGGTTGCTCGGCATTGGACTGGTTCTCCGGTGCGGCGGGCACAGGCACCGGTCCCCCGACGCCCTTCAGATAGCCGCCGGACATCCAGCCCATGCCGATCGCGGCGCCCGTCACCGCCAGCAGCATCGCAAGCTGGATGACAAGCGACGGGCCCTTTTTTTGCTGAACCTGTTCGACATTTGCCACGGCGCCGTTCTCCAGTCCTAAAAGGGGAGGACTTGGTCGAGGATCTGCTGACCGTAAGCGGGCTGCTGGATTTCGCTGACGCGGCCGCGGCCGCCATAGGAGATGCGCGCCTCGGCGATGCGTTCATAAGAGATGGTGTTTTCAGCGCCGATATCGGATGGACGCACCATGCCGGCGATGGTCAGCACTCTGAGCTCGTAATTGACGCGCACCTCCTGTGAGCCCCGGATCATCAGATTGCCGTTGGGCAGGACTTCGGTGACGACGGCGGCGACGTTGAGCTCGAGGTTCTCCGAGCGCTTGATTTCGCCGTCCGCATTGGTTTCGGTGGTGGAGCTCAGCCCCGCGTCGCCCTTGCCGCTGGTGGTGGCACCTTCCCATCCGAGGTTGACGTCATAGCCGAGCTTGCGCCCGGCGGTGCGGCTGCGATCGTTCTGGTTCTTGAAGTTGGCCTTGTCGTTGAGCTTGATCCTGACGGTCAGGATGTCGCCGTCGCGCAGCGCGCGCGGGTCGGTGAACAGCCGGCTCTGGCGGTCGTCCCACAGCGAGAATTTCTTCACCGGCGCGGCTGGCGTTTCGGGATAGGAGTAGGGCGCATTGACGCTGCCGGTAATGCCGGTGCCGACCGGCGACAGCGCCGGCTCCCTGCCGATCTCCCTGGGGTCGGAGGCGCAGCCGGCAAGTGAAGCCGTGGCGACCAGGGCGAGAATATGCGACTTCATGACGGATCTACCCTTCGGGCCGCGCTGGCCATGATGCCGGTGAGTGTGGCCGCTGCCTTCTGGTCCATCTCGTTGAGAATGACGCCGGCCTTGCGCGAATCGAGTTTCATCAGGATGGCGGCGGCGAGATCGGCGTTGACCATGGCCAGGCGCTCGGCCGCGGCATCCGGTTTCATGCCGGCATAGATCTTGACGACGCCATCCTCGGCGCGGGCCAGGAAGACTTCACGCCGTTTCAGCCATTGCTCGTATTCGGCGCGCTTGTCGTCCAGCGCCTTCATGCGCAGGTCGATGCCGGCCTGCAGCTGCTTCAGCTCTTCGGCCTGCAGCGCGTAACGGCGGTCGCGGGCGGCGTCGGCGATGTTGGAGCAGAAGCGCTGGATCTCGCTTTCATCGGGCACCTTCTCGCGGACCAGCTGCTGCACTGCCGCCGGCTGTTGCCCGCCAGGCAGAACCTGCCGCACCGCTTCTTCCGCGCGGACAGTGCCGCCGGCAAGGACGGTGGCGGCGATGACGCAAGCTGCCAAGGCTGCGCTGCGGCGGTGCTGCTTTTGGGAAAAGAAATCGATCATCGGCATGGCCTATTGGAGAACCAGATCGGCCTGCAAAGCGCCGGCCGACTTGATGCCTTGCAAAATGGCAATGATGCCGTCCGGCTTGACGCCGAGACGGTTGAGGCCCGACACCAGCGTTTCGAGGTTCGGTCCGTCGAGCACATTGACGCGGGCGTCAGGCCGCGTGGCGTCGATGGTGGTGAACGGTTCCTCCGCTGTCACGCCCTTGGAGAACGGTTCGGGCTGGACGATCTTCGGCTGCTCGGTGATCCGCACGGTGAGCGTGCCGTGGCTGATCGCCACCCGCGAGATCTTGACCTCGTTGCCGATGACGATGGTGCCGGTGCGTTCGTCTATGACGACGCGTGCCGGCGTGTCTGTCTCGACCACCAAATTCTCGATCTCGGCGTAGAAGCGCGCCGCCGAAACATTCTTCGGCCGCCTGATCTGCACGGTGCGTGCATCGCGCTCCGCCGCCACGCGCATGCCGAAGCGTTGCGAGGTGTAGCCGTTGATGGCGTCGGCGATGCGGACGGCAGTGGAGAAATCGGGGTTGCGCAATTGCAAGGTGAGCAGCGCCTGGTCCTCGAATTCGGCGCGCACAGTGCGCTCGACGATGGCGCCGTTGGGCACGCGGCCGGCCGTCGGCACGCCCTGCGTCAGCTTTTCGGCATCGCCTTGGGCAGTGAAGCCGGAAACGATGACCGAGCCTTGCCCGACAGCATAGATCTCGCCATCGGCCGCCTTCAGTGGCGTCATTATCAGCGTGCCGCCGGCAAGCGATGTGGCGTCGCCCATCGAGGAGACGTCGATGTCGATGCGGGCGCCCGACTGCACGTAAGGCGGCATGTTGGCGGTGACGATGACGGCGGCGACGTTCTTGGCCCGCGCGCTGCCGCCTTCGGTGGCGATGCCGAGATTTTCGAGCATGGCGCGGATCGACTGTTCGGTGAAGGGCGAATTGCGCAGGCTGTCGCCCGATCCGGCGAGGCCGATGACGAGGCCGTAGCCGACGAGCTGGTTGTCGCGCGAAGCCTGCAGCTGCGCAATGTCCTTGATGCGCGATGCGACCTGGCCGGGTGGCAGAGAGCTTGGGCCGTTGGAGACCCTGAACATGCGGTTGGTGGTGGCCGGATCGTATTCGGGATCGACAAAAGCGCCGCCATTCTGGCCGGCAAGATCGCGCTTTTGCTTCGGCGTAAGACCGTCGGCCAGCGCCGGCTGCAGGCCGACAACGGTCGCGAGCAGAAGGGCAGCTCCGCGTCTCATGACGCGCTGACCCGGACGGTGCCGTCCGCCATCACCGTGCCGGAAAAGATCTTGCCGCTGTCTGTGTTGCGGACCTTGATCAAATCGCCGGCGGCACCCGGCTGCAGCGACACCGCCGTAGCCGAAATGGTGAGGTCGCCGGCGATGAAATAGACCTGCACGGCGGCGCCCTGTTCGACCAGCCAGGCGTCGCGGATGGCGGCGGCCGGGATGTAGCGGCCGGGCAGCAGCGTGCGCTTGGCGACCTTGCCCTGGAGTTCCATGGCCTGCGTGGCGACCGCATCCGGCCTGTGCTTTCCGGGGAGCAGCGTCACCGGTTTCAGCACGCCGGTGTCGATCATCTCGCCGGGATAAATGACCCGGTTGGGGATCAGAACGATCTCGCCGGTTGCCTGACTGCTCGCGACGTGGGTGCTGGTCTGCTGGTCTGCGCTCTCCTGGGCAAACGCCGGCACACCGCCGGCTACCAGCGCGAGCATCAGCGCGGTGCGGCAAAGCGCGGAGCGGGAGGCCGGAGAGAGCATCAAACCTTACCTGATGTTCTTGGACACGACGGAGGCCATGTCGTCGGCGGCCTGGATGACCTTGGAGTTCATCTCATAGGCGCGCTGCGCCGAGATCAGCTCGGTGATTTCCTTGACAGGATCGACGTTGGAGGCCTCGAGATAACCCTGCTCGACCGAGGCGAAGCCGGGATCGCCGGGCACGCCGACATTGGCCGGGCCCGAGGCCGGCGTTTCCTGGAACAGATTATCGCCGAGCGGCGCCAGGCCGGCTTCATTGGCGAAGTTGGCGAGTTGCAGCTGGCCGAGCAGCTGGAGGTCGGTCTGGCCGTCGATGCGGGCAAAGACCTGGCCGGTCTTGTTGACCACGACTTCGATGGCATCGGTCGGCACGGTGATGGCCGGGATGACATTGGCGCCGTCGACGGTCACCAGCTGGCCGGTGGCGTTGGTGTTGAAGGCGCCGGCGCGGCTGTAGAGTGTGCCGCCGTCGGCGCCCTCGATCTGGAACCAGCCTCGGCCGGTCAGCGCCATGTCGAAACTGTTGCCGGTCGAGGTCAGTTCGCCCTGGGTATGGACGTTGCGCACCGCCGTCGTCTTGACGCCAAGGCCAATCGACACGCCTTCCGGCACCAGCGATGAATTGGAGCGGTTGGGCACGCCCTGCGTGCGGTCGACCTGGTAGAGCAGGTCGGAGAATTCGGCGCGCGCGCGCTTGTAGCCGGTGGTGTTGATGTTGGCGATGTTGTTGGCGATCACTTCCAGATTGGTCTGCTGGGCATTCATGCCGGTCGCTGCGATGGCGAGTGCTTTCACGGCAAGTCTCCTCAGATGCCCATACGGCTGATTTCGAGATAGGCGGAGACGACCTTGTCGCGGATGGCGATCGTGGTCTGCAGGGCCTGCTGGGCGCTCATGACGGCGTCGACGACCTGACGGGTATCGGCGTCGCCCTTGAGCGCCTGGATCGAGACCTGCTCGGCGTTGTGCAAGGTGTTGACGGTCTTTGAAGCAGCCTGGCTCAGCGCTTCGGCGAAGGTGGCGCCGATTTCGCTGCCGGCCATCGGCGCCCTGGTGCCCTGGAACAGGTCGGTCGTGGTATCGGCGCCACCGATCTCCGGCTTGAGGGGAAGCGATCCGATACCGCCAATGCCGCTGATCATTACTGGTTCCTCATCAGGTCGATGGTCATGGAGATCAGATCACGCGCCTGCTTGATGACCTGAAGGTTGGCTTCGTAGGAGCGGTTGGCCTCGCTCATGTCGGCCATCTCGACCAGCACGTTGACATTGGGCATCTTGACGTAGCCCTTGTCGTCGGCGGCCTCGTTGCCGGGCTGGAATTCGACGGGAAAGTCGCTGGGGTCGCGGTCGATGGAGTTGACCTCAACTGTCGTGCCACCGGAGGCACGGTCGAGTTCCGAGACGAAACTGATGGTCTTGCGGCGATAGGGGTCAGCGCCCGGGGTGTTGCCGGTCGACTGCGCGTTGGCGAGATTTTCCGAGACGACGCGCAAGCGGTCCGACTGGGCGCTGAGGCCGGACGCGGCGATCTTGAGGGCTGAGGTCAAGGCGTCCATGGTCAGCTCTTCACCGCCATCATCATCATCGAATGGAAGGCCTTGACGATCGCGGTGTTGAGTTCAAACGAGCGGCGGACCTCGCCGGCCTTCATCAGTTCGTTCTCGACCACGACCGTGTTCTTCGAGGGCATGATGGCGCCGGTCGTCTCTTCTGGCTTGACCGTGAAGCCGGCATTAGTGGCGGCAGTGCCGAGGTGGCCTGCCTGGGTGGCGGTCAGCGACACTGCCGTGCGGTCGAGCACCTTCTCAAACGGCTCGACATCGCCGGCGGTGTAGCCCGGCGTGTTGACGTTGGCGATGTTGCCGGCAATGGCCGACTGGCGCACCGACAGCCATTGCGACTGCTTGGCGGCGAGATCGAAAAGATTGACGGGCTCCATGGGGATCTCCGGGCTGGTACGTACAAGACTAGGCTGCCAGTCTTGCGCGGACCTTGCGCGGCTCGGGGGTAAATCCGGTGTGCCGCTATTTGGAGAGTTCGATCACCTGGTCGGTGCTGGTGACCATGACCCACTTGCCGCCCCGTTGCTCGATCGACGAGACGACGCTGGTATCGGGCAGCTTCGAGCCGCGCTGGACGATCCACAGGCCGGCATCGTCCTCGATCATGGCGCGGCCATTGGCGACATGAACCATGCGAAATTTGGCGTCCGCCGGGAAGGGCTGCTCGTCGACGCCGGGAGGCTGGGTCTTGTCCTCGGGGTCCTGCAGCGTGCCGGTGGCGAACAGGTCGACATCGGGAACATCGTTTGCCGTCAGCGGCTGACCGCTGTTCTCCATCTGCGAGCCGCCGCTGACCCGCCCTGCATTGGTGCCGCTGCCGCCGAACTTGATCGCCTGCACGCCGAACTGGTCCTGATTGAAGAAGATATACCAGGGAAACAGCGCGCAGATCAGGCCAAGCGTGATGCCGAGCGCGGCAAAGACGATATCGCTGCGGCGGTCGGATTTCTTGTCGAGCCTGGGATATTGCGGCCTTGGCGGCTGCGGCCATTCGGTGACCGGGAACAGCCCGTCGAGAAGCGAGTCACGACTGGTCTCGATCGCTTCTTTGGGGCCGGCGCGAGGGGTCCTTGGCAATTCAGGCTTGACGACGCTGGGCAAGGCAGGCTCGGCCAAGCGAGGCACAGTGGACTCGACTACGCTGGCTACCCTGGGCAAGAATGGCCTGGCGGCCCTGGCCAGAATGGCCTCAGCCTTGGCGGCCTTGTCGAGATCGGCCTTTGCCCTGACAGCTCTCGCTTCGTTGGCCCGGGCTTCCTCGGCGGCACTGGCCTCTGCGATCATCTCGCGCAAAAGCCGCTCGGTGTACTGAAGCTCAGTCTCCTGCATCGACACTTTGCTTGCCTTTCAGATGACGGGCGACGTCGGAGAATGCGTCGCTCGAGGCGCGATCCCTGGGCGACTGCGTCAGCGCCTCGTAGATCAGCGGCACCTGGCGCACGGCAATATCGAGCTCGGCATCGGCGCCGCCCTGATAGGCGCCGAGCAGGCGGATGTCGCGCGTGTCCTCGAAGCGCGAGATCATCGACTTCAGCCTGGTCACCAGCATGCGTTGCTCGGGGCTCCATGCCTTGTCGGCGAGGCGCGAGATCGACGACAGCGGATTGACCGGGGGGTAGCGGCCCTGTTCGGCAATGGCGCGGTCGAGCACGACATGGCCGTCGAGAATGCCGCGTACCGAATCGGCGACCGGGTCGTTGTGGTCGTCGCCGTCGACCAGCACCGAGATGATGGCAGTGATTGATCCCTGTCCTTTGATACCGGGGCCTTCAGCGCCCGGGCCAGCGCGTTCGAGCAGCTTGGGCAGGTCGGTGAAAACCGAAGCGGGATAGCCGCGGGCGACCGGCGGCTCGCCGGTGCCGGTCGCTACCTCGCGCAGCGCATGGGCAAAGCGGGTAATCGAATCCAGCACCAGCAGCACGCGATGGCCCTGGTCGCGAAAATGTTCGGCAACGCGCATGGCGGTATCCGGCGCGCGCCGGCGCATCATGGCGCTCTCGTCGCTGGTAGCGACGACGGCGACCGTCTTGGCCATGCTCTCTGCGCCGATCGTGTCTTCGAGGAATTCGCGTACCTCGCGGCCGCGCTCGCCGATCAGCGCCACGACCACGGTGTCGAAGGCGTCGGCGCCGGCCAGCATGGCGAGCAGCGTCGACTTGCCGACGCCGGAACCGGCAAAGACGCCGAGGCGCTGGCCGAGGCAGAGCGGCGTGAAGATGTCGATGACCTTGACCCCGGTCGTGAAGGCGGTGCCGACGCGCTGCCGCGCCATGGCGCCGGGCGTTGTGCCGTCGCCGCTCGCAGCCTCGCCGATCCTGATCAGCGGCGGGCCGCCGTCGATGACGCGGGTCAGCGCGTCGATGGCGCGCCCACGCCACGAAGCATGCGGCGTTACCGTCAGCGGGCCGCGGCGAAACACGGCGTCGCCGATGCCGGCGTCGGCGCTGCGTTCGAAAGGGGCGATGACGACTTCGTCGCGGCCGATCCTGACGATCTCGCCGCGGCGCGTGCCGGCATTGCCGCGCTGTTCGACGAGGTCGCCAAGCCTGGCGACTTCAGACAGGCCGCGCACCTTGTAATGCGTTGGCGAAACCTCCGAAACACGGCCGCCGCGCCGCAGCAACGTCTCGGTGTCATCGAAGCGGCGCCAGATCCGCTCCAGCGCAGCCAGCCGGTTTTCCGGTGCTGTCTCCGGTTGCCGTTCAAGCGCGCGTATCGATGATTTGCTGCTCGACATGCTGCTACGACTTGGAGCCGAGCGTCTTGATGGCGTCGTCGGTCGAGGCATCGGTCTGGCGCATCAGCGCCGCCGTGTTCTCGAAGGCGCGCTGGACCATGATCAGGCGCGTCATCTCCAGCACCGGATTGACGTTGGATTCCTCGACATAGCCCTGCGCGACGCCGAGATCGGAACGGTCGGTGACCGGCTCCGGCGCACGCGCGGGCACGATGCCAGAATTGCCGTAGCGGACGAAATTCGGGCCGGGATCGAAATTGAACAGGCCGATGGCGCCGACGAGCTTGTCGCCCTGGCGCAGCGAGCCGTCGGCGCCCGCCTTGGGTGGGCCGTCGCGCGGGTCGAGCTGGATCGGCGCACCGCCGGCGTCGAGCACCGGATGGCCTTCGAGCGACATCAACTCGCCGTTCTCGTTCATCGAAAAGCGTCCGTCGCGCGTCATCACGGTGCCGGCCGGGGTGTCGATGCCGAACCAGGCATCGCCCTGGACGGCGAAGTCGAACGGGTTGCCGGTCTGCGTCATCGCGCCATGCGCGCCGGACAAATAGGTCTTGCCGGAGGAGGCGAAGGACACCGATTTGGGGCCGCTGCCGGAGACGACATCCTCGAACTTCACGCCGGTGGCGCGAAAGCCGATGGTCGAGGCGTTGGCGACATTATCGGCGATGGTGTCGAGACGGCGCTCAAGCGCGATCTGCGAGGAAAGGGCGACGTAAAGGCTGTCCTGCATGGTGTTCTCAGAATCTCAGTTTCTGCATGGCCATCATCAGATCGGTCGAGATGCCGACGGTGGTCGGCTGCGCAAACAGCACACCGATCGATGTCTGGGCGGTCGAGGTCGGATGATTGATTTCCCAAAGGCTGGTGAAGCGGGTGAGGAATTTCTCGAGCTTGGCCGGGTCGGTGAAATCGGTGAGGTCGAGCTTTGCGTCGAAGGCCTGCGCCTGCTTGTCGATATCTGCGGCAGCGAAGGAATCGGGCAGGCCGATGGCGGTGCGTACCACGCTGGCCAGGGCCGTGTCGGCCAGCACGTCGTACCAGTTGGTGATGGTCGAGGCCTTGCGCTCGAAATAGAGCGCCAACCGCACGCCCTCATTGGTCTTGCCGGCGTCTTCTTCCAGGGTCTGGCGCATGTATTTGTCGACCACCGGCTGCTGCGACGGGCTGCGGGTCGTTGCCGCTTCGCCGTAGGCCTCGAAATTCAACGAGGTGGCGAGCCTGGCATAGGCCTTGTTGGAGAGCTTGTTGGCGACACTGGCGGGATCGCGGACACCGCCCTCAAGGACATCACGGACGAGATCCTTGTTGGTGGTCGCCGGATCGAGCCCGCTTGCGGACAGAGCATAGTTATAAAGGCGGCTGTCGGCCATCAGGTCGTCGACCGATTTCACCTTGGTGATGTTGGCGAGGTAGTAGCTGGTCTCGGCCTGGACGGCGTCCGCATTCGGCTTGATGAGGCCAAGACTGGACTCGGTCGTGTAGAGCTTCGGCGTGGTCTTCAGCACCGCGTCGCGCGTGATCGTCTGATCGCCATACTGGGCAAAATCAAAGGCGCTGACGAAGTTGGCGTAGCTCTTGTCGGTCAACAGGTTGGCGGGACTCAACGGATCGGTGACGCCGCCATTGACCATGGTGCGGATCTGCTTCGTCGTCTGGGTCGATGCATCAAGCCCATAGGCAGCCATGGCGAAGGTCAGCAGGCGCTTGTCCTTCAGCAGGTCTTCGATGGACTTCACCTTGGAGATGTTGGCTGCGTAGTAGTCGGCCTCGCCCTTGATGTATTGCGCGGTCGGCTTGACGAGCAACAGTCCGGTTCCGCCGATCACAGCCTTCGGCACCGCCTGCTGGACGGCGTCGCGCGCCGTAGCCTGGTCGCCATATTGGGCAAAGTCGAAAGCCGCGACGAAAGCCGCATAGCCCTTGTTTGTCGACGTGTTTGCGGGGCTGTTCGGGTCGGTGACGCCGCCTTCCAGCATGGCCCGCACGGTCGCAGCCGGCTCGGCGTCGGCGTCCAGGCCGAACGCGGCCATCGCATAGGTGAGCAGGCGATCGTTGCCCATCAGGTCGTCGATCGATTTTACGTTGGAAATGTTGCTCAGGTAGTACGAGGTTTCGCCCTTGTAGTAGGTGAAGCCGTTCTGCGAAGGGCCGACCGAGACCTGGAGACCATAATTGTTGGTCACGCCCTGCTGTGCCGAATTGTAGCTCGTGGCATTAGCGCCAAGTGCGGCGAAATTGAAGGCCGACACGAACTCGGCATAACGCTTGTCGCTCAGTTTGTTGGCGAAGCTGTCGGAATCCGACACCCCTTCCTTCAGGGCTTTGACCATGAAGGCCTTGGCGTAAGCCATGTCGCCGAGACCGAAGGCTTTCATGGCATATTTGAACAGCCGGTCGTTCTTGACGAAATCGTCGATCGATTTCACGCTGCCGATGTTCGCGAGATAGTAGTCGGTGTCGCGCTTGGTGATCGGCTCCGCCTCGATGCGGTCGATCGCCTTGGGGATGTCCCTGGCGATGAGCTGGTAGCTGGTAAAAGTGCTCAACACGACATGCCTCCGGTCGCAGCTTCAAAAGCAAGACTATGCGGACTTGCTTGCGCGAGGCTGAATCGCCTCACCTTGCATGATTCAAGCCTCACACAAGGCACGGGGGCTATCGGTTAGGCCTGACGTGATGCGGAAGGATCTGGCGTGGGCATTCTGATCGGACTTGTGGTGACGCTCGGCTGTGTTCTCGGCGGCTTCATGGCGATGGGCGGCCATCTGCATGTGCTGATGCAGCCTTGGGAAGCGGTGGTCATCTGTGGCGCCGCACTTGGAACCTTTCTCGTCGCCAACCCGATGAAGACGGTCAAGGACACCGGCAGGGGTATCCTCGAAGCGTTCAAGCAGGCGGTGCCGAAAGAGCGCGACTATCTGGAGACGCTGGGCGTGCTGCACAGCCTGATGCGCGAACTGCGCTCGAAGTCGCGCAGCGAGGTCGAGGCGCATATCGACAATCCGGAGGAGTCGGCAATCTTCCAGGCGTTCCCGACCGTGCTCAAGAACCACGACCTGACGAATTTCATCTGCGACTACTGCCGCATCATCATCATCGGCAATGCCCGCTCGCATGAGATCGAGGCGCTGATGGACGAGGAAATCCAGACCATCAAGTCCGACAAGATGAAGGCTTACCATGCGCTGGTGGCGGTGGGCGATGGTCTGCCGGCGCTCGGCATCGTCGCCGCCGTGCTCGGCGTGGTCAAGGCGATGGGCGCGCTCGACCAGTCGCCCGAAATCCTCGGCGGCCTGATCGGCGCTGCCCTTGTCGGAACCTTCCTCGGCATCTTCCTGTCCTATGCGGTGGTCGGGCCGGTCGCCACCAAGATCAAGACGGTGCGCGAGAAGAAGAACCGCCTCTATATCATCGTCAAGCAGACGCTGCTTGCCTACATGAACGGCGCCCTGCCGCAGGTGGCGATCGAGTTCGGTCGCAAGACCATCTCGTCCTATGAGCGGCCGACGATCGATGCCGTCGAGCAAAGCACGATGAACACAGCTTCCGCCGAGAAGAAAGCGGCTTGAGCCATGCATGACGACAGACAGGACCGCACGCCGTCATGACAAGTCCTGGCAGCCCCTCGCAAGCCCGCTCGCTGATCATTGAGCGTCTGGTCGGTGACAGCGGTGAGGCCGCTCATGTCATCGGCACCGGGCGCTCGATGGGCGAGCGCGCCCTGCCGCTGCTGCAGAAGAGCCTGGCCGGCGAACTCGGCGCACCGGTCACCGTCGACCTGCGCGCGGTCGAGATCAGCCGTGTTCCCGATGCCCGCACGAATGCCGGCGATGCCTTTGCCATGGCCATCATAGCATCGCCGACGTCTTCGGATGCGATGACGCTGGTGGCTGATGCGCCGGCCATCGCCGTGATGGTGTGCGCGCTGTTCGGCGGCGATCCGGATCAGCCGGTTTCGCCGATCGAGCGCGCTCTGTCGCAGATCGAGACCGATGTCGCGACCACGGTCTTCCAGGAAGTTGCGCAGGCGTTGAACGGATCGGGCCGGCGCTCGCTCGAGCTGCGGCTGCCGGTGCCGCGGGCGCTTTCGGGCAGCGAAGCCAAGCGCCGCGTGCTGCGCGATGGCGCGGCGGTGCGCATCGTCTTCGGCATCTCGACGCCGACCGACAGCGGAACGGTCACGGTGATGATCCCGCAGCGCATTCTGCTTGCCACACGCGGTATCGCCGATGTCCACGACAGCGAAGGCACGACCTCCGACTGGCGGGCACGTTTTTCCGAAGAAGTGATGCGCTCGACGGTGACGCTCGAAGCGACCATGCCGTTGGCACGCCTGACGCTCGGCGACCTCGCCGGCTTCGAGCCGGGCCAGATCATCGAGTTCGAGGAAACCGCGCAGTCGCAGGCCAAGCTGAGCGCGCGCGACAAGACGCTGTTTGTCTGCGAGTTCGGTAAACTCGGGCAGAACTACACCGTCCGGATCAGGCATCCTTACGATGCCGGTCAGGATTTTATCGATGGGCTCATGCCGGGCTGACGCCGGGCAAGCCCAAGCATTTGGAGACGACTGATGGCCAAGACCAAGGTGGAAGCCAATATCGACCAGCCGGACGAACAGCTCGACCGCGCCATCGAGGAATTGCGCGGTGTCCTCCAGGAGGAGGAAAAGCGCCCCGACGCCGCCTTGCGGGCTGCCACGTCCGGCGCCAATTCGAACATCATCATGAGCATCCCCGTCGATGTGCAGATCATCCTCGGCAGCACGGAAATGTCGGTGTCGGACCTGATGGCGCTGCAGAAGGGCTCGACGGTGGCGCTCAACCGGCGCATCGGCGAACCGGTCGATGTCGTGGTCAACGGCCGCAAGATCGCGCGCGGCGAAATCACCGTGCTGGAAAGCGATCCGTCGCGCTTTGGCATCAGGCTGACCGAAATTATCGCGGCGACCAAGGGCGCTTGAGCAATGAATGACATGCGGTCTCAGCAGGAGCGGATGCCATGACGACGCCGGTGACGCTCACGCGCCCGCAAAAGGCCGCCGCCATCCTGGTGGCGATGGGCAAGCCTTCGGCCAGCCGGCTGCTGAAATTCTTCAAGCAGGAAGAACTGAAGGCACTGATCGAAGGGGCGCGGCTGCTGCGCACCATTCCGCAAAGCGACCTCGAACGCATCGTTGCCGAATTCGAGGCCGAGTTCACCGAAGGTGCGGGCCTGCTCGATTCCGCCGACCGGATGGACACGATCCTCAATGAATCGCTGTCGCCCGAAGAGATGAGCGCCATCATGGGCGACAAGCGCTTCGAGGTTGCGCCGGAAGGACCACCGCCGATCTGGCCGGAGCTGGAAAAGCTCGAGCCGACGCGTCTGGGCACGTTCCTTGCCGCCGAGCATCCCCAGACCGCGGCCATGGTGCTGTCGAAGCTTGCGCCGCAAGCCGCCGCCAACATTTTGCTGACCATGGAAAAGCCGATGCGCAGCGAGATCATCAAGCGCATGGTGACGATGGCGACCATTCCGGACGCGGCCACCAGGATCATCGAGAACCAGCTGCGCGCCAGCGTGCTGGCGCAGACCGCGACCAAGGATATCTCGGCGGGACAGGCGCGCGTCGCCAGTATGCTCAACGAGATGGACAAGCCTCAGTTGGAAGAGGTCATGCAGGATCTGGAAGAGGCCGGCACGCCGGACCTCGGCGGTGTCCGCTCCAGGTTGTTTGCCTTCGACGATCTGCCGCTTTTGACGCAGAAGGCGCGGGTGCTTCTGTTCGACGGGCTGTCGACCGAACTGATTACGCTGGCGCTGCGCGGTGCACCACCCGCATTGACGGAATCGGCGCTCTCGGCGATCGGCGCACGGTCGCGGCGCATGATCGAGTCCGAGCTCGGACAGGGCTCGGAAGGCATTCAGCTTGCCGACATCATGACGGCGCGCAAGAACATCGCGGTGGCGACAATCCGGCTTTCGCGCGAGGGGGCTTTCGAACTGCCCTCATCGCAGCAGAGCGAAGCGGCTTAACGCCGAGCGCTGAATGGCTGAAGCGGCGGACAAAGACTCCAAAACCGAAGACGCGACCGAAAAGAAGATCCGCGACACCGTCGAACAGGGCAAGCTGCCCCATTCGCGAGAGGCCGCACTTCTGGCGTCCTTCATCGCCATACTGGTGTTCACCGTCTTCTACGCCAAGGACGCGGTCGTTGATCTCGGCATGTTCCTGTCGATGTTCCTGGAAAAGCCCGAGGCGTGGCCGATGGACACCGAGACCGACGTCATCGCGCTCTACAAGACCGTGATGATGGAAATAGGCAACGCCGTCGTCAGCCTGCTGGTGCTGCTGGTGGTGGCCGGCATCGGCGCCTCGGTGCTGCAGAACATGCCGCAAGTCGTCGGCGAGCGGATCCGGCCGCAACTGTCGCGCATCTCGATAGCCAAAGGCTGGACCAGGATGTTCGGTATTCAGGGCTGGGTAGAATTCCTGAAATCGCTGGGCAAGCTCGGCTTCGCCAGTATCGTGCTCTACTTCACGCTGTCGCAGGACTACCGCCAGCTCCTGGCCGGCATGATCACCAACCCCGTCGCTTTCGGCCTCGTCATCAAAAGCATCACCGTCGACATATTGGTGGCGATCGTCTTCGTTATGGGGCTGATCGCGGCGGTCGACGTCGTCTGGTCGCGCTTCCATTGGAAGCAGGATCTGCGGATGACCAAGCAGGAGGTCAAGGACGAGTTCAAACAGTCCGAGGGCGACCCGATCATCAAGTCGCGGCTGCGCTCGCTGGCGCGTGACCGGGCGCGCAAGCGGATGATGACGGCGGTGCCGCGCGCGACGCTGATCATCGCCAATCCGACGCACTTTTCCATCGCGCTCAGATATGTCCGCGACGAGGATTCAGCACCCATGGTGCTGGCCAAGGGCCAGGACCTTGTGGCGCTCAAGATTCGCGAGATTGCCAAGGAGCACAACATCCCGATCTTCGAGGACGTGGCGCTCGCCCGCTCCATGTACAAGCAAGTTTCGGTTGATAGCGTGATCCCGTCGCAATTCTACCAGGCCGTCGCCGAACTGGTGCGGATCGTCTACTCCAAAAAGGCTGAGCGGAGACAAATTTCATGAACCGCCAACCGCACGCAAAATCCCGCGAACTCATCGTCGCCAAGGCCATCGAGCAGGTGGTCGACGAGTTGCGGCTGATCGATGTCGCCGACTACATCGCTTTCATCCGGCTCGAGCATTTCGCTTGCCTGTCGGATCTGGTGGATTCGGCGGTGGAGCTGTTCTTCCTGCCGGGCACGCTCAGGCTCGGCCATGGCGGAGAGGCACATGTCGACTGGAGCGGCAGCCCGCGCATCGTGCTCGATCTCGAGCTTCGGCCGCCGGGCGTCACCGTCTATTTCCAGCTGACGCTGAGCGAGGAGAGGTCTTCGGTCGCGGTCAACTATGTGTCGTTCGAGAAGCCAGGCGAAGACCCCGAGCACAACACCGCCTTGCTGGAGACGGTCATCGAAGAGGCGCGCATTCGCCGGACCGAGCCGCTCGCCTATCGCTGATCTTTTGTCTTATCCCAATCGCCGGACGCGGCTTTGATCACTCGATCAGACCCAGGCGCAGCGCCTTGGCCACCGCCTGGTTGCGGTTGACCGCGTTGAGCTTCTGCGTCGACTGGGTGAGATACTGGTTGGCGGTGTGGACCGACAGCTTCAGCAGCCTGGCGATCTCTTCGCTGGTGTTGCCGTTGGCGGTCAGCTTCAGGCACTCCAGTTCACGCTTGGAGATCGACCGCATCCGGCCGGCATCGTTCGGACGAATGCGGGCGACGGCGGCGAACAGCGAAAAACAGCGGGCGTGGATTTCGTAGAGCGTGTCCTCCGGCAGAGCGATCGTCGAGCCGAGGAACACCACCAGCCCGCAATGGCCGCGATCGGCATGGACGGGAAAGGCAATGCCGTTGGTGCCCGGCGCCAGCGGCGCCGTCCGCTCCGCCCAGGCGAGGTTCTGGAAGACGGCGTCCGAGCCGGCGATGCCGTCATCGGCCCACCAGCGCGGCGCTGTCGAGGCGCCGCTGTGGCGAACCATCTCCTCGCCATTGGCGCCGGCGATGAATTTGGTCGCAACAGCAGTGGCTGGATAGTCGGAATCGAAGCTCGGCACCAGGCGCGCCCGTTCCGGCGAGGGGCTGACGAAATAGAGGCCAAACGCCGACGCGTTGATGTCGACGGCGATCCAGCGGCAGCGGCGCACCGCGTCCGGGATGGTGACGGCATGGTGCGTCTCGGAACCGATGGAGAAGGCGCCGAACGGATTGCGCTGCTCGTTGAAAAGAGCCTCCGCAGCCGCCTTGATGTCAGCGTGTTTCAAATGATGCCGCTCCTGATTGCCGTGGCGATGGCCATAGCGCGGTTCGAGGCCGCGAATTTCTGGATGGCGTGGGTGATGTAGCTGTTGACGGTGTTGGACGAGACCCCGAGGATCACTGCGACCTCATCGGTGGTTTTGCCTTCAGACACCCAGAACAGGCATTCGCGCTCGCGGTCGGACAGCGGGTCCTGCATGGCGACGGCGGCGATCAATTGCGGGATGGCGGACAGCGCGTAACAGCACTTCAACTGAGCCTTCATCAGCGCCGGCTGGTCGATACTGCCGGCCTCGGCCGCCGAGAAAAGCGCAAACAGCCGCTGGCGGCCGACATTGAGCCGCAGTGAATAGACTTCGGCATGTCCAAGCACGTCGAGCAGGCGCGCCTCTTCGCCTGTGAGCAGTCCGCCGGCGTCGGGTGCCGCGGCGGCGACCAGGGGCCTCGGGCGGATGCCAGGTGCAACGGTCAGCGGTCCCTGGGCAAGGCCGGCGATCAGCCGCTTGCCGATCAGTTCAATGGCGTCGAAGATCCAGTTGGATGAGACGATGCGGGCGTCGTTGCGGTCCTGGTCGTGGACGATGGCGACGAGCATGTAGCTGTCGGCGCCGATCTCGGCGGCAAGCTGCATGAAAAAGGAGGTGAGATCGCCGCGCGATTCGAGGCGCGAGCCTAACGTATCGGATTGGAGAAGCGCGGCGGAACTGCTCATTGGATGCTTTGGTTGTATGTCATGGCCGGAGTCTTTTCTTGAGCCCGGACGCTGGGGTTAGCAGCGGCCGAACTTGAAGACGCATCACGTTTACGAAGCACTCACACGGCGCGGCGGTCGCGCTGATCGCCGAATCCATTCAGGGAACGCGAAGCCGTCCGCGTCTGGTGCCGGTCATTGGCCGGAACTTGAGACTTTGGGTGGTCGCCGCGCCCCCCAAGGACCGGCTGATTCGGGTCTAATCTACCCGCAGATGAATCCGACATCAAACGCGATTTGACAAAATCAATATTATTGGACTCAAGCGACTCAGGGGCTGCTTTCGCGGCCTTTTCCGCCGCAAAAGGCCTGAAACGCCGACACGAAAAAGCCAGAGGGTGTTGCGATACTGCCGTATCGAGGGCCGATCGATTCCGATAGGGTCTCGGCAGCCGGCAGGGGTGGGCATCCCTTCGGTCATACGGCGGATTTGGCGGCGCTTGCTCGCGGCCATCAGCATCGGGGGTCATGATGAAGCAGGTTTTCCTGGCGTTCACGGTGGTGCTTGCGGCTCTTGCCGGCATGGCAGCGCCCGCCAAGGCTGAGCCGACCGTTACCTATGCGCTCGACAACGGGCTGCAGGTGGTGCTGGTGCCCGACCATCGCGTGCCGAAGGTGGTGATGAACCTGCGCTACCGCGTCGGGTCGATGAATGAACCCGCGGGACGCTCGGGCTTTGCGCATCTGTTCGAACATCTGATGTTTTCCGGCACGCCGGCCTGGCCGAACGTGTTCGGCGCGCACGCCGCGCTCGGCAACGAGATCAATGCCTGGACCACCGAAGACGGCACGGTTTATTACGTCGACGGGCTGTCGTCGTCACTGCCGATGATCTTGTCGCTGGAGGCCGACCGCATGGCCAATCTCGGCCGCTCGGTGACTCAGGCCAAGCTCGATCTGCAGCGCTCGGTGGTCAAGAACGAGATGCGCCAGAACGTGCTCGACAAGGCCGGCGCATCCGGCTGGGAAGCTTTCTGGTCCGGGCTGTTCCCGAAGCCGCATCCCTATAGCCGCATGGTCATCGGCTCGGTCGCCGATCTCGATGCGGCGACGCTCGACGATGTCAGGGGTTTCTTCAACAGCTACTATCTGCCCAACAATGCGGTGCTGGTGCTGGTCGGCGACTTGGAGATCGACGACACCAAGGCGCTGATTGCCGACACGTTCGGCCGCGTGGCGCGCGGCGCCGATGTGGCGCGGCCCGCCGTGCCGGCACCGACGCAGGCCCGGCTCAAGCTGGTGCTCGAGGATCGTGTGCCAAGCCCCATCGTCGTGGTCGGCTTCAGTGGCCCGGTGGCGCAGTCGCCCGACAATGGTGCGCTCAGCATTGCCGCCGAACTGCTCGGCAACGGCGAATATGGGTTTTTGCGCAACCGGCTGGTTTCGCAGTTGGGCATTGCCACCTATGCCAGCGCGAGCTGGACCGGCGGTCTGCTCGGTGGCCGCTTTACCTTCGAGGCGGGTGCCGCCGAAGGTGTGGCGCCGGAAGCGCTGGAAAGCGCGATGAAAACGGCGTTTGCGGATTTCCTGAAGACCCCGCTCGATCCGGTCGATGTCGAGCGTGCGCGCACCGGCATCTTGCAGGCAGCGCGGCTCGGCAGCGAAGCACTGAAGGATCGCGCCGGCGTCGTCTCCTACAATGCCGACGTGCTCGGCGATGCGCAGAGCGCGCTGGTCGACGACCCGCGGGTGAAGGACGCCAGCGTGGCGGGCGTCGAGGCAACGATGAAGCGGCTGTTGAAACCGGAAGACGCCAGCATACTGGTGCTGAAGCCCGGCCCGCGCGGCGGCTATCCCGATGCACTGATCGGGTCGTCCGGCACACCGCAGCCGTTCACCGCGCCGGAGCGAGCGGCGATCGACATTCCGAAGCATGCGGCCGGGCAAGCGCCTTCGGCAACACTGCCCGCCATGGAAACGGCGACGCTCTCGAATGGCATCAAACTCGTCCACTACACAATGCCGGAAGCGCCGATGGTGTATGTCGCGGCCAGTGCCGCCGGCGGCTGGAACAGCGTGCCGGAAGGCAAGGAGGGATTGCTGGAGCTTGCAGCAAGCATGGCGACACGCGGGGCCGCCGATCGCGGCTCGGCTGACTTCGCCAAGGCGGCCAGCGACATCGGCGCCGGCGTCGGCCACCAGGCCGGAACGCTGACCACGATGATGACGCTTGGCGTGCCGCCGGAAAAGCTCGACCAGGGTATTGGCCTGCTCGCCGACGCGGTGCTGAAGCCTCGTTTCGACAGGACCGAATGGACGGTGCTGATGGCGCAGACGGTCGATTGGCTGAACGGCCGCGAGGCGGATCTGCCCGGCGTTGCCGGCCGCGTGGCAAAGGCGACGCTGATCCCGCAGGTGCCGGGCAAGGCAGCGGTGGACTGGTCGGCAAAGGCGCTGGCCTCGATCTCGCTCGACGGGGCGAGGGACGCATTCAAGGCGGAGTTCACGCCGAAGGCGGTGACCTTCTACAGCGTCGGCCCGATGCCGGTCGCGAGCGTCGCCGCCAGCCTTGAAAAAGCATTTGGCGCGTGGTCAAGCGACACCGCCGGCTATGCCGTCGAGCCGTCGCCGGCGGCGCATTTCAACGGGGGACAGAAAGTGCTGCTGGTGCCCGAACCCGGCGCCAGCCAGTCGGCGCTGTTCGTGGCGCGGCCGGCGCCCGGCACCGACGAGAGCGAGCGCGCTGAATCGACCGCGGTCTCCAACCTGCTTGGCGCCGATTTCTCCAGCCGGCTGAATTCGGTGATCCGCGAGGAGAAGGGCTACTCCTATGGCGTGTCGAGCTATCTGATGAGCCCGATGAAGGCCGGCTCGGGATTGGTCGTGGCAACCACCGTCGAGCGCGCCAACACCGGGCCGGCGATTACCGAAATCCTGAAAGGATTTGCCGGCCTGACCACCTTGCCGGTGGCGCAGGACGAAGTCGACCGCACGGTGACCGTCTATCGCCGGGCGCTGGCTGGATCGGCCGAGACGTCGGCTGGTCTGTTCTCCTCGCTGATTGGCGCGGTTGGCAGCGGATCGACGCTGGAGGACCAGCAAACCCGCATGGCGGCGCGCACAAAGCTGACGCTCGATGCGGTTCAGAAACAGGCGCTGGCCCTGGCGTCGCTCGATCCGTCGCTGATCGTGGTAGCGGGCGACCCCGATGTGGTGATGCCGCAGCTTGCCGCGATCGGCCTCAAGGACGTCGAGATCGTCAAGCGTGACGAGGCTGGCGAAGACACGGCGATGCGGGCGCTCGATCTTTTCGGGGGCAATCGCCGGGCGCCGCTGTCTGCCTCGCCGTGGCGGGTTGGCGATGGCGGCACGACACGCGCGGTGCACGCCTGCGCCGGCGACAGGGATTGCGGCGCGCAGATCCACGCCGATTGACGGGCTAAACGCGCAGCCGCCGGCCGCGTTGTAATTTTGGGATAACTTTGTTTCGGGGGAAACGATGAGCGATTCATTTCGGGAAGTAACGTCCGTCTCGTGGTTCGGGCGGATCAAGCGCGCGGTCGGCGGGGTCATCTTCGGCCTTATCCTGATCGTGCTGATGGTGATCGGGCTGTTCTGGAACGAAGGCCGCGCCGTGCAGACGGCGCGCTCGCTGGCCGAAGGTTCTGGAGCGGTGGTTTCGGTCGGCGCCGACAGCGTCGATACCGCCAATGACGGCAAGCTGGTTCATGTCAGCGGACTGGTGACGGCGGACAGCGGCCTGGCGGATCCGGATTTCGGCATTGCGGCGCAAGGGCTGCGGCTGTCGCGCAGCGTCGAGATGTATCAGTGGAAGGAAGAGTCCAAGTCGGAGACGACGAAGAAGCTCGGCGGTGGCGAAGAGACGGTGACCACCTACAGCTATTCCAAGGTGTGGGACGACAGCCAGATCGACTCCTCCGATTTCAAGAAGCCGGACGGCCACCAGAATCCGCCGATGGAAATCCACGGCCGGACCTTCCAGATTCCCGAGGGCAAGCTTGTCGCCTTCGATCTCGATACGCCAGTGCTGGACCGTATCGAGGGTGACAAGGACTATTCGCTCTCAGCCGACCAGTCGGCGGCGATAAAGGCTGCCTATACCGGAACGAAACCGCTCAGCATCGTCGATGGCAAGATTTTTCTCGGCAATGACAACACGACGCCCGCTTTGGGTGACTATCGCATCGGCTACGAACTGGCGCCGCTGGGCGTGATCAGCATCATCGCGCGCCAGGCCGACAGCCGCTTCGAGCCCTACCAGACGCAAGCCGGCGATGCGCTGCTGATGGTCGACACCGGCAACGTCCCGGCCGAAAAGATGTTCGCCGACGCCGTCAGCGCCAACACGCTGATCACCTGGCTGCTGCGCGGCGCCGGCTTGCTGTTGCTGACCATCGGCTTTGCGCTGTTCCTCAGCCCGATCGGGGTGATCCTCGACGTCATACCCTTCCTCGGCAGCATGGCGCGGATGGGCACCGGCATCATCGCCTTCGTTCTGGCGATCCTAGTCGGCACGGTGACGATTGCGATTGCCTGGTTCTGGTACCGGCCGTTGCTGGCGGTGGCCATCCTGGCGACAGGCGTGATTGCGGCGGTGATTGTCTACCGCATCGGCCGGTCGCGAAGGCCAGCCGTTCCGGTGGTTGCACCCAACCCGGCTGCGGCCGCCTAGATGGTCGGGGCGGCCGGAGCCGCCCCATATCTCTTTGGCACAATTCCGGCCGGAAAACCGCCTCACACTTATCCTGGAATCGCTTTCCTATTTGTCCTCGAAGCCGGTCAGCACGCCGACGGCGTTGATGCCGATCTCCTCGACGGCATAGCCACCTTCCATCACGAACAGCGTCGGCAGGCCGAGCTTTGCGATGCGCCGGCCGATCTTCGGATAGTCCGGGCTTTTCAGCTTGAACTGGCTGATCGGATCCTTCTCGAAGGTGTCGACGCCGAGCGAGACGATGACGATATCGGGGGCGTAGGCGGCGAGCTTGACGCAGGCATCCTCCAGCGAGGCGTTCCAGGCGTCCCAATTGGTGCCGAAGGGCATGGGATAATTGACGTTGAAACCTTCGCCGGCGCCGGCGCCGCGTTCATCGGCATGGCCGAGGAAGAACGGATACTCCACCATCGGATCGCCATGCAGGTTGAGAACCTGCACGTCGGCCCGTTCATAGAAGATCTCCTGCGTGCCATTGCCGTGGTGATAGTCGACGTCGAGGATCGAGACGCGTTTTGCGCCCTGATCGAGGAACCATTGCGCGGCGACCGCAGCATTGTTGATGTAGCAGTAGCCGCCCATGAACCCGGCACCGGCGTGATGGCCGGGCGGGCGGCAAAGCGCGAAGGCCGACCGCTCGCCACCCTTGACCAAGGCCGCCGCCGTCAGCGCCACGTCATAGGACGATTTGATCGCGGTCCATGTGCCTTCGACGAAGGTGGCGCCGGCGTCGAAGGAATAGTAGCCGAGCAAGGCGTCGACGCGCTTGGGTGGCACGTCGCCGCGCAGGCCGCGCGTCGGCCAGGTGAAGGGCATCGCCGTGCCCTCGAGGCCGGCGGCCTTCCACGCCGGCCAGACGGTTGGCAGGAAGTCGATATAGTCGGCCTTGTGGATGCGCTTGGCGGCTGTGAGATCGTGCTCGACCGGTCCGATGATCGGCCCCAGCTTCTCGCTCTCGACCCGCGCCTTGATGAACTCGGCCCGCGATGGCTTCTCGAAACCCGGCACGATGGCTGATGTCACCAGTTCCATCTGGCCGGCATGGCCGGCATGAAGCGGCGAATAGACAGTCTTCATGAATTTCCTCTCGAAATAGCGAAATCACTCAAGGTTGAGATAGGGGGTGACCAAAGCGAGCCACATTCTTTCCACATCGTCCTCGATGAGGTCGTATGTCTTGCGATCCCGCTTCAACCCCACAAGCCGGCAGGCGTGCCCGACATCCATCATCAGCACGCCGAGCCGGCTGGCGATCTTGTCTTCAAGGGCCGGGTTCACATGCTGCAGCCACGCGGCGTAAAGCGCGATGATCTGCTCGTCATATTCGTCCTGGATCGGCCTGAGGTCGGCATTGCCGGATATCGCCTCGATCACCGGCATCAGGGTGGCGTTTTCGAGATATATTCTGGAGGTATCGATGAAGAGCTTGCGCACCTCCTGCCGAAACTCGTCGCGGTTGGTGGGTGGGGTGACCTCGATGCGCCTGGCGATCACCTCGGGAAACGACGACAGCCAGCGCCGGGCGAGGTCGAGGAGAATGGCTTCCTTGTTGGGAAAGTACTGGTAGACCGAACCGACCGACAGGCCCGCGCGCCGGGCAATGGCGAGCGTCGTCGGCGTCTTGGTTCCCTGCTCCCGCGTCAGGATCAAAGCCGCGTCGAGTATCCGGTCGACCACCTTGCTCGACCGTTCCTGCCGCGGCTGCTTGCGCGGTTCGAGCGCCATCCTGGTTTCGCGGCTGAGACTGCGCTTCACGGATTGATGCCTTCGTTCCCTGCCGGTTTCAACACAGGTCCCGGTCTCAACATTGGCGTGGTGTGTTGTCCACAATACATTCGAAATTCGGCACGTTGACAAACGCGAATAATTAGTCGCATTCTTTTATCCACGCTGTTTTGAGAGATCACAAGGGGAATTTCGAAACAGCGCACTGGCATCAGTTTTCGTCCGATAAAGCCGCTCCGGCGGAGTGACAGCTTGTCGGACAAGAGGGTTGTCGGTCTCAGCCAGTCGTCAAAAGCGCGGAGTCGCGATGTCTGTCACGGGTGCGGGTCAAAATGCTGATCTGATCGTCATCAATGGTCGCGTGCGGACCATGGACGATGACAATCCCGCCGCCGAGGCGATTGCCGTCAAGGACGGCGCCATCATCGCCATAGGCAACCACGCCGCCATAGAAAAACTCAAGGGAACGACCACAGAGGTGATCGACGCCAAGGGCGGTTCGGTCCTGCCCGGTTTCATCGAAGCCCACATGCATCTGTTCTCGGGAGGGGCCGAGCTCGCGCATCTTCAACTCGGCGGTATCCATGGATTCGAGGCGCTTCAAAGCGCCATCCGCGACTACGCAACGACGCGGCCCGAGGCGAAAATGCTTGTGGGACAGGGCGTCGACTACACCGTGCTCGGCGACGAGCGGGTGACACGCCATCATCTCGACGCCATCCTGCCCGACCGCCCCTTCTGCATGGCGGCGCCCGACCACCATACGATGTGGGCCAACACCAAGGCGCTGGAGATGGCCGGCATCCTGAAGGGACGCACGCTCGGTCCGGGCAACGAGATCGTGATGGGTGACGACGGCCTGGCCGCGGGCGAATTGCGCGAGGGCGAGGCCTTCGGTCCGGTGCTCGACCTTGCCGGCGAAAGCCGGGTGCGGCTGGGGCTGTCGACCGGCGGCGAGCCGGACCCAACGCCGTCGGCCGCCGAGCGGGCCGCTGACCGTGACATAATGCGGCGCGGGCTTGCGTGGTGCGCGCGCCACGGCATCACCTCGATCCAGAACATGGACGGCAATCTCTACCAGCTCGAACTGCTTTCCGAGATCGAGGCCGAGGAGGGATTGCCCTGCCGCGTCAAGATTCCATTCCACTACAAGAACTTCATGACGCTCGACGTGCTGGAGAAGGCATCCGTCATGGCCGAGCGCTACCACAGTGAGTGGCTGTCATCGGGCATGGTCAAGGTGTTCTATGACGGCGTGCTCGATTCCTGGACCGCTGTTATGGTCGAACCTTATGCGGATCGTCCCGACTGGGTCGGCGAGCCGCTGTTCACGCCGCAGCAATTTATCGATCTCGCCGTGGCTATCGACAAACGCGGGCTGCAGATCGCCGTGCACTCGATCGGTGACGGCGCGGTACGCGCAGTGCTCGACGGTTACGAGGCGGCGCAGAAGGTCAATGGCAAGCGCGACAGCCGGCACAGGGTTGAGCACATCGAGGTCACCACAGCAGCCGACGTGCCGCGTTTTGCCGAACTCGGCGTCATCGCCTCGATGCAGCCGTCGCATCCGCCCGGCGCCATGGATTTTCCGCTGGAGCCGACGGTGTCACGCATCGGGCCGGCCCGCTGGCCGCTGAGCTATGCCTGGCGCACCCTGAAAAGCGCCGGCGCCCATGTCGTGTTCGCCTCGGACTGGCCGGTGGCGGCGATCGACCCGATCCTGAGCATTCAGGCGGCAGTGCAGCGCAAACCATGGGCAGAAGGCGATCCTGACCAGAGTTTCTCGCTGCAGGAAGCGATTGCCGCCTACACGGTCGAGGGCGCCTATGCCGAATTCGCCGAGCATCGCAAAGGCGTTCTGAAACCCGGCTACATGGCGGATCTGGTGGTTTTGTCGGCCGATATCGAGAAGACGGCGCCGGCCGATCTGCACAAGCTGCGACCGGTGACGACGGTCTGCGGTGGCAAGGTCACCTACCAGGCCTGACAATGGCATGCGGCTTGCACAGCTTGCCGCTTGCAAGACGAAATGACCGACTGAACTGTGATTCAATGCCGGACTTGCCAACCTACCGGCCGTGTGGTCACATCGAACAGGGGAAAAGCTCCGCCAGCAAGAGCGGGGTGAACAGTGAGGCGTATCGTGCCGGAAAAACCGGATCGGAATGCAATTGAAGTCGTAAACGTCAGTAAAATTTTCGGATCGGGTGAGGGGCAGGTCGCTGCCCTCGATACGGTCTCGGTATCCATCCGCGAGAATGAGTTCTTCACCCTGCTGGGACCATCCGGCTGCGGCAAGACCACGTTGCTGCGGCTGATTGCCGGCTTCGACTTTCCAACCGCCGGCGAAATCCTCCTCTACGGCCAGGACATCGCGCCGTTGCCGCCCTTCAAGCGGCCGGTCAACACCGTCTTCCAATCCTACGCGCTGTTCCCGCATATGACGGTCGCCGACAATATCGGCTTTGGCCTGGAAATGCTGGGCAAGCCGAAGGCCGAGATCAAGGCGCGCGTCGCCGAGATGCTGAAACTGGTGAAGATGGAGGCGCTGGCGGGTCGCCGCACCAGCCAGATCTCCGGCGGCCAGCAGCAGCGCGTGGCGCTCGCCCGGGCGCTGGCGCCGCAGCCCAAGGTGCTCCTGCTCGACGAACCGCTCTCGGCGCTGGACTACAAGCTGCGCAAGGAAATGCAGATCGAATTGAAGCGGCTGCAGCACGAGACCGGCATCACCTTCATCTTCGTCACCCACGACCAGGAGGAAGCGCTGACCATGTCGGATCGCATCGCGGTGATGTCGTCGGGCAAGATCCTGCAGGTCGGCTCGCCGCGCGACATCTACGACCGGCCGGCCGAGCGTTTCGTCGCCGACTTCATCGGCGAGTCGAACTTCCTAAAGGCGGATGTGGTTAGCGCGACTGGTGGCCGGGCGACGGTGAAGCTGCCGTCTGGTGTGGAAATCCCAGCCTCGCTGCCGGAAGGCTTCAGCCCCAGGGGCAAGGTCACCATCGTCGTGCGTCCAGAGCATGCGCAGTTGGGCACGGCCAGCCCGAGCGCTTCGCTGTCCGGCACCGTCGAAAACATCGTCTATCTCGGCACCGACACGCACTTCCATCTGCGCCTTGCCGGTGGCGAGCCGTTCATCGTGCGGCGTCAGAACAGCCGCGGCGCCGGTGACGGCTTCGTGCAGGGCGGCCAGATCGGCATCATGATCGGCAACGACGCCGCGCAAGTGCTGAAGGACTGATCATGGCGACCGCGGAACAAGTCGCCAAGGCAGCGCAGCGACGCGATGTGCGCGACCGCTGGCTGCTGTCAGCGCCAGCCTTGCTGGTGATCTTCCTCGCCGCGACCGGCCCCTTGCTGATCGTGCTGATCTACTCGTTCCTGACGCCTGGCCCCTATGGCGATGTGAAGTGGCAGTTCTCGCCCGATGCCTGGCTGTCGGTGTTCATGGAACGCGACATTTTCGACGATACGCTTTCGCTTGCGGCAGCGCATGTCACCATCTTCTGGCGCTCGATCAAGCTGGCGGTGATAACGACGATCGCCACTTTGGCATTGGGGTTTCCAACCGCCTATTTCATGGCGACGCGCAGTGAGAAAACCAGGGATCTCTGGCTGTTCCTGATCACCATTCCGTTCTGGACCAACCTTCTGATCCGCACCTTCGCCGTCCTGCAGATCATCCGCAACGAAGGCATCATCAACACCATCCTTATCAAGCTTGGTATCGTCTCAGCGCCGGTCCAGATTCTCTTCACCGACACGGCGATCCTGATCGGCATGGCGTATGTCTACCTGCCGCTGATGGTGCTGCCGATCTATGCCAGCATGGAGAAGCTTGATTTTCGCCTCGTCGAGGCGGGCTACGACCTCTACGCGACCCGTTTCAAGGTATTGCGGAAGATCATTTTCCCGCTGGTCAAACCCGGCGTCATTGCCGGCTCCATCCTGGTCTTCATTCCAGCCCTTGGCGCCTATGTGACGCCGAGCGTGCTTGGCGGCGGCAAGAATATGATGCTGTCCAACCTGATCGAATTGCAGTTCGGCCAAGGCCGCAACTGGCCGCTCGGCTCGGCGCTGTCGATCACGGTGATGATCATCGTCATGGTGGCGCTGCTTGCCTATGTGCGCAATGCCGGCAAGTCGGGGGCGCGGCATGGCTAAGAACTTTTCCATCAAGCACCAGACCGGCTTCACGGTGATCGCTGCGACCTGTTTTATCGTGCTCTATCTGCCGATCATCGTGCTGGTCGCCTATGCCTTCAACGCGGCGAACTCGACGTCCGAATGGGGCGGCTTTTCGATGCGCTGGTTCCAGTCGGCTTGGCAGAACGTGCAAGTTATCGACGCGACGCTACGCTCGTTCCAGATCGGCGCCGTCGCTGCGGTGCTGTCGACAATCTTTGCCACCATGGCCGCGCTTGCCACCACGCGCACCGCGTCCTATCCGGGCCTCACCTTCAAATATGCGGCGATCAACCAGCCGCTGATGGTGCCCGAGATCGTCACCGGCGTGGCGCTGCTGATCTTCTTCTCGCGCATCAAGATCTTCACCGGCTATTCCGGCATTGGCTATCTGATCGCCGCCCACACGGCGTTCTGCATCCCGTTCGCCTATCTGCCGATCCGGGCGCGGCTGGAAAACATGGACCTGACGCTGGAGCGCGCGGCCGCCGATCTGTACGCGACGCCTTGGAAGACCTTCCGCCGCATCACGCTGCCGCTTTTGTGGCCCGGCATACTGGCCGGACTGATGCTGGCCTTCGTCATCTCGCTCGATGACGTCGTCATCACCGAGTTTGTCAAATCGGGCGGCCAGGATACGCTGCCCACCTACATGCTCGGCCAGATCCGCCGCGGCATCACGCCTGAGATCAACGCGATATCGACCGCCTTCCTGCTGCTTTCGGTCGCGATCGTCACGTTGTTTTTCTTCGTCAGCAGGAAAAGAGACTGAACCGACAAATGGGAGCTAAAACCATGAACTGGAAAACAACGACAGCCGCCATCGGGTTGGCGCTGCTCGCAACGACGAGCCTGGCCCGCGCCGATGGCGAGCTGAACATTTACAATTGGGGCAACTATACCAGCCCCGATGTGATCAAAAAGTTCGAAGCCAAATACAACGTCAAGGTGACGATCACCGATTACGATTCCAACGATACGGCGCTCGCCAAGGTACGCCAGGGCGGCACCGGCTTCGACATCGCCGTTCCGTCGCAAACCTACGTGCCGATCTGGATCAAGGAGGGCCTCGTGCAGGAGACCGATCCGGGCAAGATGGAGAACTTCAAGAACGTGGCGCCGGAATGGGCCAATCCAGACTTCGACCCCGGCCGCAAATATTCCGTGCCGTGGGCGCTGGGCACCGTCGGCGTCGTCGTCAACACCGATGCCTACAAGGGACCAGCCGACAGCTGGGGCATCATCTTCAACACGCCGGACGAGCTGAAGGGCAAGACCAATGTCGTTCCCGAGATGAATGACGTTATCTTCGCGGCGATCAAATATGTCGGCGGCCAGCAGTGCACCGACGACAAGACGGTGCTGAAGAAGGTGCGCGACACGCTTGTCGCGGCCAAGCCGAACTGGATCGCCATGGAATACAACACCATCGAAAAGATGGGCGCCGGCGACTTCAAGGCGACCAGCGACTGGAACGGTTCGGCGCTGCGTCAGCGGCTGGCCAATCCGGCCATCCATTACAATTATCCGAAGGAAGGCTACGGCCTGTGGAGCGATAACGTCGTCGTTCTCAAGGAAGCCAAAAATGTCGAGAACGCCAAGCTGTTCCAGAACTTCATCATGGATCCGGAAAACGCGGCCGGCCTCTCGGCCTTCCATCGCTACGCAAACGCCATTACCGGCTCGGACAAGTACATGCCGGCCGATATGAAGGATGCCCCGGAAGTCGTCATTCCGGAGGCTGCGAAGGCACAAGGCGAATTCCAGAAGATGTGCGCGCCTGAGATCCAGGACATCTACACCAAGATCTGGACCGAACTGCAGAAATAACCGCAGTCTGACAGACCCGGCGGCATGCGCCGCCGGGTCTTTTCTTTTCCGGAATGGCTTTCATGGACTCCTATCGCAACAGCGATCCGCGGCCGTCGATCATGCAGGGCTCGCCGCCTCAAATGGTGCTGCCGAAGCTCGACTGGGACCGGCCGCCATGGAATCGCTGGGCCTTCCAACACATCCGCGAATTCCTGCCGACCATCGAGGTCTGGCGCGGTAATGGCCATCGCCATCGTCTTGAGCGCGCAGGGACCGATCTCGACGCGCTGCCGGTGGAAGACAGCAAGGGCCGTCCGACGACGCTCGTTGGCCTGCTCGACGAGACCTACACGGACGGCTTCCTGGTGCTCAAAGACGGCAAGGTCGCCTATGAGCGCTATTTCAACGGCATGGCCGAGCGCACGCTGCATCTGTCGCAGTCGATGGCGAAGTCGGTAACAGGCACCGTGTTCGGTATTCTGGTTGGGCGCGGCTTGATCGACCCGGCCAAACCGGTGACCGCCTATCTGCAGGAGCTCGGCGCGACCGGCTGGGACGGCGCCAGCGTGCAGCATGTGCTTGACATGACGACGGGTGTTCGCTTTTCCGAGGAATACACCGATCGCTATTCCGATATCGGCCAGGTCGATGTCGCCACCGGCTGGAAGCCGGTGCCGCCGGACAGCGATCCGGATTTCCAATGGCCGCCGCATCTGTTCGAGTTGATCCTGCAGCTGAAGGACAAGGTGCGGCCGCATGGCGCCGCGTTCGAGTACCGCTCGATCGAGACCGACGTGCTTGCCTTCATCATGGAGCGGGTCACCGGTAAACGGCTGGCGCAGCTGGTGTCCGAGGAGCTGTGGCAAAAGCTCGGCGCCGACGAGAGCGCCTGCTTCACGGTTGACAGCGCCGGCTATGCGCTGGCCGATGGCGGCTTCAACGCGACGCTGCGAGACTACGCCCGCTTCGGCCAGTTGATCCTCGACAATGGCCGCGGCATCGTGCCGGCCGACTGGATCGAGGCGACGCGCAACGGCAGGCATGCGCCGGATTTCAATCCGAGCCTGCCGGAGGGCAGCTACCGCAACCAGTTCTGGATCGAAAACCCGCGCTCACGCGCACTGATGTGCCGGGGCGTGTTCGGGCAGATGATCCATATCGACTGGGACACCGGCATGGTCGTGGTCAAGCTTTCAAGCTATCCGGATTTCAGCAATGTCGCCTATTCGGTGGCAACGCTGAAGGCGGTGCACGCCATCGCCAAGGCGCTTGGTTGACCCACAACAAATCATCCCTCCGAGGAAACGTTCATGACTGGCAAGACTGCGTTCGAGATCCGCTACGGCTTTGCCCGCAATGAGGTGCTGCTCTCCAAGTGGCGCGAAAACCCCTTCAACCGCTGGTCGTTCCAGAACCTTGGCGAACTGGTGCCGACCGCTCCCGTGGCGGCGACGCCGGGAAGCGTCGAAGCGCCGGTGCGGGACCTGAGCGGCCTGCTCGGCGAAAAGGTTTCGATCGCCAGCGCCCCGGAAACGGTGGCCGAATTCCTCACACGTTCGAGCAGCGACGCGCTGACGGTGATGAAGGCTGGCAAGGTCATCGGCGACTGGTTCGCGCCCAATATGGATTTCGGCGCCCGTCACATCATCTTTTCGATCAGCAAATCGGTCACCGCAATCATCGCCGGAATACTGGAAGGCGAGGGCGTGTTCGACCCGGAAGCGCCGGTGACCCAGTACATTCCGGAAGCCGCCGGTTCGGCCTATGCCGATGCAAGCTGCCGGCATGTGCTCGATATGAGCGTCAGCCTCGACTTCGAGGAGGCCTATCTCGATCCCGAAAGCGCCTTTGCCCGTTACCGTCGCGCTACGCTGTGGAATCCGGGCGGCGGCACTGAAAGCTTGCGCGAATTCATTCTGACCTTGCAGCGGCTCGAAGAACCGCACGGCAAAACCTTCCGCTACCGTTCGCCCAATTCCGATCTGCTCGGCCTGCTGCTCGAACGAGCTTCCGGCCAGCGCTTCCCGGACCTGATGCGCGAGAAACTGTGGCTACCGCTGGGTGCTGTCAGCGAGGCTTCGATCGGCGTCGACATGGAAGGTACGGCGCGCACCGCCGGCGGCATTTCGGTGACGCCGCGCGACCTGGCGCGTATCGGCGAGATGATGCGGCAGGGCGGCACGGCCAATGGCCGGCGCATCGTGCCGGAAGGCTGGGTGCGCGATACGACCGTTGCCGGCGGCAGCGCGGAGGCCTGGCAGCGCGGCACGATGGTGCATCTGTTCCCGAAGGGCCGCTATCGCAACAAGTGGTACCAAACGGGTGCGGCAAACGGTGCTTTCTGCGGCATCGGCATCCACGGCCAATGGCTCTACGTCGATCCGAAGACGGAAGTGGTGATTGCAAAAATGGGGTCGCAGCCGGTGCCTGAAGATTATCCGCTCGAACGCGAGATCGTTGCCTTTTTCGAGGCGCTGAGCGGGATGGTCTGAGGACGAGCCAAAGCAAGGCGCTTTCCTGTGGACCTCTTTGACGCTTGAGAACACTGCGGTTGGCGTGACGGACATCAGCGCCTATGGTCGCCGCTCTTTGCGACAGGGACCAGCATGGCAGCAGACAGCAAACGCATCGCATCCATCATCGCGGCAGAGATCGGGGCGCGGCCGGAGCAGGCATCAGCAGCTATAGGGCTGCTCGATGAGGGCGCGACGGTGCCGTTCGTGGCGCGCTACCGCAAGGAGGTCACCGGCGGGCTCGACGACACCCAATTGCGCGACCTTGCCGAGCGATTGGCCTATCTGCGCGAACTCGATGCGCGCCGCGATACGATCCTTGGTTCGATTCGCGAGCAGGGCAAGCTGACCGAGGAACTAGAGGCCAAAATTGTGGCTGCCGCCACTAAGGCTGAACTGGAAGACATCTACCTGCCCTACAAGCCCAAGCGCCGCACCAAGGCCGAGATCGCCCGGGAGCGCGGGCTGGGGCCATTGGCGGAGGCTATTTTGGCCAACCGGTCGTTGGTGCCCGCCGAGGCGGCGCTGGCTTATGTGACCGAGGATGTGACCGACGCCAAGGCCGCACTGGAAGGCGCACGCGACATCCTGTCGGAACAGTTTGCGGAAAATGCCGATCTGGTCGGCAAGCTTCGCACCTACATGAAGGAGCGCGCTTTCATGCGTGCCCGTGTCGTCGACGGTAAGCAGGAGGCCGGGGCGAAATTCTCCGACTATTTCGAGCATGTCGAGCGTTGGGCAAATGTTCCGAGCCACCGCGCGCTGGCCATGCTGCGCGGCCGCAACGAAGAGGTGTTGTCGCTCGACATCGAGGTCGATGCCGACGATGCCTCGCCGGTGAAGCCGGTCGAGCGGATGATCGCCAATGCCTACGCCATCGGCGGCAGCCTGCCGGGCGACCGCTGGCTGATGGAAGTGGCCGGCTGGACCTGGCGGATCAAGCTTTCGCTGCACCTGACGCTCGATTTGATGCGCGACCTGCGCGAGCGTGCGGAGGAAGAGGCGATCCATGTCTTTGCACGCAACCTCAAGGATTTGCTTCTGGCAGCACCCGCCGGCTCGCGGCCGACCATGGGACTCGATCCCGGCATCCGCACCGGCGTCAAGGTCGCTGTCGTGGATGGCACCGGCAAGGTGCTGGCGACGACGACCGTCTATCCATTTCCGCCGCGGAACGATGTGCGCGGCACACAGGCCCAGCTCGCAGCACTCATCCGCCAGCATAAGGTCGAGCTGATTTCGATCGGCAACGGCACCGGCAGCCGCGAGACTGAAAAGCTGGTCGCCGACATGCTGTCCGACATGCCTTCGGATGGTGGGCCAAAGCCGCTCAAGGTGATCGTCAGCGAGGCCGGCGCCTCGGTCTATTCGGCCTCGGCGACAGCGGCGGCTGAGTTTCCCGGGCTCGACGTGTCGCTGCGCGGTGCGGTGTCGATCGCCAGGCGCCTGCAGGACCCGCTCGCCGAACTGGTCAAGATCGAGCCGAAATCGATCGGCGTTGGCCAGTACCAGCATGATGTCGACCAGTACCGGCTTGGCCGCTCGCTGGAGGCGGTGGTGGAGGACGCGGTGAATGCTGTCGGCGTCGATCTCAACACCGCCTCGGCGCCGCTTTTGGCCCGCGTGTCAGGCCTAGGCGCGTCGCTTGCCGATGCCATTGTCGCGCATCGCGATGCGACCGGGCCGTTCGCCAGCCGCAAGGAACTGCTCAAGGTGGCGCGGCTTGGACCGCGCGCGTTCGAACAATCCGCAGGCTTCCTGCGCATTGCCAATGGCAGCGAGCCGCTCGACGCCTCGTCGGTCCATCCGGAAGCCTATGGCGTGGCCAAGAAGATCGTCGCTGCCTGCGGCCGCGATGTGCGCTCGCTGATGGGCGACAGCGCAGCGCTCAAGGCGCTCGATCCGCGAGTCTTCGTCGACGAACGCTTCGGCCTGCCGACGGTGCGCGACATCATTGCCGAGCTGGAAAAGCCCGGCCGCGACCCGCGCCCCGGCTTCAAGACCGCAACCTTTGCCGATGGCATCGACGACATCAAGGATCTGAAGCCCGGCATGCTTCTGGAAGGCACCGTTACCAATGTCGCTGCCTTCGGCGCCTTCGTCGATATCGGCGTGCATCAGGACGGGCTGGTGCATGTCTCGCAACTGGCCGATCGTTTCATCAAGGACGCGCATGAGGTGGTGAAGGCCGGCGACGTGGTGAAGGTGCGGGTCGTCGATGTCGACATCAAGCGCAAGCGCATCGCGCTGTCCATGCGCAAGGACGGCGGCGAGGGCGGGACGCCGAAGGGGCCGCGCGACAATGGCGGCGGCAAGCCGGCGCAACCTTCGCCGATGCCGCAGCGTCAGCCGGAACGACCGGCACAGCAAGGCGCGTTTGGCGCAGCACTGGCCGATGCCTTGAAGCGGAAGTAGCCTCGAATGGTTCCTTGCAATCGCTAGAGCGTTATCTACCATCCTTGTGTGGAGATACGCGCGATATGGCAAGTTTCGAGAAAGTGAGTGTCCAAGAGTTGGGGCGTCTTTGGGACGAGGGCATGGCGAGTGGCAGTTCGGTCGATGGAGACCAGGCTTTCGCCCGGATCAAAAGCAAGCTCGATGCGAAAGTTGCCGAACGCAAGTCGCAAAAACGCTGCGCTTCCAGCCGGAAACCGTGCCGATGAAGCGGAAGTAGCTACCAGGCCAGAACGGCCGGTTCCTTCTCAACCTGGCCCAGCAGCCAGTCGCGAAAACTGACGACGGGCGGGTGGCCGCGCTTGTCGTTCGGGACGACGAGGTAGTAGGCGCTGCGGCTTTGCATCGGCTGTCCCGGCGCCGGCACGAGCTGACCGCGCTGCAATTCGCCGGCGATAAGAACTTGCGGCAGGAGCGCGACGCCAAGCCCCGCCATGCAGGCTTGGGCAACGGTGCCGAATTGCTCGAACTGCATGCCGGGTCCGATCGGTGCGCTCAAGCCCTGTTCCTCGAACCATTCGCCCCAGGCCCCGGGACGCGTCGCCATGTGCAGCAGCGGCAGGCGGCTGATGTCGGCCGCCGTGGTGATATCGCGGCTGGCAAGGAAGTCGGGCGAAACCACCGGCATTACGGTCTCGCGCATCAGAAGCGTGGAGTCGGCGTCCGGCCAGTCGGGCTGGCCATGATGGATGGCGGCGTCGAGCCGCTCGCGGGCGAAGTCGAAGCGGCCGATGCGGGTGACAAAGTTGATGGTGATGTCAGGGTTTTCTGCGACGAAATCCGGGATCAGAGGCATCAGCCAGCGCGTGCCGAAGGTCGGCAGTATGGCGAGGTTCAGCATGCCTCTATGCCGATTGCTCATCAATCCGAGCGCGGCGTCGCGCAATTGCCCGAGTGCCGCCCGCACGGCTTCGGCATAGATTTCGCCCGCCGTGGACAGCCGAACATTGCGGCTGTCGCGCTCGAACAGCCGGCGGCCGAACTGTTCCTCCAGAAGGGCTATCTGGCGGCTGACGGCCCCTTGGGTCAAATCGAGTTCCTGGGCGGCAGCGGTGAAGGAGCCAAGGCGGGCCACGGCCTCGAACGCGGCAAGGGCGCTGGTGCTGGGCAAAAGCCGGCGTTGGACGTTCATGATCCATTACTAAACCTCATTGATCGGTGATGCAATTTTGTTTGATTTTTCCGAAGCGAAGGCGGATAAGCCCGAGCACTTCAAGATTTTGGGAGAGAGCGAAGCCATGGCCGCCGACAAGAACGCGTTCGTTTGGGAAGACCCCTTCCTGATCGAGAACCAGCTTTCCGAGGATGAGCGCATGGTGCGCGATGGCGCGGCCGCCTTTGCCGCCGACAAGCTCGCGCCGCGCATCGAGGAGGCCTATCTCGAGGAAAAGACCGATGCCGGCATCTTTCGCGAGATGGGCGAGGCCGGCCTGCTCGGCATCACCATCCCTGAGGAATATGGCGGGCTCGGCGCCAATTACGTCACCTACGGGTTGGTGGCGCGCGAGGTCGAGCGGGTCGATTCCGGCTACCGCTCGATGATGTCGGTGCAATCGTCGCTGGTGATGTACCCCATCCATGCCTATGGCACGGAAGAGCAGCGCAAGAGATACCTGCCGAAGCTGGCTTCGGGCGAATGGATCGGCTGTTTCGGCCTGACCGAGCCGGATGCCGGTTCCGATCCGGGCGGCATGAAGACGCGGGCCGAGAAGACGGCGAACGGCTACAAGATTTCCGGCTCGAAAATGTGGATATCCAACGCGCCGATCGCCGACGTGTTCGTGGTCTGGGCGAAGCTGAAGGGCGACAACGGCAAGGACGAAATCCGCGGTTTCGTGCTGGAGAAGGGCATGAAGGGGCTGTCGGCGCCGAAGATCGGCGGCAAGCTCAGCCTTAGGGCCTCGATCACCGGCGAGGTGGTGATGGAAGGCGTCGAGGTTGGCGAAGACGCGCTGCTGCCCAACGCCAGGGGCCTCGGCGGCCCATTCGGCTGCCTCAACCGGGCCCGCTACGGCATTTCCTGGGGCGCGATGGGCGCCGCCGAGGATTGCTGGCACCGGGCCCGGCAGTATGGACTCGACCGCAAGCAGTTCGGCAAGCCGCTCGCCGGCACGCAGCTGTTCCAGAAAAAGCTCGCCGACATGCAGACCGAGATCGCGCTGGGCCTGCAGGGCTCGCTGCGCGTCGGGCGGCTGATGGATGAAGGCAAGATGGCCCCGGAAATGATCTCGATCGTCAAGCGCAACAATTGCGGCAAGGCGCTCGACATCGCGCGCCAGGCCCGCGACATGCATGGCGGCAACGGCATCCAGATCGGCTACCACGTCATGCGCCATGCGCAGAACTTGGAGACGGTCAACACCTATGAAGGCACGCATGACGTGCATGCGCTGATTTTGGGACGGGCGCAGACGGGGATACAGGCGTTTTTCTAAGCTGTGCCGAATTCAAGTGAGGCCGGCCTGCAAATGGCCGATACCTGCGCTTCCGGTGCTCGCGTGCCAAAAGTACGCTCTGCTCCGGTTCTCGGTATCAGCCATTTTCGACTCGGCCTGACCTGAATCTCGACACAGCGTAGCCGGCTTCGGCTGCTTAATTTAGGTGCAGCGCAACATCTCTGCTTGGAGAATGGCCAATAGATGTGTCAGGGTTCGGCTGAAGAAACGCCGATCTCCGGGGCCCCATGGCAATACTGGCAGCCGTCTACCACCTGACCCATTACAAATATGACCGGCCGGTGGTTCTCGGGCCCCAGGTCATCAGGCTGCAGCCGGCACCGCATTCCCGCACCAAGGTGCTCAGCCATTCGCTCAAGGTCGGGCCGGCGAACCACTTCGTCAATCTGCAGCAGGACCCCTACGGCAATTTCCTGGCCCGCTTCGTCTTCCCGGAACCAGTGACGGAATTGAAGATCGAGGTCGACCTCGTCGCCGACATGACGGTCTACAATCCGTTCGATTTCTTCGTCGAGCCATCGGCCGAGACCTTCCCGTTCGAGTACCCCGAAGACATCAGGGACGATCTCGCCATCTACCGCACGCCGGAGCCGGCGGGGCCGCTGCTGTCGGCTTTCCTCGCAACCATCGACCGTAGCGCCACCAACACCGTCAATTTCGTCGTCGACCTCAATGCGCGGCTGCAGCGGGAGATCGCCTATATCGTGCGGATGGAAACCGGCGTGTTCTCGCCGGAGGAAACGCTGGCCGCGAAAAAGGGATCGTGCCGGGATTCGAGCTGGCTGCTGGTGCAAATTCTCAGGAATCTCGGCCTCGCCGCGCGTTTCGTCTCAGGCTATCTGATCCAGCTGAAGCCCGATCTGGTCGCGCTCGATGGCCCAGCCGGAACCGCCGTCGACTTCACCGACCTGCACGCCTGGTGCGAGGTCTATCTGCCGGGCGCCGGCTGGATCGGCTTCGATCCGACGTCCGGCCTGCTCACCGGCGAAAGCCATGTGCCGCTGGCGGCCACGCCGCATTTCCGCAACGCCGCGCCCATTTCCGGCATGGCGAGCTTTGCCAATGTCGAGTTCGGCTTCGACATGCGTGTCGACCGCATTGCCGAACATCCGCGCATCACCAAGCCGTTTTCGGATGAGAGTTGGCAGGCGCTGGATGCGCTGGGCAACAAGGTCGACGCCGCACTTCAAGCGGGTGATGTCAGGCTGACAATGGGCGGCGAGCCGACCTTTGTGTCGATCGACGATTTCGAGTCCGCCGAGTGGAACACCGCCGCCGTCGGCCCGACCAAGCGCGAAAAGGCCGATGCGTTGATCCGGAAACTGCGCGAGCGCTTCGCGCCGGGCGGTTTCCTCCATTACGGCCAGGGCAAATGGTATCCGGGCGAGAGCCTGCCGCGTTGGACCTTCTCGCTGTATTGGCGCACCGACGGCCAGCCGGTGTGGAGCGATCCGTCGCTGATCGCACACGAAAAGAGCGATGCGAAGGTCGGGCCGCAGCAGGCGAAAAGCCTGCTGACGGCAATCGCCGGCGAACTCGGCATCGACAAGGCGATGGTCAGCGAGGCCTATGAGGACCCGGCCGAATGGCTGCTGAAGGAAGGTAAGCTGCCCGACAATGTCGATCCGTCCAACTCCAAACTGGAAGACCCCGAAGAGCGCAGCCGCATGGCGAAAGTGTTCGAGCGCGGGCTGACCAAGCCGTCCGGCTATGTGCTGCCGGTCCAGCGCTGGAACAGCCAGGCATCGGACCCGCGCTGGCGCTCGGAGAAGTGGAAGACGCGGCGCGGGCGGCTGTTCCTGGTGCCGGGCGATTCCCCGGTCGGCTACCGCCTGCCGCTGGGCACGCTGCCCTATGTGCCGCGGGCACAGTTCCCCTATATCGTGCCGGTCGATCCGTCGCTGCCGCGTGGACCGCTGCCGGCGCGGGAAGCCATACTGCCAGAACCGGCTCCGGCCGAACTGGAAGGCGCCGACGAGATGGCGCGGCGCCAGCAGGCGGTATCGTTCACTGCGGCGACCGGCCAGCAAGACCGGGTGGAGCAGGAGATCACCGAGATCGGCGGCGCGGTGCGTACAGCACTTTCGGTCGAGCCGCGCGACGGGCGGCTGTGCGTGTTCATGCCGCCGGTCGAGGCGCTGGAAGACTATCTTGAGCTCGTCGCAGCCGCAGAAAACGCGGCCAAGGCGATCGGCCTTCCCGTGCATATCGAAGGCTATGGACCGCCGCACGATCCGCGCCTCAACGTCATCAGGGTGGCACCCGATCCCGGCGTCATCGAGGTCAACATCCATCCGGCTGCCAACTGGCAGGACTGCGTGGCGACGACGACGGCGATCTACGAGGAAGCACGGCAGACGCGGCTTGGCGCCGACAAGTTCATGATCGACGGCCGCCACACCGGTACCGGCGGGGGCAACCATGTCGTCGTCGGCGGCGCGACGCCCAATGACAGCCCGTTCCTGCGCCGGCCCGATCTGTTGAAGAGCCTGGTGCTGCAATGGCAGCGGCGCCCGTCGCTGTCCTATCTATTCTCCGGCCTGTTCATCGGCCCGACCAGCCAGGCACCGCGCTTCGACGAGGCGCGGCACGACTCGCTTTACGAACTCGAGATCGCGATGGCGCAGGTGCCGCATCCGGGCCAGGGCAACGCACCGCTGCCTTGGCTGGTCGACCGACTGTTTCGCAACCTGTTGACCGATGTCACCGGCAACACGCACCGCTCGGAAATCTGCATCGACAAGCTGTTTTCGCCCGATGGCCCGACCGGCCGGCTTGGGCTTGTCGAGTTCCGCGGTTTCGAGATGCCGCCCAATGCGCGCATGTCGCTGGCGCAGCAATTGCTGGTGCGCGCCATCATCGCCCGTGCGTGGAACAACCCGCTTGATGGCCGCTTCGTGCGCTGGGGCACCTCGCTCCATGACCGTTTCATGCTGCCGCATTATGTCTGGGCGGATTTCCTCGACATGCTCGACGACCTCAAGCTCAACGGTTTCGAATTCCGGCCGGAATGGTTCGATGCCCAGCTGGAGTTCCGCTTTCCGTTCTGCGGCGAAGTCCAGCATGCCGGCATCAAGCTGGAACTGCGGCAGGCGCTGGAGCCGTGGCATGTCATGGGCGAGCAAGGCGCAATCGGCGGCACCGTGCGTTTCGTCGACTCCTCGGTCGAACGGCTGCAGGTCAGGACCGAAGGCCTCAACCCGGAACGTCATGCCATTGTCTGCAATGGCCGAATCGTGCCGATGAAGGTCACCGACAATCGCGAGGTCGCAGTGGCGGGTGTGCGCTTCAAGGCCTGGCAGCCTTCGTCGGGCCTGCATCCGGCGCTGCCGGTCAACACGCCTTTGGTCTTCGACATTTACGACCGTTGGTCGGGGCGGGCGGTGGGCGGCTGCGTCTACCATGTCGCGCATCCAGGTGGGCGCAGCTACGACACTTTCCCGGTCAACGGCAATGAGGCCGAGGCGAGGCGTCTCGCCCGCTTCGAGCCGCGCGGCCATACGCCGTCGGCCTATGTGCTGCGCAATGAAGAAGCCTCTGAAGACTTCCCCATGACCCTTGACCTCAGGCGGCCAGCAAGACTCTGATCAGCGATGGCAAAGGGGAATCAGAAAAAGGTCCGCGGCAAGCCGCTGAGGCACAGTCTGCTGGAGCACTACCAGCCGATTGACGGCGTCGTCGACGAGATGGTCGATGCTTCGGGCCATCCGCGTCCGGCCTGGGCGCCCTTCATCGAGGCGCTGGAGGAGCTGGGTCCCGAAAAGCTGGGCCAGCGCTTTGCCCGCGCCGACCAGTATCTGCGCGACGCCGGCGTTTATTATCGCGTCTACGACAAGGCCGGCGCCAACGAGCGCGAATGGCCACTGGCGCATATCCCGCTGCTGATCGAAGACAAGGAATGGGCCGGGATCAGCGCCGGTCTCGTCCAGCGCGCCGAGCTTTTCGAGGAGATAGTCGCTGATATCTATGGCCCGAACCGGCTGATCGAGAAGGGAATCCTGCCGGCAGGCCTGATTGCGGCGAGCCCCGAATTTTTGCGCCCCGTCGTCGGCACCATGCCGGCCAGCGGTCATTTCCTGCATTTTTGCGCCTTCGAGCTCGGTCGTGGGCCGGATGGAAGCTGGTGGGTGCTGGGCGACCGCACGCAGGCGCCGTCGGGCGCCGGCTTTGCGCTGGAAAACCGCGTCGCCACGACGCGGGCTTTGTCCGACGTCTATGGCGAGATGCATGTGCATCGCCTGGCCGGTTTCTTCCGCCGCTTTCGCGATGCGCTGATCGGCATGGCGAAGGAGAATGACGGCCGCGTCGCCATTCTGACGCCGGGGCCGCTCAACGAGACTTATTACGAGCACGCCTATATCGCCCGCTATCTCGGCATCATGCTGCTCGAGGGCGAGGATCTGACCGTCTCCGGCGGCAAGCTGATGGTGCGCACGGTTTCCGGGCTGATGCCGATCAGCGTGCTGTGGCGGCGGCTCGATGCCGCCTTTGCCGATCCGCTGGAACTGAGGTCGGACTCGCATATCGGCACGCCGGGGCTGGTCGAGGCGATCCGCCGCGGCACCGTGTCTACGGTCAATGCGCTGGGGTCGGGCTTGATGGAAACCCGGGCGCTGCTCGCCTTCCTGCCGAAGATTTCGCGCGCATTGCGCGGCGAAGAGCTTCTGTTGCCAAGCGTGGCCACCTGGTGGTGCGGGCAAGCAACCGAACGGGCGCATGTGCTTGCCAATATCGATCGCATGGTGATCGGTCCGGCGCTGTCGACGCGGCTGGCCTTCGAGGATGACGGCCAGACCAGGCTCGGTTCGGCACTGACGCCGGAGGAACGCATCGCGCTGATCGCGCGCATCGAGAGCGATGGCAGCGGTTTCGTCGGCCAGGAAGCGGTGACGCTGTCGACGACGCCGGTCTATGTCGGCGGCTGGCTGGAACCGCGACCGGCAAGCCTGCGCGTTTATCTGGCGCGCACGCCCGATGGCTGGACGGTAATGCCGGGCGGTTTCGCCCGTGTCGGCCTTTCGCTCGACCCGACGGCCATCGCCATGCAGCGCGGCGGCCAGGCGGCCGACGTCTGGGTGGTCAGCGACCGGTCGGTCGAGCGCGAGACGCTGCTGCCGCAGGAGCATGACAGCTTTGTCCGCACCATGCCGGGCAGCCTGCCCAGCCGCGCGGCGGAAAACCTGACCTGGCTCGGCCGCTATATCGAGCGCTCGGAGGATACGGTTCGCATCCTGCGCGCCTATCATGTGCGGCTGGCCGAGACGTCCGATCCTGACATGCTGCTGCTCGCCGATATCAGGGACTATCTCGAACCCTTCGGCGTCGATCTCGAAGCGGCCATTCCGCCCGGATTGATCGGCACGCTGGACAGCGCCGTCTACAGCGCCGGACAGATCCGCGACCGCTTTTCGCCCGATGGCTGGCTGGCGCTGAAGGACCTGTCGAAGACCATTCATCAGTTCGCCACCACGGTGGCGCCGGGTGACGACGCGACACGGGCGATGACGGTCATGCTGCGCAAGCTCGCCGGTTTCTCTGGCCTGTTGCACGAGAATATGTACCGTTTCACCGGCTGGCGTTTCCTCGAGATCGGCCGGCGGATCGAGCGCGGCATCCAGATCGCCCGTACGCTAGCCCGACTGACAAGGTCCGGTGCGCCGGACGGCTCGCTCGACATGATGCTGGAGATCGGCGACAGCGTCATGACCCACCGCCGGCAATATCCGGTGCGGGCCGGACGGCGCACGGTGATCGACCTCTTGGCGCTCGACCCACTCAACCCGCGCTCGATCCTGTTCCAGCTCGAACGGCTGAAGGCGGAGATCGGCCTGTTGCCATCGGTTGGGCCGGAGGGGCATATGTCGGTCGCGGCCAAGGAAATCCTGCAGCTCAACACGGCAATTGCCGTCATGGAGCCATCGGAGATGTCGGCGGAGGTGCTGGACGATCTCGCAACTGAGATCGGCAACCTCTATAGCAGCCTGGCTAAAGCGTATTTTGGTTAACATGCTGTACGATATCAGGCTTCATCTCAGCTACGATTATGACGCCGCGGCCGGCGGCAGCCGGCATCAGGTGCGTGTATTGCCGCCGACCATTGCCGGCGTGCAGCGCGTGATCGCGGCCTCGCTTTCGTTTGTGCCGACCCCATCGGAGCGCACGGATTTTGCCGATTTCTTCGGCAACAATGTCACCGCGATCGCCTTTCGCGACGTCCATGACGGGCTCGACATCAGAATGAGCGCGCGCGTGTCGGTGTCACGGCCGGAGCCTGGGCTCGACGTGTCGCCCGATCTGCAGCGCCTGCAGGAAGAACTCGGCGCCGTACGGTCACTGGCGCCGGATGCACCGCATCACTTTCTCGCCGCCAGCGATCATGCCGGCATCGATGCGGCGATCACCGCCTATGCCCGCGACAGCGCCGGCGGCTCGACGGTCGGCATGGCCATCGATCTGTGCAACCGCATCCACCGCGATTTCACCTATGACGGGGAAGCGACCACGGTGCGTACCGGGGCCAGCGATGCCTTCGGTTTGAAGCGGGGCGTGTGCCAGGACTTCTCCCACATCATGATCGCCGGCCTGCGCGGGCTAGGTATTCCTGCGGGTTATGTCAGCGGCTTCCTGCGCACCATTCCCCCGAAAGGGAAGCCGCGGCTCGAAGGCGCCGATGCCATGCATGCCTGGGTCAAGGTGTGGTGTGGGCGCGATGCCGGCTGGCAGGAATTCGACCCGACCAATGGCATGCGGGCCAGCAACGACCACATCACCGTTGGCTATGGCCGCGACTATTCCGACGTGGCTCCGATCGTCGGCGTGCTGAAAACCACCGGCGGCCAGGTCGGCGACCAGGCCGTCGACGTCATCCCGGTCGCGCTCGAGAAGGCCTGACAGCCTCGAAGCACAGCTTCTCAACAACGGCGATGCCCGTTATGCTCGGTTGAAACTTCGGGGAGGATCGGTCGGCAGGCATGCTGATGCGGAGTTCGGTATTGACGGCAATCAGTGTCATCATCCCGGCGCACAATGCGGCGGCAACCATAGCGGCCACGCTGGCCTCGCTTCGTTCCGAAGCCGAGGTTATCGGCGAGGTGCTGCTGGTCGACGATTCCTCCTCGGACGGGACGGCAGAAGCCGCGCTGAATGCCGCCACGCAATTCTCGTTGCCGTTGCGCCTGCTCATGAGCAACTGCCGGGACGCGGGCGGCTCCCGCAATGTGGCGCTGGCGCAGGCGCAATGCTCCTGGATCTACCTGATCGACGCCGACGACTTGCATCTGGAGGGCGGGCTGCGGTCGATGCTGGTCCGGGCGGGGGCGCAGCCGGCCGCCGACATGGTGATCGGCGCCTACCGTCGGCGCACCGATGGCGAGAACCGGAACCTCAAGCTTCCAGCCGGCTACATAGAAGATGGTATAGCCAATGCCTCGGCCTATCTGGAAGGTCACATTCGCTCGATCGCCGTGGGCAGTGCGCTGGTTTCCCGGCGCGTCGTCGGCGACACGCGCTTCCCGACCGGGCTTGCCTATGACGAGGACACGCTGTTCTGGTCCAGGCTGATGGGCAGGGCGTCGCTTGCCCTGATCGTGCATCCCGTCATGATCTACCACGTTTCGGCAGTGCGTTCTGATGATCGCTTCATCACCAGGCCGGTGCGCCGCTTTCTCGACTGGCGGCTGGCGCTGCGCGAGCTGACTGACTGTGGCATCCCACTGTCGTCGCTAAAGACCAGGGAGGGGCTGGTCGCCCTCAAGATCGCCCGGGTTCACTATGCGCGCGGCGATCTGGAGACGGCGGCGCGGTTCCTGAGGATCGCGGCGGCGGCGCCGAAGGTGCGGTCGAACACCTGGCGTTGCAGGCGCTACCAGCTGAAGCTGGCGCTGCGGCGCTGGTTTTCCTCTCCGCACGTCCAGTTGCAACGTGCCTGAATCAGCCCCGCCGCAGCTTGCCGTCATTGTCATCGGCTATCGCGCGCCGGCTCAAATCGTCGAGGCGGTGACATCCCTGCTGGATCAGGATGAGCCGCTCGAGATCATGGTGGTCAACTCGGGCGGAGGCGAGGTCCTGGCGCTGCTGACCGGCGCCGGGTCAAGGTGCCAGTGATCGAGGCCGGTCGAAGGCTGTTTGTAGGCGCAGCCCGCAATCTCGGCATTGCGGCCACCAAAGCGCCTTTCGTTGCCTTTCTTGCCGATGATTGCCTCGCCTGTTCGGGCTGGGCCGAGGCACGGATGCAGCGGCATCTGGCTGGCGACCGCGCCGTGGCGAGCGCGATGGTGAATAGCCATCCGCGCAATCTGATCGCCTGTGCGGCTCATCTGATCATGTTCATGCGACGGCTTCCCGGTCTGCCGTCGGATCGTGCGCTGCGTTACGGCGTGTCGTTCGATCGGCGGCTGTTCGATGAATTTGGCTTGTTCGATGAAACCATGCCTGCTGCCGAAGACACCGAATTCCTGGGGCGGCTGCCGCAGGAACTGCAGCCGGTGTGGGAGCCTAAGGTGCAAACCGTTCATCGCAACGAAACCCGGCTGTCCAGATTGCTTGCCGATCAGTACAGGCGCGGCTGTCGCCGCGGCGATTACCTCGCAGCGTCTGCCCTGAACACTCCGTTTCGGTGTTTTCGCGACACGTTTCGCGATCGGCGGAATGCCCGCAAGCTGGCGAAGATCGGGCTTTCCGATCGGGATCGAACTTTCGCGATGATGTCGATGCCAATTGTCTGGCTTGCCCTGCTGGTCAAATCCGTGGGTGTCTATATTGGCGTGCGAAATCGCGTGAAAGCGGCAACAAGAAAATGATAACGAGCCAAATCAAGCCTCGACGCTGGCGACGGAGCCGACTGTTCTGGACGCGCCAGAGAACGGTCGCAGTTTTCAGCTATCGTTATGACGCGCATCTGGTTGCCGATCTGATCACCAATATCGATCCGGTCGTTGACGGCTGGATTGCCTATGACGATCGCGGGGCGACCGGCGTGTTCAGCAGCGAGCCGCAGCGGCGGCGGATCTTACTCGACGCAGCGCATGAAGCTGCCGCCGACTGGATCCTGGCTATTGATCCCGATGAGCGGCTGGAACGCGGTACCGCGGAGCGGATCGGACAGCTGACGGGGGATTACAGGCGCATGGCCTGGGGGTTCCGGCTCCGCGAATTGTATTCGCCGACCGAGTACCGGGTCGACGGGATGTGGGCCGAAAAGTTCCAGTATCGTCTGTTCAGAGCCTACGATCCGGCGAAGTACCGACCAGAGGACCTGCACGGGCTCTGGTATCCTCCCGATCTTGGTTTCAAGGCCCGCAACCAGCGGGCTCAACCTCTATCATTTAAAGATGATGGAGCCGAAGCGGCGGATCGCCCGCCGCAATCTCTACCACCACCTTGATCCAAAGGGGCTCCTGCAGGATGTGGGCTATGACTACCTTGCCGATGAGGCAGGGGCCGTGTTCGAACAGATTCCGCCCGGGCGCGACTACCATCCGCCTCACGTCGACGATGGCGGCCTCTGGATGGCCGTGCCGGCTGGTGCCACCATTGGTGGACCCGACCACATTCCATAGCAACGGGGTGGAACCAGCAGTCGGCTTGGCGCTTATCTACGAGAAAAATTTCGTGGAGCGGGCATGCTTGACAAATCTGGGACGCCATCCGGCCGGTCGGCTGCCGGACAGGGGGACGATGGAGCGCCGAAGAACGGCGCGCAGACCGCTGCCGAACAGGCCTCGCTCACCTATATCAGCGACAGCGAGCCGGGGATCCGGCGCCTGAAGGCGGGCGAAGGCTTTTCCTACAAGGGCGCGAAAGGACAGGCCGTCGGCGCGGCAGCCATTGCCCGCATCAAGGCGCTGGCCATTCCGCCGGCATGGACGGATGTGTGGATCTCGCCCGATCCCGCCGGCCACATCCAGGCGACCGGCCGCGACCAGCGCGGGCGCAAACAGTACCGCTACCATCCGCTGTGGGCCGCCGAGCGCGATGGCGCCAAATACTCCAGCCTTGTCGCCTTTGCCGAAAGCCTGCCGGAGCTGCGCCGCCGGATCGATGCCGATCTGCGCCGCCGTGGCCTGCCGGCCGAGCGCGTCGTGGCGGCAATTGTCTGGCTGCTCGACAACACGATGATCCGGGTCGGCAATGCCGCCTATGCCCGCGACAACAAGAGCTTTGGGCTGACGACGCTACGCGACCGTCACGTCGACATCAAGGGATCCAGCCTGCGCTTTGCCTTCAAGGGCAAGTCCGGCAAGGAATGGAAGTTGAAGCTGGTCGACCGCCGCATCGCCCGGGTCGTGCGCGGCGCGCAGGATATTCCGGGGCAGCAACTGTTCCAATATCTCGACGAGGACGGCGAGAGGCATGGAGTGCGCTCCGACGATGTCAACCGCTATATCCGCGACGCGATCGGCGCCAATTTCAGCTCCAAGCATTTCCGCACCTGGGGCGGCACCATCCATGCCGCGTCGCTGTTTGCGCGGACGGAGCTTCCCGAAAGCCAGGCGCAGACCAAGCGTGTGATGAACGCGGTCATCGACAAGGTGGCCGAGCGGCTCGGCAACACACGCGCCGTCTGCCGCAAATGCTACATCCATCCACAGGTTTTTGAAGCCTGGGTGGAAGGGCGGCTGCTTAGCGAAATGACCGAGGCCAACAAGCGCAAGCGAGCGATCGACGGTCTCGATGATGAAGAGGCTCTTGTGCTGAGATGGTTGAAGGCAAGCGAAGGCTGACAAAAATGGCGTAACTTTTTTGTCGACGCCATGTCGGCACAGGCCCTACTGTTTCGTCCTTTGAGACAGAAAAGGACGTCCCATGCTCTACGCTATCCTCTGCTATGCCTCCGAAGATGTCGTCTCCTCCTGGAGCAAGGCACAGGATGACGAGGTCATGGCAAAGCTCATGCATGTGCAGGAAAAATACGCTCAAGCCGGCCGGCTTGGGCCGGTGGCGCGGCTTTTGCCCACCACCGCCGCGACGACGCTGCGCAAGGTCAAGGGCGAATCGGTCGTCATCGACGGCCCGTTTGCCGAGACCAAGGAACAGTTCCTCGGCTTCTACACGCTGGAATGCGCCGATCTCGACGAAGCGGTCGACTTCGCGCGCGAGCTTTCCGAGGTCAATCCCAGCGGCGGATCCTATGAGATCCGACCGGTTTCCGTCTTCAACCCAACCAGAGTAGCCACATGACAGACCTCGCCTGGATAAGCTCGGCGATCAGCGCTGCCCGCCCGCAGGCTATGGGTGCGCTGCTGCGCTATTTCCGCAATCTCGATACGGCGGAGGAAGCTTTCCAGGACGCGTGCCTGAGGGCACTCAAGAACTGGCCGCAGAACGGGCCGCCGCGCGATCCTGCGGCCTGGCTGATCTTTGTCGGCCGCAACACCGGCATCGACGCGGTGCGCAAGCGCGCCAAGCAGGCGCCGATGCCGGAAGAGGACCAGATCTCGGACCTGGAAGATGCCGAGAGCGATATCGCCGAACGGCTGGACGGCGCGCACTACCGCGATGACATATTGCGGCTCTTGTTCATCTGCTGCCATCCGGATCTGCCGCCTACGCAGCAGATCGCGGTGGCGCTGCGCATCGTCTCCGGTCTCACCGTCAAGCAGATCGCGCGTGCGTTCCTGGTCGGCGAAAGCGCCATGGAACAGCGCATCACGCGCGCCAAGGCGCGCATTGCCGATGCCGGCGTGCCGTTCGAGACGCCCGGCGCGGTCGAGCGCTCGGAGCGGCTCGCCGCCGTTGCCGCCATGGTCTATCTGATCTTCAACGAAGGTTATTCCACCAACAGCGGCGAGGCGCCGGCGCGTGCGCCGCTTTGCGAGGAGGCGATCCGGCTGGCGCGCCTGTTGCTCCGGCTGTTCCAGACCGAGCCGGAGATCATGGGCCTGACGGCATTGCTTTTGCTGCAGCATGCGCGCGCGCCGGCCCGCTTCGACGAGAATGGCGAGATCGTGCTGCTCGACGACCAGGACCGCTCGCTGTGGAGCCGCAAGATGATCGACGAAGGCCTGGCGCTGGTCGACAAGGCCCTGCGCCACCAGAAGCCCGGACCCTACCAGGTGCAGGCGGCGATCGCCGCCCTTCATGCGCGGGCGGCAACCCCCGAGGAGACCGACTGGACAGAGATCGACCTGCTCTACAGCCTGCTGGAGGCGATGCAACCTTCGCCGGTGGTGACGCTGAACCGTGCGGTTGCGGTCGCCAAGGTGCGCGGGCCGGAAGCTGCCCTTGCCATGATCGAGCCGCTTGGCGAGAGGCTGTCCGGCTATTTCCACTTCTTCGGCCTCAAGGGCGGTCTGTTGATGCAACTCGGCCGTGGCGAAGAGGCGCGTGTCGCCTTCGATCGCGCCATTGCGTTGGCCAACACGGCAGCGGAAGCCGCCCATATCCGCATGCATATCGACCGGCTGATGCGAGACGGAGCCGTGAAGGCGCCGGCGAAGACAGCGCACTAAGCCTGTTCCTCCTGTGGCTCAATCGTGCAATCCCGGCTTGGACCATGCCGGGGTGGCGATTTTCCCCTGAAACGAGTAATGGCACGCCATGACAGCGCCCGCGGTATGCGGGCGACAATGGCGCCAAGGCTCGACCGCCGCCCTATGATGGCGAGCGGATCTGAAAGGGACAAAAATGACGATAGCGAAGGAAACGGCAGAACTTCTGGCGAAACTGGGTGTGGCCAAGGACGCGCTGACCGGCGGCGACCTCGTCGTGCGCAGTCCGGTGACGGGTGAACAGATCGCGGCGCTGAAGACGATTTCGCCGGCCGATGCGGCCAAGACCATCGATGCCGCGCACACGGCGTTCCAGGTTTGGCGGATGGTGCCGGGTCCCCGGCGCGGCGAACTGGTGCGGCTGCTCGGCGAGGAGTTGCGCGCGCACAAAACCGAGCTTGGCCGGCTGGTGTCGATCGAGGTCGGCAAGATCCCGTCGGAAGGCCTCGGCGAAGTCCAGGAAATGATCGACATCTGCGATTTCGCCGTCGGCCTTTCCCGCCAGCTCTACGGTCTGACCATCGCCACCGAGCGTCCGGGACATCGCATGATGGAGACCTGGCATCCGCTCGGCGTCGTCGGCGTCATTTCGGCCTTCAACTTCCCGGTCGCGGTGTGGTCGTGGAACGCGGCGCTGGCGCTGGTCTGCGGCGACGCCGTGGTGTGGAAGCCCTCGGAAAAGACGCCGCTGACGGCGCTCGCCTGCGAGGCGATTTTTGCCGGCGCGGTCAAGCGCTTCGGCGCGGATGCGCCGCAGGGCCTGGCACCGGTGCTGATTGGCGACCGCTCCGTCGGCGAGATCCTGGTCGACCACCCGAAGGTGGCGCTGGTTTCTGCCACCGGCTCGACCCGCATGGGCCGGGATGTCGGCCCGCGGCTGGCCAAGCGCTTTGCCCGCGCCGTGCTCGAGCTCGGCGGCAACAATGCCGGCATCGTCTGCCCGACCGCCGATCTCGACATGGCGCTGCGCGCCATCGCCTTTGGCGCCATGGGCACCGCGGGCCAGCGCTGCACGACGCTGCGGCGCCTGTTCGTGCATGACAGCGTCTATGACACGCTGCTGCCGCGGCTGAAGAAGGCCTATGAGAGCGTCTCGGTCGGCAACCCGCTGGAGACGTCTTCGCTCGTCGGGCCGCTGATCGACAAGGCGGCGTTCGACGCCATGCAGAAGGCGCTCAAGGAAGCCACCGCTCACGGCGGCAAGCTGACCGGCGGTTCGCGGGTCGAGAATGGCCATCCCGATGCCTATTACGTGCATCCGGCGCTGGTCGAAATGCCGAAGCAGGTGGCTCCCGTCACCGAAGAAACCTTCGCGCCGATCCTCTATGTGATGAAGTACTCCGATTTCGATGCCGTGCTCGACGAGCACAATGCGGTCGCCGCCGGACTGTCGTCGTCGATCTTCACCCGCGACCTGCAGGAATCCGAGCGCTTCCTCGGCGTCGATGGTTCGGATTGCGGCATCGCCAACGTCAACATCGGCACGTCGGGCGCCGAGATCGGCGGCGCCTTCGGCGGCGAGAAGGAAACCGGCGGCGGGCGCGAGAGCGGCTCCGATGCTTGGAAGGCCTATATGCGCCGCGCCACCAACACGGTGAACTATTCCAAGGCGCTGCCGCTGGCGCAGGGCGTGTCATTCGACATCGATTGAGATGCTGCGCCCGGCTTTTGACCAGTTGATCCACCCGAACCCGTCGGGCGGATCGCTGCCGCTCGCGCGGATCGTTCCGCTTTCAGGCTTCGCCCCCGCTGTCCAGATGTCCGTATCCCGACGGCGGAAAGGCCACCTCGGCCATGCGCCCGGACGGGTCCTCGCGGTCGGCACGATCGGCTGCGCAACAGCGTCTGCGCCGAACGTTCAGCCAGCGTGCGGCGACGCCGGTCGGCAGGCTTCGAACGCGGCATCGATGACGGCAAGTTTGGCGGCCTGCACGGTCATGTATTCCTGGTAGAAGCTGTTCGAGACCCACATTACGGAATGCCCGCGCCGGCCCAGCCAGCCGACGCTGCCGAGCTTTTCGGCGTCGCGCAATTTGCGCGCAAGATGGGTGCGCGAGAGTTTTAGCCAACTGGCGAATTCGCCGATCGAAACCACGCTGGTCGGGATCCGGTCGAGGGCGGCATTGTCGGGATCGATGCCGGACATCAGCCAATCCATGACGATGCCGCCATTGTTGAGCCAGATGAACAGCGAAAACGTCTGCTTGGGCTCACGCACAGGGTTGGAGGAGAGCAGGCCTTCCGCCACCAGCGGCTGCAGCCTGGAAATCATGCCGTGCTGCTCGAGAAAGGCGGCGAGGCGGCTGCCGCTGTCGAGACCGTCGAGCGTGCGCAGATGCGCAACCACCCAGCCGTCGAATTCCTTCAGCGTCGCTGCCGTCACCTGAAACGGGTGGGCTCGTCCGTCACCGGTGTGCGGCAGGTATTCGATGATGTGATAGTGCAGCATCTCCTTGATGAAGGCTTCGGCCGTGTTGCGGCTAGCGACGGAATAGTGAAGCACGGCATCGATGAAGCGGGCCAGTGTCAGTTCCGTGCGGGGATCGCGCGGGTCGCGGGCGAAATGCAGGGCTAGGCCGGTGTGAGCCAGCAACCAGCGCTGTTGCGTGGCGAACACGGCGGCCAGGCGTGGGCTCGTTTCATAGATATGCAGCAGCGCCTTCGACTGCGCCTCGACATGACGGTGCAGCGCCGGATGGCCGGCAATATATTCGAAATTCAGCGCCATCCTCCTCGTCCTCCGGCCAGCCCCCCCCCGGCAGCGAAGACGTGCAATCACATTTCCAGCCTTAGCCGCCCGTGTCCGGCCATGCCAACCCGGACAAAAGGCCTAGAGCGATCAACCGTTCCACAGACACGTTGAAACCCCCGTCATCTCTTGATTTCGAGGCAAATTGCTTGAGAAGCGCCGCGCGCTTCTGCAGAGAAAACCGTGTCACACTTTTTTGGAAACGCTCTGGTCCGTTCGCGCCTAGGGCGTGTCGGAAAACGCTAAGCCATTGCAACCGTTGAAAAACCTACCGCAATAATAGTCAGCCCGGCAGCCTGCGGTTGAATTTGCCTCAAGATCGCCAGCACGTTGCGCGCGGTCCGTTTGTATCCAGGGCGGTTCGCCACGTTGGAGCGCCTGGGCTATCGTTCCGGCTATTACGGCCGCACGCCCTGGAAGGGCTCGGCCTCAAAATTGTTTTCCACACACGCAACGCGAGGTGATGGAGAGCCATCGTGTCCTAGCCACGGGAGACCACATCGTGGCAAACTTCTTGTTAACCACATGCTCGGTGAAATTATCGGATTAACCTCAGATGCCACTATCGAGGTTATGTTCCGTACCTTAGCGTTCAATATGAGTTCAAGGGATGTGTGGATTCGGGGGTTATTTCGGGTCAATCCGGGATGCGGAAGCTTTGCTCACGCACATGGTAGCCGCAATTGCCCATCGTGGGCCGGATGAGCAAGGGAAATTCGTAGCACCCGATGCCGGGCTCGGGCATGCGCGGCTGTCGGTGATCGGCATCGGAGACGGCCAGCAACCGATGTCCGACGAGGCCGGCAATTTGACGATTGCGTTCAACGGCGAGATTTTCAACTACATAGAACTGCGCGAAGGGCTGATCGCCAAGGGCCGACACTTTCGGACGTCGAGCGACACAGAGGTCATCCTTCAGCTCTATGAGGAGATGGGCGAACACTGCTTGTCTCTCCTGAACGGTGATTTCGCCTTGGCGATATGGGACAATCGGCAGCGACGAATGGTGCTTGCACGAGACCGGATGGGTGTCCGGCCGCTCTTCTACACAAGTAAGGACGGGGTGCTTTACTTTGCCTCGGAGATCAAAGCTCTGTTGAAGGTCCCGGGCGTCTCCGCTGAAATTGATCCGATTGCGCTGGATCAGATCTTTACGCTGTGGGCGCCGATCGCTCCGCGCACGGCATTCCGCAATATCCACGAGTTGGAACCGGCAAGTGTGATGATCGCGACGCAGGGGCAGGTCACGGTCAGACGGTACTGGCACCTGGACTATCCGCATCGTGATGAGCCGTCGAAGATCACGAACGAGGACCACGCGGCAGAGGAATTGCAAGCCCTTCTGACCGATGCGGTGAGGCTTCGCATGCGGGCCGACGTGCCGGTCGGTTCCTATCTTTCCGGAGGGCTCGATTCGTCGCTCGTTTCGGCGCTTGCCGCCGGCATGACTCCTCGGAGACTGGAGACATTTTCCGTAACCTTCGACAGCGCCGAGCATGACGAAAGCGCCTTTCAGACCGAAATGGCCTCGGCGCTCGGCACGCGCCACCACGCCATAGAATGCGGCGCCCGCGATATCGCCAGCGTCTTTCCTGACGTCATCCGCTTTGCCGAGCGGCCGATCATCCGCACGGCGCCAGCGCCACTCTACAAATTGTCCGCCCTGGTTCGCCAGGCCGGCCTGAAGGTGGTGCTGACGGGTGAAGGCGCCGACGAGGTCTTCGCCGGTTACGACGTCTTCAAGGAGGCGCGTGTCCGCCGGTTCTGCGGGCGGCAGCCCACATCGCGCATAAGGCCGCAGCTGTTCCGCCGGCTTTACCCGTATCTGCCGGGCCTGCAACAGCAATCGGTGGAGTATCTGGCTGCCTTCTTCGGCACCAGCAACGCTGCCCTCGACGATCCGCTGTTCTCGCATCGGCCACGCTTCAAGACCACGGCGGCGGCGAAAATCTTCTTTTCCGGCGACCTGCGCGCGACGTTGAAGGGTTATGACGCAGCTGAAGAGCTGACCAGCCGCCTACCCGAGGCGTTTTCCCTATGGCATCCGCTGCATCAGGCGCAATATCTCGAAACCCGCTTCCTCCTGCCCGGCTACATCCTCTCCAGCCAAGGCGATCGGATGGCCATGGCGCACGGCATCGAAGGGCGGTTTCCTTTCCTGGATCATCGCGTGGTAGAGTTCGCGGCAAGACTTCCGCCGGAGATGAAACTGAAAGGCTTGATGGAGAAGCACATATTGCGCAAGGTGGCCAGGCACCACCTTCCGGCGGCGATCGGTAAACGCACCAAGCAACCTTACCGCGCCCCGGAGGCCCGCTCCTTCGTCGGGGCGGAGGAACTAGACTATGTTCGTGACTGCCTGGGCGAGGCGAGCATTACCGCCGGCGGCCTGTTCAACGCCAAGGCGGTGGCCAAGCTCCACGAGAAATGCCGCATTGAGACCGCGACCGGATTTCGCGACAACGCCGCCTTCGTCGGCATTCTGTCGACGCAGCTGTGGCAGAAGAATTTCGCCGGCCAAGCGGCCGGCGCGGCAAGAGCGGCCTGAGACGGCGAGGAAAAGGAAAGACATGATGACGGCAATCAAGGACAGGGTCAGAAGCTTTATCGTCGACAACTTCCTGTTCGGCGACACCTCCTACAAACTGTCGGATTCAGCCTCGCTGATCGAGAACGACATTATCGACTCGACTGCGGTACTTGAGCTGGTGGCCTTCATCGAGGACAATTTCGGCATCGCGATGGTGGATGCCGACATCGTTCCGGCCAACCTGGACTCGCTTGACCGCATCTCGTCCTTCATCGAGGCGAGAGCACAAACGCTGGCAGCGTAAGCGCCAACGGCGAGGAACGTCCCGTGCGGATCGAGCATTTTCTGGTGGCGAAGGCTGCTGCCCACCCGGCCAAGACGGCATTGGTCACCAAGGGCAAAAGGCTGAGCTACGAAGAACTCGACGACCTTTCGAGCCGGCTGGCCACCGCTCTCTTCATGAATGGGATCAGGCGCGACGACCGCGTTCTGATCTTCATGGACAATTGCTGGGAGGCCGCCGTATCGATCTTTGCCGCACTCAAGGCAGGTGCGACCTTCAGTCCGATCAACCCCTCCACAAAGGCCGACAAGCTCGGTTACGTCATCGCCGATTGCGACGCCAGGGCGGTCCTGACGCAGGCGAAGCTGATGCCCGTGGTCACCGAAGCCTGCGCATCGCAAGGCAAGCCCGGCATCTTCGTGGCTTCCACCCCTGGGGCCGACGGGCAATGCCCGGCAGGGGCCGCGTCCCTGACTGACTGCCTGACGTTCGATGGCGCGGAGGTAAACCATCGCGGCATCGACGTCGACCTTGCGATGCTGATCTACACGTCAGGTTCGACCGGCCGGCCCAAGGGTGTGATGATGACGCATCGCAATTGCGACGCCGCCGCGGGGTCGATCGCCACCTATCTGCGCAACGCGCCGGACGACATCATCCTGAACGTCCTCCCGCTTGCCTTCGACTATGGCCTCTACCAGTTGCTGATGGCAGTCAGGCTCGGGGCCACGCTGGTGCTCGAGAAGTCCTTCGCCTTCCCGCACGAGATCTTCGAACGCATCCGCAAAGAGGGCGTCACCGGCCTTCCGCTGGTGCCTACCATGGCGGCGATGATCCTGCAGATGCGTGATCTGGCGCCGGGTTTCCTGCCCAGCCTCCGCTATATTTCCAACACCGCGGCCGCCTTGCCGCCAGCCCACATAGAACGCCTGCGCTCGCTGCTGCCCGGCGTCCGGATCTATTCGATGTATGGGCTGACCGAATGCAAGCGCTGCACCTATTTGCCACCCGAGGAACTTGACCGCCGGCCAGGGTCGGTCGGCATAGCCATCCCCAACACGGAAGCCTTTGTCGTCGACGACCTTGGACAACGCGTGCCGGCGGGCGTGGCAGGTGAGCTAGTCATCCGCGGTCCGCACGTGATGCAGGGCTATTGGCGCAACAAGGCCGCGACGGAACGAGCGCTCCGGCCGGGGCCTAACCCTTGGGAAAAGGTGCTCTATACGGGCGACCTGTTCCAGACCGACGAGGACGGCTTTCTCTATTTTGTCGGGCGTAAGGACGACATCATCAAGACGCGTGGCGAGAAGGTCGCCCCCAAGGAAGTGGAGGCCGTGCTCCACGCCCATCCAGGTATCGCGGAAGCGGTGGTCGTCGGCGTGCCGGATCCGGTGCTGGGGCATGCGATTGGCGCGCTCGTCGTGCGGTCCGATCCGGCGCTTGGCGGAAAGGACATCATTCGTCACTGCGCGCGCCACCTGGAGGATTTCATGGTCCCCAAAATCATAGAGTTCCGGAGCGAATTACCGAAGACGGAGTCGGGCAAGGTCAGCCGCCGGCTCGCGGCTGAGATGATGGAGGCCGAGCAATGAACATCGGCTCAACCCAGGATGCGCCGGCCTTCACGCAAGCCCTGGCCATCGATCCCGCCGCCGAAACGGACAGGATCGTGGCGGCCCTGCGCGAGCAGTTGCGCGGCATTCGCAAGCGCGGACTCGTGCTCGGTCTTTCGGGCGGTGTAGATTCCAGCGTTTCGGCTGCATTGGCCGCGCGGGCCGTCGGCCACCAGAATGTGCTGTGCGTCCTCATGCCGGAAAGCGATTCCGACCCCGAAAGCCTGCGGCTCGGCCATCTGGTCGCCGACACTTTCGGCGTCGAGGCCGTTGTGGAGGATATCGGGCCGACCCTGCGGGCAATGGGCTGCTATGAACGCCGCGACGCCTTCATCCGCGAATTGGTCCCGGACTATGGCAAGGGCTGGGCCTCGAAGATCGTGATCGCGAACGTGCTCGAAGGCGAGGGCTACAACATCTCGTCGCTGGTGGTGCAGGACCCGCAAGGCAAGCAGACGAAATTGCGGATGCCGGTGGCTGTCTATCTCGGCATCGTTGCCGCCACCAACATGAAGCAGCGCACCCGCAAGCAGCTCGAATATTATCATGCCGACCGGCTGAACTTCGCCGTGCTCGGCACACCGAACCGGCTGGAATACGACCAGGGGTTCTTCGTCAAGAACGGCGACGGCGCCGCCGACGTCAAGCCGATCGCGCATCTCTACAAGACGCAGGTCTATGCGCTAGCCGCCTATCTCGGCATTCCGGAAGAGGTCCGCAACCGGCCGCCGACCACCGACACCTACTCGCTGGCGCAGACGCAGGAAGAATTCTACTTCTCCCTGCCTTACGATCGGATGGATCTGTGTCTCTACGGCCTCAACAACGGCGTGTCCGCCGAGGTGGTAGGGCAAGCGGCGGGATTGACCGCCTCACAGATCGAACGCGTCTGGGCCGACATCGCCGCCAAGCGAAAGGCAACGCGCTATCTGCACCTGCGCCCGCAGCTCGTTGACGGCGTGGACGAAGTCGGCTCCTGACCTATGCATATCGAGCAAAAGTGATCCGGTCTTGCGATACGACATGCATGAAAGAAATACTAAGCTCTTGTCTTTACGCAATTCCGGACGGAAAGCCGCGCACCCTTTCCTGGAATTGCTGTAGGCGGAACGCTTCAGGTGAAGCGGCCGCCGATCAACTGGCTCCACTGCTCGCCCGCAAGCCCGTTCAGAAAGACCTGCGCGTTCTTCATGGCATCGAGAAGCTCGGGATCGCGTGAATGCACGACGGTCGAGGCGACCGGTATGAAGGCTATGCGTCTTACAAGCATGGCGTCCAGAAGCGCGGGCTGGACGCGGCCGCGCAAGCCGGAGACACCGCGCCGGGCGGCATGCTCGACCAGGCAATCGATCACCGGCCCGGCCTGGCCGGGAAGAGCGAGGACCTGCAGCACGCGGCCGATCCCGTCCGGTCGCGCGTAATAGGCGAAAGCGCCGACATTGGCGCCGTTCGGCGATGCCACCGACACGTAGACAAGCTCTCCGAAATCCGGCTTTTGCGCCGCATCGCCCAGAATATGGTTGAGCTGACCTTCCGCCCACTGCGGACGTAGCGGAAATTGGGCGCAAAGCGGCTCCAGCAGCCCCGCAAAGCTGCCGCTGTCGATCTCGGAGGCCCGAAATGCCCCCCGGCTCGATGCGTTGGCGACGACGCCGGTCCAGCGTCGTTGACTGCCCTTCATTTTGCGAAGGTAGAGCCGGTCGACGATCCGGGCGAGCGGGTTGAACATCCAGGCAAGCTTCATGTGATTGGCAAAAAGGCTGAGCATGAAGGTCGCCGGCCGCATCACGCGAACCCAGTCAAGGCTGTATTGCGGCAGCACAACGCCGCGAAGCCGCGTCCACAGTTTCACGGACGTATCATTGGCGGTTTCGCTGAAGGAGATGTCCTGCGGACCATCGAGGAAGGCCTTCAACAGGCGGGCACCGGCCATCGGATCGGTCTCGTGATCCTCGACCATCAGCGAGCTGCAGATGGCAGCGTAGAGCTGCCGGCCGTTGAATTTCATTGGCAGCGCATGAACGCCGACGAACCCGGAAACCTGGCCGGCGTCATTGACATGGACAAGCGAACGGAGCCCGCTGCCCCAGTCGGGTGCGTCCAGATAAAACCGCCTCATGTAATCGACGAGGGAGGCCGGCGCTGGCCCCCGCTTCTTGCGCAGCATGCGTTGAAACATGCCCGCGACGGCCGCAAGGTCGGCCTGATCGAGGGCGCGGACGACGCTCACGCCGGGCTCCCGGTTCCGGGAACCCGGCCACCATGTTTGCGCGCCAAGGCGACACGGGGCTGGCCGTCGGCCGTCACGGCAAAGGTTGGGGTTTCGTAGGATTTCGTTCTCGATAAAAGGGTTGCTATCTGCCGATCTTGACCTTCGCCGAACTCAAATAGCAGCCATCCGCCTGGCTTGAGGAAAGCTGCGGCATCCCGGACCAGCCTTTGGAGGATCGAAATACCGTAAGGGCCGCCGTCGAAAGCTTCCCGAGGTTCGTTCTCCAACAGATGCGCGCTTTCGCTATCGAGACGGGATGAGGAAATATAGGGCGGGTTGCACACAACCATGTCGGCAGCGCCGCGGAGGCCGTCACCCTCGATCGCGGCAAATAGGTCGCCTTGCCGGACCTTGATCCTGTCCTGCAGGGCGAGGCGCACAACATTGCGGCGGGCAAGCGAAACCGTGCTGTCGGTCAGGTCCGCCGCCCATGCCCGAGCCCGAGGACATTCGCTGACGATGCCCACGGCAAGATTGCCGCTGCCGCAGCACATGTCGATCAGGATCGTTTCGTGCGCCTGTTCGCCAAGAATGGCCGCGGCCGTCCGGCCAAGCAGTTCCGTTTCGGCTCGCGGCACCAGGACGTCAGGCGCGAGTTCCAGCTCAACCCGCATGAAGCGGTGCAATCGCGGCCAATTGCGATCGTTTGCACGGCCGGCAGGAAGGCTGTGATGCTGCGGCAAGGAAAATCCCTATCCTGAGGATAAAACGCGGGTTCCCTGTTGTTACCAACTCCGGGTAAATTGATGTTAAAGATCATGATTGGATTGGGAGTAACCGGCCTATGTTGGCGGCGTCCTGTCCCATCAATGGCGGATTCCTGTGCCGCCGCAAGCCGATCCATGCGCTAATTCAGAGCAACGCCTCGTACCGGTCTCCGATCTTTTCAATTTCGAAATCCGCCGCCCTGCTTTTCAGGATCGCGGCGGTTGTCGGCTGGTCGAGCATTCCGGCCATCGCCACTGCCAGGGCCGCGGCATCGCCGACCGGCACCAGGGCGCCGAAGCGGCCGTCATCAAGTATTTCGCGCGGGCCGTGCGGCGCGTCCGTGGAGACCACCGGAATCCCCGCTGCCATGGCCTCGACCAGAACATTGCCGAAGCCCTCGCTGGTCGATGATAGGACGAACAAGTCAGCTACGGCGTAGCAGGCCGCCGGATCATTGACATAGCCCGCAAACAGAACGTCTGCGCCGATACCGGATTCTTCGGCATAGGCGCGCAGCTCGTCGGCCAGCGGACCCTCGCCGAAGATGACAAGCCGGGCCCGGCGGCCGGCGCGCAGCACAGCGAAGGCCCGCAGCAACGTCCAATGATCCTTAACGGGCACCAGGCGTCCGGCGGTGATGATGATGGGGCCGTCGCCCATCGCCGCGAGCTCTGCCTGCCAGGCGTAGGAGCGTTGCTGGGATGCCGCAGCCGGCGGCAGCGGGTTGTTGATGACCACGACCTTGGATTTCGGGAAGCCTCGGGCCACAAGATCGCCGCCGACACCCTCAGAAACCGCGATGGCCCTGGTGGCGCGGGCCGCAACCAGGGCCGAAAGCCAGACCGCCATTTTCGCGCCAAGGCTGCCGGAAGGCAGTGAGGCGGCGGCGTGGAAACTCGGGAAGAACCGCGCCCTGCTTCGCGCGAGGGAAAGCGCCAGCGCCACGACCAGATTGGCGAATTCCGGGGCGCTGTAGATCGCGTCGGGAGAAAGGCGGCCAAGCAGGCCCGCGCTTCGCACGATGCCTTTCAATGTCGCCCACTTGCCATAACCCTCGCCGCGAATGGGGAGGCCGAAATCGACCAGATGCACGGCAGGCGAAAGCAGGGCGGCATTGGGCCCCTGCGCGTTCCAGGTAAAAAGCGTGACGTTGTGGCCGCGCGATGCCAGCTCGTTCGCTATCAGGACGAACACACGCTCGGCGCCGCCGCCCCTGAGGCTGGCAATGTGAAAGACAATCCGCTTCGCCATTTCAGGCGCGGCTGGCAATGACGTCCGGGCGGTTCGGCGGAAGACGCATGTCGCGCACGATACCCAGGGTAATGGCGAGCAACATGCCAAGGATCATGCCGCCAATGGCCCCCAGGCCGATCATCACGACCGTGCGCGGGGGCCATGAACGGCCCTTTGGCGGCACTGCGGTGGAAATCACCTGCACATTGGTGCTGTCGATCTGTTCGCGCTCGGTTATCTGGCGTGCCCGCGACAGGAAGCTTTCATAGATAGCCGTCTTCGACGCGGCGTCACGTTCAAGTTCACGCAAGGCGACCTCGGAATCGCTATCCGAGAACACGTTGCCCTTCAAGTCATTCATCTTGGCATTGAGGGAGGCCGACGAGGTTTTGGCGGCATCGAGATTGACCTTCGCCAGGCGCAGGGTGCGCGCGTATTCGGCGCTGAGTTGCGCGCTGACCGTGTTGTACTCCGTCTTCAGCCTGACGATCGACGGATGACGGGGGCCAAAGGTCATCGACTGCGAATCGATCTGCTGGCGCAGGCCGTTGGCCGTTGCGCGCAGCGCCACAAGCGCCTCCGACGTGGCGGGACCGGAATTGGTGCCGTTTGCGCCGGCGGCAAGCAGGGCGTCGTAACTTGCCTGCGCGGCGATGACGCGCGATTGCGTCTCCACGATCTGGCCGTTGAGCTGGGTCATGGTTTGCGAGGAAACAAGCTGCCCATTGCTGGTGGCCAGATTGTGGCTGCGCCTATAGGCCTCGACCTTCTCTTCGGCCGCCTGCACATCGCTCTTGAGCTGGCCCAGCCGCCCGTCCAGCGCGGCCGCGGCACGGCTGGCGCCGGAAGCCTCGGCGCTGGCCAGCTCTTCCTGGAAAGTCTTGACGATATCCTGCGAAATCAGGATCGCCTTAGCGGTGGTTTCCGCCGATACCATCAAGGTCGTGACAAACGACTTTTCATCCGCGATGCTGCTAACCCGTTCCGCCAGGTTCTTCAGGGCGGTAAGCTTTGGGTCGGGTTTGGCGCCGTCCGTCCCTGTGCGGCTTCGGTCCGCGTCGAAGAACTCCGGGTCACTGGCCAGGTCAAGATCGTCTACAACACGTGAAAGCACGCTGCCCGAGGTCAAGATGCGCTCTTTGCTGCGCGCGCTGAGCAGCTGTCCATCGACCTGGGCCGATTGCGGGTAAAGATCATTCGGAACAACCTGAAGATTGGCGGGATTGATGAGGATGTCCGTGGTCACGGTGTAGCGCTGCTTGCTCAGCAGAGCGTAGGCACCGCCGATGATCCCGCCGGCGATTGCCAGCAGGCATACCAGAGCGAGGCCGGCGCGCAGCCAGACAAACAGACGCCCGAAATCGAGTTCGAGAAAGGTTCCGATCTTGTTGAGCGTCACCGTCGTGACGGGCTCGGCTACAGGCGGCGCCACGGGTGCAGGCGACACAGGGGCCGACGTTACAGGGGCCGACGTTACAGCGGGTGCCGCCGCATGTGCCATGATCGGCGCGGTTTGTTGCGGCTTTGGCCTGCTGGCGCGCCGCGCATTTTCGATCCGTTCATAGGGGCTAATGCCGGCGGCGGCCGCGGCTGGAGGAGGACCGGAAGCGGCGGACATCATGCTAACCCTTTAATATTCAATACGCACAGCCTGCTTTACGGAAACATCGTTAACATTTCATTTTCCAGGCGTGTCAGGCGCGTTCCGGAACAGCGATCTATCCACCCTTGGTCGGTATTCTGCCACGCCCGTCGTAGCCTGGCAAAGCGTGCAGGCGTTTCAAATGGAAATACAAGAGGTCGTCGCGAGGGCACCCGCAAGGAGCGGGCTTGGCGTCATGTCGCTGTTGATGCTGGTTGGCCTTGAAGGGGCGTGCCGAGGCGCCCATCCGGCTTTCGATAAGCGAGCAACAAGATGACGAGCAGCATGATATCCGGCGCCTTCGAAGAAAGGGCATTGTTTGACAATGCCGCGAGAATGGACGCGGCCGCTGCGATATGGGCGGCCCGAGGCGTATTGCGCAGGAGCTTGAAAAGGAACCGGAAGAAAGCAAACGCGAAGAGCAGGGCGATCGGCAGGCCGAACAAAAGCGTAAGAACGACCGGCGTGCTTTCGATGAAGGGGAGGTTGAGCTTTTCGTTGACGATCTTCAACAACTCGTTGGGATTCATGCCAAGCAGGATGTCCCTCCATTCAACGAACTTGAATACATCGTAGATCTTGACGCGCGCGTCGTAATTTTGATCAAAGAGCGTGTTGCTGAAGCGGTTCAGCAGCCCCGCCGAAAAGAGTATCGCAATCAGTATGGCGCCACCGGCCAGCGTCAGCATCAGCACCAGGAGTTTGGCCTGGCGTTGATGTCTGGGTGACAAGTCCGGCCAAGGCAGGAACACGAGCAGGAACAGGATCTCGCCGCAAGCGAGCAGCAGGGCGGTGCGCGCGCCCGAAGCGGCCGTGCCGATGAAGAGAATGAAGATGCAAAGCGCGCACACCCAGATACGCCACCGCGTCAATGCAACGAAACCTATGGCGGTGGTGCAAAGCGCGCCCAGCGCCAGCGGATGGGCCGACAGTCCGATCGGCCGAAAGTCCAGCTCAACGAGGGGATAGGGCAGGAATCGATGCTGGGTGACGGCCTCGATCGTTCCGATGATGGCGCTGAGGACGATCATGCCGACGATGACATTGCCAAGCGCCCTGCGCACATGGTCACCCAGGGCAAGCATGATCATCGCCGCGGCACAAGAGACCAGATAGGAATCGATTATGAAGCCGGCCGAGCCGGCACGGCCTATCACGAAGAGATAAGGCACCAGCCACAACAGCAGCAGCGAATATAACAATGTCGCCTTGAACAGCCTGACTTCATCGCCTTCGAGCCGAATTGGCCGGGTCGTGGCGATGACGACAAGCAGCAGAAAGATGGCATAGGTCCCGATATGCAGCTTTTCGGGAAACGACCCCCCCTCCGTCGAATAGGACATCACCATATTCATCAATTGCGGAGAGATGGTCGAGCGGAGCAGGAAAGCGAAGGCCGCGAGGAGAAAGAACAGGAGTGTGAGGGCGTCTTGGCGGCTGGCCTGCGCGGTCACGAACTGTTGCTCTGTGGGGGTGACACTCACGATTATCTGACCAGCGTTGCGGCTTGCGATTGAGATGGCAGGGGACGAACGCACCCCCGGGTACATTCTCCTGCAAGAACGTAAAGGAATATGGATAACCCGATCTTAACAGTGGCGATGCCCGGCATGGGCTATTTCATGAAGTCGGTAACCCACACTTAATTGGCCGGTCGTATTGATGGCGATGCTTTGCACGGCGCCCGACGCGCTGCCTGTGGACGGCACAATGGCATCAGGCGCCGGCAAAGCGCAGGAGATCAAGGTGAAGAAGTTCTATTCGATTCAGTATCTTCGCGCCTGCGCCGCCTTGCTGGTTCTGTTCGCACACGCCTTTTCCTATCAGATTGGCGTGGACAATCTGATTATTGTGACGGCGGGCCGCCTGGGCGTCGTTCTGTTCTTTGTCATCAGCGGTTTCATAATGGTCCATATTACGGGAGATGGTCCGTTTTCCGCTGCCACCTTCCTGAAACGCCGAGCAATCCGGATCATCCCCCTTTACTGGCTTTTCACCAGCCTCGCCGCGGTTCTGGCGGCGCTCGCGCCAAGTCTCTTCCAGAAGACCGTCTTTACGTGGCCCCACTATCTTCAGTCGCTCCTCTTCATTGTTCACGAAGCGCCTGGACGGGATAGCGCCAGTCCAATCCTCTCACTCGGCTGGACGCTCAATTACGAGGTATTTTTCTATATCGCTTTTGCGGTGTTCGCATTCCTGTCCGTGACCTCGCGCGTATTTGTGCTGACGGTCTTTTTCATTGCGATGTGGATAGCCGGGCTGTGGCTGGCTCCCACCAACCCTGTTATCCAGTTCTATCTCAACCCTTCTCCGGTGGCATTCGTCATCGGTATGTGGATAGGGCGGCGCTATTTGGACGGTGATTTCACTTCCGACATACGCCATGCTTGGATATTCGGCGTAATGACCGCTGCGGGCGGGGTGCTTTCATTCGTCGATGACGGTACGCCGCTCTTGGGTCAGATCAGCTTCGCGGGACAAGCAATGTGGGCGGCGGGCCTACTTCATCTCAGCCTCATTCTGGAGCCGAAACTCAAGCACTGGAGCCTTCTCGAGCAGTTGGGCGACGCTTCCTACGCGCTTTATCTGTCGCATATCTTCGTGATCGGCGCTGTGGCGTACCTGGCCAGACGCACCGTCGGATACGAGCATCCGACAACGGTATTGTTGGTGTCGGTGGTCAGCATCGTGGCAGCCTGCCTCGTCAGTGTGGTGATTTACGAGATGATCGAGAAGCCGATTCTTCAGACCCTGAACGGCAAAAGGAAGACGAGAAACACACCGCTTCCTCATATTGCCACGGAGAACAAATAAGCAGGCCAAGCAACGGGACGGTCACGGCTTTCAGCGCTTCAGTCAGCCCGCGCTGTCCACGACCTCGACATTGCCGGCGCGGTTAAGCGTATGAATGCCCGTGCGTGCCCATGCCGGACCCGCGCCGATCGGCCGGGGCGAGGCAAAACGGACATCGGACGCGTCGAGTCGCTCAAGCCGCATCAGCCCCAGACCACCGCCATAGGCCCTCGATCCGTTCTGCACCGGCAGCACCAGGGCATCGTCGTGGCGGATAAAGGCGCCGCCCGGCCGGGTGGCCGAATGATCGACGGCAATGGGATTGAGCGGATGGGCGACCCATGGCCCGCGCAGCGAGGGTGCGCAATAGACCGCCATCGTGTCCGACGCGCTGCCGTAGCCGAACCGCTCCGTTCCAACCAGCCAGAAGCGACCGTCGGATTCGAGCAGCGTCGCGTCGTTGAAATCCCTGTCCGCCATCAGCACCGTGTCGCGGACCCAGCGGTCGGGAAACTGCGCGGCGCGATAGAGCACAAGTTCGCGAGCCGAACCACTTTCGGGGATCATGAAAATCTCGCCATCGTGTGCGAACACCTGCGGATAAGACAGGTGGTGCGCTTCCTCCAATACAACCCTTGGAACACCGAAAGTGCCATCGTCACCGAGCTCGGCGACGGAAATCACGCCGCGACTCGTCGCGTAGGGGAATTCCTCGACAAACAGATGATGGCGGCGGTCGGCCTCGAAGACGAACGGGTCGGCATAGAAGCGTTGGCCATCGTCCGGCAGGACTGTGAACGGTTTGCCGTCGAGTTGCCCGGTTTCGGCGATGCCTGGTCCGTCGATCACCCGATAGGCAACCTGCCAATAGAAGGGGCGTCGTCCCCGCCTGATTTTTTGCACGGCGCGATCGATCAAAGCCCTGCCGAAAAAGGGCACATAGTGTCGAACAAAACTGTCGTTCTTCAGGATCGGCACCGGGTTGTCGCTTACCGGCACAAGCTTGCCCGCAAAGAAGCGGGCGACGGTTTGCATGATCAGCGACATGGCGCCGGCGAGCAGGTCGTTGCAGCTTCGAGATAGCCAGAGCCTGTCTGCCAGCATCGGTCTAGCCTGGGCCACGACAACGCCATCGAGGCGAGCGCCAAGTTCAGGCAATTGTCCGCTCGCCAACATTGCGGCAACGCCGGCTGGAAAGCTGTTGCGACCGCAAAATTCGAGCCTCAGGACTGGCGCGTCTTGCCCCGTTGCGCTGGCAGTGAGATCTATGACGAGGTCCGGAGGGCCGCGATCGATGGGCGGCAACGGCTCGGACCGGCCCGCCAGCGAGGGACCGAAACGCCGGCTCTCGATCGCCAAGACAGTGTCCAGCCCCCGAGCGGTTGGCGCCGGCGCCGGCGCGTGGCAACTCGAGACCACATAACCTGCCGCACCCAACCGCATGAAAAGCTCATTTTCCCAGCGCCGGGATGCGACGGCGTGGCCGATGATTAAAATATTAGTCAACCCAAGTTATTCTCGTTAAAGCAAAAAATGGCTTTGCTCTGGTATCTTTCCCCACAGTTCCTGGCAAGGGTTGCCCAAGGGGGGCTGCGGACTCTAGCGTTAATCATACGTTAATTTTTTTGAATACGAAGGCGGTTCAGGGCGCTATTGTTAGGCTGAAAGCACATGTCAGCCGGGCGCCCACGCTTTCGGTGACCAGGGTCAACCATGAACGCCGTTTCACATCCGAACTTGCCCTCAAGGCGAAAACTGCTGATCGTGTTCGGCACGAGGCCGGAGGCGCTCAAATGTTTTCCGGTGGCGCGGGCCGCGCTCGCCCATCCAGGCTTCACCACGGAAATATGTGTGACGGGCCAGCATCGCGAGATGGTCAATCAGGTCATCGAACTGACGGGCCTGCCGGTGCACTACGATCTCAACATCATGCAGCCAGGTCAGACGTTGTTCGACGTGACCTCGCGCGTGCTCCTCGGAATGGCGGGGGTGCTGGAGAAGGCGAAGCCGGACATCGTCATCGTCCAGGGCGACACAACCACCGCGATGACCGCGGCTCTAGCTGCCTTCTACAAGCGCATTCCGGTTGCCCATATCGAGGCGGGATTGCGCAGCCACAACATCAACTCTCCCTTTCCGGAGGAACTGAACCGCAAGATTGCCGGCAACATCGCCACCTGGCATTTTGCGCCGACCACCGAGGCGCGCGACAATCTCATCGCCGAAGGAAAGGCTGCGAACACCATCTTCGTAACCGGCAATACCGTGATCGACACGCTGCTGCATTTCTCCAGCGAGATCGATGCCGACAAGTTGATGAACGCCAAGCTCGCCGCTCGTTTCCCCTTCATCGATCCGACCAAGAAAATGATACTCGTCACCGGTCATCGCCGTGAGAATTTCGATGGCGGCATCCAGAGAATCTGCACCGCGCTGAAGGCATTGTCGGCGCGCAGGGATGTGCAGATCATCTACCCGGTCCATCCCAACCCGAATGTGCGCTCCGTGGTCGAGGCCGAAATCGGGACGGTGCCGAACATCCACCTGATCGACCCGCAGGACTATTTGCCGTTCCTGTACCTGCAGAAACAGAGCTACCTGGTGTTGACCGACAGCGGCGGCGTGCAGGAAGAGGCGCCTTCACTCGGCAAGCCGGTGCTGGTGATGCGGGAAAACACGGAGCGACCCGAAGGGATCGCCGCTGGTACTGCCCGGCTGGTCGGCACCGATATCGAAAAAATTCTGGCCAATGCCAATAGCCTGCTCGATGATGAGAGCGTCTATCGCGGCATGGCGGAGAGGCACAATCCATACGGCAATGGCCAAGCTGCGAGCCGGATCGTTGAGGAATTGCTGAATCATGGCTGAAATCAAAACCGTTTCTGTTATCGGCATGGGCTATATCGGCCTGCCGACCTGTGCCATTTTTGCCAGCCGCGGACTCGATGTCATCGGTGTCGATATCAACGAGGCGGTGGTCGCGAAGGTCAACCGCGGCGAAATCCACATCATCGAACCGGACCTGGATGGTTTGATCCAGAAAGTTGTCGCCAATGGCAAGCTCAAGGCATTCAGCACGCCTCAGCCGGCCGATGCCTATATTATCGCCGTTCCAACTCCGATCACCCCGGACCGCAAGCCGGATGTCAGCTACGTGCTTGCGGCAGCGCGAAGCATCGCTCCGGTGCTAAAACGGGACGACCTGGTGGTGCTGGAATCAACATCGCCGGTCGGTACGACGCGTGTCATGACAGCGCTGCTCGCGGAACTGCGACCCGATCTCAAATTTCCCGTTGCGCATGGCGAGGAAGCTGACGTCCTGGTCGCCTACTCTCCCGAGCGCGTGCTGCCGGGAAAGGTGCTGACCGAGCTGATCAACAATGATCGCTCGATCGGCGGACTGTCCCGAAAGTCTTCGGAGCGGACAGCGGCACTCTATTCAAGCTTCGTCGCCGGCGACCTGTTCATAACCCAGGCCGAAAGCGCGGAACTGGTTAAGCTGACTGAAAATGCGTTCCGCGATGTCAATATCGCCTTCGCCAATGAGCTTGCGGCGGTGTGCCAGGATCTGTCGCTCAACGTCTGGGAGGTAATCGATCTCGCCAACCGGCATCCTCGCGTGAACATCCTGCAGCCGAGCCCGGGCGTGGGCGGCCACTGCATTGCGATCGATCCGTATTTTATCATCGACGCCGCACCGAACAATACGCGGCTGATCAGTTCGGCACGGCGCATCAATTCCGAGCGACCCTTGTCGGTGGTCAGGGACATCGAGGCATTGCTCGACCCGACCCGCAAGCAGACGATCGCCTGTCTTGGCCTCAGCTTCAAACCCAATATCGACGATATGCGCGAGAGCCCGGCTGTCGAGGTTGTTAAGCTTCTGTCCAAGATTCCCAATATCAAGATCGTCGCTGCCGAGCCCAATGCGCGTCAGTTGCCACACGAGCTCGAGGGCAGCGGCGTCATGTTCACCGATGCACTTTCCGCTATTGACCAATCCGATATCGTCGTCCTGCTGGTCGACCATCGACAATTCAATCTGATCGATCCCGAAGCGCTCAAGGACAAGAAGCTCGTCGACACACGGGGCCTGTGGACCTGGCGCAAGGCGCGCAAGCCCGACGCCCGCATCGAAGGCAAGAAATCCGAAACGGAACGCTCGCAGTCTCTCGCTCGCACCGGAGAAGCGGCATGAACTCGCATGACCCGGCATGGGCGCAACACTCCCTATTGGCATCACGCCGCCGCGAGTTTCTCGGTGCGACCATCCATGCGCTGACCATGGCCGAGACGCTGGCCATCGCAGACGAGGCGATGGCGACGCGGCGACCGCTTCATCATGTTGTCGTGAACGTCGCCAAGCTTGTGAACATGCGCAAGAATGCCGAACTGCGCGAGGATGTCGTCGGGGCGGATATGGTCAATGTCGACGGCAAAGGCGTGCTTTGGGGCGCGCGGCTCTGCGGCGTCGAGTTGCCGGAGCGTGTGACCGGCGTCGACGTCATGATCAACCTGCTTGCGCTGTGCGCCAAGCGTGGCTATCGCCCCTACCTTCTGGGCGCTGAACAGCACATTCTCGACGCAGTTGAAAGCCGACTTGCCAGAGATCATCCGAGCCTGGCCATTGCCGGCCGGCGCAATGGGTATTTCAAGGCGGAGGAAGAGGCCGCGATCGTCGAGGCCATCAACGCTTCAGGTGCCGACTGCCTGTTTGTGGCGATGCCGACGCCGAGCAAGGAGCGCTTTCTCAAGCGCTATCGCGACGTACTCGCTCCGAGCTTCGTCATGGGCGTGGGCGGCAGCTTCGACGTCTATGGTGGAAAGGTCGCCCGGGCACCGAAACTGGTTCAGGCGGCGGGCTTGGAGTGGCTGTTTCGCGTGGCACAGGAGCCGCGACGCTTGTGGCGCCGCTACTACGATACCAACACCGCCTATGCACTGCTGCTGTGGCGTGAGTTCTGGTCTCGCCGGGGACGCCGAAACGTCAATCCGTAGGCTCGCGACTTTCAGACAAGCATGCCTCATTGCGCGGGATTTATGCGATCCGGAGCCGTGCCCTTAGCTTGCCGATGAACTGCGTCACGGCCGCGGGGTGAAACAACCAGGTCAGTCCCAGGAAAGCCGCAGCGCCGGCGACACCGCCCGCCGCGAGCGGAAAGATCGCCGGCATATTGCCCAGCGCAGTGCTGGCAAGGCTGGCGGCCAGTCCGGTGCAGATAGAAATGATGACCGAGACAGCGATGTCGCGCCAGGGCACCGGCACCGGCGTGAGCCTCTCGGCGATGACGATGCAGGCTGCAAGACCTGCCAGCGATCCGCCCGCCAACGCCAACGCCGCGCCAACCTCCGCCATGGTGGGAATCAACAGAAAAGACAGTGAAATCGTTGCCACCGAGCCGAAGGAATTGGCGATGATCAGCAACCACGGCCGCTTATGTGCGTGCACCACGACGCCATAAACGAAGCTTGTGAGATTGGCACAAAGAACGCTGAAGGCGATGATCGGGAACAGCAGGCCGAAGCGACCATGATATTCCGCGGGCAGCAGGAGTCGCGTGATGTCGCCGCTGAGCGCGATAAGCATTGCTGCGACCGGCAGGCAAAGGCGTATCATCAAGGCCATGAGTTGCGACAACAACCGCCCGGACGCCTCGGATCCCTCTTCGTCGAAGCGGCTGATCACTTCTGGAAATGCGCCCATGTTGATTGCGTTGGCGACCATATCGATCGGCTGCCGAGCCAATGCGTAGGCGGCTGCGAAGACGGCCACCGCGCCGGCATCGTAGTAGAGCTTGAGGAAGACGCGTTCAGCGCTGTTGAGACCGAAACCGACCAGCGCCATGATGACCAGGGGCACGCCGAGGGCAAAAAACTCCTTGTGGGTGAAGCGCGGCGGGCCGCCAATAACGCGCCCGGATGCCACCACGCACGCCACGATGCCGGCAATCAGCACGGCGAGGCTCGAGCCGAGCGATACCGTCAGAAACGAGCGTTGGAAGATAAGGATGGCGGCGATCGGCAAGGCGAGTTGCAGCAGGCCGCGCAGATATTCAAGCATCGAATAGAGGGAATGACGCTGCTGCATTTGCAGCACCGTCAACGCGAACCGGCTGATGGAGCCAGCAATCAGATAGCTGCAGACGGCGATTGCAAATTCGATCCAGCGCTCCGGCACGATCACCGCCGAGGCGATCACGGATATGATCAGGGCCAGCACCGTGGTGACAAGTAATACCTGTCCGGCAAGCATCAGGCTGCCACGGCTGACGTCGCCTTTTCCGCCAAGCCGCAGCAAGGCAATGCGCAGCCAGTTGGTAACGGCAACATCCGTCATTTCGCCCACGGTGACCACCAGGGTCAGCAGGCCATACTCGGTCTGGTCGATCAGCCGCGTCATGACGACCAGCAGGAGCAGAGCGGAAACCCGCGTCAGCAGAATAGCTGGGCCATAGATGAGTGTGGAACGGAGCAGCAAAGGGTTGTTCCCGGAAAATTTGCCGTCGATTAATCGTTGACCGACGGGAATTCCAGCATGATGACGGCAAAGGGTGAACGGATACAGTTTGAACCAAAAGATTTGTCGTAAATCTTTTTTGGAACCTTTGCTTTACGGTCACCCGGCATCCGCAATCCAAATGGTGTCATGTTGCAGCGTCTCGCCCACAATAGAAAAATACATGTCCTGGTCGCAACGCCCTCGGGCGTTTCGGGACAAGGCGGCATCGACCGGATCATGGGGGCGCTGAAGCAGGAGTTCGAACGGCAAGAGATCGCCGACATCGATCTGCGCTTGCTTTCCAGCCGTGGCCCGGGACATGTCGGGCTTTCGATCTTCTACATGCTTGGTTTTTGCGCGCGGATGCTTGCGGCCCGCCTCGACAGACGCGCCGACGTCATTCACATCAATATATCGGTCTCCGGCAGCACCTATCGCAAGATGATGATCGCCGCCTGCGCCAGGCTGTTGTCGATACCATATGTCCTTCATCTGCATGGGGCGCAGTATCAGACATTCTGGAAAGATGATCATAGTTTCATGAGCCGCCGTATCAGGGCTCTGTTCGAGCATGCCGGCCGGGTGATTGTCCTGGGGGGGCTTTGGCGCGATTTCGTCGCCAGCCGGGCACCGGCGAACGACGGCAATATTGTCATCGTTCCCAACGCCACGGCAGTTCCTTCCCTGGCGCATGTCGGCGGAGGCGATCACGTGCACATCCTGTTCCTCGGCCGCATCGGCGAGCGAAAGGGCGTGCCGCAGTTGGGCGAGGCGCTGGAGCGGATGAAACATCTCAGGGGTTGGCGTGCCACGATCGCCGGCGATGGTGAGGTCGAGCCGGCACGAGCGAGGTCGGTCGCTCTAGGGATTGCCGACCGTATTGCTTTTCCGGGCTGGGTGGGACCTGACGAGGTCGCATCACTGATCGCTTCGGCCGATATTCTGGTGCTCCCCTCGTTCGCCGAAAATCTGCCAATGTCGGTGATCGAAGGCATGGCGGCCGGCCTGGCTGTCGTGGCCACCCCGGTTGGCGCGGTCGAGGACATCATCACCCACGAACAATCCGGTCTGTTGGTGCCGCCCGGCGATGTGGCGGCGTTGACCGAGGCGTTAACTCGGCTGGTCGAGGATACGGCGCTGCGCGCGCGGCTTGGCGCCGCCGCCATGGCGGTGCACCGGGAAAGGCTTGAGCTTGCACCGTTTGTCGACGCGATCTGCGATGTCTGGAGATCGGTCGCGTCCGAGGCGCGATCGGTCAAGCGCTGACGCTGTCCTTCATTGTCGTCACTGCGGCGGGCCAAGCGCGAATTCGCGGTGGAATATCTCCAGGTTCAAAAGCGCCCATATCAGTTTTTCGTGGTCCGCGGCGCGCTCGGCGTGCTCCGTGACAATCTGGTCCAGCTTCTTGGCGCTCAAATAGCTACGGATGACCGAATGGGACGAACACAGATGGTCTCGTACATAATCGCTCATCGACCCGCGGAACCATTCGGCGACGGGCACCTTGAAGCCGATCTTTGGCCGGTTGAGGGCCTCGTCGGGAACCATGCCGGCCATGCAGTCGCGCAGGATCTGTTTGCTGCCCAGGAGACCGAGCCTGTAACGATCGGGCAGCTGGCTGACGAAGGAAACCAGATCGCGATCAAGGAATGGCATTCGCCCCTCGATTGAACCGGCCATCATCATCCGGTCGCCCCGTTCCAAGAGGTTGTCGGGCAACCACGATGTCTGATCAAAAAACAACACACGGCGCAGATGGGATTCCGTCACACTCGAAGAGAACGGGAAATCGTTGCGGTCATGGCCGCAAGTGGCCAACCCACCGAGGAGCGAATCGCGTTCCCGCGCCGTCATGGCTCCAAACCAGGAGATCATCCGGGTTGCAAAGTCCCGTTCACCCGCGCTTCGGGCAAATATGTCGAACTTGGCCGATGCGCCGGGCAATGCGCGCATCAAAGGGGCGAGGAGATTGTTGTGAAGCGACGCTGGAACAAGTGACCGGTAGACACCCGCCAGAGACTCTGCGCGATGTTTGGGGTAGCCGCCGAGAATCTCGTCCGCCCCTTCGCCCGTAAGCACCATCTTGACGTCCCGCGAGGCTCGAACCGACATCAGGTAAATTGGAATGTCCGTACTTTGTGAAACAGGTGCCCCCCGATGGCGGACCATCTTAGGCAGATGATTCATCAGGTCATCCGCCTGGATGACGATTTCGCAATGATCGGTCTTGAAATGATCGGCGACGCGCCGGGCGAATGGAAGCTCGCTGTAAGCCTGTTCGCTGAAACCGACCGAAAACGTACGAATCGGGTTGTCGCTGTGCCTGGTCATCAGGGCAACGATTGCCGACGAGTCGAGCCCTCCGGATAGAAAGGCGCCAAACGGCGCATCACTGCGCATCCTGATCTCGACAGAACGGTCGAGCAATTCCAGAAATCGTCGCTTGGCGGTTCCTGGATCGATATCCGCTGTCAGATCGGTCTGATCCGGGGGCGCATAATAGCGCGTTTCCGTTACTTCCCCTTGCGACCACACAGCGTAGCTTCCCGGGTTGAGCTTACGGATCTGTTTGAAAAGCGTCCGCGGTCCAGGCACGTAACGCCAGGTCAGATACTCGCGCACTCCATCCAGATCGAGCTGCTGGCCATCTGGCTGCGCAGACAACAACGCGCTGATCTCCGAGGCAAACGACAGCAAATTTCTGCCTTGCATGAGGTAAAGGGGTTTTTTTCCAAAGGGGTCGCGAGCGAGGATCAATTCGCGCCGTTGAGCGTCCCACAGCGCAAAAGCGAACATCCCGCTCAATCGGTCGAACATGGCCAGGCGCCACTGGTCATAAGCCCTGAGCAGCACTTCCGTGTCGGAGCGTGTGCGAAAACGGTGACCGAGACCGATCAACTCCTCACGCAGCTCGATGTAGTTGTATATTTCGCCGTTGAAAATAATCCGGAGCCGTCCGTCCTCGGTCTGCATCGGCTGATTTGAATCGGCGTTTAAGTCAATAATCGCCAGGCGGCGATGCACCAATGCCAACTGGTCCTCGCCTGTATTCAGGTCCAAGAGTTCGATGCCTTCGGCATCGGGACCACGATGCTGCAAGGCATTCGACATCCCGACGGCCCGATCTTGTGGCTTCTCGACCCTGCGCCCAATCCAGCCGGCAATTCCGCACATTCTTTCCCTTGGCCCTCTTTCCCTTGTTTGCGTATGATCGAGGACACCAATCTACAGCGAATATATTAAATAGCTGCTCGGTGGAGTGATTTTAAAACTGAGCCTGATTTGGTTCGATCAGGCCCTCTCGGCTGCAACTGGAGACGACAGTCCTTGGGTTTCCACGCGATTGATCGCCAGCAACCAGGCAGACCGCTCGAACCGATCCTGACCCGATGACGAGTTATCGCAGGCCTAGTGCCCGCAACATCTCCCGGTCCGGGTTCGCAGGCCCCTTGGGTTGGATAACACTCATTCCGTAAGGATTGGAGAATTCCCAGGCCGACCACGGCATCGCGAAACGTTCCGCCTCTCTGCGCACTGCCATGAGATAGCGCAGGCGATCAGCATCGAAAGCTCCCATGCGGCCATCCGCAGACATCACGATAACGCCGAATTCGCCCACGAACAGGCGTCGGCTCGCTATGCCATGGGCTTCAGCCCAGTCGACCGCCTGACGGAAACCCGCTTCGAGCTGGCTCTGCCCCCAATTCTGCTCAAAGTATCGGGCGATCGTTTCACGCGCCGAGGCCATGTTCATCACCTCTTCGATCTGGCTCAAGCCGGCGGCGTCCATCTGCGCCTTGAGGGTTTCGGCGACCACTTCGGGCGTGCTGGCGTCGGCAGGCCAGGGAAGGCCGGAGGAGAAAGCGTTCTTGTCATCGGCCCGCTGGTGCGTGAAGCTGTGCGGATCATACATGTGGAAGCTGTAATAGACGTTGGGGTCGTCGAAGTTGGGGTCCAGGTTGACCAGTCCGGCGGTGCTCCCGCCGCAGGCGCCGGTCGCGACGATGGTGAGTTCGCTGCTGACGCCGCGAATATCGCGAACCGTGCCTGCCATGATCCGCTGCCAGTCATCGCTGCCGCTTGAATCGCAAGGGTAGTAGGCGGGCTCGTTATAGGGCTCGAGGGCGACCTTGTCGGCGCCAATTTTGATCAGCATGGCAGCCACCGCCACTACCATTTTGCGATAGCGGGCAACACCCTCGCTGTCGGCCCCGCCATAGATCATTTCCATGCTGTAAGCCGGAACCTGGCTGACGCCATGCAGATCGAAAACCACCTTGAGCCCGCTTGAAACGACCCGCTGCACCGCAGCGGCAAGCATGTCCAGCGCCTGTTGTCGTTTGGCGCCCTCGCTGGCAAGCAGAGGGCCAGGGTCGACACTCAGCCGGACAAAGTCGAAGCCCATGGATCGAATGCGATCAAACTGGTCGCCGTCCGGCCAATCGGTGAGCGGCCTGCCGCCCGCAAGCCATTCCTTCTCGCTGCGATAGGGCGGCCATTTGTAGGAACCATCTTTCTCCACCGGCGACCAGTTGAGCCATTCATGGACGCCGACGCCGCGCTCAAGCGGGATCGGCGCCGCCTCGGCTGACATAGCCATGCCAAGCGCGCACGCTATGACGTAGACAACTTTTCTCATCGCAAAACTCCGCGTCATGGCCGAAGATATTAACCGCGGGAACGGAAAAGAGGATGCCGCCACACGCTTTTTCGACGGGATGGTGTATGAGGATCAAAATCTTGGCGGAGCGCGGATGAGGGTCGGGTGGTATTTCAACCGATTGCGCAGCATGGAGTTGGCCGAGATATTGCATCGGTTGGACGAGCAGCGCCGGAGGACCGTTTCGCGCCGCCGCGACAACGGCTGGCAGCGCTATGCGTCGCCGCAGTTGCACCCGGTGCTGCACGGATTGCGGAATGCTGTGCCGGCCGCTGCGACACCAGCCCAGCGGCAAGCTATCGAGGCGGCTGCGCAAAACACTCTTCGGGGCCAGTTTTCAGCCCTTGGGCAGACCTGGCCACAGCGAGACCCCTATACTCTCTTTCCCCCCGAGCTCTGGCGTCTTGATCCGGTGACCGGCCGGCTTTGGCCGGGCCCCGAGACCCATACTTTCGATATCGATTTTCGCCATGCCACCGACCGTGGCGATGTAAAATATGTCTGGGAAATGAACCGGCTGCAGCAACTGCCGCCACTGGCTGCCCATCTGCTCCTCGCCGGCGACGATCAATCCCGTGCGGCCATCGAGGCGGCGATCGAGAGCTGGCATTTCGCCAACCCACCATTTCGGGGCGTTGGCTGGGCCTCGGGCATCGAGGTCGCGCTACGAGCCATCAGCCTGATTGTCACGCTCGACCTCGTCGGCGACCGGCTTGGCGCGGCGACACGAGAAAAAGTCGGTGAAATACTGGCGGCAAGCGCCTATTGGCTGCCGCGGTTTCCCTCCCGTTTTTCGTCCGCCAACAACCATCTCGTCGCGGAACTGGCTGGCGAATATCTGATCGGTCTGGCTTTCGGGGCCGAGGTGGCTCGCGAGTCGCTCCTGGCTGAGGTGCTCAAACAGATCCTGGCCGATGGCGCCGGGGCCGAGCAGACCCCGACCTACGCCGCCTTCAGTGCCGAGCTTTTCCTGCTGTGCGCTGCGGCGGCGCGCCAGGCCGGACTGCCTTTTCCCCAGCCCGTCGAAGCGCGTTTGGCCGCTTTCGCCAATTTCGCACGCTGGCTCCCGCCGAAAGCCAGCGGCTTCGGCGACAATGATGAAGGCCGCGTGATCACGCTGGGGGGCGAAACCGATTATGTCGGATCGGTCGCGGCCGCCATCCATGGTTTTCTACGGATGCCGGGCAGGGCACCGGAGCCCGGCGATTTTCGCGCGCTTTTCTTCGGCGCGCCACCGCGGCCGGCGCCGGTGCCGGATGGATTGCATACGTTCACGCAAGGCGGGCTCTCCGTCTGGCGCGGCGAGATGAATGGTCGCAACGTCCATCTGACATACGACCACGGCCCGCTGGGCTACCTTTCGATAGCGGCGCACGGTCATGCCGACGCGCTGTCGCTCACCCTGTGCATTGACGGCGATCCGGTGCTGGTCGACCCCGGCACATGGCTCTATGGTTCGGGGGGAGGCTGGCGCGACTGGTTCCGCTCGACGCCGGCGCACAACACGCTGAACCTAGAGGGTAAAAGCCAAAGCATCATCTCCGGGGCGTTCAACTGGTCGCACAAGGCGGTTGCGACATTGGTGGAGAGCGAGCCGGGGCCGCACTGGAGGCTGTGTGCCCGACATGACGGGTACAAAGGCCGCTTCGGCGTTGTGCATCAACGCGCCGTGACACGCGATGGCGACGGCATCCTCGTGACCGACCAACTGCTCGGCGGCAGCCGCGTCGCTGAGATCGTCTTCCAACTCGCCGCCGACCTCCACGCCAACAGGGATGGAAACATTGTCACGATATTGCGCGGCGCTGAACCTTTGATGACTATCCACTTTCCAGACGCAGCGATCGACATCCGTTCCGGCGGCGACACACCGGGCCAAGGCGGCTGGGTTTCGCCGCGTTTTGGTGCAAGGCAGCCAGCCGAACGCCTCGCATGGCGTGGCCAAGTAGGCGAAAAGGGAGTAGTCATCCGGCTCGCGCCAAGTCCGCCGCAGACCCGATAACGGGCAGGTTGCAGGCGCAGCGTTCGACATTAATTACGTTCAGATATTTAGCGGTTTTGACACCGTTGATCTGCTAATTTGGCCATGATTGTTCTGCCAGTCGCATCCCGATACACAGTTGCGGGCAGCATATGATGGGCCTGGCAATATGTGCTTCGCGACGAGCCGGATCACCATTTCACCACCTAGGAGCCACTGCATCGATGTTTTCGGAATTCGCCAGAGTGATCGTGGAAAAACTCTCACACATCAATCTGCTGACACTCGGTCTCCTGTTGCTCACGGCGCTGGGGAGCGCGGTGGTCGCCTACTGGCGAACGGTCGAACAGAAATCCTTCCGGGACTTTTTCGACTTCGCCTTTCCCGCGGAAGTCATCATGCACCCATCGGCGCGAGCGGACGCATTGTTCTGGATCACGAAAAGGCTGGTGATGCCCTTCCTGCTCATTCCCGCCGGTGTCACCTTCGTTGCCGCCACGGGATATGCAACAAACCAGGCAGTCGGCTGGCTCTTCAGCATCTCGCAACCGCTGATACCCGGCCCCGCCGGCCCAGTGACGATCATCCTCTTCACCGCAACCATGCTCGTTGCTTACGATATCTCCTACTACCTATATCACGTTGCCCAGCACCGTTTTCCGTTCCTGTGGGAATTGCACAAGGTGCATCATTCGGCCGAAGTGATGGTTGGGATCACCAAGGACCGGGTTCACCCCCTGGACGATCTGATGAACCGGATCTGGGACGGCGTCATACCGGGGATCAGTTTCGGCTTGTGGAGCCTGATTGCGCTTAATCCGGTCGAGATCGCCATATTTGGCATCAACGTCTATGTCATTCGCAACATTCTCATGATGGACTTTGTTCGCCACACGCATCTGAAGATTTCCTTCGGCCGGTTGAACGGCGTCATCTTGTGTCCGCACTGGCACCAGGTGCATCACAGTGTCGACCCTCGCCACTACGACAAGAATTTCGGGCTGCTTTTTTCATTCTGGGATCGCATATTCGGAACGCAGTTCATCCCGGATCCGGACGAAGACCTCAAGTTTGGACTGATAGATCGCGACGTACGCGACTATCAGTCGCTTTTTGGACTTTACGTGCTGCCGCTCAAGAAAATGGCAAACCATATCGTGCGACTTTTTCAAAAGCGCATCGATGTCGCGCGGCCGCAGGACCGTCTCCAACCATGAACAAAATGGCTTCGATTGACGCTGTTCGTGCGGAGCGACTGGAAATCGTCAGTTCGACGGATCGCCTGGCCGCCATCGAAACCGAATGGGTAGACCTATGGCATCGTACCGATGCACTGATCTTTCAGAGCCATGCCTGGGTTTCGGCATGGTGGAGCACCGTGCGCGACCGCGACCGGCGCTCGCTGCGGATCGGCCTGGTATGGAGCGATGACAGGCTGGTCGCTGTCATTCCCCTGGCGATCGGCAGACGAAAAGGACTTCGGCTCCTCGAATGGGCCGCCAATAGCTATACGGACTATGGTGATATTCTTGTCGCGCCGGAATGCTCCCTATCGGCCCTCCAGAACCTCTGGAACCGGATCTGTTCGGCGGGTGGCTTCGATCTTGCTTTTATCAATCGTCTGTCGCCGGATGCGGCAGCCCGCAGGATTTTTACACCGGGCTCTTCCAGCGGCGTCAAGCTTCGCGCCAATCACCGGGAGGAAGTCAGTTATCGCGTCGCTGGACAGTGGGCCAGCGGAGCAGCATGGCTGGCGGACCAGCCGAAAAAGATGCGCCAGAACTATCGGCGCGGCATCAAGATACTGGAAGAAACAGGCGAAGTGAAATTCCGCCTCCTGTCGGCCGACGAGCCGCTGCAGCGATTGCTGGAGCGACTGTCGGCGCTGAAGCGCAGATGGCTGGAAAAGCACACGCGTGAATCCGACCTTTTCGAAGAGGGCGAGCCGGTTCTTGCCGCCCTGGTGGACGCGCTGTCACGCGCCGGTGTGCTGCGCATTTTCGTACTTGAATGCAATGGTGCGATGGTCGCGGTTTCCATCAACATCGTCCAGCACAACGTCATGATGGCATTCGTTACCACCTACGACCCTGATTTTAGCCGAGCGTCGCCGGGTGCGGTCCTGATTACGGAGTATATACAGTGGTCGTTTGATCACGGCTTGGGATTGGTCGATTTCCTCTGTGGCGGAGAGGCCTTCAAACATAGGTTTGCAACACAGGCCGTTACCCTCCAATCCGTTCTTGGGGCACGCACTGTGCAGGGCGCGCTCGCTTCTCTCGCTGATCGTATCTGTCAGACGATCCGCGTACGCACACGCGGATTGGCGTCGGCGAATCCAGAGCGCCCGCCCGATGAGACTGCTTAATTTAGCTGGATAACTCGGGCATAAGCCGCCGAGCGTTGAGGGCTTGGCGTGCGACATGGGCGCGCCATTCGAAAATCCGCGTCTATTGCGCCTCGGAATCGGGACCGAATGTGGTCCGCAGGTGGAGGCTTCAGCCAATTCTCGCAAATCACGTCTCTCGAGGCGCAGTTTGTCGTCTGCGAAGCGTCGCAACACGTTCGTTGGCGTCACAACGGTAGCAGGCTAGGTCCTGAAAATCATTGAAGATTTTTTCGGACAGGGCGCCTACCATAGGTCCGCGTTTTACTGTGATTCAACACTTTAGGTAGGCTGGTAGCGGGAGACCGCTACATCGCGAGACCCACCATCGAAGAGGCGTTCTTTTGCTACCGCCGGTACGCGGCGTGACAGCAGGTCGGTGTCTCGTCCGTCTACGCCAACTCCAACAATGTCGCCAACCGGCACGCCGATGACGAACACGCCCAGGGAGTCGCGGTCGCTAGGGTAGGCATGCCCACTGCGGGCGCCGCGGGGTGCATCAGGTGCCCCGATTAGTCGTAGATGCGGCCGTCGAGGAGAAGCTCGCGTTGCGCACGCGTGCGCCTGAGGGACAGGACGTCGACTGTTTCGACCTCGGCGATCCATGCGGCTTAGTGGGCCGCAACGAGGGGCTAGAAGCGGCGGAATGAGAGGAGAAACGGTGAGGTTTCGGCCGCGCCCTCTTGCCCTCGTCACGAATAGGAACAGGATGCACGCCTCTGGCCTGGGAGAGTTCGATGAAAGTGGACCTGAAAACAATCTTGGACGATGCTCGAGCTCGCGATACCGCACTGATCAACCTAATCATTTTTACAGACCGGCAAGCTATGGCGTTGTTTCGGGTGTACGTTACCGTAGGAGTAGCCACGGCAGTCGCTGCAGCATCCGGGCTTCTCGGTGTAGATCCGTTGTTACATTTTGCGGGGCCCTCGACCGCTGCCATAGCGCTCGTGCTCGCTATGGCATGCTGGTTCTGCCTGCGGGCCATGGTTCCATCAGACATGGGACTACCTGGGCGGGCAGCGGAATTTTGGCAATGGACCACTGATGAGTTGGTGAGTGAGGAGCTCGTGCTTCGCACCTATCTTCAGCAAACTAAGGCTGTGCAGGACATGAACCGAGCCACGAACAAACGGGGCGCGAGTGCGCTTTCGTGGGCAAAAAGACTAGGCATCGCTGCGCCAATCGCCGGAATCGCGATTGGCGCTATTCGTATGATCCTCAGCGGTATTTGAGAGGTTCCGTTTCACTCTTTTTCCCGCCCCAATCTGGCGGCGGGGGAGGCGGTTCCCGCGGCGGCGGCGGCGGCGAGTCCTTCTTGTCTTCGGTCATGTCCTTCTCCCCTTAATGCGCGACGATGCGCGCAGACTGTCGAAGAGTCGAGTCGGGTTGGCCCGTTTGCTCGAATTGTGGAATCTCGAGCCCTGCGCCGCTTAAAGTATGTCGAAAGGCAGTCAGGCGCCGGCTGGTCGAGGATTGCCGCGTGGGACTCGGTGGCCGCGATCGGGCTCAAAATGGCTGGCTTGCCCTAAAAGGTTAGTAGAATCTCACCGGCATAGCGTTCGCGCCCCGACTCATGATCTACTATTCCGTTCGGCGCTGCCAGTGGGCTGCGCAATAATGTCGTTCGGAGGGTACGTTGTCTATTAAGCCCGAAACATTGGTTGGTTACCAACGTGCCGAGTTCGCGAAATCCGCGAAACGAAGAGTTGTACTCTTCATTCTCCAGCTTGCGGTCGCCATTCCGGCCGCAGCTTCCGTCTTGGTGACTGACGATCTTTGGATATACGTGCTGGCGATTGCCAGCGCTTTGCTGCTTGTTCTCTGGTGGGTAGCTTTCGTCATCTATCAACGCGCCAGAACTGCAGCACAAACAGCACGCCGTGCAGCCCTTTTGATTGGAGGTCTTGGAGGTGACCTCTCCCCTGGTGCGACGCTGGCTTTCAGGCGAGCGATGACGGTCAGTGAAGAGACAGCCAAGACCTACGAAAAGGGCGACTATTATGGAAGTCAGTACCCCGTCGGTTCAGCCCGACTTGGGGAAATGATAGAGGAATCGGCGTTCTACAGCGCGCACATGCAGCGAATGAGTTCGTTCGCGATGCTTGGCATTTTGATCATATTTGCAATCGCATTTGCTGCAATAGCATTCGCTGCCCTGCCATTTATCAGCCACGCGACGACGTTGACGATCTTGCGAGTATTCTTGGCACTTTTGGTGTTCGCTATGTCGTCCGATGTGCTGGGGGCTTTCTTAAGCCACCGCGCCGCAGCGAGAGACATTGAGACGGTGCGGATGCGCCTGCAACTTGCCCGCCAAAATGGTTTTCCGCCGACTGACGTCCTTCTATTGATGGGTGAATACAATGTTGCCGTTGAGACCGCTCCGGAAAGTGTGCCCTTCGCCTACGAGTTTTCCGAGGTACGTCTAAATCGTCTCTGGGCCGAGTACATGGCGAATCTTCGCCAAATTGCGCAGAACGCGCCGGCCGCTGCATGAAGCACGTCGACCTTTTCAAAGATTTCCTCAAAGATGAGGTCAATCTCAATTCGACGCGCGTCGACAGCCTTGAGACGAGTATCGATGCCATCAAGAGTTTTGTCAGGGCAAGCGACTGGGAACCGAAGATCATCAGATGGGTCGGGCAGGGATCTTGGGCTCACAAAACGATCATCAAGCCTGTCGACGCAGGGGAGTTCGACGCCGACCTGCTGGTGATGGTGGCGCCGGTACAGGGCTGGGAGACGACGAAATATATCGACGAGTTGTATCGGGAATTCAAATCGAGCTCGACTTATGGCGAGAAGGTGAGACGCTGGTCTCACTGCGTCACAATCACGTACGCGAATGACAAGAAGATTGATGTCGCACCATGCGTGCTCGGCCGCGCCTATGCGGGCAGTATCGAAGTTTGCAACAGGGACACCGGCGAGTTCGAGAACTCAGCACCGGAAGCGTACACTTCATGGCTAATTCAGCGAAATTCCTGGTCGGGGAGCAATAGCTTCCGAAAGGTCACGCGTCTGATCAAATATCTGCGCGATATCAAAAGCACCTTCAAATGCACATCAATTATGTTGACCACTCTGCTCGGCGAGCGCATTTCCGCGCTTGACCAGAACTCGACGCACGTCGCAGACACGCCTACGGCGTTGAAGACGATTTTTGGCCGCCTGGACGATTGGCTTCAAGCCCGCGAGGTCAAGCCGGCGGTGAACAATCCGTGCCTACATGGCGAAGATTTTGCTGCCGATCTCACGGACGATCAGTACGACAATTTGCGAAACGTCATCCACCGATACAGGGGTTGGATCGATGATGCATTCGACGAGACCGATCGAAGTGAAAGTATCGGCAAGTGGCGGCGGGTTTTCGGCGAGCAATTCGCGAAGGATGAGGTTCTCGAGGAGGCGGTAGAGGTCGGGAAATCGGCCATCGCTACCGCGCGCCAAGTGTTTGGGGTGCTCTCAGACACTTCCGGCGATATGATTGCGCTCCTTCAACGCTTCGGACCAATAATTGTCCCGAAGAGCATCAGGCGCTTGCCTCATATGGTCAGACCGATATGGCAAGTCGCCGACACCCCGTCTATGTCCGTGACGATCAAGGCAGAGCTATATGTATCCGAAGGGTACAACAAGTTGGGAGACGTAGCCGCTCTGGACGTGCTGCCGGCAGGCCGCTGGATTCAGTTTCGAGCCACGACGTCTAATGGACTGCCATTGATTGGCGAAGAGTATGATGTGCAGTGGAGGATCACAAATACTGACCGGGTCGCCAAGGCTCACAATGCGATGCGGGGAGATTTCTACCGCTCAAGCACCCGCGGGGACCGATGGGAAAAACTGCAATACCGTGGCGTTCACGTGGCTGAAGCGTTCGTCGTCCGGAAACGTGGAAACGTCCTGATTGGGAAGAGCGAACCCTTTCTTGTTGCTATCGCATAGGCTCGCCGGGGTCGGCGAAGATGCGAACTACGAGTTGCCGATTCCACTACTCCCTTCTACGCCAAAGCTGCCGACTATGCGTAAACGTGACCGGGATCGTGCGGAGGCACTGCGCCTTGCCGGAGGTCCGCGACCGTCGCTGAGAGCGCGCGCGGTCGCGTTGGCCCAAGAACGAGGAGTGGTACGAACGTGCGATCTCACGGACATTGGCATTCCCCGCTGTTACCTGACCCGGATGTGCGATGAGGGCCTGCTCATCAAGGTCGGCTACGGACTCTATCGCGCCACAGATCAGAAGGCGGCATGATCCGATCTTGGCTAATCCCCGGAGAATGGCAATGTCTGCAGCGGTTCGATCGCGCGAATGGAAACAATGGCGAGAAATCGGCGACGCGGCCGTGAGATCCACGTCGGTTCAATGATGGACTGGACAAACGCGACGAAAAGCAACGCATATTCAACAACTAAGCGGCATAGATTCCTCTAAGTTGTACTGTTGTTGTACTTGTCGGGAGTGCTTGGGCAATATCGCGCGTATTTTAGGGGGAAGAGCCACGAATGGCGGAGGGAGCACCCAGTCATCCGGTACTGCTGAACTCCAAGCGAAAAGGCCATGGACCGCTAGCTACCACGGAAGGCGAGCATTTCAGACAGTGCGATTTCGCGGCGCCTATCGAGGTATGAAGCTAGGTCCTGAAGATGAACGCCTTTGGCACTCTTCTGGCTTCTTTCTGCTCGGGTTAGCGGCAGCTCAATTTCTCCAATGCTCACTTTGCGTAAGAACTTGGTGAGCGTCAGGTGGGAAAAATAATCCTTGCATACGGTCTCGGCGGGGACAATCACGCGTCCCTTTGCGCCATGAGTAGGAAGAGCGTGTTCAATTTCTTTGCTCACCGCCAGCCATCCCAGGGATGATCAACGGAGTTGCAGCGAAGTGCAATTGGAGCAATCGACGCCAAATGGATAGCGCGGTCGTTCAAAACGTGTGCAAGGAAAGTACGGCGAGCAAGCTCGCAGTGAAAAAACGCGATTTGCGCACAATGACGCGTCAGCATTTTGGCATGGAAAAAGATGATCTGGTTGCGGCCGAGCGTGGCGCCAATCTACCCTCTTCGGCCGCCGTGGCCGGTTGCCGCTCATCGTTGATTATGCGCGATTTCAGCAACGCGTGGAGCCCCGACGTACGTCGACTCTGCCCAAGACGGCCTGAAGATCGACAACTCGCCGCCATGGCATATCACCGTGTTGTGGCTGCTGGCCTGAGCAGCAACGCGGCACTCAAACTGGCGATGAACAGAACAAGGGCTACAAAATAACTCATGCCCGCCATCAAAAGCCAAATTTCATCGACGATTTGCAAGGTGGCCGAGACAATAGGGTCGGTGACGACCGCGACGCCGGCAACGATGGAGAGGGACGAGGCAGCAAGCATCATCCAGCGGACATGGCCGCCAACTCGGACGTAATGCGGTTCTCCGCTCGCCACGAGCGGCTTGAGCCGTCGGACGAGACGCAGGGCCCAAATCGCAACAAAGAAGTTAACGATCGGGATTATGGCGACGCCCGCTATCCAGTTCCGCTTGACTTCGTATCGTCTGGCTATTTCGCCAACCTGCATGCTCAGCTTTTCCGATGCGGCATTGATCTCCCGCCCACGGGCCTCGCAGGCCGCAAGGTGATAGTAAGGTCCTCGCCGCTCTTGAGGTAATTTTCCAACACTGGCACTTTAAGCAACTCATTCGCATCTTTAAGAGCAAATGCCGTATCCGAAGCGGCGGTAAAGACGACGCCCGGCTTCGCTTCAGCACGGCTCGCAAACTCGTGCGACAGACCCCCGCACAACGTGCGTGCGAAGGCAGGAAGGTTCCTACTCGCTGCGCCGCGATCGATGAGGGTCCACAGTATTTGGCCGGGCACGAGCAAGGCTGCCGGTTTCACGCAGGCGGACCGCATCCTGTCCATCGTCCTTGCGGTATCGTCGAGGGCGTGGTCGACCTCACGGCGCAGATCGTCGTCCAATTCCCCCTGCAGGCGTGCCGCCTGTGATGAAACGGACGTTTGCGAGCTCTCGTGCCATCGAGTCGATCTCGGCGGGGTGTTCCAGATGCGCGAAAGCTGGAACCTCGGGCGGCGGAGTGACGACCGCGTGGGCCCGCAGCGTACTTTCCGCAAGCTCTGTCGCCGGCAGCTTGTCGAGGCGCCCGGCCAAGGCCCGGACGCTCGCGCGGCCCGCGGCAAGCGCGCGAGCGATAACGGTCGGCCCAGCGAGGCAGCCACGCGTAATAGCGGCGGCTTCGCTCTCGAGGAGCGGCGTCAGTGCAGCAGCCTCCGCGACAAATGAGCACCGTCGCATTGGTCGTACGGACGGACAACTCGGGGACGCGAGCCGCCCGGGACCGCGCCAGGTTCATGAGCACTTCCCGTCTACAATCTCAGCTGGGATCACAGGCTTGGCTAAATGCCAGCCTCTACTATCCAAGCTGGTTGACGGATCCCAGAGAAACGTGAAGTCCTTGCGCCGAATGGCAGCTACCCCGAGGTTGTCACCGTACTTTATTGTGAAAGCTTCTAAATCAGGGGTCGACGGAGCTCGCTTAATCTCAATTCCATCTCCATTTCGGAGGCGAAGGTCCAAGTACTTTATGCAAATTTGATTTCCGCGCCGCGCAAAAGCAGCTATGACCGCCATATCATCATCGCGTCCAAGTCGTACCGCCACAGCGGCCTCGCCGAGAGTCACATCATCGGCCGTCACGGGCCGGTGATCTTGAAAGTCCCATATATCTCTGCCGTCTACGGCCTGGCTGTTAGAAGTAAAAACCAAGTTTCTCGCCCCCAAAATTACACTTGGCTTTAAATCAGTAAAAGTGAAACTTTGGCACGTATTCGAAAAGCGGCAAGATGAATCGGTTTCTATGTAAACAGCTGCTGCAGAAAAAAATATAGCTGTGATTACGCCGATCGATAAGCGAAATTTTCGACGCCTAGTGGTGTCACTACCGTTGGGAAGAGGGGAGTCAGTTGGAGGAATATTTGAAAGTTTAAGCTCTGCACGAGCATCCGAGATTCGCCGCGGGATGGAAATCGTTCAACCAAGGGTTTCAAAAAATCGGCAAGCCAGCCGCGTTCTCCTGCAATCCTGAGCACCTCAGTTGCGGCGACCTTTGGCGGAGCATCGACTGGAACTATTTCGTCCCAGAATCCAGGACGGACGGTATTAACAAAGTTCCGAAAATTGGGATGCGGACCAAGAACACCCAATACGGTCTCAGCAAGTCTGTCTATTTTTTTCTGCGACAGCATTGAGTTCCTTTAATCCCACAGAAGGCCATACTGAGGCTCAATGTGCGGAACCGACGGGAGCAGCCTTTGTCGGCGCCAGCCCATCCAGCTTCTCTCCCCAGACCTTGCACGTCACTTCCCAGGCAGGGCTTATGCCGCTCTTGACGATCACTGCGGCGACGAGCGGTGCAATAAAGACTGGCACTGATATGGCGATGAGGGCCGTACTGATCGCTCCTATCAGGGCGGCCTGCTCCAGTTTCAGTGCGCTTCGCAGCTTGTCGCGTTCCGTCGCCGAGTCGCCGCCATCGCCGCACAGCAGCTTGTAAAGTTCGTGGTGCCAGCGGTCGAAAACCTTGGCGCCGACCTCGCTGAAGAACGACGCAAAGGATTCCTCAACCGACCCGGCAGTTAGCCCCAACGTATAGCTGTCAGCTGCATCGGGCGCGTAGCGGAGGATCTCCGAGCGGCGGCCGATCTCGGCGATGAGCGTTGCCTCGTCGGCACTGAGCAGCGCCTCCACCGCGGCCACATCGCCCACCGGCAGCGGCCTGCTGGCTTCGATGGCCTCCGGCGCCACGCCTTCGAGACTCTCGATGCGGGTGCCTTCAGTCTTGGCACGGATGATCCGGGCCACCTTGCCGAAGCCGAAGCTCGTGGGATGCAATTCATCGAACCACTCATTGTCGGCAACGGTCCCGCGGCAATCCGCGACCACCACGACGCCGCCAAAATCGGTGACCATCTCGGTCAGGGCAGTGTGGAAGCGGTCAATGAGGATCCGGATGATCTGGCGCTGAAGCGGCCGATCGATGATGCCGAGCTTGATCATCGGCCGACCCAGCCACGGCCCGCCATTCGGGATCGCATAGTCGTAGCTGTGGCAGACGACGCGTTTCGCCCCGGCCGAAATCGTCTTGGCGATCATCTCGCGGTAGATGTCGATGATTGTTGCCAACAGAGCAGCGAACGCCTCCGTCACATGATCCGCCGCGCTCATCCCTGCCGTGTGCGGCTTGAGGTAGCGCGCTAGCCGTCCGTCGCCGAGCAGGTCGTTGCCGCCGCCGCTGAGCAGCACGACATCGGGCTTTTCGGCCAGCACCGCGACGACCACCTCATCCTGCCGGGCCATGTCGCTGAGCAGGTCGCCGGCGCCGCTGCACGAATAGATCGCCCAGGGCTCGAACAGGTGGTCGACCACGTCGTCAATGAGGAACGGATACTGGAACCAGGAATCGCCTTCTTCGACGACTCGCAATCCCGCCCAGCCTTGGATCTTCCGGCGGTAGAGCATCTGGCGACGCCATCGCGACACGCCGTTAAGCGAAGCCAGCGCGACTGCTGCCTCGGTCTCGGCATAGACGACCGTGGCCGGGTTCGGAACTACCTGCGGACGATAGCCCTGGCTCTCGATCGGATCCAGCATGAGATAAGGGCGAAGGGCGCTTTCCGGTATTGCCGGATCGCTGAGCATGGCGTTGAGCTCATCAAGGCTTATGCGTTCCACGTTCTCCTCCCTCCGATGCTGTCGCTACAATACCAAACTCAGAAGTGCCCCCGGCTGTGCGGGTGCACCTTGTCGAGATTGTCGAGCGCGCCGTAGAGGTCGCCGACGAGCTTGGACATCTTCGAATGGTCAAACTGCTCGACTGCCACGTCCCATGCGATCACGATATCCTTGAGTGCGCGAACCAGGTGCTTGGCCTTGGTGCCCTTGGCGGACCGGTTTGGCTCGGCGGGAAGCCGATGCACGGTTTTAGCCGTTCGAACTCGGCTTGTGGCATACGCGCCCCCAGTCAGCTTGGAACTGTGGCAGCGTGTGATAGCCCAGGTCGTACCCACAGCCGATTGTGATGCCCGAGGAATATTCCGGCCAGACTGGTCGGCCCTTAATGACTTGCTCATGGTAAGCGCGGCCGCCGGTCTCCCAGCGCAAGACGAAATCATAGGCCTTGCGCGAGATGACGTCGCTCCACGGGCGGTCGAGTGGAGTTGATTCGAGCCCCGAAGGTTGCTCGCGAAAGCCGGCCATTTCGTTGCGATCTTGCACTTCGAACTCGGATTCGACCGTCGGATTGATTGAATTGGGCATTTGTCGCTCCTTCCTGACGGATCCGCAAAGCCGAAGGTAACCCCCTCCAAGCACAGGGAGATCTACATAAAAAGGATCAAAAAATTCAAGATTCCGCGCAAAACTTCGTTCGATGGAACGTTGACCACTAGAGTGATGCGGAGTCAATGTGGTGATTCTTATTTCGGCGCGTGTCTTTTGGATTCGTTATTATAGATTCCACTTGAGTCGACCACGACCCTATGAGACGCTCTCAATCCAAGTTGCTGTGAGCGCCCGTTTCGAACAGTTATTGCGTTTCTCGCTTCTGGCAGTTGTGGTCGCGCGCGTACTCGACGGCAACGGGTTGGCTTACCTTCGGCTCGCTTCGACCCGGTGCTGCTTGCGGCCGATCAGTTTGAGGAACGGCGAGGCATGGAAGTTGCCATGTGAGGCAGGTGCAAAGCGCGCCGGCGACGAATGACGTGAAAAGGCAGCTGCGTAGCACGCGGAACTGCGGCTGCCGGGCGGGGCATAGTCCGTGTGGCTGCGGGGCGGTTGGAGGGGTTACAAGGCACAATGGCGATCGTTGATCAATTTCCATTTCCTATTCACGAGTTGCGCGCGCAGGAACTCGTCCGGGCGATGGCGGGATTCTATCGGTCGGAGCGCGAAGCGGTGCCGTTCGTTGCCCCCTTCGGTGTCGATCCGCTGGAAATCACGCCTGGGAACAACGCCCTCAACCTCTGGTTCGAACTGCTCGGCAAGCTCGCTGCGCAGGGCACGGTGCGCGCCGCAGTCAAGGCGACGCGAGATCAGTTCCCGAACAATCCGCGTGCGCCCTTTCTCGATTCGCTGCTCGGCGGTGACGAGGCTCCGGTCAGCGCCGAACCCGTGGGCCAGGATGATCCCGGATTCGATGACGGCGTCACCGCTCCCGAGGCGCTCCTGTTTCACGACGACCTGACCATGCCTACCGGTAGGCTCCCCGGGCTTATCGCTACGCTTACCAAGATGGTCGAGCTGGCTCCAGCGATCTGCCTGCTACGCGTCGAGAACAACTTTGGCTCGTTCTTCGGTACGGGCTTCCGCATCGGCGGCGACCACGTCCTGAGCAATCACCACGTGCTTTTCCCCAAGGGCCAGAAGGCGACTCGTGTCCAGGCGGACTTCGGATTCGATGTAGACGCCACGGGAGCGAGCCTTGCGGTCACCTCGCTCGCGGGCACGGTCGACAACATTGTCGGCGAAAAGGGCGACGACTGGGCTGTGGTTGCGGTACAAGGCATGAATGCCGGCTGGCCGGTATTGTCGCTTGACGACCCGCAGACGCCGAAGGTGGGCGATACAGCATTCATCCTGCAGCACCCTGGCGGGCAACAGCAACGGCTGGGTTTCGTGCGTAATACGATCAGCGACGTGACCGACGGCACCATCAAGTACATCACCGACACGCAGCCCGGATCCTCCGGAGCCCCAGTCCTCGACCGGGTCGGCCGGCTAATCGGCCTCCACCACGCCGGCGGCCGGGCTGTGGAAGTCGCGGGCATGCCGCCGGTGTCGAAGAACGAAGGCATCCGCATCAGCCGCGTGCTCGAGCGGATGCAAGCCAACGGTATGGGTTGATGCTAGCGCCATGATTTCTGAGCAGCGACAAACAGTATTGGTAGGGTTGGTAGCCGGGCTTCTACAGCGCCTGAATGCGATCAATTTCATCGACGGGCTGCGCGGCGCCGGAACTTGGGTGACAATCGTGCCAGTCGCCGGAGCCACTTACATCAACGAGCTCCAGGCGGTGGTGCGCACTGCAAACGCGGAGAACTGGCTACGACTGCTGGTCGCGGCATTGGTGGCCAGGTTCCCGGCTCGCGAGGAATTGGCGGCACTGCTCGGCGAGATCGACCGCAACGTCATCGTGCCCACGAGCCAAAACGCCGTGGATGAGGTTTTGCTCGGATCGGGCCGGCCGTTCGTCAACCGGAGCGATCTCCGGGCCCATCTGCTGTCCATGACGAGCGTCAACGGTGCTCCGATTCTGCTCATCGACGGAGCGGCCAAGACCGGCAAGTCGTACTCGTTCTATCTGATCAACCATGTAGCGCCCTCCAGGGGCTTCGAAGCCCATAAGTTCAGCCTCGCCACATGTCTGAGGCCAAACGAACTGGCTACCGAAATACTGGAACGGATCGGCGCACCCGCCGATCTGCCGCCCATCGGCAACGAGTCGGCTGAGCGCTGGGCCGGCAAGCTCGCCACCATCATCTACAACAAGTTGAAAGACGGCCCACCACGGGTGCTGGTCTTCGACGATTTTCCGGTAACGCTATTGCCCGACGGCAGCGTGCTCGACGTCCCGCTGCCGGATGGGACGGCCAGCTTCCTCATCCGCCTGGCCAAATACGCCGATGAGGAACTGCACGATGAACTGCGGATCGTCTTCACGCGGTTCAGAGCGCCATTGCCTGCAGAGCTCGAAGACATCGCCTTGCGCGACGAGGCTCAGGTTTTCACCAAAGATCACATGGTCGGCGCCATCATGCAGGTAGCAGTCGCGCGCAAATGGTCCGTCAGCCCCGCCGTCATCCAGCAAAAGGCAGAAGACTTCCACAGGACCCCAGGCCGCACGCTCAATGACTGCTTCAGGTTCGTGCGGGATCTTCTGCGGGAGTTGGGCAAATGATCAGGCTTTCAACGCAGCGCGAGCAGGAGTTTGCAGAGGCACTTGCGGACTCCTTCGACTCCCAGTTCCTGGAGAGTTTGCTCGCCAGCCGGTTGAACCTCAAAGTGCGAGAGATCGTGAGCCCGTTTTCGGCCTATGAGGTGCAGGTTCGCGCAATCGTGCGCCACGCTGCAGACATCGGCCGATTGGAGGATCTGCTGCGTGTCGCTTATGAGGCCAATCCGAGAAGCGAGAGGCTTCAATCACTGAACGAAGCTGTCGGGCTGCTGCCGGCCACCGACAATCTGGTAGAAATGGTTCGTGACAAACTCGGTCCCAATCAGGTGGGTCCCTGGACCAGCGGCCTCGCCGAGATTCGCCAGCAAGTCTGCGTCGTGAGTGGTGCTGCAGGCCACACGGGGATATCGGGAACCGGGTTCCTTGTCGGACCTGACCAAGTTATGACCCATGTCGTTGTCGCTCCCCTGGGACCTGACGGCCGGTTCAGTGCCGGTGGTGCCCCCGTCGTATCATTCGCCGGGCTGACGGGACCATCGCCAGCGCCATATACCGTCCTGCCCGACCCGATCTTCGTGTCGCGGAGTGGCCTGGTGGTTATGCAACTGGACCGACAAGCCGGAAGAGAGATTCAAGCAGGCGGCACGCTGACGCAGTCGCGCGGCCGCGGCTGGATTGTCCCTCATGGCCCGGCAGCGAGCGCCGCGGGCACCGCGGTGATAATCGTGCAGCATCACCAGGACCAGGACGTTCGCGTCGCGATCGATACGGAGGGTCTGGTATCGACCGCAGGGGGCATGCTGCAGTATCGGACCGCAACCCGGCCCGGTGCGACCGGTGCGCCCTGCTTCGACATCGAGTGGAGACTGTTGGGCGTTCATCTGCAGACCAGCTCCAAGGAAGACGTCAATGAGGGGATTCCGATCGCGGCGTTTGTCGCTCAGCTGCATGAACAGCATTTTCGCTGGGATCTGACCTCCGGTATAACGCGCGATCCGGCCTTTGCCTCGCACGGCGCTCATTCCGGCGAGCTCGACGATCGCGTCAAGCAGTTTGAGTTCACGGTGGATACGGCGGACGACGTGTGGAGCGATGATGCCGATGAAGATCCGTCGGACGAGGATCGCTGGGCCTGGGCTGAGGCGGCGGCGGTCTCCTCGACATTTGACCCCGAAAAATTGGTGCCGACTGAGCCGGCGTCCGACCATGGACGCGCTCAGGTCATCATCGAAAGTACGCCAGTCAATCTGCCTGACGCGAGCCGCGCTTGGCGGCTTCCCGACCGGATAAGGGTGAGGGCACTGGAACGGCTGTCAAACCGGAAGGCGCTGCAACGGGCACGGGAAAACAACCCAGGGACGCCATCCGATCCCGTCAATGTGGCGCTGGGCGCGCTGATCGCGGGGGATCCTGTGACCCTGGCCGACAGGCAGGATCCAGCTCGATTGCGCTCGGTCCTACAGGCGGCCGGCTGGCTGAGCCGAACAAATCTTCAACTGCCGCCACTCGCCGGTCTGCACATCGATCTTGAGCGGGCAAAGCTCCTTGCCCCCTTCCGGCACCTCACACGCGGCTTCTTTGCCGGCCGGGACACAGAACTTGCGCGACTGATTGCCTATGTCGAAGGCCCTGACACCACCGGTGGACCCGGCCCGCTGTTCGTCCACGGCCCTGGTGGCATGGGCAAGTCCGCACTCATCGCGCATTTCATCCTCGACTATTCGAACCGCGATCCAAAGCGTCTGGATATCGAAAGACCGTTCGTCTATCTCGATTTCGACCGGCCCGAACTCGATGCACGCGACCATCTGGGCATTCTGCTCGCCATCGCAAGACAGATCGCCCCGCAACTTTCCTCGTTGCGTCAGCAACTGGATGGGCTGTTGGAGGTCTGGGAGGGCAGGCGAAGGCTGACCAGGCGAACCAAGCGAGGTCGCCGAACACGACAGCCGACCCTCCCGTTGTACCCGTCCCAGGTCGATGACCTCTTGGACGAACTGGCAGCGATATTTAGCAGTGCGCAGGCTTCGCCAATGGCCAGGATTCCGGTTATCTTCGACACTTTGGAAGAGGTTCAGTACGCAACGCCGGACGCGATGCCATCGCTCGTCGATCTGGTCGGACGCCTGCAAGGAATGGTGCCGCCACTGCGCCCGATCTTGGCCGGCCGGGTCGAGATAGAAGATGCTCACCTCGATCAGCTCCCGCTGCAGCCATTACCCAAGGCGGCAGCAGAGGCGCTGCTGGGTAACCACCTGCCGCCGGCGCTTGCCAGGAAGAGTGAACTGATCGAGCGCATGATCAGGGTGGTGGGAGGCAATCCGCTGTCGCTGCGCCTCGCGGCGGACATGTTGCGGCGCGAGACCGACGCGGGCAACGACGAGTTGGGTGAGGAGGACCTGTGGCAGCGCATCGGTGATGCCATCGTTCAGGGGCAGCTCTACGAACGAATCGCCGAGCACCTGCACGATAACGCTGTCAAGCAGATCGCGATACCGGGCCTAGTCCTGCGCTACATCACCTCCCAGCTGATACAGGAGGTATTGGCCGGCCCGTGCCAGCTCGACGTTACGCAAGCCGGGGAGGCCGAAGAACTATTCGAGAAATTGGCAAACGAGACGGCCCTGGTGAGCCAGGGGCAGGACGTGGATCGACTGGTCATTCGTCCTGACCTGAGGCGGACGGTGCTAGAAGGCTTCCGGAAGGACAGAAGCAGCGCCCAGCGACGCGGGCAGATCCATGCCGCCGCCGTAGCGTATTTTGCGCAACGGCCCGGGCCGGAGAACCGGGCGGAAGAAATCTACCATCGTCTCTGGTTGGACGAGGCGCCTGACGATATTGACCCTCGCTGGCTGACGGGCGTTGAACCCATGCTGCGCAATGCGGTGGAAGAGCTGGAGGGCAGGGCTCGCCTGTATCTAGCCAACCGCGTAGGCGTGAGCGCCGGCGAGGTCACGGCCGGTGCGACGCAGCTGGAATGGGAGCGTTACGCCGAGAAACGCGCTGGCGATCTGTTGCAACTCGGCCTGGCGCAAGCCGCACTTGCGGTTCTTGGTAGCCGCTCGGAGCGCCTGCCGGGGAGCCGGCTGTACCTGCTCGAAAGCATCACCCACTCTGCGGTGGGCCACTATCCGCAGGCGGAATCACTGGCCAGCATGGCCGTGGTGGCTGCGCGCACCAGCAAGGAATCGGAGGACATTGAAGCTGCTCTTGACCAATTGGTACAAGTGCGGCGTCATCTCGGCGACACCAGAGGAGTGCTGCAAGCGCTGGCAGAACTGGGCAACCTGGGAGAGACGCTTGGCGACGACCTCATTCAGGTGGAGGCCAATACCGCCTCCTTGGAGGCTATCAGCATCCCCGAAATTTCCAGCGACACCTTCAGTGACAACGCCGTGAGGGTGTTCAGCCGCCTGCCGGACGAATTGATCGTTCGGGCCCCGGAGCTTGCGCGTCGATTGGCAGCGCAGGTCGGTGGCGACTACCCTGCGTTACTGCAGCGCGTGGTGCGTCTGGTTGGCATTGGACCGCTCGACGCAACCACCGCGGCAGGCCTGGGCAACGTCTTGGAGGGTTGGGCCCATGCGGACCCTGACATCCAGCCCTATCTCCCCAAGGCGCATGCATCCGCCGCCGACGTAGCGAATGCAACACAATACTTAGTCGGCAGACTGGAAATGGATCGGGAAACAGCTCGCTCTCTGTCCAACTGGATGCGCCCTATCGTGGCCCCACATACGTCAATCGACCCTGTCGGCTAGGTCTGCTGAAACGACCCTGTCCGCGCGTCAGGATTCAATGACGGTCTCGATAATCTCGCAATGAAGGGTGAGCCGTCGAGCAGCGCCGTCGCCACCTTGGCATCGACGGCCAGCCATTTACTGAAGCCGAGCTTCGGCGTCCGCGGCGGATGCGCCAGACGAACGAGCTTGCGCGCCAGACAGGACGATCGACCGTATGCATGGAGAAGCGCAGCGCCGACACGATGGTGTTCATGGTCCGCACGGGAACGCCGTCGTCCTGCTTGCTCGATCTGGAACCGGCGCAAGTCGTCGGCGGTTGCTGTGTCTGGTGATCGCCCAAGAAATGTCGCCGGGCGTCCGATGTCACGGAGATAGTTTGCTCTGCGTCTCCCGTGAGAAACGCCTGTTCATGTCGTCGATCAGCCGCTGACGAAGTGGACTGAGGATTGGGCAGGGTCAGGCTCCTTGTTGAAGAAGCCCGTGATGGTCTGCCGCTGCCGAACTATCCTCAATGCGAGCGACGTCCGGTTCGTGATCTACGCGCCCGTCCCGCGCAGCGGGTTCGTTCTTCGGCCCCATAGCTGTCGGGCAGGAATGCGCACATCTAGGCCGAACAAGAGGCGAGGGCCCCGTTGCCAGTAACGCGGCTGTCACGCCGCGTGCATAATGCGGTCCTTTGCCTGATTGATGTCGCGGAGCGGGGCACGCCGAACACACGCCCATACTCGCGCGTGAACTGCGGCACGCTTTCATAGCCAGCCGCACAGGCCGCGTTGCTCACCGGTTGTCCCTCGGACGGCATCATCCCCCGCGCCTCAATCAGATGCAGTTGCTTCTGAAACTGGAGCGGCGATAGCGACGTGATCGCCCGAAAATGCTGGTGGAAGGACGAGACGCTCATGCTGGCCACTTCCGCGCAATGGAGCCAGCCAACATCGTAGCTCGCAGCCCAGCGCCATATTTCGCCAATTGCCCCGGTTTCCGGCCACTTACGTCTTCTTCGGGCTTTTCTGAACAGCCTTGCGGGGAGGCTTCTTCTTGCTCACGGCGACCTTCTCTGTCGTTGCCGCGGCGGTTTTCCTGTCGCTGCCAGCGGCCTTCTTGCGGGGCGCCGACTTCCTTTTTGCAGCAGGCTTTGTTTTGCCAGGCATTTCCATGGAGACCCCCTCGGGGTCGGCGTGGTCCGGCATGCGGGAATGATCGTTTTTCATGCCGGGATCCTCGAGGATTATCGTGCTGAATTCGGGGCTTTCCAAACCCTCGGTGTTGTCGAGCATCAGGAAGTCGACTTCCGTCTTGGTGTAGCCGGGGTCCCAATGGGTGTTTTCCGGAACATTGCTGTGGCCGTAGTGGCCGCCCTTGGTGTCCCAATTGGCCGCGTTGCGGTTATGGCCGCCCGGATCGTGGCCATCCACCGCCGGCTTTGGCGGGCCATTCGGCCATACTTTGGGGACGCCGTGCGTGCTTTCGATCCAGCGGCAGAGCTTGCGAACATTTTCGAGCGTCGCGCGCGTTTTTGGCCTGTGCGCAAAGCCGACGACCTCGATCTGCACGGCGGAATCGCGATTGGTCTGTACGCCGCCCGTGAGATTTTTCAGCGCCCGCGCGGCTTCGCCGGTGTCGATGTGCTGATAGATCTTGGTCGCATCGACAGTGAAATGCGGATCGGAGTGGTGCGCTTGGAAGGCGTCGAAAGCGCCCTGTGCGGAGCTTCCTTCGGTCGTGTGATGAACGATCTTGAACGGCCCGCCGAGATTGGTGCCGGAAGAGCCGCTTATCGGTTTCCATACTGCAAAGGGACAACGCGCCATTTGATCCGTTCCTCCTGCCTTCATGCCCGGCCTGCGCCGAGCGAACCTGTCTTGCCGATTGGATTGCGGCGTGTGCTCATCCTGCACGAGGCGTGGGCAAACACCTTGTGGCACCGCAAGGCCGGGATGCGCTCTCCTGCTACGATATGCGCATTCGTGCGGGGCTCCGCGATCGAAGAGAACCGCCGCACCAACCTGCGCAGGCTGATCTGCACCGGCAGACTCCCCGCAGCAGCATTTGCGCCGCCTGACAACAATTCGCACGAAAGAATCTGTCCCTCATGGAATGGTTGCTACCACCTGCTATCCAACCATTCCACCACTACTTTGCATCCCATGATTCAAATTTGCAATATCTGTCGTGGGAAATATTTTATCCATGATGTCATGAACTAAGTCCATGACTTGTAAGCTTTTTACGTAAAATATATGGATCCTTTCGAATGAGCGTCGTAACATTGCAATTTGGATATGCCTGATTTATCGTTTGCGTAACTTCTGGCAAAATTCGCAAGCTTACGCATTCCGCCCACCTGCATTTGTACTGCGGGCCTGAGATTGTATCAGGTCGCCTTTGGAGCAGCCGACCGCGGGTGAGCAGGTCGGTTTTGTTGATGACCCGCGGCAATCGAGGCGGGACAGAAGGGGGGATTCCATGAATTCGACGCCTGCAGGAAAATTGCAACGCTATCTGTCGCAGATCAGACCCCCGGCCGGTGCACCGGTTGAAGAAGGACTGGAATCGACCCGTCCGGAAGCAACGGTGCTGGGAGGGCCGGAGGCGGCATCCGCGGAGGCGACGTCCATTGCCGAGCGCGGGTCTCTCTCGGACAGGGACGCCGCGCTGGTGAAGAGCGCGATCGAAAAACTCGACAGAAACGAGGAGCTCAATCGCGAAGAGGGTTTCGTCACCGAAGCGATCATCATTCCCGACAAGCGGCCGGCCATAGACATCGTCAACGGCGATTTCGTCGTCGACCATCCCTTGTGGGTCAAGTTCTCGACGGATGCAGCCCTGCATGGCAGCATCAAAAAGGCAATTCTCTCGGTCGGCCGCATCGAGCTTCCGCACCATCCGAGCCTTCCTTACGGAGGCACCGGCTTCGTTGTCGGCGAGAACCTTTTGATGACCAACAGGCATGTCGCCGAGATTTTCACGTCCGGGCTGGGCGACCGCAAGCTGACATTCAAGAGCGGCCTTTCGGCCGGCATCGACTTCGTGCGCGAACGCGACAGCGTGGCATCCACCGTCCTCGCCGTACGCAAGGTGGTCATGATCCATCCCTATTGGGACATGGCCCTGTTGCTGGTCGACGGGCTCGGCTCGGATCATGTTCCGCTCGAGCTTTCCGTGCGCGCGCCGGACGAGCTCGTCAACACCGAGATCGCCGTGATCGGCTATCCGGCCTTCGATCCGCGCAATGACCCCGGGGTGCAGAACCAGGTTTTCCATGGTCTGTACAACGTCAAGCGTCTCCAGCCCGGCCTGATCATGCCGCGAGGCTCTATCGACAGCTTCGGCAAGACCGTTTCCGCGTTGTGCCACGACAGTTCGACGCTCGGCGGCAATTCGGGATCCGGCGTCTACGACCCGAAGGACGGAAAGATCGTGGCGCTGCATTTCGCCGGCGTCTATCTCGACCGCAACTATTGCGTCCCAACGGGCGAGCTTGCGCGCGACGGACGCGTCGTCGATGCCGGCGTCAACTTCGCGCCAGCCGCCAGGGGCGGAACGCCTCCGTGGCAAAAGTGGTGGGATCGCGCCGACCCGGACAATGAGAAGCCATCGCCGAAGCCGGACGATGGGGCCGTTCCCTCCGTGGCTGGTGTGCTTCAGCATGGTCAAAGCGCCAGCTGGACGATACCGATCGAGATCAGCATTCGCGTCGGCGGAGTGCCCGTGGTCGTCGCCGGCCCTGTCTCGCAAGTAACACCTGATACCGAAGCGGCGGTGTCGCCGACCCACGACGCCGACTATTCGACGCGCAAGGGCTACGACGCCATGTTTCTCGGCGTTGCCTTGCCGCCACCGGACCCGGCCCAACCCGATGCCGTCGTGAGCATCGCCGGCAAACCGCTCATCCCCTACCACCATTTCTCGCTCGCCCTCCACAGGAAGCGGCGCATCGCCCTCTTCACGGCGTCGAACCTGGATGCGAGCAGTGCGGCGAAGCGGCCCGAACCGGGTAAGGATTACGATCGCAAGACACTCGGCGGCCTTGGCGAGAAGGACATGGAAAAGTGGTTTCCGGACCCGCGTGTCGACCCTGCGTTCCAGCTTCCCGACCGCTTCTACACCAAGGACAAGGGCGCGTTCGACCGCGGCCATATCGTGCGGCGCGAGGACGTTGCCTGGGGCAGGAGCTTTCAGGAGGTGCAGTTCGCCAATGGCGACACCTTCCACGTCACCAACTGCTCACCGCAGGTCGCGGTCTACAACCAGTCGGCACAGGGCGTGAACAATTGGGGCGATCTTGAAAACTACGTGATGAAACAGGCCGGGGCGAGCAGGCTCTCCATTTTCGCCGGACCGGTGCTTGCCGATGACGACCCGGTATTCCTCGGCGTCGACGACGCCGGCCCGGTGCGAGCGCAGATTCCGCGTGAATTCTGGAAAGTCATCGTCGCCAGCGAGAACGGCAAGCTCCAGAGCTTCGGCTTCGTGCTGCGCCAGGATCTGTCCAACGTGCCGCTGGAGTTCGTGGTCGATCCGGTGTGGCAGCGCTACATGATTTCCATCTCGGAAATCGCGTCCCGCAATCCGCTCGTCAAATTCGACAAGTCCGTCGCGGAGGCGGACCAGTTTGCAAAGGCCGGCGGCAAGGCGGTGCGTGACTCCTCGGGCGTGGCCGCAGCGGTGAAGGAGAAGCGTGCCGGCAGAACCAAATGACGGGCCTTGGCGAATGATTTGAAATTGGGGGGCGTCATAGCGAGCACAGGCAAATCCGAAGAAGCCGATTCCGCCGGAGACGATGCCCCGCCGCCGGACGACCCGGCTCCGCGAGCCACGCCTCCAGACGTTCCCGCCGGCGGGACGGCAATCGACGAAAACGTCAAGATCGAGGTCGATATCCTGGCGCTCGGCGCGCTGCGGAAGATCGCGGGCCAGATCGCCAGCGAGATCAGCGGCCTGGCCGAAAAACCCAGCCTGCTGATCATCGGCGGCGACGAGTTGATCCTCGCCGCAAGGGTTTATAGCGGGTTCAGCGCTCGTGTGATCGAGTTGAGGGCGGAGCTGATTTCGCTGCTCAAGCAAGTCAAGCCGCCCACCGAGGCCGTGCCCGGCCTGGAATCCATAACAGCCGGTCTGGACAGCGCATCGCTTGCCGTTCAAAGCCTCACCACTCTGCTTTCCTTCTTCAAGGCGGAAACCGCCTATTTCGGCAGGAGCGTCGAGTTGAAGGAGAGCGCGCTCTACCCGGCGCTTGCGGGGCAGTTGATCGCAAGAAATATCCCGGTGTCGGTGCCGGGATATTTTCCGATGAGCATTGGTGGAGCCGGGGCGCCTGTCTCGACAGTTATGGCCCTGCTTGACGACCTGCGAAGCCTTCGCAATCATGTCGCGGCAATGCCGGCCGATGAGGCATCCACGGCACGGATCAACGCGTTGCTCGCCACCGTCGACGCCGCGATCAAAGCGGTGATCAAAGTTGATCCGGAGTCCGGAAAAAGCAGCGCATTGGCTCAGCTTCTGCTCGGCGCCGAATATCTGGCACTGATGGAGGGCGAGGCCACGCGGCTGTTCCTGTCGGCGACCGTCATCAGCGCGGGCGGCAGCTACCGCACGCGCAAGCATCTTTTCACAACGCTTTTTACCGGAGACCAATTGTCATGCAGCGGCGGCGCGGCCGCCGGGTATTTCGCGTTCGATCTGAAATCGTCGAAGCTCGTCAGGAGCGACGTGCTCTATCACGCGACAGGCTATCAACGGATCCCGATTTGTGGCGGCAAGTTCGAACCAAGCAACATCGAGTCCCGGACTGCCAGGTGAGCCTGGACGGCGCACCGAAGCTATATCGGCGTTCGATCGGTCTGTCTCGCGGACACTTGTGACGAATGACGGTTCTTGAGCCGGGAAGCTATCACGCGATCTCCGCCTGAGCGGCGTCGGGCTGGACGTCTTCGCCATGCTGGTTAAGTTTGGTCTATTTCGACGTTGCAGATTCGCGCATTACCGGTTGCCTAATCTGTTCTTATGGCTGAAAGTATTACCGGCGCGGTTTGTTCTCGTCGGAATGACCCGCGTAGGGTCAGGCGGGGGCGGGTTTGGCGAACGAGGCGACATTGCGGGCGGAGCGCAGGAGCTGGACCTGCGCGCTGGAGGATTTCGCCGGTGTCTACGGCACCGGCGCGCTGATCGGCCCGGATCTGGTGCTCACCAACTACCACGTGGTCGAGAAGCTTCGGCGCGACCCGACGCGGCAGGCCGACGCGCGCGTGCACTTCGACTATTTCGCACCAGAGACGGGCCGGAGGATCCCACTGGCGCAAGTGTGGGACGTAGCAATGTCCAGCTATTCGTTTCAAGATCTGAACGCCGACATGCCAGCCGATCCGGAAAAGTTGGATTACGCCGTAATCCGGCTCGCGGAGAGGGTGGGCGAGCTGCCTTTGCCTGCCGATTATGCCGCCGGCTGGCCCGACGGCACGCGGCCGGCAAGGCGCGGCTGGCTCGTACTGCCCAAACCCGAGATGCGGCCGGCAAAGGATACACCCATCGACATCTACCATCATCCTTGCACGATCGGAAACCAGGGCGTCTCGAGCCTGCCATTGCCCGACGTGCCGTCGCGCGGCACGATCATCTCCATCGACCCAGGCGAACTGCGGGTGACACACAATGCGGAGACGGTACACGGCTCCTCGGGCGCGATCTGTTATGGCAAGAATCTGGAACCGGTCGCACTGCACCATGCCGGCGATCCGGGTTCGGCGCTCAAGAATGTAAAGCGGCCGCCCGGCCAGCGCGCGATCCCGCTCGGCGCCATAGCGGCGCAGCTCTTCCGCAAAAACAGGAAGATCTACGACGAGACATTGCCGCAGCAAGCCGCCGATGTCGAACTGGCCAAGGGAACGGAAACGATCGCCGAGGATGTGCTGAGACGACGGCACAACCGCGCCATGGCGCTGTTCGATCGCGACGATGCCGAATGGAACATCATCGATTCGCGGCGGCAAAAGCAGAGCCTTGTCCACGCTATCGCCTGCCGACGCATCGATGGCCAGGCATTCTTCATGACGCGGTTGCGCGAGGCAAGCCTTGCGCTGGAAGGGCTGCCAAGAACCGAAATCGACGAACGCCTCGCTCGCCTTCTCAACACCGGATGGTCGCAGAACGGGTGGCTGGACGGTCCCGTCACGCTCGACACCAGCCTGCCCCCGACTGCCGCCGCCGAGAAAATCGCACGGCAAATCGAACGCGAGATCCGGTCGACCCAAGGCACCATCTTCGCCATCGGCCAGACGTTCGACAAGTTCGATTTCGAGCGCGAGCGCCTGCTGGTGACCGAGGTGGGGCGGCGATGCGTGCCGCTCGCGAAGAACGCCGAGTTCCAGGTTTTCTTCGTCTACGAAGACAACAGACACTCAGGCGATGGGCGCGATCCGAGGGCCAGGCTGCGCGCCTCCGTCGCGGATTTCTGGACACGCCCGCCAGCCGGCTGCGGCCAATGCCTGAGCCTCGATGATATCGAAAGCAACAAGCTCGGCAAATGGATGTCGACCATCGACCGCGCGTATAAGATAAACAGAGAAGAACTTGCCGATGACGTGGGGAAGCTGTTCCGCGGCGGCAAGATGCCGTTCATGGCACTCGAACCGAAGCTTTTTCGATACGTCACGTCCAAATATTGCCGCGACACCAGGTAGAGGAACACGACCATGTGGTTCAGCTCGTTCTCCGACAAGAAGCAGGACCAGGGTGTCCCGCTGACCGCGAACGGCATGGACGAAGCCTATCGAGGCACGGGCTACGTGTTCAATCCCGAGCTTGAAGCCGCCGTCGACGTGGCGATCGGGCTCGGGCGGCCGTTGCTCGTGTCGGGCGAGCCTGGCGGCGGCAAGACCGAACTCGGCTACGCGATCGCCCGGCGCCTCGGCATATCGCGGCTGTATTTCTTCTCGACACGTTCCGTTTCGGAAGCGCGCGATCTGTTCTACACCTACGACGCGATCGGGCGCTTCCGCGACGCCAATTTCCGCGGCGCGGCCGGCGACGGGCGCACCGACGTGGCGAACTACATCGAATACCAGGCGCTCGGCGCGGCGATCCTCGACGCGCAGCCTTACGCCGACGTGCGCCAGATGCTCGGCGGCGAACGCGCCTACCAGCATCCGAGCGAGCAGGAGGGGGCGCTGCCGCCGCAGCGCTCCGTGGTCATCATCGATGAGATCGACAAGGCGTCGCGCGATTTCCCCAACGACGTGCTCTCCGAAATCGAGAGCTTGCAGTTCAACGTGCCGGAACTCGGCAGCAGCAATGCGGCCGCCGATCCTAATGTGGAAGGGCGCACAAAGCGCAAACGGCCGCAGACGCCGGCTTTCCCTGAGGATCCGCTGCTCAGGCCCATCATCGTGATCACGTCGAATGAGGAGCGGCAGCTTCCCGACGCTTTCCTGCGCCGCTGCGTGTTCCACGAGATCCAGTTTCCCGATGTCGACCGGCTGCACGCCATCATCGAGAACAACCTCAAGCGGCGCTTCCTGCGAACGGGTCAGGATCTGGTGCTCGATGTCGGCGACCGCACGAAGCTGCTCGACCTCGTCGGCAAGTTCCGCAACCAGCCGGTCGACAAGAAGGCAGGCGTCTCCGAGATCGTTGACGCCGCCTTCCTGCTGGCGTCGCCCACGGGCCAGCAACCTCCGGAGCTCGGCGTCCGGCTCGAGGCGGCGGCCGTGGCGCTCGCTAAGCTGAAGAACGACCGCGAGATCCTGCGCAACCTGCTGCCCGGGAAAACCTCGTTCGAGAGCGGCTGACGCCCATGCAAGCCGGTGCTGCACCCTATCGCTTTGCCTGGACGCAAGCCGCCCTGGACGCCTTCTTCGTCGCCTATGAGCGCGAGCGGATCGCGGCGGGCCTCGGCGCGACCTTGCGGCACGTCTCGCCGCGCCAGCGTGCCGACGCCGTCATGACCATGACCGGGCTGAATGCCGGCGCATGCTGGCGCCGCGCCGGCGAGGAGACCGCCAAGGATCTGTGGCGCCGCTACCTCGCGCCGGTGCTCGCCGAAACGCGCGAATCGGTACAGGCGCTCGACAGGACGCTGGATAACGGGAATTTGCCCGGCAGATTCGAACCGGAGATCGGCGCAGCGGAGGTTCCGCTGCCGCCGGAAAAGCAGCCGCCCCCGGAGCTACCACCGCCACCACCGAGAATCCGTTGGCGCGACGTCTGGAATGCTCTCCAGCACGTCCTTTTCCGTCGGGAGACCGGCGCGGCCATTGCCGTGCTCGCGGGCGTCATTCTGTTGCCGGTGCTGTGGAAGCAGTTCGGGCCCGACACCGGGCCGGCCACACAGCGCACCTGTCCGCCGGCATGCGCGAGCGTGACGCCGCACACAAATGCTTCGCCTGGCGCGCAGACCGATCCGTCACAGCCGGCGGATCCTGCACGATCCGCCCGGCTGCACTTCCTCGATGTGACGATCGCCGCCGCCGAGCAGTATGGCTTCAGCATCTCGCCCTACACGCTCGCCGAATATTATGCCGGCGAAGCCGACTTCGTGGGCGAGCCGGCGCTGTTCCTGCAGGCCATGCTGAAGCGCTGGCCGCTGCCGGTCTACGAGCCGATCCCGCCGACGCTCGCCGGCGCCTACGCGCTCGGCCAGTATTCGCTCGCCGCCGCCGAGACCGATCTGGCGGTCGGGCTCGACCGCGAGCGCCTGAAACTGGGCATAGACGTGGCGACGCAAAAGACGCCCGACGATGCAGAGGGCGCGCAGGCCAAGCTCTATGCAAGGATACAGGCATTTCGGTATGGCGAGGTGGCCGACATCGTGCGCCGCGAGGCCGCCCAGATGTACAGCGTCGACCCGAGCAAGCTGACAGACGATACCAGCTTCAACGATCTCAACCACGAAGACGGAGAGAAAGAAAGTGAATTGAGGGCTGGCCTCGCTGGTGAGTTCGGGGTCGACCTTAGCGAGCAAGAGGTGCCACTGAGCGTCGGCGAACTCACCGCCCAGATCGCCAAGGCGCTCAACCAGCCGGTGCTTCAAGGCGCCATGCAGCCGGTCGCCGAACGCTGGCCCGACTGGCCGCGCTGGCTGCTGTTCCTGCCGCTCGTGCCGGTGCTCGGCTGGGCGGTCGCCACGGGTGCGCGCGCAATGCGGGCGGCCCTCACCAACCCGCCGGAGGATCTGCGCGGCACGCCGACGCCGATCGCTTCGAGCGAGCTCGCCAGCACGGCGCCGAAGCCGCAGCGCCGGCTGGCGCGACAGATCTCGTGGCATCCGCCGGTGCCATCCAAGCGGCTCGACGTCAGGCGCAGCATTTCGGCGACGCTGCAGCGCGGCGGCTTCGCCCAGCCCGTCTTCGCGACCCGCAGCCGCGCGGCGGAGTTCCTGTTCCTAGTGCCGCGACACCGCGACAACGATCATGAACGTGAGCGCGTCGCCAGGTTCATCGAGGCGCTCGAGACCGGCGGGCTCACGCTCAACGTCTACGAGTATAGCCCCGACCCGCGCACGCTGGTCGGTGCCAGTGCGCGCAGCACCCAGTCGGGACCGCTCGACCTGCGCGCGTTGCGTGAATTGCATCCGGACGCGCGGCTCGTGCTGGTGACCGACGGCCATGATCTCGTCGACTATTTCACCGAGCGCCCCTATAAATTCGTGGCCGATCTCCTGCGCGCCTGGCCGGCGCGCATGCTGCTCACGCCGCTGCCGATGGCCGAATGGGGCGAGCGCGAGATGAACCTGTCGGCGGCGCTCGCCGCGCCGATCGGGCGCGCGACGGCCGAAGGGTTCCACGACCTTGCCGCCGGCTTCGGCACGCGGCGGCTTGCGCTCTGGCGCCCGCCCGCGCCGGTCTCGGGCGGCAACCTTGAGGAACTGGTCGAGCGCATCCAGGGCTGGCTCAAGGCCGCAGCCGGCCTGCTCGGTGCCACGCATTCGACGCCGCGGCGTCCAGACCTCGTCCGCGACGACGACTACACGATGCTGTCCGACATCACGCCGGCCGACGAGATCCGCGACGAATTGATCGCCGATCTGAGACAGTGGCTGGGCGCCGATGGCTTCTACTGGCTGGCCGCCTGCGCCGGCTATCCGCAGTTGCGCTATGTGATCACAGTCTATCTCGGCAACCGACTCCATGGCGCGCGCGGCGCGATCTATGACGAGGAGCGCCTGGCGAAACTCTGCCTGCTGCCATGGTTCCGGCAAGGCCGCATGCCGCAATGGCTGCGCGAAAGCCTGTTCTCGGCGCTGGAGCCATGGCAGCGCGCCGCCATCGGCGACGTATTGGCGGCAATGCTGCGCAGCGCGCGCGCGGCCGAAAAAGCTGCGGCCACCACGCTGCCGGGCCGGCGCCCGCAGCGCAGCGAAACCGGCAGGGAGCGGGCGCTTACCGTCTGGCTGCCCGACGAGCACGGCACTGAGATCGCTCCCGACGAGGTGATCGCCGACTTCATGCTGCGCGACATGCCGGAGGTGGTGCCGACGCTGCATCTGCCGGCCTCGAGTGCGATCTTCATCGAGCGGGCGCGCAACATCGTGCTGCTGCGTCTCGCCGTGGTCGCGGCGGTCGGTCTGTGGTGTTGGGCGATGCTGTCGTTCTGGCCGTCGAGTGCCGCAGCACCGCATGCACCGGGCGCCTGGCTGCCACTTATCGCCGTCGCGGCCGTCTCCGTGCTCGGCATGCTGGGCGTGGCAGTCTACCGGCGGCTGATGAGCCTCGGCTGGTTCGCCCGCCGTGCCCCCGAAGTGCGGGCCAGGACGCGGCTCGATGCGGAGGACGACCTTTCGACGACGGCGCCGCGCGATCTGGGCGATGTGGTCGGATGATGCCGGAATCGGACAGGCCGGAACCTGAAGGGCTTGAGCAGAAGCAGCGCCAGCCGGCGCAAAAGAGCACCGACGCGCCGGAAAAGCTGTGGAGCCTTGACGAGACGCAGAAAAGCGGTCCCGAACTGGAAACGGTGACTGAATCCGGGCCGGCAGAAACGGCGACGCCCGATCTGGCAACCGTTTTGTCTGCAACCGATCCGAATGAGACATATGCACCGCCGTCTCCGGATGGGGCGTCGGCGGATCTGGCGCCGCCGCCTTCCGAGACGCCTGCCGCACAAGAAGCGCCGTTACAGGCCCGCGCCGGGCAGCCTCAGCCATTGGCGCCGAACAGGCGGGCCAACCGGCCGGCGAATGTCCTCGACGGGCTCCGGCAGCGCCTGGGTGCCGGCCTGCGCAGAGTGTTTCGCCTCGCGCGGCACGTGCCGGCGATCGGCTTTGTCCTTGTCGGTGCGCTGGTGGCGGGATTTTGCGTCCGATGGCTCGTGGGCAACGCCGAGACGGTGCTGGACGGCAAAATCGCGCGGGCCGAAGTGGCGCACGAAACGGTTACGAGCCTCGTTTGGGTGTCCGACGATCAGATCTCCATCGGCACGGCCAGCGGCGCCCTCTATTCGTATCTCCCGAGCACGGGCCAGATGACCTCCTCGGCCACGTCCCAGCGCCCGGTCGTGGGCATCGTTGGCGCACCAAGCGCGACGGGGCTGCGAACAGAGCCGATATTCCGCGTCACTCTCAGCGCCGATCTCACTCAACAATTCGATCCGGAGGCACCGCCCGCCGCGCTACGCCGCGTGTTTCTATCCGTCGGGGCGGCGGATTCGGAGGCCGATGACGGGCTTTTTGCGATCGGGAGCGGTGACACAGTGTCCGTCGTCGCCGGACGCCGGACAGTCATGGCCAACCAGCAGCAACAGCAGCAGCAGCAGGTCGCGCCGCAGACGCCAACGACCGGCCTCTATCAATACCGTGTTTCCGAGACCAACGACAAGGTGGAGGAGGTCGGCGAGATCGGCAACCTGTCGGACGTGCGCGCGGTGGCTGCCACGCCGGATGGCACGCTCGCGGCCGCCGGCACGGGAGATGGGCAAGTCGTTGCCATTGATCTTATTGTGCCGGCATCTGGCGACCTTGAGAGCGTGTCGCTATCGCATGTCGGCAATCTGGGGGAACCGGTGGTCGCCGTCGCCGCGAGCGGTTCCAACGACAATCCGGTGATTGCGGCGGCAGGGGTCGACGGTCGCGTCGTCGTCTATCGCGTGACCGCAGTCCGTGACGGGTCAGGTGGGCCGCAAACCAAGGAGGGCGGGGACAATTTCACCTACAGCACCACGCAAGCAGGCATTCCGGCCACCAACTGGTCGCTGTTCGAATATAGCGGCTTTAGGGAGCTCAAGCTCGTTGGGATCAGCCAGGACGGACGCCAGACCATCATTCACAAAGAGCCCGGCAGCGATAACACCGGCTTTGAGAAGTCCGGCTACCTTCTGGAAAAGGTCACCGGCGACGATTATAGGATCACCAGCGAGACGACGCTCGACCAGCCCTTCACCGACGGCGACGAACTTATCCAACTGCCGGGTGTGGCGGAAGCGGTCTTTCTCGGCGGTGCAATGCGCACACCCGCGCAGCGTGCGATCACTGCGCTTTCGACGACGCTAGCGCAGAGTAAGGGCGGGCAGATCACCCGCGTCATCCTTGACCGCGCCCGCACGCGCGGCGCGATCGAGACCACCGAAGGCCGCATCTTCGTGTTCACGGCGCAGGACGCGAACCCTGTCGACCTCGGCGTGAGCGGTTCCGTGAACGGCGCACTGGCCTTCAGCCCGCGGGGCGACACCCTCGCGGTCCTCATGGCGGAAGGCCCGCTACGACTTTATGACACGGCAACCCGAGCGCTGATTGCGCAAGGACCGTCGGACATTTCGAACAGGATGGGCGAGGGCGATATCGCATTCAGCTCCGACGGCAGGCGTATCGCCGTCACGACCAACGCGGGCGGCATCCGGCTTTATGCGACAACGACGCTTTCCCTCATTGCAACTTTCGAAAGCCGCGGCGGGGGTCTCGCCCGCCTCGCCGAATCGGGGGATTTCGCGGCTCGTCGTGTGGGCGAATGGTCGTTCGAGGTCATCGATCTGAAAACCGGCCGGGCGATCGTCGAAGCGAGGCCGCGCGGTCAGGCCCTGGACGACCTGCGCGTCAGCGCGGATGGCCGTATAGTCGCAACGGTTGGCCTTGGCGACCGGGGTGTGCTGGTCGCGTCATCAGAGCAGCGCGGCGACGGGGTTGATTTCGCGCTGGCCACCACGCCCGTCGGCCCGCCGGACCGCGACGGTCTGAAATTCTCCGCCGACGGCTCGAAGCTGATGCTGCGGACGCGCGACGGCAAGCTCTATGTCGCCAACATTTCAGCGCCAGAGACTGCTCAGCTTACGTCCGGCCGCAGTGAAAGCTTCTTCCGCTTCGTTGAGATCGGCCTCGACACGCCTGCCGTTACAGCCCACATCGCGCCTGACGGCAGCTTCCTTGTCGCCGGCGATGCCCACAATTCCCTGGTGCTGGTCGACCTGACCGGTGCTGCGCCGCAGAGCTTCGAACTGCCCGAGCACGGGGCGGTGGTCGACCATCTCGCCATCTCGCCGGACGGCACGAAGGTCGTTGCCGCCAGCCTCGAAGGGCGACTGCGCGTCGTCGACCTTGCCCGCGCGCGGCTTGTCGCCGAACTGCCGCTGGCGCGGCTCGCCTCGCATGCCGACACACCGAAAATGGTCGCACGCCGGCTGGACGATGCTCCGGGCACGTTTCCCGACACCGCCTTCCTCAACCAACAGACCGGCTCACGCGATACCGTCCCGGCGGTGATCGTGTTCGGTTCCCATTCGAGCCTCGCGGACGCGCAGGCCGAGGTGGCTGCGCTGGTGCGGACTCACGGCACCTCGCTGGGGCTGCTCGTCTCGGCCATCGATACTAACGGGGTCGGGATGCAGATTCCGGCGCAAATCTATCTGCGCGAAGGTGCATACCGGACGGCGGTGCAGGTTCCGCTCCTGGAGACCGACTTTTTCCTGAAAGAGGTACGCAAGCTCGCGCCGGAAACGGCGGCAGCCTATGTGCGCGTGCTTGAGACGTGGTGCCCGAACGCCATTTCGCGCGACGGCTATATCGAATGCGGCCGCCCGACGCCGGCACGGCCAGCCGGCGTGCAGACCAACTGATTGCCCGTGGCGGCAGGCACCGCAGGGTTGAACGAGGAGGAAATCATGGCAACGCGCAAACGGCCACCGGTTGAACTCGAATACGTCATCATCGAGCGACCGACCAGAACGGACAATCTGCAAGGCGCCGAGGAAGGCGTGTTCGGCGACGTATTGGAGAGCGCGCCCGGGGCGGCTGCGCCAGCTCCGCCACCGATCCTGTCGGTCACCTCGGCGGTGCTGACGGCCGAGCAGGCGCAGGCCAAGAACGACGAGCCGGGGATGATCGCCATCCCGAACATGCCGGTGATGCTGATCCAGCCGCGCGCGGCGGCCGATTTCGGCATGCAGGTCTCGGCCGACGCGATAGGCGAGGCCAAGGCGAGCAAGATGTCATGGGGCATCGCCAGCATCGGCGCGGACCTTTCAAATCTCGACGGAGCCGGCGTCAGGGTCGCCGTCATCGATACCGGCATCGATAGCGGCCATGAGGCGTTCAAGAACAAGAAGATCACCGGGCGAAACTTCACCAGCGGCGATCCGAATGACTTCGCCGACAAGCATGGCCACGGCACGCATTGTGCCGGCACGGTCTTCGGAGGCCCGGTCGACGGCGTGCGCATCGGCGTCGCGCCCGGCGTCACGGACGTGTTCATCGCCAAGGCGCTCGACGACAATGGCAGGGGGACCACCAAGGCGGTGCTCGATGCGCTGCGCTGGGCGGCGGAGAACAAGGTCGAGGTGGTCTCCATGTCGATCGGCTTCGACTTCCCCGGCATGGTGCAGCGGCTGGTGAAGAGCGGGCAGGCCGTGCCGTTCGCCACCTCCATCGCGCTGGTCGCCTATCGCGAGACACTGAAGCAGTTCGAACTCTGCGTGGCGGACCTGCTGCTGGAGAACGCCGGGAGCCACGGCATGGTGATCGTGGCGGCGTCGGGCAATGAAAGCCGGGCGCATGAGAACCCGAAGAACGTCGTTGGGGTCAGCGTGCCGGCCGCGGCCTCACCCGACATCATCTCGGTGGGTGCGGCGCTGCGCAACGCCAATGCCGCGCTCGAGATCGCGCCGTTCTCGAATGTCGGCCCGCGCCTCAGCGCGCCGGGCGTCGACATCGTCTCGGCCAGGGCCGGCGGCGGGCTCATCGCGATGAACGGAACCAGCATGGCCTGCCCGCATGCCGCGGGTGCCGCCGTGCTGTGGTGGCAGAACGAACGCATCAACAACAATCAGGACAGCGGCCTCTCGATCCGTTCCAGCGTGATCGCCACCGCCTCGGCAGCGCGCTTCGCGCCCAACGTGCCGATCGTCAGTCGCGGGAGGGGCCAGGTCAAGGCGCCCTGACGCACCGGCCGCTGCGGGGCAGGGCGCATTTCGTTCTCTATTCCACGCGTTTCGGCGCTTTGGCGGCGGCGTATCTCACGCTTCCGGTGGAGGTGCCGCTGCAAATCTTCTTGGAGAGGTGACGCCAGGCAGCGTCTACGCGCATATTGACCAATCACTCGGAGCGTGGGGTCAACGGCCCCTCTTCAAAACAAACGTGGAGAGATTTGTCTCGCTCAGACGAGTTCAGCCGCCTATTCCCCTTGCTGATCTGCGGCGCATTGCTGATTCTTCCCGACGGATGGATACGAGTTTCCACTTGATTTGGACGATGCCGTTTTATTTTTGCGCGACTACTATTGCCAGTTTGACTATTGAGGTGCAACGGTTGCTTCTTCAGGTTGTTTTCAGCCTTGGGCGACGGGGCGTGACGCATGTCGGATGTCTGGCAAGAGAACATTGTTCGCCTCTGTTCGGGCGACGGACAGGCGCTTGGGACCGGAACACTTGTAATGACCAGGCATTAAAGGCCTGTGTGTCCTGACGCATGTTCTCAACGCAGCTCTCGGCCGCGATGACTATTCGCCGGACAGACCAGGCGATGAAGCGAACTTTATGTTCGATCTTCCGGCGAGATCCCGTGATCGCAAGTATCATGCGAAGGTGCTGGAGTGGTGGCCGCCGCTGCTGGCGGTCGAGCGGGTCGCGCAGCCGGTAGGTGACATTGCACTTCTGAATATCGCTGAGGATAATCCAGCGAGCGTACGGCCCTATTCGGCTGATGATCTTATTGTTGACGAGCTTGAAGAACGCCTGGTGCGGAGCTTCGGTTTTTCTCAACCAAATGGCGCGTTTGCCGCAGGACGGCTGCTCGGCGGCGATGTCGGTGGTTGGGTGCATTTTGCGGCTGAGAGCGCTCAGGAATCGTTCGTCGCCCCAGGTTTCAGCGGGGCGCCGCTTCTCGATGATGAGCGCCGGTTCATCCTCGGCATGGTGGTGGCGGTTGATGACGATGCCGACAGGCGGTGGCCTTTGCCGTGGTACTCAGTTGATCTGGACGGCATGCCCGCAGCTGGCGCGACCGTATCGGGGTCTGCTTGACTTCGGCTAGCGCGATCGAGCGTTCTTCTTCGGCCGCAAGACATTTGTCGGCAAGCTGCGCGAGAAGCTCCGCACGCACCCGATCGTCGGGGTTGCCGGAGCATCGGGTTCGGGTAAATCCTCGGTGATCAAGGCGGGGCTGATCCCCGAGTTGCGAAAGGAACGCAGCTGGACCGTGCTGAAAGCTCTGACTTTCGGACCAATCGCGATCACGGCGCGGACAATGACGCATTGGAAAGACCATAGACCTCCTTGGCTTTTCCATGGGCGGCGGTGTCGCGCAACTGGTGCGCAAGCCCGGCCGGACCTCGTCCGCCGCCTGATCCTGGTTGGCACGGCGCCTCGCAATGGCGATGGCAGGCAAGGCCTCACCCCGGAAGCCCAGGCGATTTTCGGCAAGGTTCGCGGCGAGGTTTGGATTGATGTGTTCTTCACGCAGTCAGAGAAGAGCCAAGCCGCCGCCCGCAAATTTCTCGATCGCTACCGCGCGCGCACCGTCAATCGCGGCGTAAATATCAGCGACGTGGTCGCACCGGCACAAATGGCGGCGATCGGCGAATGGGGTCAACCCAAAGGTGAGCGCTTCGCCTATCTGATGGACATCAAGCAGCCCGTCCTGGGGGTGAACGGCAGCACGGACGTCATCGTGCCGACCATCAATTCCTATCACCTGCAACAGCATCTGCCCGATGCGCAATTGATCCTTTACCCCGACGCCAACCACGGCTCGCAATACCAGTATCCCCAGCTCTTCGTGGACCACGTCACGAGGTTCCTCAGTCTATGGCCTCCATACCTCGCACGAAGTAGTCCAGCGCTTGGAAGTTCCGTGTCCCCGCGACTTCCGGGCGCTCGTGCCACGCCCTTAACAGTCGGCCTCCGTGCGCTGTGGCTAAACTGCCAATTATTCTTTCGGTGACATCGTCCTGCACGGCAAAGATATCATCGATGCCTCGGTCGTAGCGCTCTGCCCAAAGATGCCGACCAGTCTTGCCGTCAATGAGCTGGGCCGTAACCCGGACACGGTCCTTCGACCTCTGTACGCTGCCCTCCAGGATATAGCGGGCACCCAGTTCCCGGCTGGCATCCTGGATCTTCGTGACTTTGCCCTTGTAGGCGAACGTCGAATTGCTCGCGATGACGAAAAGATCGCGAAACCGAGACAATCCGGTGATGACGTTCTCTGTAATCCCATCCGCAAAGTAGTCCTGCTGGGGGTCGTCGCTCATATTGACGAACGGCAGTAACGCGATGGAGGGCTTATCCGAAAGCGATGCCGGCGAAGCGCGGGTCGCTCCGGGACCGTCGAGGCGCACCGCATAAGCTCGCACGGGGCGCTCAATATTTTTAAGTATCTGCTCACCGTTGTCGTCGAATTGCAGGTCAAGACGGTTTCCGAGGTGATCTCGCACTGTGCCCGAAACCATGACACCTCCAACGGGAGCGATGCCTTCGAGCCTCGCCGCCACGTTCACGCCGTCACCGAACAGATCGTCGTCCTCGACGATTACGTCGCCGAGGTTGATACCAATTCGGAATTGTATCTTTCGGTCCCCGGCAAGTCTGCGTTGCGGTCCGACATGGCCCGCTGCACAGCTACGGCACAAGCCACGGCGTTCACGACACTTGGAAACTCGGCGAGGATGCCGTCGCCAGCCGTTTTGAAGATGCGGCCTTGGTGCTCCGCCATCTTTGGGTCGACCAACCCGGCTCGGATTTCCTTCAGTGCGTCAAGAGTGCCGACCTCATCCCTGCCAATGAGCCGAGTGTAACCCACCACATCAGCGGCCAGGATTGCGGCGAGGCGGCGTAGGACGCGTGCTTCGGGCATGTAGTGCATGCTTTCAAGAGCAACAGTGCAAGGATTGTACGGGCGACCGCCGGCCGAGTCCACGAGCCGGAACGTTGAGGACGGGTCGTCATAAGCCGGAATTCAAACGGAGACACCACCCGGCGCGAGGGAGGCTTTGGTCGCGATGTACCAGAACTTGAACCAAGACCGCGCCTTGTTTGCTTGCTATGGTGAAGCTCCAGAGAGAGCTACTACCCGAGGTGAGGGTCATACCGAGCATGACGGAGGAACGACCTCGTCGAATTCTGCGGGAAATCCGGAGGTCCCGATGGGCATCCTCGAGGCCAAGCGATGTCGTGCTAAGGAGCGCCCGCGCCAGGCGCCCCTAGGAGGGCCCAGCTAAGATCGGCACTATGAAAATCCGTCGTCAGTATTCTGACGTATTTATTCGTCCTTTCAATAACCTCATTTCCTCCATCCTTTGCGACGAGGGAGCCTCCCGTTTCATTGTGCAACACATCAAATAGCGGTTTTTCGTCAAAGCAATACTGCTTGGTGTCGTTCTCGGAATCTCCCAAGAAATCGTCGCTCACAAACCGGAGTTCTACTTTGAACACATAACCTCTATTGAAGAATATCACAAATAAGCTATAGTTAGAAACACAAAAATCTCTATCAGCAAATTTCCAATTCTTGGTATACTCTCTAAGTCCGTCGATCGTGGCGTACCTGATGGAATCATTTTTGTATTCCTCCGCGACCGGGAGCTGATTCCAGGTTGTGCCCGGCAATACCGATGAGAAGTGTTTTCCAAGAAACATGTACAAATTGAGGGGCTCATTCGAAAGTACATTTCTTGGATCTATTGCCCTCAGATCATTCGGATCATTTTGATGGGGGAGGCGGATCTCAGATGCCTCTCCAAGTAGACTCGTCAAAAAGCCGGCCGTCATGGTACTTACCCGGACCAAAAGTAAAAATAAGCGTGCCAACTTAGTCATTGGCTTGCGCCCTCGATGAGACGAGCAATTTAGCTGCCAGATTAGGCTCTAAGAGCCGTGCTATCATCGCACGTCGATCTGCGATCATATTTGCTAAAGAAGTCTCTCCATTAATTTCGTATAGATGCTGGGCTATGACATAGTTAGAGAAGGCTTCGGAAAGATCCCCTAGAGAAGCGTTTGCTTGCTCGTGGATCCAGGCGAGCCCGGCATAGCCATCTGCATCTTGTTGCTTTGCAGCTTCGCGAAAATACTCCTTTGCTTTTGGAATGTCATTGATCATAAGCCAGCCGAGACGTGATGCCGCTTTGTCTACGCCTGCGTCTCTTGCCAAGGTGTATTCACGCTCGACATCCGATGCGGTGCCCAAATCGACGCCATACAGAAACGCAAGATCCCCTAAGCCTACATGCCCCTCGTCGTTGCCCTCTTTCAGCGCCGAGCTATAATCGCGCTTGGCCGTCTCATAGTCCCCTTCGGCCTCGGCAATCCGCGCAGCGGCGATGGAACCTGAGTTCAGCGCGCCTGCGAAGCGCGAGCATGCCTCCGGAATTATCAGCAACTCGCGAGCTCTGTTTGATCCCAATACCCAATGAGGAGGCAAGCCAAGCGACGCCGGCTTCTCAAATCTGCAATGCGCCTCCGACGATGACAAGTGATCCTTTAACAATGGAGTTTCGTCCTTTGCAGTAATAGCGCCCGCCAGGGGCACCACACTTCGCCCGAATGACACTAGCTGTTCGTCTGGTAGGGAAAGAACTGCTGAAAGGTCCCATTTCAACAGGGCGCCGTCCTGACTGCTTCCCACCACTTGTCGACCGTCAGGAGAAATTGACATGCTAACTAGCGGTGATCCATCGCCCGTCAGTATTGATCGGAGCTCCCCGCTGCGAGCAAACCAAATCCGCACAGTTCCATCGGTCGAGGAACTTGCAACGAGCGTACTACTATCGTCAAATTCAACTTTGTTTAGATCAGCGCCCTGAACTGTGAGTACGTTCGTAGCGTCTATCATCTTCGTGGAAGAGGACTCGTTCAGGCCTCCAACGAGCCATAGTCGAACAGTTCTATCGTAAGACGCTGTGGCCAACATTTCGCCGTCAGGGCTGAAAGCGGCTGAGACTATATTGCCTTTGTGTCCTACAAGTCGGGCAAGCTCCTTCCCAGTCGCAGTACCCCAAATACGAGCCGTCCCATCCCACGATATCGTAACCGCCTTATTGCCAGAAGTATCAAATCGGATTGATGATACCCTTTCCATGTGCCCAATCAAAAGGGGGCCACTCGTATGTTGCACCAAGTTCCATATCAATCCGATCCCGGTCCTGGCGTCAGCTGCATTCGAAGAGGCGCCCAGCCACCGGCCATCTTGGCTGAACGTGACTGAGGTTCCCCAACCCGGCAGTTCTGTCAAATTTTCACATTTGGGTTTTGCGATCTGGACCTGGCAGAGTAGCAGATGGCCCGAAAGCCCAGTGGCAGCCAACAGGCTACCATCCGGCGAAAGGGCGAGGGACGTTACTACGCCGTTGTCCTTGGAGAATACCACCTGTGACGGTATCGACTTTGTAAAGAGAATGAGCTCTCCCGCCCGAGTGCCTACGAAAGCGCGCGTACCGTCCGCGGAAAGGGCGAGAGCGCTCGGTACATAATGAAGTTGAGTTGAACGAATGGGGAAGGGGCCGTCCGACGCCCACACCCGCAGCTCTTTATCTGTGAGTCCCGCTGAAAGAATGAAGTCACCCCCGGCAGATTGTACATGTAGCGCGGGGCCGGTGTGCGCTTGGCGAAGATAAGGTGTTTCGTTCGTATGTATTTTCCACAGTCGCGCCGTGCCATCCGTGGAACCACTTGCAAGCCATTTTCCATCTGGACTAAAACGGAGGTCGAGCACAGTTCCCAAATGACCGCGTAGAATAGCCACTTCAGAAGGGTAGCGGTCGTCAGACCCAAGATCCCAAATCGAAATGTTGCTGCCGTCGCTCGCAAGAGCTAATTTAGTTCCATCAGGTGAAAAGGCGGAGGCATTGATCCAAGAAGTCAAGTGTGGCCTGAGACGTCTCCAGCGACTAAGATTTGTAGCGTTCCATATCAAAGCCGTGCCATCGATCGAAGTTGTAGCAACAAGATTCTGGTCATGAGAAACGGCAATCGAAGTTGCCAATCGGTCGTGGCTGCCCAGTTTAGTCGTCGCTGACCAGGTTAACACCGGTGTCGACCAAACTCCTCCGTCATCTGTCGTGTATATGAATTGGCCGTGGCGCACAAAGCTACCATCGATCAGGTGGCCCGATGCTGCCTGCACGGAGGGCTCGACCGCACTCTTCAGGTCCCATTTTAGGATTCTCCCTCCCGCAGTAGCGGCCACTAAACATGGCCAGGCCGGATCAATAGCCATGAATGTAATGTCAGAGACCGGAGACGGCGCCTGCCATATGACCTTCTTACTAGGCACGTTCCACACGACAACTTGACCATCGCTTCCGGCTTCAGCAAGAAGCTCCCCGTTGTCACTCAGCACTAACCTCTTGGGAGAATTGTTAGATTTAAGATAATCTATTTTTGACTCGTTCTCGGACGGATCCCATAAGCCGACAGTACGGTCTTCTGACAAGAAGGCGACCAGGTGTTTGGTCGCAGATATTGCTAGGATGTCGTTTAGGACTCGGACAGTTTTTATCAAGCGGTGGGGGTAGCCCTCTCTTTGTTTCCAAAAACTGACAGTCGCATCTGCTCCAACGGTAAGGACGAATGTGCCTTCAGGCCCTGGATAAACTTTGACGACAGAGTCCAAATGCCCCCGCAAAGACTCACTAACATTCTGCTGGGCGACAGCCCTTGAAACCGCTACCGCGATGTCAGGGACTATTGGTCTATCGAAATCATTCAAATCCGTTGTTTGCGAACCTGTAAGGGCGGTGGCTAGGGCTTCATTTGGATTGCCGGCGGCAAGCTGCTCGTCTGACAGCCTGACAGACATTTGGGATTGCGTGATCAAAGCTTGCCGAAGCGCGTCGTCGGCAGACCATCTTTGCGTGACCGCGTACACACCAAAGCCGACAGCTAATGCTGCGAGAACAATTGCGACAACGATAAATTGGCGTTGTCGCTTTATGATCTCAACCTGCTGTTGCTTAAGTTTATCCTCCTGTTCGCGGCGCTCCGCCTCGGCGCGGTCGCTTTCAAGGGCGGATGTTTCGATGAACTCCTGTTCGTTTTTCGACAGATCGTTCCTTCGAGTCTGGAGCCAACCGAGCGCAGTTTGCAACGGGGTGCCAAAGAGGCGGACACCGCTTTTATCAATCGCTTCGTCGTAGTCCGTTAACCGCTGCCCTAGCCTTTGCCTCCAGAGCAGGAAGGCAAGGTCCTGCTTCAGCCAGTCGCGGAACTTTCCCCAATTGCGCAGTAGCGCCTCATGCGCCACCTCGACGGTCTGCCGCCGTGCCTGCCGGTCAACTTCTCGGACCTCCGCCTGCCGCGCGCCTTCGTCGGTACCGCGGATCACCAGCAACCGGCTGCCGGGCTCTGCGAGCAGGCCTGCCACCTCCCACAGGTCCTCGCCCAGTTGCTCGCGCGTGGACACCCGCCGGGTCGCCTCATTGCCCTCCTCGACCTTCACCAGCCGCGACATGAGCTGCCGGGCACTAAGTTTCTGTTCCTCGGAGAGCCTGTCAAAGACCTCATCGGCATGACGGTCGAGTGCGCCCTCGAGGCCGCCCAGGCGGTCATATGCCGCATGGGTGATCTGTCGCCGCTCGAGGAGTTCCCAAAGCTTCTCCAAAAGGTGCGCCATCAGCGGCAGCGAGCCCGGCCTGGCCTCCACCGCGTCGACAATGCGTTCGCTGAGCGAAGGGCCCCCATCGATACCATCCTCGAATGTGACCATCAGGTTGCGAGCCGGTGCCGCGATCGACTGGCGAAGCTCAGTCCCGTTCATGTCGGCGAGTTTCTCCTCGCCATCCTTAAGTGCTTCGACGAAAGCAGGGTGACGGTAGGCCTGGCCAGCGAAGTCGGCCCGCAACGTGTAGATCCATTGAATCGATGGCGACCCCTTGAGCCAAGCCGTCCGTATCATCAGGTCGCGGAAGTCCGGACGCTTCGCCTTTACTGCGTCTCGGCCCGCAGGCTGCTCCGGCTCGTGGCCGGCCTGCGTGAACAATTCCTCGAACTGATCGACGAAGAGCAGGATCTGGTCACTGCGCTGTGCCTTGGCAATGCCTCTTAGGCAAGTGCCAAGATGCAATGGATCGTCCCGCAGCTTCTGTGTCAGCTCCTCCTCTTTGCCCAGCCCTTCGCCGAGCGGCAGCCTTTCATGCAGCAGCGGCATCAACTCCTTCGCCAACTCAGCCCACGGATCGGCGGCCGGCCTCATCTTCAGAACGGTCCAGTTGCGTTCTTTGCGCAGCTCCGGGATCAGCCCGGCCTTGACCACGGAGGACTTGCCCGAACCCGATGCTCCGGCAACGCCGACTATCGGGTAAGTCCGGAGCTTCTCACGCAGCTTGCCGACGAAGATCTTGCGGCCGAAGAAGAACGCCCGATCGCGCTCTCCGAAGTCCCGCAGGCCTCGATATGGCCGCGCCAGCTGCGGGCACGCTGTCCAGATCAGCTGAGTACCAAGAGCATAGGCTATCCGGCTGTCGGCATCGTCATCGACCGCAACTACCATTCCAAGGATGAACCGGCGCTCCTCGTCTAGAAGCGGCGCCCCGCTGAAGCCTGGGGCTATAAACGATTCCTGTATGCTATCGGCAGTAAAATGCACCCAGCCACCGACATCGCCACCAAGCAGTCGGCCCGCAGCAAATTCACCGTTAGGCTGCGAGAAGCCGAAGCTTCGTACCAAGCGATCTTCAAGTTCGTCAACGACAAGATCATCGGCCGAGTAGGGCCGCACGCTCGCCGGGATGTCTTCAACGATCTTCAAAAGCGCAATGTCGCCTACCGGTTGCGCAACCCGTTCGATCGCCAGCCGCGGCGGCGACCACTCCAGCAGCTTCGCATGGTACTTGCGATCGCGCGATCTCGCCGGAAGATCAAAAAGGAATTCGGCTTCGTCGCCGGGCCTGGCCTGCGAGTAGTCATCGCGACCGAGGGCCGCGTTGAGAACATGCGCACAGGTCAGGACGCACAACCCGTTCTGCCGCGTCGACACAAGCGTCCCGGTCCCGAGCGCCTGCCCATCGGCGGAACAGAGGCGAACAATGTTCTCCTGCCAGACTCCCGACATTTGTCACCCCCGGGTCGAAACAACCCGACTAAACAATCGTTGCACCTGAACACTCCAACTGGCAATAGTACTTGCAGAAATTCCTTTGTGTAAATCTGGTTGCACGGAGACGTATCCTGGCAGACCTCGATTATGTGATCCTTCGACTTGGACCGGACGGAAAAAGAGCCATTCTTCCGGACCCGTCAGTCGATGAGATGCTTGGCAGCATACGCGAATCACATCCAAACGCGGGTGAGACGCTTGTTGCAAAGCGACTCGAAAGACCCTTAAGACATGTTCATAGCGTCGACACGGCGAGTCTTAACGAGCGGCAGGCGGCAGACGCAAGAAGGGATCCAAACAGTCTGCTGGCACTCAACATGCCGCTCTCGCTCATTGAACCGATCCATGCCGGCAAGGCCAGGTCTGCGGCGAGCCGCAGCGTTTCGTCGGAAGCCAAGGATGCATGGGGGGTTCTTGAGGTCCTTGGTAGCAATTCCGCCGACCTCTCTGGCGCTGGCGTCAAGATCGCAGTGTTGGACACCGGGATTCGGGGAGAGCATCCCGCTTTTGTCGGCGCAAACCTAACCCAAAAGAATTTCACATCGGGCGCAGATCAGGACAATCATGGCCATGGTACTCACTGCGCAGGAACTATTTTCGGTCGCGATGTCGACGGAAAAAGAATTGGGGTGGCACGAGGGGTCACAGATATTCTCGTCGGAAAGGTGCTTGATGACAATGGTCGCGGTAACATATCTGCTGTCCTCGAAGCATTGAAGTGGGCACATAGCGAAGGCGCGAATATTGTCTCAATGTCTCTTGGTTTTGACTTTCCAGCACTGCAGCAGCGCTTGCAAGACAGCGGCAACCCACAGAAAATCGCCACATCTAAAGCATTGAAAGCCTATCGCGAAAACATTGCCTTGTTCCGGACACTTGTCGACTTTCTTTTAGTAGAAACGGCTGACAGAAAAGGCATGGTGATCGTCGCAGCGTCAGGGAATGAAAGTCTACGGGACGAAAATCCAGATTTCGTGATTGACGTCAGTGTGCCGGCGGCGGCCTCACCAAACATCGTTTCGGTGGGTGCCGCGAGTCGTTCCTCTGCCGGCTTGCACATAGCGCCCTTCTCCAACATCAATCCGAAGCTTTGCGCGCCCGGAGTCGATATTCTTTCCGCAGCGCTCGATGACAAACTACGCCTCGATAGTGGGACAAGCATGGCATGCCCACATGTCGCCGGTGTCGCCGCTCTCTGGTGGGAGTGGGCCGAAACAGTCAATGGCCGAGCAAACGGCGAAACGGTTCGCGCCCAGTTGCTGGCAGGGTGTAATCTGAACCGCTTTGTTCCCGGACTCGACTTTGTCGACCGTGGAGCGGGAATGGTCCGAGCACCGCAGAAAGCGGTTTAGCACAAGCTCTCACACTGAATGCCATCCTTGTCGCGATCGAGCTTGCTACCCCAAGAGCAATTGGCCAGATACCAATTCGCTTCATCGCACGAACTGATCTGCGGGCAGGTTCGCCACGGCTGACAGGAATAGCTCTGCGCCACCTGGTTGTTGATGATCCCGAGAGGCTGGCTAATCGCTGGAGCCCTGTCCGCATGCCCCGCACGCCAATCCCAAGGCGCTTGAAACTTTCCGACCCAGAGTCCGACCTTTGCCGCCCTTGCCTTCGCCTGTTGCCCTGCATAGGCCCCGAGGCTGTAGCGGGGCCAATGCAGCGCGTGGCCGTGCTTCACCATCCAAGATGCCACGCTGGTGCTGTCAGCACGTCTGCAATCGCCTACGAAGCGGCCGTAACGATCCCAGGAGACAAAGGAGCACTGCACGGGCTTGGAGGTCGCGAGGAAGTTATCGAGCGCCTTTGCCGTCGTCGCAATACTGCTTGCTCTCGGGCGCGTCGATGCCATTGAAGCGGATTCGCTCGCCATGGATCTCGATCGTGTCGCCATCGATGACCGATGCAACGCCTGCGATCGGCGCCGGCTTCGAGCCGAACCAGTTCGATGCATTGAAATCCGGCAAACTTTCGCTGTGCTGGATGGCGGTCTGCGCGACTAGCGCGCCAGCGGCAACCACAGTCACCAAGATAAGCCGTGAGATCGGAAATCCTCACGGCATTGGGCGGCTTGGAAGCCGCTGCCTCAGCAATCTCTCGGACGCTTTCGAACCGCCCCGAACGCGATGGTGCAGCCCAAAGATCAGGGAAATCGGGCGTCCCTTCTTCACCGGTTGGAGTAGTGACTGACACTGTCCTGGCGGTTGAGCTAACGTCTTTTGGCCGAAGCGTAGAAGCGTTTCGGCGCGGACGATGATGGCCATAACCGATTGTAGCCATACTGGCGTTTCCTCTCGCCGGTTCGTTCTAAGCCACACCCAGGGCGTCCTCGAATGGATTGGGTCTGACCGAAGACCGCCTTCGCCTCACTCAGTCTCGATCGTCTCCCCGCAACGACGCCGCTGCGTTTTTTCCCCTGGCCGCTGCGCGTCCATTCCTCGCGGTTCAAGGAAGCCTCGCGTCGCCATCCTCCACTTCGTTTCAGCCCCTAAGGACCACCCCATTGCGCAAGCGCAACGGGGACCCCGGTGGGTGCGGACCGATCGTCTCCGGTCTCACGACCACCATCGAGGCCGCGACGGGCGCGGCCCGAGAAAACAGAAGGAACCACCAAAATGGCTACGATCGGCACATTCTCGCGCACCGCGAACGGCTTCTCCGGTTCGGTCAAGACCCTCAACCTCAACGTCAAGACGGTGACGTTCTCTCCGGCCGATGGCGAAAATGAAAAGGAGCCCGACTTCCGAATCTTCGCCGGCGCCACGGAGTTCGGGGCGGCATGGAAGAAGACCTCGCGCGAGGGCCGCGACTACCACTCCGTCAAGCTCGACGATCCCAGCTTCCCCGCTCCGATCTATGCGAGCCTGGTCGAGACAGACACCGAGGGCGACTTTTCGCTCATCTGGTCCCGCCGCACCGCAGAGTGATCCGACTTGACACGAAGCCCCGCCGCAAGGCGGGGCTTTGCCATGTTCAGGTCCTACACAGCCTGGCACGTCGTCCGCCAGGTCCAGCGCGCTACGCTTTGGCCGGTGCCTTGCGCGCCTTCTTCACTGGTGACTTGATGGCTGCCGCAGCTGTTCTCGCTGCTGCCGAGCGAGCATCCCGCTTTGGTTTTTCCGCCGCGGCAGGAGGCGCAGCCGCCTTGCGCCCGAGCCCTGATGCCTTCGCCAGAGCCGAGCGGGTGGCCGCGTAGTTCGGTGCCACCATCGGGTAATCGGCAGGCAGGTTCCACTTCTGCCGGTATTGGTCAGGGGTGAGGTTAAAATGCTGAAGATGCCGCCTGAGCGATTTGAATTTCTTTCCGTCTTCCAGACAGATGATGAAGTCCGGCGTCACCGACTTCTTGATCGATACTGCCGGCTCCTGCTTGATCATAGGTTCTACCGCCGGCGTGCCGATGCCTTTCAGAGCGGCATGGATATCGCCGATCAATTTCGGCAACTCGCCGACCGGTAGTGGATTGTTCGACACATAGGCGGCGACGATGTCGGCCGCTATCGACACGGTATCCAGCTGGCCGTATTGTTGGAGAGCAGTGGTCATATAACTTCCTCTTATTGTGTCGGACGAATTGAGCGACGTTTGATTTCCCCGTGCCGCCACCGAGGAATAGTACGTTTCTCTGTAAAATCCAAATCTCTTGCACAACACTATAAGAGTAAGCTTCGCTTTCATCGTTCTGATCGCCTGCGGATACCCTTGTCGACTCGATGGGAAGCGAGGAACTTCCCCTCGCTTCCCCGCCAATGCCGCCTGTGCAGAGCAGGGCCGCAGGCTCGCAAGGCGGCCGACTGCAGCAACAATGGCCATCAATTTCCATCCGCTCCGCTCGACCGTGTAGGAGTGGTTGTTGGCCAAGTGTGACTTAATGGGCGGCTTGGATCGTTCGCCGCTCGGCGACCACCGCTATGTTCGCTGGCTCTTTTGGTCTTCATGCCATTCCGATGCAAACGCCAGCTTCCCCTTCGCATTCCATAGGTCCCGAGCATGATCGCCTTCATCGCTCTGCAGTTTGGCGGCGATCCAAAGCAGCGCGCCGTACATGGTGGTGCGATCGTCGTTGGTCAGATCAACGATGCCTGCCTTGACGACGAGACCGCCAAGTTCGATGAGCTGTCGCGTGCGCTGGCGTCGCTCGACCTGCCAGGTGCGCATGTCATTGCGAGCCAGAGCCGCTTGCCGGCGATTGTGTGCTGCCTTGTTGCGCTTGAGTGCCGCGTGGGTTGCGCTAAGATGCCGAAGCAGTTCGCCGGGACCTGCTCTCGAAAAACATCACCCCACGCTTAGCCCATGCTTCACGCTTTGAGATGTCTTTCGTCTCGGCAATTGCGACCAGTGCACCGGCCAGTTCGTCGCTGCTGAGCTGATCGGCGCCGGTGGCGATCACCAGTTCGCCAAGCTGCTGCATCTTTCGCGTCTTGAGCTCGCGCGCTTTTTCTTCCAGCGCTTTCAGCTCCGCGTCGAAGTCTCGTGGTTTGCGCATGGCTGTCTCCGTCGGTTGTCTATACAGCAATGATAGGCGAGCGTCCGCCGGAAGGCTTCAGCGTTGCCGAGACAGCCCGGGACGGGCTGGTCCATCCCGAGATTTTTTCGAGGGAGGGCGCGCTTATACGTCGTGCCGACGTGCGCTTTGACGTGTAAATGATCCTGTCGCGATGGCGATCTATCATCTTCACGTCAAGGTCATTGGCCGCAAGGCAGGCTCAAGCGCCGTGGCGTCGGCCGCATACCGCTCGGCTTCGCGATTGCGTGACGCGCGGATCGAACGCAGCCATGATTTTTCAGCCAAACGTGGTGTCGTCCATTCCGAAGTGATGCTGCCTGCGAATGCACCCGAAGCCTGGCGCGGCCGCGAACGGCTGTGGAACGATGTCGAGGCGTTCGAAGTCCGCAAGGATGCGCAGCTTGCCCGCGAGGTCGAGTTTGCGCTCCCGCGCGAACTCAGCCAGGCGGAAGGCATCGAACTGGCGCGCGACTTTGTACAAGTCGAGTTTGTCAGCCGGGGCATGGTGGCCGATCTCAATGTGCATTGGGACAGGGCGGAGGATGGCAGCCCCAAACCGCATGCCCACGTCATGCTGACCATGCGGTCCGTGGACCAGAACGGATTTGGTCCGAAGGTTCGAGACTGGAATGCTACCCAGATGGTTGAGCGCTGGCGCGAGCGGTGGGCGGAGCTGGCCAATGAACGGCTGGCCGAACTGGACATCGACGTGCGCATCGATCATCGCAGCCTGGAAGCGCAGGGCATTGCCCTGGAGCCGCAGACGCAGATTGGTGCGCCAGCCCAACGCATCGAGAGCAGTGGCCTGGACGCTGGCGACACTGAAGCAGATCGCGCCGAACTGCATCGCGAGATCGCACGCAACAATGGTGCGCGCATTATTGCCGATCCATCCCTGGCGCTCGATGCCATCACGCATCAGCAATCGACCTTCACCCGAAAAGACATTGCGAAGTTCTCGCATCGCCACAGCGACGGAATGGAGCAGTTCAACGAGGTGGTGGCAGCCATCAGCAACGCACCCGATCTGGTCGAACTCGGCAAGGACGGACGCGGCGAAGACCGTTTTACCACCCGGCAGATGATCGAGACCGAACAGCGCCTTCACCGCGCTGCGGAGCGTATCGATTTGGACGAGCGACACGCGGTGAGTGAGGCACATCGCGACGCAGCGCTGGCGCGGGCTGCGCAACGCGGGCTTGTCCTGTCACGTGAGCAGACCGATGCGCTTGCGCATATCACCGATGGTCGCGGTCTTGGTGTCGTTGTCGGGTTTGCCGGAACGGGCAAGAGCGCCATGCTTGGCGTTGCGCGCCAAGCATGGGCAGCGGCGGGCTACGAGGTTCGAGGTGCGGCACTCTCCGGCATTGCCGCCGAGAATCTCGAAAGCGGATCGGGCATCTTGTCACGCACCATCGCCAGTATGGAACATAGCTGGGGACAGAACCGCGATCTGCTCACCGCCCGCGATGTGCTGGTGATCGATGAGGCCGGCATGGTCGGCACGCGCCAGTTGGAGCGCGTGCTTTCCCATGCGGCGGACGTTGGCGCAAAAATCGTCCTCGTCGGCGACCCGCAGCAATTGCAGGCAATCGAAGCCGGCGCTGCATTCCGCTCGATTCGCGAGCGACACGGCGGCGTCGAAATCGGTCAGGTGCGCCGGCAGCGCGAGGACTGGCAGCGTGATGCCACGCGCGATCTGGCAACCGGCAGGATCGGCGCCGCGATCGGCGCCTATGACGCGCAAGGAATGGTGCATCAGGCTGCAACGCGCAATGAGGCGCGAGGTGAACTCGTCGAGCGCTGGGATCGCGACAGGCAGGCCCATCCAGAGGCAAGCCGGATCATTCTCACCCACACAAACGACGAGGTGCGCGCCCTGAACCAGGCAGCGCGCGAGCGCATGCGCGCTGCTGGCGATCTCGGCGACGAGGTTCAGGTGGATGTGGAACGCGGCCCAAGAAACTTCGCCAGCGGCGACCGGGTCATGTTCTTGCGCAACGAGCGCGGGCTTGGCGTCAAGAACGGCACGCTCGGCATTGTGGAAGAAGTCAGCAAACAAGGCATGACCGTGCGCACCGATGATGGCAGGTCGGTGCGGTTCGACCTGAAAGACTACGCGCACATCGACCACGGCAATGCCGCAACCATTCACAAGGCGCAGGGCATGACCGTCGACCGGACCCATGTGCTCGCCACGCCGGGCATGGATGCGCATGGCAGCTACGTCGCACTGTCGCGGCATCGAGACAGCATGGAGCTGCATTATGGCGGCGACGACTTCAGTACGCGGGACCGGCTGGACCGCACGCTGTCACGGGACCGCGCCAAGGACATGGCGTTGGATTACAAGCAGGTCGACTCAGCGCACAGCTATGCCGAGCGGCGCGGCATCACGTTCCGCGAGCGCGTGGTCGAGATTGTGCGCCGGATCGTTCCGGAGAAGCTGCGCGACAGGATCGGCGGATTGCTGGACGGGTTGCGCTCGCCCGCAGACGGCGAGCCCATGCAGGAACGTGGACCTGGGCCGGGAAGGGAGAGTGTTGGGGTGCGGATCGGAGATGCAGACGCGACGCCCGGCAGAGGAAATCTCGCCACCGGAGTGCCACGCGCCGCGAATGTGCCGGTGGACGCGGAAGCGGCGTTGCGAAGCGCTCGTACGAAGGCGCTTGTTCGTCACGCACGCGCTCTCGACGCGACATCGCACAACGGAAATGCGGATGGGCTGGGCAGTCCCGAGCAGATGCGCGAGTTGAGGGATGCACGTAGCGCCTTCGAGAAGGTGCGGCCGTATGGCTGGCGCGATGCTGAAGCGGCTTATGTGAAAAATCCCGAGCTGGTTCGTGAAGCGGGTGCCGGCCGCGTCAATCGAATCGTGCTTGCTCTCCAGCTTGAAACGGAAATCCGCACCGGGATGGACATCGATCCCGGCCGCCGCGCCGACCGTTTCGTCGAACGCTGGCAAAAGCTCGATCGGACGGGACGGGAGCAATATCAGACCGGCGACATGTCCGGCTACAAGTCAACGCGTTCGGCCATGTCCGATATGGCCAAGAGCCTTGAACGCGATCCTCAACTTGAATCCCTACTGGCCAATCATAAGAAGGCGCTTGGCATCCAGGTCGAATCCGGCCGGCGTCTGGGTGTGGAACTCGCTTTCAACCACGGCATTGGCAGCGGCCGTGGCATAGGAATCTAAACCCTCCGATTCGCCGCCGTTTTCACGCCCCAGATCGACGCGATGACAAATCTGATTGCGCGGCGACCTTGGGTTGTCCTGTCTGGTTCCAGCAGGTGCCAAATGCTCTCAGCGAAAGACAAGGCAGCCATGCCTGAACTGGATCGTATCATTCGCCTTAAGACCGTCCTCGCGCGGACCGGCTTGTCCCGCTCGACGATGTACCGAAAAATCGGCGAAGGCACGTTCCCGGCCCAGGTCAAGATCAGCTTAAACGGTGCGGGATGGAGGGAGTCGGACATCAATCGGTGGGTCGCTGATCCTGTCTCATGGCACACCAATGCATCACGAAAAAACAGCGACTAGTGGCGGTGGAGTGGCAGGTTGCGCCCATCGTTGAACAGTCCTCTCTGATGTAAGTTCAACGACTGGGAAGGGGCCGCAAGCGGGCTGTCCGCTTCGGAGGTCGCAAAACGAATAGCAGCCAGCCAGCCATTTAGACGATTGAGTTCGACCAAGAAGACGCGCACTCCCCGACAGAGATGCGGCTGGTTGTTGCTTTTTCCGAAAGCCATCCGGCTCAACTCGCACACGCAGCCCGAAGCAGGCATTGGACACGAATGCAGCGATACCCGTGCTCGAGTGATCGAGCCTGTTGCAGTCAACGAAAGGTTCTATCTTTTCCCGCGCCCTTGGTCTCGACAGCGCGGCGAATGAAGCTTCGCTTTCGGAAACGTGGCCCCGAGCGTTTGCTGTTGCTTCAGGGGGTCGGAAGCCGCTGCAGCAACAAATCGCGAGGAACTCGCCACGCCTTCTTAGGTGATGCCACCGAGACACACGTATTTGATTTCAGTGAACTCCTCGATGCCGTAGGGCGACCCCTCCCTGCCCAGACCGGAGGCCTTGATGCCGCCGAAGGGCGCCTCGGCTGTGGAGATCAGCCCGGTGTTGACGCCGACCATTCCGTATTCAAGTGCCTCAGCGACGCGAAACACTCGCGACAGATCTTTGGCGTAGAAGTAAGAGGCGAGGCCGAATTCAGTGTCATTGGCTTGCGAGATTACGTCCGGCTCGTCCGCAAAGCGGAAAAGCGGGGCAAGCGGACCGAAGGTTTCCTCCTTGGCGACGGACATTCGCGGGGTGACGTCCGCAAGGACGGTAGGCTCATAGAACGTGCCGCCCAGCCCATGGCGCCGCCCGCCATGGACGATGCGTGCTCCTTTCGCAACGGCGTCCGAGACATGCGCTTCGATCGTGACAAGTGCGGGTGCATCAATAAGCGGCCCGAGCGCAACCCCTTCCTCGAACCCGTTCCCGATCTTCAGTTTGCCGACAGCGGCGGCAAGTTTGTTGGCGAAAGCATCATAGACAGCATCCTGCACGTAGAAGCGATTGGCGCAGATGCAGGTCTGACCGTTATTGCGGAATTTCGCTATCAACGCTCCTTCGACCGCCGCATCGAGATCGGCGTCGTCGAACACGATGAATGGGGCGTTCCCGCCGAGTTCCAGCCCGAGTTTCTTGATGGTCGGAGCACATTGGCGATACAGCTCAGCGCCGATCTCGGTAGAACCGGTGAAGGTGAGTTTCCGCACCATAGGGTTGTTGGTCATCTCCCCGCCAATTTCGCGAGCCGAACCGGTAATGACGCTAAGCAGCCCGGCTGGAAGGCCGGCCCGCTCCGCAAGGACGCCAAGAGCGATTGCGGAGAACGGGGTTTGCGAGGCAGGTTTAAGCACCATGGCGCAGCCGGCGGCCAGCGCAGGGCCGGCTTTTCGTGTGACCATGGCGTTGGGAAAATTCCAAGGTGTAATCGCCGCCACCACGCCGATCGGCTGCTTCATCACCAGGATACGCTTGTCTCGCTGATGCCCGGGAACAATATCGCCGTAGATCCTGCGTGCTTCTTCCGCGAACCATTCCACAAAACTGGCGCCGTACGCGATCTCCCCCTTCGCCTCATCCAGCGGCTTGCCTTGCTCATGTGTGAGGATACGTCCAAGATCTCCCTGGTTCTCCATCATCAGTTCGAACCAACGACGCAGGACACCGGCTCGCTCCTTCGCGGTGCGCACCGCCCATTCCTTCTGAGCCCTCTCGGCCGCCACAATGGCGGCTTTCGTCTCCGCGGCCCCAAGCTTGGGAACGATGCCAATCACCTCGCCTGAAGCAGGGTCATTGACCTCAATGGCATTTGCGGCATCGGCTTCAACCCACGATCCTCCGATCAGGGCTGCTTGCCTGAATAGCGTCTTGTCCTTGAGTTGCATGGATCGTGTCCTCCTGTTCCCAACGTCGTCTGCAGCGTATCTGCTGGAGACGTTTCGATGTGTCAGTCCTCCAGCCTCGCAGACGTTCGGTTAGCCGGCGCCCGCCTGTTGAACGTCATTGGAGCCCCACGGTCTTTCAGATTGATGGTCGCGCACGAACAGCCGAAAAGCGGCCAAATGCCCGGCTATTGCTTCAGCGGTGTTTTCGTCGCGAAGGGTTCCGTCGGCGGCGAACCTGGAGGCGGCGTGGCTGACGAAAAATTCAGGTTTGTTCAGCAAGCGCGCATCGAAGAAGACCATGATCTGACGGAGGTGGTACTGCATGCGCGCGCCGCCGAGCATCCCCGTTGAAGCCGATTGGAGGGCAACGGGCTTCCTGGCGAAAGGGTTGTTAGTATCTCGGGAAAGCCAGTCGAGCGCATTCTTGAGCGTGCCCGGGACGGAGTGGTTGTATTCGGGCGACACCACGATGACGCCATCAGCGGCTGCGATGGCGTCAGCCCATCTCGTGACGATCTCAGGGGTTTGCGCGATATCGGCGCAGTAGGGCGGAAAGCGTTCCAGGCCATCGAGCAGCGTGAGCCGCATGTCGCTTGGCGCCAGTGCAGCGAGGTTCCGCGCAAGCATCATATTGAACGAGGCCTTACGCAGGCTCCCGCAGATGACGACGATATTCATGGCTCACCTGTTGCAAACGTGGGGCCGGGGCGGAGGTCCGCCACCGGCCCGTCCACCCGATACCCTGACGGCCTCTAGTGCGGCAGCGCCTTGTCGGGATGCAGTCCGGGGTGCCCTGGCGAGGGTTCGCCTTTTGGCTCGCCGAGGTAGAGTGCTATCTGGGACCGGAAGCTTTCGACGGCGGCACGGTCGGCAAGAAATTTTCCGAAAGCCGTCGGATCGCCGTTCTTGTACTCCCAGATCGGCTTGTAGCCGTCCGGCGGCGCAACATCGGTGCGCACCGACCACATGTACCAGACGTTCTTCTGCGTCTCCTTGTCGAGCAACCAGCTCAGATAGAGCTTGGCGGCCTCGGGGTGTTTTGCCCCCTTGAGGATGGCGGCCTGCTGTGGCCAGGCGACGAACGGATCCTCCTTTGGCAGGACGAAGCGGGAGACCGTGCCGGGGAACGGCACCAGCCCGCCATCGGTCGAGAAGGTGACGGTGGCCTGGCCGCCTTCCACCATGTCCGTCGGCGCTTGCGTGCCGCGCACATAGATCGGCTCCTGCGTGGCGAGTTGCGCCACGTAGTCCCAGCCGTATTTGTCGACGACCTGCTTGAACCAGAACAGCACGGCATCGTCGTCGGTCGGATAGGTCAGCACGATCTTGCCCTTGAATTCAGGGCGCAGATAGTCTTTCGCCTCTCGCGGCCATGTCGCCTGATCCGGGAGCAGCTTCGAGTTGACGAGGTTGGAGAACGCGTCGACGAAGACGCCTGTATAGGCGCCGTCCGCATCCTTGAAGGCGCGGAAGACCTTGTCCCAGCCTATCGGCTTGTAGGGCTGGAGAACGCCCTCCTTCTTCCAACGCGGAAAGTTCTGCAGCGTCTGGATCTGAACGATGTCGGGGACCAGTGTCTTGGTGGCGATCTGGTTGTCGATGCGGGCTTCGTGAAACTTGGAATAGTCCACGATGACGTCGAGCGTCACACCCGGGAACTTCTGCTCAAACGCCTTTTTGGTGCCGTCCTGCTGGCCGGGCGTGTCGCCTCCGGCATAGACGATGACGCGTCCGCCCTCGGCAAGCGCTGCCTTGTAGAGCTGATCCAGGCTGCGGCTCTCGGGATAGACGCCGGCGGCCAGTGCGTTGCCGGCAGTTGCCAGCAGACTCGCGCTCGCCGCCAGGCCCAGGGCCGTTCTTCGGTTCATGTTCATGCAATCTTCCTTCCAGGTTTAACTCAGGTTCAATGCTTGGCCGACCGGTGTTGAACGAAGTTCAGCAGCAGAAGCAGGCCCGCCGATATGGCGATCAATATGGTGGCGACCGCGAGCACGGTCGGATCGAGGTTTTCGCGCGTGCCGCTCAGCAGCTCTCGCGGCAGGGTCTTCTGGCCAGGCCCGGTGATCATGAGGGCAATCACCACCTCGTCGAAGGAAGCGGCAAAGGCAAAGATGGTACCGGAGACGATGCCGGGCAGGATGAGCGGAATGGTGATCCGGCGGAAGGTCGTTATGGGCGGCGCCCCAAGGCTTTGCGCGGCCCGCAGCAAGCCTTTGTCCAACTGGCTCACCGAAGCGTTGACGGTAACCAGCACAAGCGGGACAGCGATGACGGAATGGGCCAGCACCAGGCCGGTCAGGCTGTTGGCAAGTCCGAGCGGCGCGAAGAAGAAATAGACCCCCACGGCGGTGATGATGACCGGCACGATCATAGGCGAGATCAACAGCGCCATCAGCAGGGATTTGCCAGGCAGGTTGATCCGGTCGAGACCAAGCGCGGCAAGGGTGCCGAGCGGCGTTGCGATGGCGACCGTCGACACTGCCACGATCAGGGAATTACCCACCGCATGGACCCAGCGTGGCGTCGAGATGACGGCTGCGTACCATTTCAGCGACAGGCCCTGGAGCGGATAGGCCAGAATCGAGCCGCCATTGAAGGAGAGCGGCACGATGGCGAAAATCGGCAAAAGCAGGAATCCCAGCACCAGCACGCCGGCGAGCCGGGCACCCCACAGCCAGATGCGCGTACTGTCGAGCATGTCAGATCCCCACCCGCTGCACGCCGACAAGCCGCACGTAGAACGAATACAGGACCACCGTCGCGAACAGCAGAATGCTGGCGAGTGCGGCCGCCAGCCCCCAGTTGAGCGCCTGCAGCGTGTTGTAGGCGATGTAGAAGGGCAGCATCTGGTCGCCCTGACCGCCAAGCAGCAGCGGCGTGACGTAGTATCCCAGCGCCAGGATGAAGACGAGCAGCCCGCCGGCTGATATGCCCGGGAGGATCTGCGGCAGGTAAATCCGGAAGAACGAGTTGAGCGGACCGGCGCCTAGAGATCGCGCCGCCTGCATCTGCGAGCGCGGCAGCGCCTTCATCGAGGCGTAGAGCGGCAGCACCGCGTATGGCAGCAGGATATGGGTCAGCGCGATCAGCACGCCGACGCGGTTGTAGACGAGCTCGAGCGGGGCATCGATGATCCCGAGCCCCATCAGCACCTGGTTGAAGATGCCGTTCTTCTGCAGGATGACCAGCCAGGACGTCGAGCGCACCAGAACCGACGTCCACAATGGCAACAGCAGCGCCAGCATCAGGAAATTGGCCGTCACCTGACCGACACTGGCCAAGAGGTAGGCGGCAGGCAGCGCGAGGACGATGCAGATCGCCGTTGCCGACAGGGCGATCCCGAAGGTCCGCGCCAGCACATTGACATAGATTGCGCTGTCCGGCCCGCCCTGCAGGCCCAGGGCAGATTTGAGGTAGAGACCGGTGAGCGGCCCCTTGGCCCGCGCAAGCGCATGCCAGATATCTGGCTTGCCCCATGCGGCATCGGCTGTAGTCAATGCGGATTTCCAATCGGAAACGGCAGCGCTGTCGCGCGGCAGGGCACGCGCGGTCGATTGGACGATCGTTCGCCACTCGCCTGACTCGTAGCCGAGACGGCGAGCGGCGGTTCCGGCGACCTTTGCGGTGCGCGCATCGACCAGATCCCTGCCCGCCGCCTCGAACACGGCCGCCGGCGGAAGGTCGGCGCCGTCCCAATCTGCCAATACCGCGACCGTTCTGGGCATCACCGCGGCAAGTTCGCGGTCGTCAACCGACAGAAACAGCATACCGGCGAGCGGGATGAAGAACGCGGCAAGGAGAAACAGCGCCAGCGGGGCAACCAGGGCAATGCCCACGGCATTCGCACCGAGCGCCCGTCGCCGCCTTGTTTTCTCGATGGCCATGATCTTTACCTCCGCGGGCCGGCGGCGGACAGGGAGTCCGCCGCCATGCTTGCCGTTACTTCGCCGCCCAGGCGGTGAACCGTTCATTCAGGGCGTCGATGTTCTGCACCCAGAAATTGGCGTCGACGGTGAGGCCGGCGGCAATGTGCTCCGGCGATGTCGGCAGCGTCGTCGCCACATCGGCCGGCAGGGCGGCCTGCGCCGCGACGGAGCCGACGCCGTAGCCTAGCTTGGCTGGCCATTCGACCTGGCGGTCGGTGCGGCCGAGATACTCCAGCAGCTTGACGGCGTTGTCCTTGTTGGGCGAGCCCTTGAGGATGACCCAGGAATCCATGTTGAGGACGTTGCCGCTCCACATGATCTTGAAGTCGCGCTTGTTCTCGGCGTTGGCGCCCCGGATGCGGCCATTGTACGAGGTGGTCATCGCCACCTCGCCCGAACCCAGCAACTGCATCGGCTGGTTGCCCGACGACCACCAGACGATATTGGGCTTGAGTTCGTCGAGCTTCTTGAAAGCCTTGTCCACGCCTTCCTTGGTGCGCAGCGTCTTGTAAACATCGGTCGGTGCGACGCCATCGGCCATCAGCGCGGCCTCGAGGGTGAACTTCGGTCCGTTGCGGAAGGCGCGCTTGCCTGGATACTTCTTGGTGTCCCATACGTCAGCCCATGTTTTCGGGCCATCCTTGAACACCGCGCCATCATAGGCGAGCACGATACTGAAGACGTTGGCGGGAACGCCGCATTCGGTGACGCTTCCGGCGATGTAGCGATCGACGCCGCCAACCGTGGCCGGATCGATGGTCTCGAAGAGACCTTCCTCACAGCCGAGTGCTTCCTCCTCGGCTTCCACCTCAACCACGTCCCAGTTGTTGGCTTCGCCGGCGCCGACCTTGGTGCGCAGAACGCCGATGCCGCCATCCCAGCTGTCTTCCGCGAGCGGAATGCTGGTCTCCTTGCGGAAGGGATCGAAATACACCTCGCGTTGCGCATCCTGGAAGATGCCGCCCGCCGACACGACGGTAAGATCGCGTGCTACGGCGATGCCGGGCAGCGCAATGAATGATGCCAGAAGTGCCGCATGAAGGATTTTGGTTCTTGTTTTCATGATCAGTCCCCTTTCTTGGTTGGTGGTTTTCAAATGCATCGCGAGCGTCATTCGCCGCCTGTAACGGGCAGTGCCCTGCAAAGCGTCTCCGGTATGACGACCCGGATTTCGTCGCCGATGCCGATTTGGCCGGCTTCGGCCCCTGTTGGAAGTTTCAGCGCCATGCGCCCTATGCCGTCGCATTCGACGGCGACGCGGCGTGCGTCGCCGAGGTAGGAGATCTCGGCAACCGTCGCGGCGAATGCGCCTTCGCCGCCGCCGACCTTCACATGCTCGGGCCGGATGCCGACCTTGACGCGATCGCCGATGGCCGACTGTCCCGCGACTTTCATGGTGAGGACGGTCCCTCGATCCAGCCGAATCGCGGCCTGGCCGGCGGCAAGCGCCTCGATCCGCCCGTCGAGCAGGTTGTTCTCGCCAATGAAGGAAGCGACGAAGGGCGTGCACGGCCGTTCGTACAGCAGCTCCGGAGCGTCGATCTGTTCGAGCCGGCCCTTGTTGAAGACCGCGACCCGGTCCGAGAGGTTGAGGGCCTCGGATTGATCGTGGGTGACGAACACCATGGTGATGCCGAGTTGCCGGTGCAGGTGCTTCAGCTCCGCCTGCATATGCTCGCGAAGGTTCTTGTCCAGGGCGCCGAGCGGCTCGTCCAGCAGGATAAGCCGGGGCTTGAAAATGATGGCGCGGGCGAGCGCGACGCGCTGCTGCTGTCCGCCCGACAATTGCGACGGCTTGCGCCCGCCCATGCCGTCGAGATGGACAAGGCTCAGGGCCTTCTCGACCCGCTCGCCGATTTCCGCCTTCGGCACGCGGCGCACGGAGAGCGGAAACGCCAGGTTCTCGGCCACTGTGAGATGCGGGAACAGCGCGTAGTTCTGGAACACCACGCCAATGTCGCGCCTGTGCGCCGGCAAGCCTTCGATGCGCGTGCCGTCCATCGCGATCGTGCCTGATGTCGGGGTGTCGAAGCCCGCCAACAGCATCAGCGAGGTCGTCTTACCCGAACCCGATGGTCCAAGCAGGGTCAAAAACTCGCCGCGCTGGATCTCCAGGTCGATGTCATGCAGAGCCCGGAATGCGCCGTAGTGTTTCGAGACGCCGCTGAAGCGCACGATCGGCGGCGGCGACGGCCCTGTTGTTGTCGTGTCGGACTGAGTCATCTCCAGCGATTCTTTCCAAGGTTCATAACGCGAAAACGGCCTTGCCGTTTCTCGTCGCTCGCTCCGCCTTTCCTGCAGCGCGCCTCAAGGCCGGCGTGCTAGGCAGGAGACCCCGCAGGACCGGGCGGGATGGCCGCGATGATGCTCATCGTCGCGCCCACGGTGCTGTTCCCGGTCCGCCATGTATGAGAATCGGCGCCGAAGACCTTGCCGATGGACCGCATCGTGCTGAGGTCCTCGATAGTGACGGCAAGGCAGGGCAGGAATTTCTCGCGCCAGCAGATCAGATAGACATCGTCGGCCAGCTCGAAGTAATCGGCCTCGTCGAATTCGCCGATACCGGCATCCGGACCATGCCAGCAGTACCAGAAATAGTATTTTGGGTTCACGTAGTAGTGGTCGTAGACGTGCGTATCACTGTACTCGTACCGAAAGAACTTTCCGAACAGCTTCTCGGTGCGCGGGAAATCCGGAAGGGACCGCCCTATTCCGCCTGAACGATAGGTCAGCGTCGGCACGCTCTGCGCGCCGGTCTTCTCGACGCGGGTGAGAAGATTCATGTCTTCGGCCGTGCGATCGGATACCGAGCCTTCGATCAGGAGGGCGGCATTGCGCGCCAGGTCCAGCCAGAGGCTGATCGATCTCATCTCGTCGTTGGCATCGATGAAGTCGACGAAATACATGCCATCGCGGACACGGAAGGCCTGATAGGGCTGCCGCTCATGCCCGCCAGCGCCCGCGGCGCTCCAGGACAGGAATTCCGCCGTGCTGAAAGCAAGGTCGAGCCTACCACCATCATTGAGGGAAATCCCAAAGGATTTGCCGGCGAGATCGGATGTCGGGTCCGGCCTGCCGCCGGAATGGTTCTGCAGGATGTCTCCGATCTGCGGCCAATGGGCGGCGGCGGATGAAACGGCACTGGTGACCATCGGTCTTCCCCATTCTCAATGCACGGCGCCGCCTCTCGGCCGCTCGCGCTGTCCTTTTTTCAGGCTTTATTTGCGGCCCTGGCGGCTGCGGCCATACGCTCGCGATCGCGCTCGAAAGCCTCGAAATCGAAGCTCTCCAGTTCGATCTCCTCGATAGGCGGATACGGACGAGGAATCCCGTCCCAGCCGATCTGGTCGATGCTCCAGTAGAATTCTAGCAGGTTGCCATCGGGATCGCGTCCGTAGAAGCGCGGCTGATTGCCGGGGCCACCCTTGCGCGCATTGACGATGGCGATCCCGCGTTCCTCGAAACGGCGGTACAGCGCCAGCAGATCGTCCGAGCTATTCATCTCAAAGGCAATGTGGTGCAGGCCGAAAGCATGCTGGGCGGGTGGCTCGACTGCATTCCTCAGCGTGAAGATCGAAAGGCAGTGATGCGTGGAGTCGTTTCTGACGAAAGATCCCGACAGCACCGCCACGCCGTGCCCGACCTCATCCATTCCGTAGTTGAACTGCTCGGTCAGCTGCATTCCCAGAACCTCCGTATAGAAGCTCACCGACCGCTCCATATCCCGGACAGCGATCCCCACATGTCCGAGCCGACCAACGCGCAAAGTCATTGTGCTTCCTCTCCTATAATGTGTTCCGATAATCGGACGATTTGTGTTCGTTATTCGAAAACTAGATTAGCTTCGGCCTGACGTCAAGGGGGCTTGCTCGCCGAACGACCGGGGAGGCGGAAAAGCCCTGAAAGCCGAGGAAAACAAGGCCTCAGAGGTCTGTCGGCCTGCTGTCAGCAGGGGTGAGGCATGTTCACGGCCAAGCTTGCGCCGCACCTTGACCGCTTCCACAAAGCTCCCTATGGTACCGAATATCGAACCACAAATGTCCGATATTCGGAATACTTTCGTCGTCATTCCGGCAAACCACAGGGAGCGCAATGACAAAGCTCGTCACATACACATCAGGCGACCGGCCACACCTCGGCGCGGTCCATGGCGACCTGATCATCGATCTCGCCCAGGCAAATAGCGCCTTTCCCCAGGACGTGCCTTCGGGTGAGCGCTGGGCGCTGGACAGCATCGGCTTTCTGGAGGCCGGCGAGGCGGCGTTGACGGCCCTGGGCCGTCTCGTCGAGACCGTGTCGGGATTGGCCGAAACGGATGCGCGCCGAAACGCGATCCTGGTTCAGGCGGCTTCCGTCAGCCTGCTGCCGCCGATCCCCTTCCCGCCCAAGATCATCTGCGTCGGCCGCAACTACGGCAAGCATGCCGAGGAGGCCGGGCGCCCCATCTCCGAAATCCCGATCATCTTCGCCCGTTTCGCCAAGACACTCGTTGCCCCCGGCGGCAAGGTGGTGGTGCCGCGTGTCTCCCATCAACTCGATTGGGAGGGCGAGCTCGCCGTCATCATCGGCAAGAGCGGCCGCTATATTTCGCGACAGGACGCGCTCGACCACGTCGCCGGCTATTCGATCTTCAACGATGTGACCGTGCGCGACTACCAGTTCCGCATCTCGCAATACACGGCGGGCAAGAACTTCGCCCATAGCGGACCGTTTGGTCCCTATCTCGCCTTGCGCGACGAGATCACCGACCCGCATGCGCTGCAGATCACCACGACGCTCAACGGTGAGGTGGTGCAGTCGGGTAATACCAGTGAAATGCTGTTCGATATCCCTGCGATCATCGAACACCTTTCCGAATTCATCGACCTGGAGCCCGGCGACGTCATCCCAATGGGAACGCCGGCCGGCGTGGGGTTCACCCGCAAGCCGCCGCGTTTTCTCACCCATGGAGATGTCATCTCCGTCGAGATCGAGGGCCTCGGCACGCTCAGCAACCCGGTCGTCGATGAAAGGACGCCGGCATGAGCAAATCGGCGCTGTTCGACAAGGGGCTGAAGATCCGCAGGGAAGTTGTCGGCGCGGACTATGTGCAGCGCGCCTTCGACAAAGCGGGCGAATTCGGCCGCGAGTTCCAGGAACTGGTCACCGAATATTGCTGGGGCGCATCCTGGGGGCGAGAGGCGCTCAGCCGGCGCGACCGCAGCCTGCTCAACATCGTTATGCTCGGCATGCTCGGCCGCAACGCCGAGCTTGCGCTGCACCTGCGTGGCGCTCTGCGTAACGGCGTCACCCCAGATGAGATCCGCGACGCCCTGTTCCAGCTCGCGATCTACGCCGGCGTTCCTGCCGGCGTGGAATCCTTCCGCATCGCGCAGGAGGTCCTGGAGAGCCCCGAAACCCACCCCAACGCACCTTCGAAAGGTCAAAAGCCATGAGCCAGATCGCCGAGAACTACAAACGCCTCGACACCGTCACACCGGACAAACTGTTTCCGGGCCATGATGCACTGCGGCTCGACGCGACGCAGTCGCTCGTCGGAACGACGCAGGTTCTGCATTTCGCCGACCGGCCGCCGCTCTCGATGAGCTTCGACGAGAAGACCGTGCGCTGGACGTCAGAGCCGGCCGCCAACGTCGCCTATCCGGTCGGCGAGGCGAGCTACGAAGCGATCGAAGTGCGGCAAGGGTTGCTGGCTGCGACGATCAATCATCCGCAGAGCAACTCCAACGACATGGTCGTTTTCGATCTTGCCGGCAAACGCGCGGTGATCGTTCACTCGGTGATGATGGCAGGCACCTCAACGGTGGCCGAACGCAGCCTCATCATCGAGGCCGGCATCGACGGCGAGATCGGCGAGCGCTTCGAGCCGACCAAGGAGTTGGTCGGCAAGCGCATCCACTGGACCTACGGCCCGACCCATTTCTTCGAGCATATCTATATCGAACCGGAACTCTATGTCTGGCACGGCATCATCGGGCCGGAGGCCGGAATGGGCGCGGTGGAACCGACTTCCGTGCGCAAGATCGCCGAAAAACTCTATCTGTTCACCTGGTCCGACCGCGCCACGCCTTTCAACGGCGCCCTGGTGATCGACCTCAACGCGGCACCGAAATCGGCCGGCCGGCTGGTCGGCTGGGATGCTGACACACGTCTCATCAGCCAGGTCATCGTCGGCGCCACCGGCGTCTTGGTCAACGAGACCATGTATTGACGTCGCCGTTGCCGGGAGGAAGCGCATGAGCGGACTAAGTGAAACGGCGAGGCGGTTGCCGCGTACCGAACTCCATATCGGTGGACGGTGGCGGGCGGCGGCGGATGGCGCGGTTCACCCCATCATCAATCCCGGCAACGGCCAGCCGCTCGGAGCCCTGAGCATGGCCACGTCGGTTGACGTATCCGCCGCCGTGGTCGCGGCGCGCACGCAGTTCGAGACAGGCGCGTGGTCTCGGCTGTCGGGAGCCGATCGCGGCAGATTGCTGTGGCGGCTGGCCGACCTTGTCGAGGCCAACCGCGAGAACCTCGCTTATTTGGAAGCCATCGACATCGGGCGTCCCTATTTCGAGCCGTTCATGTTTGAGATCCCACTCGCCGCCGACACCTTCCGTCATTTCGCCGGCTGGGCCGACAAGATCGGCGGCAGCACCTTCGACCTGCCTGACTTCGATGGCCGGCAGCGCCATTCCTACACGCTGCGCCAGCCGATCGGCGTGGTCGGCGCGATCACGCCCTGGAATGCGCCGACGATGATCGCGTCGTGGAAGCTGGGGCCGGCGCTCGCCGCCGGCAACACCGTGGTCATCAAGCCGGCCGAGGATGCTTCGCTGAGCACCATCCGGCTGGTCGAATTGATCGAAGAGGCGGGCTTCCCGGCTGGTGTCGTCAATCTGGTGACCGGCAGCGGTGCGGTCGCCGGCGACGCGCTGGTGCGGCATCCCGGCATAGACAAGATCTCCTTCACAGGCAGCCCCGGCGTCGGCCGGCGGATCGCCGCAATCGCCTCGGAAGCCCTGAAAAAAGTCACGCTCGAACTCGGCGGCAAGTCGCCCCAGATCGTGTGCCGTGACGCCGATCTCGATCGTGTCATCCCAGGCGCGTCGATCTCGATGTTCGCCAATCAGGGGCAGACCTGCGCATCTGGGAGCCGTGTGCTTGTCCACGAGGCGATCGCCGACGAAGTGACCGAGCGACTGGTCGCGGCGGCGCAGAGCGTCGTCGTCGGCGATCCTTTCGCGCTGGACACGCAGATGGGATCACTTGTCAGCGAAAGGCAACTCGAACGGGTCGATGGGTATGTGAGGAAGGGCAAGGCCGAAGGCGCCCGCCTGCTGACCGGCGGCAGCCGCATTGACCGTCCCGGCTCTTTCTACGCGCCCACTCTGTTTGCCGGCGACAACGACCTGACCATCGCGCGCGAGGAGATATTCGGGCCGGTTGGGACCATCATCCGCTTCCGCGACAATGAAGAGGCCCTGCAGCTCGCCAATCAGACGGATTACGGCCTGACCTCGGTCGTCTGGACGCGAGACCTTGCTACCGCCAACCGGTTTGCGCGGCAGCTCAAAACGGGCTCGGTCTGGGTCAACGCCTGGGGTCCGCCGCACCCGGCCCTGCCTTGGCTTGGCGTCAAGACCAGCGGGCTTGGGTCGGAGCTCGGTTGGTCCGGCGTTCTCGCCAATACGGTCGAGAAAACGGTGTCGGTCATTTCATGAGGCGGCGCGCCACCGCCGCGAGTGAGCGCGACGAGTGGCATATTGAAGGCTTTCGAGGTTCAGACTAGTCTCGATTATCGGACGATCGTAGTCCGATAATACATGAGTCTGTTGCAAGCGATCGCGGCTCGGCGCCGTGGCGCGACGATGGACGTGACCGACACATGATTTGCCCCGGACGATTGGAGTACCCCCCTTGGCTGAGATATCGCTGACCGGCGACCAGATGCTCACAGTCCTCGAAGCCGTCGCGAAGAAGGGTCCCGTCAGCGCGGCCGATGTCGCGCGTGGCTGCGACATCAACCGGACCGTGGCCTATCGGCTACTCGTCACGCTCGAGCAGCGGGCTTACGTCCGCCGCGGCCATGACGGCTACATGCTGGGCAGCGCGGTCAACGAGCTGGTCCGCCAGCTCGACCGCGACATTTCAGCCATAGCCCGGCCGCTGATGGGCACATTGGCAAATGCCGTTGGCGAAACGGTGGTGCTGCATTTCCTCAACAAGGACGAGGCAGTGGTGACCGAGCAAGCGCTGGGCAACAGGCATCTCGTTCGTGTGCAGCACGTTCCGGGCTCGCGTCACCCGCTCCACCTTGGCGCCAGCGGTTGGGCGATGCTCGCCTTCCAAGATCAGAAGACGATTGCCCGCATCGTCAAGAAAGCCGCCGATCCCGTTGTCGCCCTGGAACGTATCGAGCAGACCCGGCGCGACGGCTACGCGATTTCGCATGACGAACTCCAGATGGGGGTGCATGGCGTCGCGGCCCCGCTGATCGAGCCGGACGGCCGCTGCAACGCCAGCCTAGGCATATTGGTGCCGAGCACCAGGGCCGACACGCTACCGGCCCTGACGCCAAAGCTTCTTGAACTAGCCGCCAATGTTACCAGCCACTTGTAGTTCCCGCAGCTACACCGTTGAACCGCGTTCAACTACTCGAACACGACCGTTCGGGCAGGCGTCCTTTGACCGCTTACGGGAATTCGCAAGCACCGGTGGGAATGGCCGGCATTGGGCGCATCGCTGCCTTTCGTCGAACGTGCCCGCACTGGTCCACCAACGCGAAAGTTGCATGTCACAGGAGCGCTCAACTCTCGGCAATACGAAGGCCGGCCGCTCTCCACCCAGACGCGGCGGGCTTTTGCTTTGCAGATGCCAGGACCCGGTCGAGGGCTGGCGCAATCCATTGATCAGAAGGCTACAGCAGGATGTGCGCCTTGTGCGCGATCAGACCAGCCAAGATGATTATCACCGCCAAGATCACTGCCCATGAAGAGGTTGCGGGCGACAAGCGCCTTTCTTCCCGCGTACCGCTTCATCTCGCCAGCGCTTAGCCTGGTCAGCCCCTATGTTCATCTTGACCATCGGTTCGGTTGCCTTATCGACCACAACAGGGAAGCGCCGCGACATTGCGCCAGCGCAGGGTAAGGGTTTGCCTGCCCGTTCTGGCTGAGTCGGCGCACTGTCTTAAGCTGAACTTCGGAAAAATTTCGTCACAGCGACAGTTGACGATAAGCTGATCTGGCCCTGTCTCGTTCTCGTGGCCTCGCGCTTGTCGCCAATTAGATCTACACAAGAATATCCGGTCCCTGCTGCGGCATCGGCTTTCAACTCGCCGCACACAAGAGGGCGCGACACAGTCGTAGGTGAAATTCAATCTAGGGAACTGGCTGGCTTTGCGCCCTACTCCGCCGGGGTCTTCTCCAGCGCCGGCGCGCCGCTCTTTCGGCCAAAGCGCTGGACGACGAAGCGGCCCGCCTTCTGGCCGGGGACCTCGATCAGAGTGTAGGTGATCCAGGACAGCAACGTCACCGTCGGCAGCACAACGGCAACGACGATGGCGAAGCGCAGCGGCGGCGACAGTTCGTGGCCGAACTCACTGATGACGAACGCCGCGACGGGCTGCAGCACCAGCAGATGGATCAGGTAGATGCTGAAGGAAAGCTCGCCCATCAGGTGGAAGAACCGGTTGCTGAGCGTCACGGCGATCGCTCGCGCCAGTGTTCCCGCCCTTCCAGGCAGCATGCGGTAGAGAACCAGCGCAAAGAAGCCCGCCACCAGCGCTTCGCGCACCAGAAGCTTGCCCAGCCCCTGGTCGCCGCCAAAGGGCAGCGCCGCCAAAAGCATGGCCAATGCCAGATAGCGGAACGGCCTCGGTCGGGTTTGATGCACGACTCCGGCCAGCAGCATCCCGCACAGGAATATCTGCACCTTCAGCGGCAGAAAGGACGGCATCGGAAAATGGATCGACAACAGCCGCATCGCAAACACGATGACGCAGCCGGCCGCCGCGACCACAAGGGCGCTCCTGATCCAGTCCAGCCTGCGCACCAGCAGCATGACGGCCGGGAACACGGCATAGAACTGCATCTCCAGCCCCAGGCTCCAGTCAGGCAGCGGCGTGCGATAGGCGAGGTTCGGCACCAGCCCAAACAGGAACGTGAGATGAGCGACGATGTTCTTCAGGCTGCCGTCGAGGTAGCGTTCCGGCGCCTGGTGCGATCTGGAGAGGAAATCGTCGATGATGATCCTGCAATCGTAGAGATAGGGGCCAAGCGCCAGCGCCAGGAAAAGCATGACATAGAACAGCGGCGCGATCCTGAAATAGCGGCGCGTCCAGAATTTCAGCCAGGTTTCCGGTCTTTGCCAAGGCTCCTTTTCCTGGCGCAGCTGATAGTGGAACACCATCAGGAAGCCGGACAGCATGATGAACAGGTCGACGCCGAGATCCGGCTCGCCGACGATCGGAATTTGCCAGCCGGTCAAAAGCATGCAGTGCCCGACCAGCACCCAGATCGCCGCAAGCGCGCGAAGCCCGTCCAGGCATTCGATGCGCGAAGACTTGATGATGCTGGTTTCGTAGCTAGCCATGTTGCACTGCAGCATGGCGCCTGAGGAGCGATTGTCAACCCGGTGAGCGATGACGAATTGCGGTTACGAGTGCTGGACCGACCCTCGTATCGCCGCGCTCCATAAGTGGGTTTCGGACGAGGCCACGTGGCCCTGAAGGCCGGGACGGTCAGCCGCGCCAAACGGCGACAATTGGGCGCACTGCTGCTCGACAGCTTGTGAGCCGTGTTTGGACGGCTCTCCGTTAGCCAGGGTCCTATTTGAGCGCTCTGCTTTTGGGATTCCGCTGGGGCCAGCTCAAAGACCTATCTGAGGCGCGAAGCTGACGCCACCGGCGAATTTGAACCGAATACCCCATCATCCTATGTTCATGATTTGTGCTTCGAAAGTCGCATAAATGGCAGTCTGGAATTGGGAGGGAAATCTCCAGAGGCCGAAACCCAAGGCGGACATGACGGCTGTTGCCAGCTCGCGGTGATATCGATAACATCTCGAAGTCGACCCGATTCTGAGAGGTGGTGCATGGACGCGGCCGGACGCCAGACAAACCCCGTGACTGAGTGTCTGGCGCTTACCTCTGTCAGGCCGGCGCGGCCGGCCGATAGAGAGCGCTGATGGCCAAGGCAGCCTCATCGAAACCGAGCGAGAGCTACGCTCCGACGATGGTCGACGTGGCGCTGCGGGCGGGTGTGTCGACCATGACGGTTTCGCGGGCCCTGAAGGAAGGCGGTCGCGTTTCCAAGGCGACGCGGGAAAAGATCATGGTCGCGGTCAACGACCTCGGCTATGTGCTTGACCAGTCGGCCGGCAGCCTTTCCTCGCGCAAGACTGGATTTGTTGCCGCGATGGTTCCGTCACTCAACAACTCCAACTTCGCCGACACGGCGCGCGGCATTACGGATGAACTGGAGAGCACGGGGCTCCAGCTTCTCCTCGGCTACACCGACTATACGGTCGAGAAGGAGGAAAAGCTCATCGAAGCGATGCTCCGTCGGCGGCCGGAAGGCATCATCCTGACCGGCGGCGCTCACACGGATCGCGCCCGCCGCCTTTTGAAAAGCGCCGGCATTCCAGTGGTCGAAACCTGGGAGTTGCCGGTAAAGCCGATCGATCAAGTGGTTGGTTTCTCCAACGAGGAGGCGATGGGGCTTCTCGTCAAGACGCTCGCCAGGAAGGGTTACCGAAAATTCGGTTACATCGGTGGCACGACCTCGCGCGACACGCGCGGCAGCCAGCGGCGCGAAGGCTTTGTCAGAGCCATCGAGGAGCTCGGCCTGCCGACCGGGCGCCTCGTTTCCTTTGGCGTGCCGCCGATATCCATCGAGCAGGGCGGCCAGGCCGTCGTCAGCATGCTGGAGCGTTGGCCGGACACGCAAGCCGTACTCTGCGTTTCGGACCTTTCGGCCTTCGGCGCACTGATGGAATGCAAGCGCCGGGGCATGCGGATCCCGCAGGACATCGCAATTGCCGGCTTCGGCGACTACGAGGTAGCCGCCTTTTGCCATCCCGGCATCACCACCGTGAATGTCGACTGCTACGGGATCGGGCAACAGGCCGCCCGCAGATTGATCCAGGTGATCCGAGGCGACGAGAAACGACACGGCCAAGAAATCGTGCTCACCGGCTATCGCGTCGTCGAGCGCGAAAGCACCTGAGTTCTTTCATCGATTCAAACGCAGCGAAGGGCAGCCCAATAGCGATGTTTCGCGAGACCATCAGCCTCACACATGACGGCGCCTTGAAAGCCGTCGCTGCCGGGGCCGCGCGCTGTGACGATGGGCGTGCCGCAATGTCTTGTGGTCGTCGATGCGAGCGGCGAGACCTCGCCAGCCTGCATATGGACGGCGCACGGTTCCTGAGCCTGCACACCGCGTGGGCCAAGGCGCGCACGGCGGCGTCGATTAACGCTGCCACCGGCGACATGGCGCCCGAAGCAGCAACCTTGGCCGGGATCGCTTCACAAGGCGGCGTCACCAATCTGCCTGGCGGCCTGCCGATCCGCTTCGATGGCCGCCTTGCGGGCGGCATTGGTGTCGGTTCGGGAACCGGCGAGCAGGATTTCGACGTGGCACGCGCCGCGCTGGCGGCGATCGGCGCCGACGCGATTTAAGGCAATGTGCCGATGCGCCTCCGGCGCAACCGAAGCATATTCAGAACGCGATCTGAACCTTCATGGATTTGCTTCGGTCACCGGCGATGTCGAAAGCCGCGACCGCCTCGTCGAGAGGATAGATGCCCGTCAGTAGCGGTTTGACATCCACCCGGCTGCGATTGATCAGGTCGACGGCGAGCGCAAACTCCTCGTGGAAACGGAAAGTGCCCCGCATCTCGATCTCTTTCGCGACGATGAGGTTCTGCGGGATCGACAGATCGCCGCCGAGACCGAGCTGCACGAGCACGCCGCGCGGCTTCAGGACATCGAGCCCTGCACGCACCGCGCGTTCATTGCCGGATGCCTCGAACATGATGTCGAAACTACCCTTGTCGACATTGTAGGCGGCTAGCTTTTCGCTGTTGGTCGCGACGTTGATGGTGCGATCGGCGCCGATCTCCAGGGCCTTCGCCAGCACGCCCTCCATGACATCGGTGGCGACGATTTCGCGCGCACCGTGGGCCCGTGCGGCGAGGATGCAAAGCGCGCCGATCGGCCCGCTGCCGGTGACCAGAACCCGCTTGCCGAGCAGCGAGCCGGCGCGATTCATGCCATGCAGGGTCACCGCAAAAGGCTCGGCGAAAGCGGCTTCATTGATGGAAACGTGGTCGGCTATTTTGTGGCACTGCCACGCCTCGGCGATCAGGCGCTGGCGGAACGCACCCTGGATGTGCGGCATCGGCATGGCGCTGCCATAGAAGCGCATGTTGAGGCATTGGTTCTGCATGCCTTGCAGGCAGTAGCGGCAGGCATTGCATGGTCGGCTGGGCGAGATCGCGACGCGATCGCCGACAACAAGTGTCGAAACACCGCCGCCGATGGCCTTCACTGTGCCGGCAACTTCGTGGCCGAGGATCATCGGTTCGCGCAGGCGGATCGCGCCGAAGCCGCCATGATTGTAGTAGTGCAGGTCCGAGCCGCAGATGCCGCCGGCTTCCACCGCGATCTCGACCTGTCCGTAGCCAGGGGAGCCCGGATCGGTCTCCTCGACCCGCAGGTCTTTTGCCGCATGGATGACGATCGACTTCATGATGGGATCCTTTCTCAGACGACCGGTGTCAGCAAGGTCTGTCCACCGAAATGGGCGGCGAGATTATCGCGGACGAGCTGACCCATGGCCTCGCGGGTCTCCACCGTGCCGCTGGCGTGGTGCGGTTGCAGCACGACATTGGTAAGCTTCAGGAAGCGCTCGTCGATGGTTGGCTCGTTCCAGAACACGTCGAGCCCGGCACCCTTTATGGCGCTGGATTCCAGGGCCGCGAGCAACGCCGTCTCGTCAATCGTGCTGCCGCGCGAAATGTTTATGACGATACCGTCCGCTCCGAGCGCTGCCAGGATCGACGCATTAATCATGTGTTTCGTGCTTTCGCCGCCGGCGAGCGTTACGATCAGAAATTGGCTGTCGCGCGCCAGTTCAAGCAGATCGCCGACGAACCTGTAAGGAAGGTCGTCGCGCTTGCGGGTGTCGAAATAGGAAATTGTACAGTCGAAGGCAGCGGCGCGCTTCGCCACCGCCGCACCGACGCGGCCCATGCCGACAATGCCCAGCCTTTTCCCACAGACACGCGTGACCAGCCCCATATTGCCCTTGCGCCAGCTTCCATCGCGTACATAGGCATCGGCCTGCGGGATTTTTCGCGCCACGGCGAGCAGCAGCCCGATGCCGATATCGGCTACGTCCTCGGTTAGAACATCAGGTGTATTGGTGACACGAATGCCGTTCGCCCTGGCGTACGCAAGGTCGATGGCGTCGGTGCCGACGCCGTAGCAGGAAACGATTTCGAGCTGCGGCAGCTTCGCCATCAGCGCAGCACTTGCGCCAAGCTCGCCGCGCGTAGCGATCGCGCGGATCGCGCCGGAGTGGCTTGAGAACAGTGCGTCCTTGTCCTCGGCCCGCCAAAGTTTGTGGACGCGATATTTCGCCTCAAGATCTGCCATGTCCCAATCCGGATAGGGACCTGTCATCAAAATGTCGGTCACGGCGTCATCTCCTGTGCATTTTTCCAATTGACTATGTTATCGATAACATTCATGTCAATATGGACTGGCGGCAGGTACGTTGGAAATCGTGGCCGCTCCAGGAAACATTGCTCAGGAGGAGCGTTTGGGCAGTTCGTTGTTCGATTTGGCCGGCATGCGGGCGCTGGTCACGGGTTCGGGGCAAGGGATCGGCCTTGCCTTGGCGGAGGGGCTGGCGCAGCACGGCGCCGAAATCGTCCTCAACGGCCGCAGCGCCGAAAAGATCAAAACTGCCGCGGATGCGCTGGCGGCCAAGGGGTACAAGGTCCATAGCGCCGTCTTCGACGTCACCGATCATGCGGCGGTGGCGAATGGCGTTGCCGAGACCGAGACGACGATCGGCGCCATCGACATCCTCATCAACAATGCCGGCATGCAGTTCCGCGCGGCGCTCGAGGATTTTCCCGCCGACAAATGGGACGAGTTGCTGCGCACCAACATCTCCAGCGTCTTCTTCGTCGGGCAAGCGGTGGCGCGGCACATGATCCCGCGCAAGCGTGGCAAGATCATCAACATCGCCTCGGTGCAGAGCGAGCTGGCACGGAGCAACATAGCGCCCTATACGGCCACGAAAGGCGCGGTGCGCAACCTGACGCGCGGCATGTGCGCCGACTGGGCCAAGCATGGCTTGCAGGTCAATTCCATCGCGCCGGGCTACTTCAAGACACCGCTCAACCAGGCGTTGGTCGACAATCCCGAATTTTCGGCGTGGCTGACCAACCGCACACCGGCGGGTCGTTGGGGCGATGTCGGCGAACTGGTCGGCGCGGCGATCTTTCTGGCGGGACCGGCCTCATCCTTTGTCAATGGACAAACGCTCTATGTCGACGGTGGCATCACGACCTGCCTTTGAACCCGCGCTCATCGTCGTGATGGGTGTCAGCGGCTGCGGCAAGACCAAAGTTGGCGTCGAGATCGCCGCGCGGCTTGGCCTTGCCTTCGTTGAAGGCGATACGCTGCATCCGCGCAGCAATGTCGAAAAGATGTCGGCGGGCATACCGCTTGCCGACTGCGATCGATTGCCTTGGCTGGATCTGGTCGGCGCAGCCTTGCGCCAGGCGCGTGAGGAGGGTCGCGGGCTAGTCGTCAGCTGTTCCGCGTTGAAGAAACCCCATCGCGATAGGCTTCGCGATGCGGCGGGCGAGTCGCTGGTTTTCGTATTCCTGGAGGGGTCGCATTCGCTGCTGCAAGCCAGGCTAGCCGCGCGCCGCGGCCACTTCTTTCCACCGGCGCTGCTCGACAGCCAGTTCGCCACACTGGAGCATCCAGGCGACGAGCCGCTGGTGGTCACGGTGGACATCGACGCGCCTGTCGACACGATTGCCGATAGAGTGTTGCAGGGCCTGGGTGCACTTTGGGTCGACCCTGCCGGGATCAAGGAAAAAGGCACGTTGAAATGACGCAACCAACAAAAGTCGCCGTTGTCGGCGCCGGCATCATGGGAACGGCGATCGCCACCCGCCTGATCGAGGTCAAGCAGGCGGTCACTGTGTTCGATCTGGACAAGGCCAAGGTCGCCGCCCTGACCTCGAAGGGTGCGGCTGGCGCGGCGTCGGTCGCCGAGGCAGTGCGGGCGAGCGACTTCGTCATCCTCAGTCTCAACCACGCCGATATAGTGCGTTCGGTGGTATTCGGCGATGCCGGTGTCGCGGCTGCTGCGTCGCTGGAAAAGCTTTTGATCGACATGTCGTCGATCGACCCGGCTGACACTGCGCAAATGGCCAAGAAGCTCGCGGCCGAGACCGGCATGAAATGGCTCGACTGCCCGCTTTCGGGCGGCGTTCCCGGTGCGCTGGCTGGCCGGCTGACCGTCATGGCCGGCGGCGAGGCGGCAGACTTCGAACAGGCGCGCTCGGTGATGCAGCATCTCTGCGCCAACTACACGCTGATGGGCCCGAGCGGGGCAGGGCAGACCACCAAACTGATCAATCAGCTGTTCTGCGCGGTGCTGTTCCAGGCCGTCGCAGAGGCGGTGAAACTTGCCGAGGCCGGCGGTGTCGATCCGAAGGCCATCCCGGCGGCGCTCAAGGGCGGACGCGCCGATTCCAGTATCATGCAGGAGTTCATGGCAAAGTTTGCCGCCCGCGATTATTCAGCCACCGGCCGCATCGACAACATGCTCAAGGACCTGGATTCGCTGCAGGCCTTTGCGTTGAAGACCAGGACGCCGATGCCGATGACCGGGCAGGTGGTTGAGATCCACCGCTTGCTCTGCGCCGCCGGCCTCGGACCCAGGGATTCGGCCGAAATGATGCGCCTGCTCGACGGCAAGACCAGCTAAGCGGCTAGGCCTGATTTTGTCGCTTGACGCTCAGAAATGTTATCGATAACATCATTTGGCGATCTTGGGAGGAACGCTTGTGTCTGAGGAAAAATTGATCGAGTTCAAGTCGATTACCAAGGAGTTCGGCGGCACCCGCGCGCTCTCCGACGTGTCGCTCGATCTGCACAAGGGCGAGATCCTGGCACTGCTCGGCGAGAACGGCGCCGGCAAGTCGACGCTGATCAAGACGCTTGCCGGCATCTACCGTCCCGATGGCGGCAGCATCTTGTTTCGTGGCGAGCCCTATCACCACCGCCCGCCACGGCCGAACCAGCGTCAGTCGGTCGCCTTCATTCATCAGGATCTCGGCCTGATCGAATGGATGACGGTCGGTGAAAATGTCGGCCTGGCGCAGGGATTTTCGCTGCGCTCCGGTCTCATCGACTGGCACTCCACCGAAAACCGGGCCCACGAGGCGTTGAAGCTGGTCGGCTGCGATTTCGATCCGACGACGCGCGTCCAGGATCTGACGCGCACCGAAAAATCGCTGGTCGCCATCGCTCGCGCTTTGGCCACCGAGGCCGATGTGCTCGTGCTCGACGAGCCGACAGCCAGTCTCCCGGCCGACGAGGTCGATCGCCTGTTCGACGCCATCCGTCCGCTCAAGCAGCGTGGCGTCGGCATGATCTATGTCTCACATCGCCTCGATGAAATTTTCCGCATCGCCGACCGCGTCGCCGTGCTGCGCGACGGCAGACTGGTCGGCCAGAAGAAGGTCGCCGAGACCAAGCCGGACGAGCTGGTCGAGATGATCGTCGGCCGTCCGGTAAGCCAGGTTTTCACCAAGGCTGAGACGCAGGCCGGCGAGACGGTGTGCGCTGTTCGCGACCTGGTCTGCGCCGGCGCAGGTCCGGTGTCGTTCGACGTGCGCAAGGGAGAGCTGCTCGGTCTGGTCGGATTGCGCGGCGCCGGACAGGAACTGGTCGGCCGCACGCTGTTCGGCTGCCAGGCCTTTTCGGGCTCGGTGACGATCAATGGCGCTACGCCCGACCTGTCGAGCCCGATCGCGGCGATGGCGGCCGGCGTTGGGCTCATCGCTCGCGATCGGACCGAGGAGTCCATTGCGGCCTCCTTGTCGATCCGCGAAAACAGTTTTCTCAATCCCGGCGCCGGCAAGCGCGGCCTGTTCTCGTTCCTGGCGCCTCACAAGGAGGCTGCGCTAGCGCAAGTGATCGGCGGCTCGGTCGGGTTGCGCCCCAACGATCCGAACCTGCCGATCGAGGCGCTTTCCGGCGGCAACCAGCAAAAGGTGGTCGTCGGGCGCTGGCTCCACACCGGCCGCGCATTGCTGATCGCCGAAGATCCGACCGCCGGCGTCGATGTCGGCGCCAAGGCCGAGATCTACCGGCTGATCGGACGCGCGCTTGAAGCCGGCCTCGCCGTCGTCGTGGTTTCGACCGACTTCGAGGAGATCGCCCATATCTGCCACCGTGCCCTGGTGTTTTCGCGCGGCCATATCGTGCGCGAACTCACCGGCAGCGACCTGACCACATCCGCCGTGATCATTGCGGCATCGGCTTCCGAAGCCGCCTGATCTTTCTGGGAGCGAACTCATGCAATCGATCGAATCCAGCGCACTCGAACCAACCCGTGGCGAAATGGCGGGCTTGCCGTTGGGGCAGAAGATCATCCGGCTGCTGCCGGTCTACGGGCTGGTGATCCTGACGGCGCTGCTGATCCTTTTGTTTTCGATCCTGCTGCCGAACACCTTTCCGACGCTGCTCAATTTGCGCTCGATCATCTCCGACAAGGCAATCATCGCGCTGCTGTCGCTGGCGGCGATGATCCCGATGGCGTCGGGTCGCATCGACCTCACCGTCGGCTACGGCATCGTGCTTTGGCACATCCTCGCCATCAGCCTGCAGACCATGTTCGGCGTTCCGTGGCCGCTGGCGGTGATCATCGTGCTGCTTCTCGGTGCTGCGACCGGCTTCCTCAACGGCCTGCTGGTGGAAGTCGCCCGCATCGACTCCTTCATCGCCACGCTCGGCACCGGCACCGTGCTCTATGCGCTCGCACTCTGGCACACTGGCGGCCGGCAAGTGGTCGGCGTGCTGCCCGACGGCTTCTACGCGCTCAACGGCACGATGGTGTTCGGCCTGCCGATTACCGGCCTCTATGTCCTGGCCATCGCCGTCGCGCTGTGGATCATCCTCGAATATCTGCCGATCGGCCGCTACGTCTATGCCATCGGCGCCAATCCGAAGGCGGCTGCGCTCAACGGCATTCCGGTGCGCCGCTTCGTCATTGGCGCCTTCATCTCGTCGGGCTTCCTGACGGCGCTGACAGGCGTGCTGCTGGCGTCCAAGCTGCGCATCGGCCAGGCCAGCGTCGGGCTGGAATATCTGCTGCCGGCACTCGTCGGCGCTTTTCTCGGCTCGACCACGATCAAGCCCGGGCGCGTCAATGTCTGGGGCACGATGACGGGCGTCATCATCCTGGCGGTCGGCATTTCCGGCATTCAGCAGTTCGGCGGCTCGTTCTTCGTCGAACCGCTGTTCAACGGCGTCACGCTGCTCGTCGCCATCGGCATTGCCGGCTACGCCCAGCGCAAGCGCGGCGCCGCGCACAGGGCCAGGACCAGGACCAGGACCAAGGCCGTAGCGCAGTCCTCGAAGTGACAAGTCGAGCCTAGGGGATCACGACATGAGCGACTACGAAATTCTGGACGATCGCTTCCGAAAGCTGACGATCGGGCATGCCAAGCTCGAACGGCTGTGGACCGGCAGCCGCTGGGCCGAAGGGCCGGTCTATGTTCCCTCGGCAAGGCATTTGCTGTGGTCCGACATCCCCAACGACCGGTTATTGCGCTACGACGAAAGCGACGGCTCGGTCAGCGTCTTCGAAACCCCTTGTAACAACCAGAACGGCCACACGCTTGATGGCGAAGGCCGCGTCGTAGCCTGCGAGCATCGCGGCCGGCGCGTCTCCCGGCTCGAACATGACGGGCGCTGGCAGCCGCTGGTCGAAGCCATCGACGGCAAGCGGTTCAATTCGCCAAACGATGTGGTGATCAAATCCGATGGGACGATCTGGTTCACCGACCCGGTCTACGGCATCGAAAGCCACTACGAGGGCGAGATCGCCAAAGCGGAGATCGGCGGCTCCCATGTCTACCGGTTTGATGAGCTTTCGGGTGAGGTGAGCGCCGTTATCACCGATATGGTGCAGCCGAACGGCCTGGCATTCGCGCCTGACGAGATGACCCTCTATGTCTCCGACAGTGGCGCCAGCCACGTGCCCGGCCTGCCGCGCGCAATCAAGGCCTATCACCTTGCCGCCGATGGCCGGTCGGCGCGCGCAGGCGGCATCTTCGCCGAGTGTGGGGCAGGCCTCTTCGATGGCTTCCGCGTCGATCGCGACGGCAACATCTGGGCCTCCAGCGCCGACTCGGTGCGCGTCCATGCACCGGACGGAACCCTGATCGGCCGTATCCTGGTTCCCGAGCTCGTTTCCAATGTCTGTTTCGGCGGCCCCAAGCGCAACCGCCTCTACATCACCGCGCAGACATCCCTCTACGCCATCTACGTCAACGCACATCCGGCTGGCGTTGGTCCGGTGGCGGGTGACATCAGCCGGTGAAATGCCGCAACTCCATTCGAAAACCGAGTTTTGAAAGACCATGCAGTTTCTTGAAACCAAGGGAGGTACCAACATGCAACGCAGAACATTCCTGAAATCATCCGTCGCCTTGATGGCGATCGCGATCGCTGCTCCGGCCCTGTTGGCGGGCCAGGCTCGGGCGGACGCGATGGCCGACGCGATCGCGGTCGTCCGGAAATATGCACAGAAAGTGACGACCTGGGATGGCCCGACCACCGGTCCTAAGGCGCAGCAAGGCAAGACGATCGTCGTGCTCGCCGGCGACCTCAAGAACGGCGGCATTCTCGGCGTTACCAACGGCGTCGAGGAAGCGGCCAAGGCGATCGGCTGGGAGGTCAAGGTGATTGACGGCGCCGGCTCGATCGGCGGCCGCACCGCTGCCTTCGGCCAGGCCATGGCGTTGAAGCCGAATGGCATCGTCATAAACGGTTTTGACGCGGTCGAACAGGCGCCGGCGCTGGAACAGGCCGAGGCCGCAGGTATCCCGTTGGTCTCCTGGCATGCCGGACCGGTGATCGGGCCCGACGAGAAAAGCGGCGTGTTCGCAAACGTGTCGACCGACGCCATGCAAGTCTCCACGGCGGCGGCCGACTGGGCCTATGCCGATGCCAAGGGCAAGCCCGGCGTGGTTATCTTCACCGATTCGACCTACGCCATCGCCATCGCCAAAGCCGACAAGATGAAGGCGGAGATCGAGCGGTTGGGCGGCAAGGTGCTCGAATATGTCGACACGCCGATCGCCGAGACCTCTCAGCGCATGCCGCAGCTGACCACTTCGCTGCTGCAGAAGTACGGCGATGCCTGGACGCATTCACTGGCGATCAACGATCTTTATTTCGACTTCATGGGACCCTCGCTAGCCGCCGCCGGCAAAGCCGGGACCGACGCGCCGATCAATGTCGCTGCCGGCGATGGTTCGGAATCGGCCTATCAGCGCATTCGCGCCAGCCAGTTCCAGAAGGTGACGGTCGCCGAACCGCTCAACTTGCAGGGCTGGCAGTTGGTCGACGAGCTGAACCGCGCCATCGCCGGTGAAAAATGGTCGGGCTATCTGTCGCCGCTGCATGTCGTGACCGCAGACAATGTCGAGTTCGACGGCGGCCCGACAAATGCGTTCGACCCCGGCAATGGCTACCGCGACGCATACAAGAAGATCTGGGGTAAATAGGAGCCAGGCGATGCGGGCGTAACACGCGATGCGCCCGCATCGCATTCGTACCCCAAATCCACGAATTGCACCGCGCCTGCCCTTGCCGGCCGGCGGCCATCCCAGGCGCAGAAAATCAGGAAAGACTCGCCATGATCATTCGGTACGCCCTGTTCGAAGGCGAAATCCAACCCGGACGCGAGAGCGAATTCCGGCGCTTCGTCAGGGAAAGGCTAGTGCCGCTGTGGACACAATTTCCTGGGGCGGAAGAGGTGCGCGTTCTGGATGGCACCGAGCGGGACGACGGCGCCCCCGTCTATGCCATGGTGCTTGCCATTCGCTATCCCGACATGGACACCTGCAGCCGGGCGCTTCAATCCGATGTCAGATTTCAAAGCCGCGAGTTGACCGGAGAGCTGCTCGAGATGTTCACCGGCCGCGTTCATCACCATGTTTTCGAGGCTAACGAGTATCCAACCGCTCGATAGGATGATCCAAAAGGCTTCACACGACAAGCGCCGCCGCACGTCCGAAACTAGACACCAACGGCATCTCAGACGGTTCACCCGTCGGTGTTCGTTTTGCAACAGCTCGATCGTGCCAAGGTCCGCCACGCCAGCACCTGCTCCTCGCGCATCCATGCTAGCGAGCGATGCTAGACTTTCCAGACGCTTGGCGATCGAGATGAACCCGAGTATCGGTTTTGGTTTGACCTGTTTGTGAAGCTCGTAAAGTCGGATCACGTGTTTTGGGCGTAGAGCTCGGTTACAGCTCTCGCGTAACGGTGGTGGACAGGACGTTCGCGCAGTTTAAGGTAAAGCAGATCAAAGGCAACAAAATACAAGTCGTGCTGCCGGCGGGTGATAGCTCTGCGCAGCGCTGTGAAGTCCGAAAGGCCCTTGTCGTTCAGAACGACGATCTCGCCGTCGACGATGGCGCTTTCGGCACCAAGGCGCTTGGCCTCTCTCACCAGGTCGCCATATTTCGCCGTCCAGTCGTGGCCGTTGCGCGTATAAATGCGTGTGCCGTCTTCATCGATGGCCATCTGCGATCGGTAGCCGTCGAACTTGACCTCGTGGGTCCAGCCTTCACCCTCGGGAGGCTTCTCCACAAGGGTCGGCATCAACGGCTCGATGAACTTCAAACGCATGCACTGACCCACCCTCCGGCGATTCAATAAGATTAAGCTAAAATAGTTCCGAAACCGGAAATCAGCCTTTTGGTGCAACAAACACGTCAACTCGGCGTTGCGGGATGAGCGAAGGAGGAATCGATATGGCCGACGACAAGAGCAAGCGGGATTTTCGCGATCGGGACCGTGTCTCAGCCGACGAGGATTATGAAGTTGAATATTTCGCAACAAAGACCGGCATCACACCCCAGCAGGTCAAAGAGCTGATTGCGAAGCACGGCAACCAACGCGAGACGCTGGAGCGGGAAGCCAAGGCGCTGCGGAAACAATGACCAGGCTATCGGATCTCGGCAGACCACTGGTCGGGCACCGACATGAAGGCCCGCCCGCGAGCGAACTCGCGCATTTCATCCCTTGCCCTGTTTGCGGCCAGCAGATCGACATGCGCGATTTTCGCCAGGTCGCTTATCGTGCTGATCCGGAGCACGAGCCTCTCGAACGGGACGCGTAGGACCTTCGTGGGGGTAGCCCGCGCCTGCTCCCTCATCCCTTGTTGCACAGATCTGGGACACAGTCTTGCCGAGGGTTTGACCGCGTCAGCAACTCGCTGATAGCCTTACCTGTCAGTATTGGTTGAGGGAGGCATGAAACGCTGCATTCTCCTGTTTGCGGCCGTGACGCAGTCGCTTTTTGCAAGTGCCGCGCTGGCCGACAAGCATCCCGCCGGCTTCAAGAACCATAGGCTGAATGGCCCGTCGAAACCGGTGACGAAGGACGGCGTCACCACCTTCCAGATATTCGACCGGAAATGCAGCAGCGTGGATTACGGTGACGGTCGAGGTGAAAACGACTGCCACAACGGCAACATACGCGCCACGCTGATAGGTCCCGAGAGCAAAACGGGCGAGAGCGTCGAGTATCGCTTCGGCCTGTGGGTCGATCCAGCGTTCAACTACCCCGGCTTTTACAATGACCACGCGATCGGCTTCCTGCCGGGCGCCTTGGACAGCCGCCTGCGTATTGCCAGTTGGGAGGGGCCGTTCATCCATAACTTTCTTTATATGCTGAAGCTCGACTCAGCCAAGGGTGTGACCTTCCTCGGCAACGAATGCCAGTCGCCTGGGCGTTTCGGTTCCTGGGTGGCCTTTTCCATGAAGATCCGATGGGCAGCCGACAAGAATGGCTGGATCAAGGTCGCTTGCGACGACAAGGTGATCTATTCGGCCGAGAATCTAGCCACCAACCAGGCACCGCATTGCTACATCACCAATCAGTGCGAACCCGGCGTAGCCAAGAATCCGATGCGGTTTACCTTCATCGTTGGCCCGGTGATGGCGGGCTTCGGGCCAGAGTGGAAGAAATACGGGCTCGTCTCCCAGTTCACTGCGATTCAGCCCGAGGGCATCACCGTCAAGCTGCGCAACCTTTCGGCGAGGAAAGGTGCCAAGCCGTAAACCGGTAAATTTTCGGCGACCTATCGGGCGCGAGCAGAGCGATGCGGGTGAAGCTTGGAATGGGGCGGCCACCCCTCGGGTGCAAGCTCCCGGTCTTCGCTTTCGCTCGCTTATGTCAGCTACCGTCGCAAGCGCGCCACGCTGGCCGTCGTGTTCGAGCGGGTTCAACCCGACCTCCACCGGAATTGTCCTCCCGTTCTTGCGGCAGCCTTGCAAATCGCGACCCGCGCCCATCGGCCGGCTCTCCGGTCGACGCAGGAAGGCCATATGGAGTCCCGCGTGGCCGCGCCGCATCTCCTCGGGCAACAGGACTTCAATCGGCCACAGTTTGGCATTCGTGGCGTTGGCTCCTGGCTAATAACCTATTGCTTTTTTGTCACAAGCTGACGCACCAAGGCCAACGCTTGACGTTTACAACCGCTGCTCACCATCCATCCAAGAACTTCCAGCGAATTTTCAAGAACGGCGTTCTTTGGAAACCTTTTGATTTCGATCGACGCCGATGTCTTGCTGGTCTCGACGACAACAGATCTGACCTCGGGAGGAATAGGGTCTGGAAGAGAGTACGTCGGTTTGCCGGCGCTCCAGACTATGCCGTCGAGCGGCTCACTGCTGCCGATGCGAATCGAGAAAACCGCGCTCTGCCCTATGCCCGCGCGCGCCAGAACCATTTCACCATCGCGGATGCAGCCAGGAGCGGATTCTTCGATGGACACTGCCCAAGGGTCGTCGAGGCCGCTCGGCGTGGAATGGTCGGTAGTGGTGCGCGAACCGCCGATGGACTCTGTTCTCTTGCGCTCATTTGCCAAGAGGACGGCTATCAGGTCAAGTTTTGAAGGCCCTTCGTTCGCGTTGGGAGTCCCCTGTAAACTGCCGTACGCCAATGCATCCTCCGTAACCACGAAGGAACTTGGACCCGAAAGCGCGTTCACGCTGCCGTCTTCGCCGAGCAGAGTGACGACCGTACCGGCTGGAACGTTGATGACGTCGCTTGGCATAAAGAGCTTGCCTGGCGGCAGTTCATCCACCACCGGCTGAGTCGACAGGACCACGTACTGGCCGCCGGCTGCCGCAGGTTGCGCCGTCACAAGGACGGTCGTGCCGACGATCAGGGAGGCGATCTGCAAAGTCGAACGCCGGAGGCTCATGTCGCGATGACCTTATTTCCCGACGAGATGAATGTCTGCTCCGAACTCTCCGCTTGCAAGACGGTTATGGTGAAAAGCGATCAGGCCGTCTTGCGGGTAGTTTTTGACCAACAACTTAAATGCCGCTATCGCACGCGTGTCCCCTGCGGCAAGTAGGGCATACGCGTTCAAATACTCCTCGTAGAGTATCGTATTTTCTGGATGACGTGTCATTGCCTCGAAAGTTTCGATGCCTTGGTTCTTGCCCTTAAGGTGTAGAACTCCAGCAGGGCGCAACAGGAAGTGCGTCGTCTGCCTCGCCACTTCGGAGCTGATGCAGTTTTTGGTGCCGATGTACTTGTTCGCTCCCTCAAGCCGGGCTGCGGCATTTACAGTATCTCCAATAGCTGTGTAATTGAAGAACCGATTTCCCCCGAAGTTGCCGACGATTGCCGGCCCGCAATGAATACCTATGCGGGTGGATCCGAGTGAATGGCCCCGTCGTGCCGATTTCTCGCGCAGCCGCTGCGCGTGGTCCTGCACAGCAAGTGCCAGAGACACCGCCCGCTCCGCTTGGTCATTTTGTGCTGCCGGAGCCCCGAAGAAGCCGACCACCGCATCGCCGATGACCTTGTCGATGGTTGCACCATGCTCGACAAATAACTCGCAGAGCCCGTTCAGATATTCGTTCAATACATCTGCGAGCACCTCTGGCGCGAGTTGCTCGCTGAATGACGTAAATCCCTCGACATCCGTGAATACACAGGTGAGCTCACGCTTCTCACCACCGAGATGGAGAGCGTTTGGTTCCTTGACAATCGCTGCAACAACGGCCGGACTGACATATTTCGAGAACGCGTTCTGAATGAACTGGCGAGCCCTGGCGTCCCGTCTCCAAGCCAGGAAGCCAACGAACGCCGACAGGCCTACCACAAGCAATGCAGGGGCGACCATCGGAACGAGGATTGCGAACCGCGCGAACGCGCACGCCTCACTGATCCATACCAGCAGCACCGTACAAGCGACCGCGACAGGTTTGAAGACCACCGGGATCGGCCGCGAAACGATCCATAAGCAAAACAGCCCGACAAGAAGCATTGGCGCATAGCCCACTGCAGGGCAAGGGGTCGTTATCCGATTCCCGGACACGAGCCTGGCTAACGAATGGGCGTGGATCGCGACGCCAGGGAGGACACCGATTTTCGCCCCGCTCAACAACGCGAACGGTGTCGGATGTCGGTCTATTTGCTGTAGGTCTACACCGATAAGAACATATTTCCCCTCGAACCAGCTGAGCGGTGCCAGCGGAACGGCCTGTGCCGGATAGGTTGGAAAGCTGAAGGGCAGGCTGTTCCCCGTGCGGTAGTAGACCATCTCCTCCGGCGAGTGGCCGCCACCAACTCCGGTTGATGCTGCGATCACTGCAACAAAACTTGGCATCCAAGCGCCGCCGCCTTCTCGACCGGGAAAGGCCCCACGGACCACGCCGTCGAGATTGTCATGCAGCAATGCTGCAAGGCCCCGCTTTGCCGACGGAGCGAACGCGTTTAGATAGTCGGATTGTCTTTCGGTAAGGCCGTCAGTCCGCGAAGCCGAGGCGATCACCACAGGCACACGGGCGGTTTCAATGGCAGTTTCGAGGCGGGCATCCTTTTCCGGCTCTGTTGCCTGGTCGAACAGTAGGTCGATGCCGATGGCAAGAGGGCGGGCGGACTCGATCCGGGCCACCATGTCGGCCAAGAAGCCACGGTCCAGTGGCGAGCGGTATGGAAAATTCGCCAGGGTCTGTTCTGTAATTGAGACCACAACGATGTTGGTTGGAGCATGGGTGAAGGGCGAGATGGAGACCATCATCACGTCGTGAACGATATTTTCCAACGGCGGTGAAACGAGAGCAATCGAGAGACCCAGCAGAACCAGATAGGCGAGCGATGCGGCAATCCCACCTCGCTGCAGGCTGACGATCCGGCCAAGTGTCCGCACGCCGAAAATAGACCCCCAAACCAGTGGAAGCGCCGCTCCCTACCAGCATACCCGTTCACGCGCCTCAAGCAAACCATCGCCCGTTTACATGGGAATGCGACTCCAGCACCGAACCGGTGTCCACCAACAACCATCTCGCGGAGCAGAAGGTCACTCGTCCCCAACCGGGAGCATCAGCTCTTTTCGATCACATTAGCCTCTGCTACAGTTCCGTTGGGGAGGCGGTTCTGCCATGCGCAGCGCTTTCATTCTCTTGGTTTTATTGTTTGCCGCTTTTTCGGGACGGGCAGTCGCCGACAAACGCGTAGCTTTGGTGATTGGCAATTCGGCCTACCAGCATGCGGTGCAACTCGCCAATCCGAAGAACGATTCGTCCGACATGCATGCCAAGCTTGAAAGCCTTGGCTTCGAGGTCGTCAGCGGCCAGGAACTCGACCTCGCTGGAATGCGTCGCACGGTGCGCCAGTTCCTGGAAAAGCTCGACGGTGCCGATATGGCGCTGTTCTTCTATGCCGGGCACGGCCTGCAGGTGAATGGCATCAACTATATGGTGCCGGTGGACGCACAATTGTCCAGCTATAACGACCTCGACTTTGAGGCCCTTCCGATGGACCTCGTCCTTTCGGCGATGGACCGCAGCACGAAGGTTAACCTCGTCTTCCTCGATGCCTGTCGGGATAATCCGTTTGCGGAGAAGCTTTCCCGCTCGATGGGTACGCGCTCTGGTTCCTTAGGGCGTGGTCTTGCCCGACTTGGCAGCGGAGTCGGTTCGCTGATCGCGTTTGCAACGCAACCAGGTAACGTCGCGTTGGACGGAGCGGGCCGAAACTCTCCTTTCACGACTGCGCTGCTCGCGCACCTCGGCACACCTGGGCAGGATATCACGCGCGACCTCATCGATGTACGCCGCGACGTGCTGGCCGCCACGGATGGGAAGCAAGTGCCGTGGGAAAACTCCTCGCTCACGGGCGAAGTCGTTTTGAAGCCTCTCGCGACAACGGCCGAGCCGAAACAGGCGTCTGGTCCGCTTCCACAGTCTGCGCCGCCGGACAACGCGGTCGAGTTAGCGTATTGGGCAACCATCAAGGACTCAACCGACAAGAGCTTTTTCGAGGCGTATCTACAGCAGTTTCCGACGGGCGTCTTTGCGGCCATTGCCAAGCTAAAGATCGATGGTATCGACAAGCGTGTTGAGGCGGAACGGCAGGCTTCTACCAAACAGGTGGCGGAACAGCCGACTGCGGAGCGCACCGCTAAGGCAACGGACGATACCAAGGCGACGGAAATCACCAGCCTTGAACAACCCAATCCGCTGGCGCAGTCACCGGCAGGCTATATAAACTCTGGCGAACTTACGCTGGCCACTCAAGCGGAACTGGTTCGCCTGGGGTGCCTGGCCGGCGATGCGGATGGCAAATGGGGCTTAGGCAGCCGCAAAGCACTTGAAGAATATGCCGACCGGCAAGGTATCAAGCTTGCATCGTTGGAACCGACGGCGGGACTTCTGAAAAGCCTAAGGGCGATCGGAGCTCGTATCTGCCCGCTTGCTTGTGAAGATGGAATGGTTGTCCAGAGGGATCATTGTGTGCCCCAGACCAGCGGGCTAAGCGCCTTTAATGGCACATGGAAATTGGTCAGACGCGCCACAACGGACTGTGGCGATTGGCGAGAACTCTCAACATCCGTTTTCATAAGTGACGGCAGAATATCATCTGGCTCCGGGTTTACAGGAAGCGTCACTAGCAGTGGTTCTGTCAACATAAAACACACATTTGTATATAAAGGAAGAACAGGCGGGAACACGCTGACTGGCGTCATAAAGGGTGACAACGGGACCGGTAAATTTAAAGGTACCGGAGTTGGCAGCGGGTGTTCAGGAAAAATCATAATGGAGAGAATGTAGAAACGGAGCAGTCCATCGTCCGCATTCATGTTGGTGCTGATCGTGATTGGCATTTATATGTTCTAAATTTAGCTTAAATGACTGAGATAAGGCATAGCAGCCTGGCGGCGCTCGGGCCGGAACCCGTCGGTCCGCTATCGGGGCGAGCTCGGCGGATAGCCGCCATTCGGCAGACGACCTCTGAGCGGACGTTGAGGCGGGTTGCATGCATACGGATGACCCGGGGCTGCAGGGCAGAGATGCCCTGCACGAAGTCCTTGTCGAACCGTGGCAGTGCAGGTCCGCGATCTCGAGCATCCGCTAGGCCAGATGCTGCTCCAGTGCCCCATGCGGGTAAGCTCTGCCTCGCCATCACCCCTTCACTGAGCCCCAGAGTGACGGCCGGATTCGGCGCGCGCAATGGACGCGTGCGAGACGCTGTTCGATGCTGGCTCTTATGGCGCTGAGGAGGCTGCAACGTGGCGAGCGGATGCTTGCCACTTATTGCGATGCGCTCCGGCAGGCACATGATGCCATGATCGGCACCTCTGCATGCGCCAGAGCCTGATTCAACTGCTGTCGGACCTCGATGATTTCTACCGCGTCACCACGTCGGCTAAGGCATTCAAGCAGGCCGTGTAGGCTCCAGACGTTGCGTGGGTGTTGGCAAGGACGCGGCAACGTCGCATCAAGCCCAAGGTCGGCGCGATAGACAGCCTCAGCTTCGCCATATAGTCCGGCATCCATCAGCAATGCGCCAAGCGCGTGTCTCGTCGGCTGCATCCAACCCCATGGCTCATCATAGAGCAAATTGTCGTCGAGATCGACCGCACGCCGCAGGAAGTCCAGGCCTTCATGGACGCGACCGGACTTGTAGTGCAACTCCCCCAGCATCATCGCTTCGGCAACCTCGAGGATATCGGCGCATGGGTTGTTGAACAGCATGCGCTCGGGCTGCACTGCATCGCGCGCGGCCGCGAAAAGGCTAGCGCTTTCCTCTGCCTGGGGGATTTTACCGAGATTGGCCAGAGCTACGGTGCGGGCATAATGCAACAGGACGGTGCTGAACGAGTAGAGCTCAGCATCGTCAGGGAAGGCCTCTTCCAGGATGCAGGACCAGCGGCCAAAGCGGATAAGTACGTGCAACTTCATCGGCGCGAAGGCTTCAAACATCTCTGGCATGTAACGCACCACCGGCTCCGGCAGGTTTTCCGCCAGTGCCCTCGCGGCCTCGAAGGCATCCGAAGGGCGACCAAGAAACATGGCCCCGTAGATTTGAAAGTGAAGGTTGTGGATGCGGTAGACAGTGTAAAAGTTCTCACCGCCTGCATGAGCGAAATATGAACGATCCACCTGAGCCGCCTGCCGATTGCGCACCACGACTTTGTGGTAGTCGCCGCAAAGCACGTCAATATGCGTCGCCATATGCACAAGATGCCCAGAGTCTGGCACTAGGCGCACCAGCCGATCTGCATGCGGCAAGGCTTTTTCTGGCGTCGACGACATCTCCATCAGATGAATATAGAAATGCAACAACCCCGGATGTCCCCAGGCTGCTGGCTGGGTCGTGAAGGCGCGGTCCAAAGCCGCGCGCGCTTCCACCGTCGAGGTGCCAGCCGAAGGCTGCCCGGTCCGAGTATCCCACAGCGCCCAAGGCGTGCGGTTGATCAGTGCCTCGACGAAGATCGCGGTCACATCCAGATCGTCAGGGAACCTCTCGTACACTGTGCGCATCGCATCAGCGAAATCGTCATTCCAAGGGCCATAATCCGCAATCTCTGGATCAGTAGGGAAGCGCGATGTCAGCGCATCAAGCAAGGCGCGCTCGACTTCGATTGCAGACAGATCGCACGCTTCCGCGAGCAATACATGCGCCCGCGTCAAAGCGACAATACGCTCTTCAGGCCCGAAGGAGGTCCATAGCTTGTTGTAGTTTGGACCCAGACAGTGGGCAATTCCCCACCGCGCCATGACGTTCGAAGGCGCCACCTCGAGCGCGCGCTCGTAACAGGCAATGGCCTCTTCGTGGTTAAATCCGTATTGCCAGATCAGTCCCCGGTCGAACCACATCTGCGCCTCGGAAAGCGTGTTGTCCAGCCGGCGGGAGAAGGTGCCTAGATCGAAGTACGTCATCGTATCCAACTCCATGGCTGTCGGCGACTAGCCGCCCAAACTACATCAAACCCCCGAAGGAAGGGAGTTCGACTTCAGGATGCCGCCCGATGTCACCGTGCGATCTTCATCAAGAGCCGCGATAGGTGCGCCTATCCCAGCCCCGACGCCGTTTTCGGACCGGACCGACAACGATTTCCCCTTAACGAGGAGCGATGTGGATGGACATCTCTGTTTTGGCTTTGGGCGATAAGGCGGACTGAGACAGTTTACGCGATCAGCCTCAATATGCGATGTGAAACACGGATCGTAGTCTGAACTGGGGCCGGAAGCGGACAGTCCGGTTCCCGGATGAATGGGGTAGAAAGCTGACCTTCCGTTTTCGACGTCCGGGGGCAGCGCCTAGCACAAGAATTGAGGGTGTGATTTAAGGAGTGTTCTGACCGTCGAAGACGAGGGAATGAACGTTAATAAGAGGTCGAGTAGCGCGACAAGCTCGTTCTGGGGGAATCAATGAACGCCGCGATCGTGATTCCGGCTCGCTTTCAATCCGGCCGGTTGCCAGGCAAACCCATGATACAATTAGCTGGCGTCCCCATGATCGAGCGAACCTATCGGCGATGCGCGTTGGGCTTTCCTGCTGAACACATATATGTCGCGACCGATGACGAGCGCATTTACCGACATTGCGTGGGTGTGGGTATCCGCACGCTGATGACTTCTCCGGATTGCCCAACGGGCACCGACCGCGTTGCCGAAGTCGCCGACAGTGTCGCAGCAGACCTGTATATCAACGTCCAAGGGGACGAGCCGCTATTCAACCCTCGCGACATTCAACTGATTCTGGATGCCGCAGAGGCTAATCCGGGCGAAGTTCTGAACGGCGTTTGTCCCATAGATACTGAGGAAAGATTCCGCAGCCCTTCAATCCCTAAGGTCGTGATGCGCCCAGATGGACGTCTGCTCTACATGTCGAGGGCTGCCATCCCGACCAACAAGTCCTTTGAGTTCAAAAAGGCTTGGCGCCAGGTCTGCATCTATGCCTTTACGTCCGAAGCGTTGGGGGCATACCGCAGCGTCAAGGGAAAGACTGGTTTGGAAGAGATCGAGGACATCGAGATTTTGCGCTTCCTCGAATTGGGCTTCGATGTCCGTATGGTGCCGGTTTCCTCAGACTCTGTCGCAGTGGATACCCCTGCGGATGTAGCGACAGTCGAAGAAATTCTGCGACAGCGCGACAGGTAGACACTATGGCCAGCCTGTGGCGAATAATAAAGACGTTCAGCGCTTCGCTTGATTTGGACTTGCCAGCGATTGCAGGAGACGCCCTGGTGGTCGGCTCGGCACCTGGATCCCGCCCGCCTCGCGGAGCGTTAGATGGCTTCACGCTGATGACCGTCAATGCCTCTCAAGTCTTGACCGAAAGTTGGGGCTTCGGGGTCCCTGACTTCACTATAATTCGCCCTCAAATTCGAAATGACCGGCCTGAGGACATCAAAGCTCGTGAAGTGCTGGCCGACCGCTCGACAAAGACCGCTATCGTCCCGGATTGGAAAGAGGATCGCTCGGCTTTCGAAGGCATTCTGCGCGAGATGGGCTATGAATGGCAGGCACTGACTCTCCTTACTGAATGGCAAAGACAGCGCGTAATGTTCGAAACCGCGCACGCGACTTCAGCGCTCGAAGTCGGCAAGCTCAATATCTCGAACGGCATCCTTGGAGCTGGCTTGTCGTTGTTCTTGGGCGCGGACCGCGTGGTGATGGCCGGGGTCTCATTCTCAAAGGACGGACATGCCTACGACGACGCCCACATAACTAAGCGGCTGCACATCGACGATGATCGACGTATCTTGAACGCGCTGTCTAGGCGAACCGGCAAGGTCTTTGCGGCCGAACCCGCTTTAGCTGGCGAATGCGGCATCCCTTTGTGGCCAATGGTCTCCCCGGACCTGTAGCGGGACGCCGCGCAGATACTTGCAACTCGTGCCCTGTCGTAACGCTGATCGCGCCCAGCGTTTGAGCCGCAGCTAGAAGACACTATTTGGACCATTTGGCGGGCTCCCGCTCACCTTCCCAGCGCAAATCCACCTTTTCGGTTCCCCAAAAGGTGCCATTTCGACAATGGGCAAAAAATCGCAATAGCTCTCCGCGAATCTTGGTTGCCACACTTTTGGGGCGATGCGGCGCCGCCTGGATCAGTGTAATGACAGCTTTCTTTCCAACAAGCCTGTGGCTCTGAACACACATGGCCGGCACAAGTTGGTATATTTTGCTGATCGCGAAAGTCCATGAATTTGGGCTGAACAATGTGAGATCAATTGGTTCTTTCAGGTGCTTTAGCTGGTGGAGCAGTCTATGAGCCGTGCCCTTAGAAATGACATAACCGGCGGTCCCGAGATGTTCACCGACCAGCCGCCCTACCGCGTGACCGTTGCTGATTGAAACAATGCGCCCAAGCCTGACGCGGCCGAACATCGTCTCAAGCTTTACGACATCGGCGTCGCGCGGCACCCATTGGTCATTGAACAAAAGCTGTCCGCCATCATCTGTTAAAACCGCGTCGTCTTCAAAGATGGCAGCGTACTCATCCGCGCCGCCCGCGATGATCTGCCAGCATTTCCGATGACTAAGGAAGCACGCTATTTCTGGTTTAGTGAGATGGGGTAGAGCAGGAAACTTCACAGGATCGCTGCGCGCGTCGACCGCGGCTATGCGCTGAAACGAAACGCCAATCCTGGCGAACTCGGACGTAATATTGACCAGGCGGTCTGTTGACCGATCAAGGTTGATCACCATGCATTTCATCTACAATCACCCCCTCGAAACGCTTCACGAATTCCTCAGCAGGTAATTCGAATGCTGCCTTCTGTCGCTTGATGACCCCAACGGGCCAATCCCACCACCTAATATTACGCATAGCCTCTATCGTCTCATCCGAAAACCGGTAGCGGATTAATTTGGCAGGGTTCCCTCCTACGATGGCATATGGTGGGACGTCTTTGGTCACTACACCGCCGGCAGCAATAACAGCCCCATCGCCTATCGTAACCCCTGCAAGAATAATAGCCCTTGTTCCGATCCAGACATCATTGCCGACAATGATCGGTCCCTTAGTCCGCAAGTACTCGTACAGTGACTTCGTTTTCCCAATCCGATCTTGGATACCGAAGGTCGACGCTGTTTCTGTCGGGTGGTTTGCCTGGCAGACAAAGAGCACCTCAGGCGCGATCGAACAAAAGGCGCCGATTTCGACCGGCGACTGCTCGGTACAATGGAGAAAGGAAGTAGGGCGCAGATTGCTATGAGATTGTGAACCAACGGTTACGTGTCTCGGCCATGTTTGTCGCGCTTTCAGGAGGCCAAGCTTGCGAAGCCAGTCAGTTGCTTTGGACATGTGCCATCCTCCTTGTCGACAACTCCTTTAGTGTTTTCCTTCAGGCACGAACAAGGCTATTTTTCCAGGCACCCTGCCCGTCGGGTCATCGTTCTATGGCATCGCCCATTTAAGGGTGGGAAATTTTCAGCTTAATGACGATGCGAAAGGTCGCCAGTGTCACGCCTTTTATGAGGTGGCGCCGCCGGGATCGTCCGGATTGTCCGACCAAAGCCCTTCCGCTTCAAGGACGAGCGCAAGCGCCCGCGTGAAATTCCGTCCATGAGAAAGCCTCTTGAGGTTGTATTGAGAGACAGTAAACGCTATTCAGCGTGCGGGTAGGGTGATGACATGTCAGTATTTACTAAATGGCTTAAAGATGCTCGGGGCAAGCTCCCGAATCATGTTTCCGTCGGGCGCCACACCTATGGTGTAACGTGGCGGAAGATACTGTTCCCGACTAAGGATGCGCCTCTGCAGGTCGGAAGCTTTTGCTCTGTTGCCGGCCAAGTCCTTTTCATGTGCTCCGGTCAACACCCGATCGACAGCGCGACATCGTTCCCCATCCACAGCCGACTGCTGAGTCAGCCCGAGCCTACGGGCAATGGGCGTCCGGGCGGCATCATATTAGGGAACGATGTCTGGATAGGTCATGGCTCCATCATTCTGCCGGGAGTTTCAATCGGTGACGGTGCGGTTGTCGGCGCCGGATCGGTCGTCACCAAGGACGTACCTCCCTATGCCATAGTGGCAGGCAATGCCGCCCGGCTGATACGTTACCGTTTCTCAGATGATGTCATCGCGAAAATGCTCGCTATACGGTGGTGGGAGTGGAGCGACGACAAGATCAAGCAGGAAGTGGTATCGCTGACCCAGCCAATCGAGCAATTCGTTGCGCAACACTCAGGAGCCCGTTGATGCGCTCCTGCTTCCTACTGGCGGCTGACAAAGAATATTTTCCCTATGCCTGCTTGGCAATGCGTCGAATCCTTGACGTCTCTGCGAGCGGAACACCGGGTTTTTTGTTCCATCTCGGCGGCATTGATTCGTCCGACATGTTCGTCGGCAATCGGCTGTTAGGAGACGGCGTCGAGATAGTCGATGTCTCCACTTTTATGGCTGAAGCCGGTTCAAAATTCAGGAAGAGCAGCCCGGCCGCTTTCATCCGCCTTTTTGCCGACCGGCTTCCTCAGTTCCACTCGTTCGACCGGATCGCCTATGCCGACTGCGATGTCCTTTTCAATCGTGACATCGCAGATTTGGCCGGGCAGGACATGCACGCTCCGCTTCTCGCCGCGCACGACGACTACATGTATTTCAGACCGCGCTACCGTAGCACTCTTGGCCTCCGCCCAGGTGCTCCTTACTTCAACTCAGGCGTCGTTGTCTTCAACATGCCTCTTGTTCGGGAGCAGGGATTGCTTTCGCGCTCCCGTCAGGTTGCCATTGAGCGCCAGTGCAACGACCAAAACGCAATGAACATCGCGTTTGACGGCGCTTGGCAGACCATGCACCCCAACTGGAATCTGATGTCAAAGCGAACCCGAAAGCACAGGTTTTCGGGAGCCTACTGCCGCCATTTCGCCGGAGGAAAACCGTGGGGCAATCAGGTGGGCGTTGAATCGGATGCGCTTGCAGTATGGCGAGATCTGGCAAAAGAAACGCCTTGGGGCGCGCCGTTCCGGCAGCGGATACCTTTCGAGCGCGGCCTAACGAAAAGGATACTGCAAAAATTCGATGGACTTGCCGGCGCTGTGCTGGGCAACGAGCTTTACAAACGCCGCGCGCGCTATGATGGCGACAAGATGTATGGGATTTACGCCGAGCACGCCGAGGCCGGGTTGATGGCCGTCAGTTACCCTGAAGAGCTCGGCGGGTTCGGGCTACCCCCAAAACCGCGCTCCTAAGCAGTCCGCCATGCATGGCGTCCTTGAACAGGAGCAACCGTACCACCATCTTGCGCGAAAAGTTAAGAGCGGTGGGTTGGCCCACCGCTCCTTAGCTATAGCGAACTTCGATATTTATCGTCTGCTTCCAGGCAGCTGTGATGAAATGCTGAGCGTCCGATGTGAGGCGCAAAGCCGCCGAAATGGTCCCTTTCGCGTTGCCTCAGATTTGCGTTCAGCCGTATCACTCCCGGCGGGTCCGCCATGTTCATGATATGGACAAAAGACCCTTTCTTCGGGCCTTGGTCACGCCTGCCAATTCGCTACTGAGAACACGGCCCAGCCTCCATAGACGCCGTCCGTTCTTCAGACGGGTAGTTCAACGCGGTTGCACCTGCGCGAGGAGCGCCTCAACCATAGGGAGCATGTTTCTAACGATGATCGCATCCCCCGCTGCATTTGGGTGGTTCTTGTCCGCTTGCAGCAACTCCGAATGCCCAGTCACGCCCTCCTTGAAGTCAGCGTAGAGCAAGTCTCCGTGCTTGGTCGCCAGCTCGGAGAACATCTTTGAAAACTGCTCGGGATAGTCGGCCTCGTGCCCAGCGGAGAGTATAGACGAGCATTCGTCAAGTGCCGCAGTTCCAACCACAAGCACTGGAATGCGTTTCTGGGCGAGGATACTCAGAACCTGGTCGAGGTTCGCTCGCGTGTGATCCAGGCCGATACGAGCGCAATCGTTCTGACCCAATTCAACGATGACAACGTGGTTTGCAGGGCTCGCCTGAAGGTCAAGGCCGTCCTTGTATTCCGCCAGCCAAGTGAGACCCCGTTTGCTGGTCGCCAAGTACCCCACCTCGACAATTGTCACGGGATGCCCGGCAGCGTTCAGCCCAGCCTTTAGCTTGGTCGCAAAGCTCTCACTGGCAACTACTCCAGCGCTATTGATGTAGCTGTCGCCGAGGGTGACGATTGTCGGAGGTGCATCCTCGGCATCCACGTTGCCGGCTAACCCCAAGGTCGCGGAAAGTGCGGCAAGGGCCACAAACGAAACGCCACGCACTTTTGTCATGGTCTACCTCCCAGCGGACCATTCGTGGCTATCCTTACCTAAGCCTAACAGCAAATTCTCACGACTGCATCGGCGAAGGAAGGTGGCCACGCCGCGTTAACATTGTGGCTAATTAAACGGCGCGCGATTGTCGCGGCCCGGGAAGGCCGTTAAGGGGCCGAAGGCTGCCAGTCCGGTTTGCGCAGCCAAGATGGAAAGGGCAGATATTCGCCTGAAGGGGCGGCAGCCCGAAGCTCACTCAAGTTGGACGGCTGCAGCGTCGCTTATCGATGGCCAAGGATGTTACAGGTGCGCGTCATCCTACGATCGAGGCGCCCGCCGGTGCCGTCCACGTAGTGCAGAATTGGGAACGAGCCTCAGAAATAGAAGGGAGAGGAAGCGGCCGTTGAACATCGAATCGATCAATCCATGTTGATCCGCGGACCTGTTGCCCCGTTCAGCAATCGCTTCAAATGGAAGCTCGCAAGCTGGTCCCCTGCGCGCCTGCCTACTTCAGCAGCGAACGAGGTGACCGCACTAGGGTCGCCGGCTTCCAGCTTAGCGAAGGCCGCCAGGTAATCCTTCGTCGCGAGGTCGTCGCATTGCTCAGGCCTTAGTGGCTCGTAAGCGCGCAGCGACTCCGTTCGTCCTCTCAACACGAGGTCACCCACCGGCCGCCCTCGGAAATTCATAACTTGCCTCGCGACGCTCTCGCTCAGGCAAATACGGGTGCCTAGTTGTTTGTTGGCGGCTTCCAGCCGCGCCGCGATGTTGATGGTGTCTCCATAGGCCGTGTAGTCGAAGAAGCGGGCGCCGCCGAAATTACCGACGATCGCCGGCCCGGCGTGGGCGCCGATACGGGTGGGGCCGAGCGCCACGCCCCTGGCGCGCCAGCCGGCGCGGAAGTCTTCCGAAAAGTCGTCGAGGTCAAGCGCGCAAGCGACGGCGCGGGCGGCATGGTCGGGCTGGTCGCCCGGCGCGCCGAAGAGCACATGCAGTGCGTCCCCGACGATCTTGGCCACCGTGCCCTCGTGGTGGAAAACGATGTCGGTCATGCCGGCGAGGTACACGTTAAGCAGTTCGCCCAGTACCGCCGGGTCGAGTGTCTCAGCCAGCGCAGTGAAGCCGGCGATGTCAGTGAAAAGCGACGCCACCTCGCGTCGCTGCCCGGCAAGCTCGCCAGCGTCGCTGGCGAGCCGCTCGGCGAGGTTGGGCGAGAAGTAACGCGACAGCGAGGCGTGCGCGCGCTCGGCCGCCACCTGCTTGCCCCGCGCGTCGCGCAGAAGGGCAAGGTGCCTCAGCGTCTTGGCGATAGTCGTCTCCAGGTCGGCGAAATCGATCGGCTTCACAAGGAAATCATAGGCTCCGCGGTTCATTGCCATGCGGATGTTGGCCATGTCGCCGTAGGCCGACACAATGATGGTTGACAAACGCTCCTCGGCGTCCTGGAGCTTCGCAAGCAGCGCCAGACCGTCCATGCGCGGCATATTGATGTCGGCAACGACCATTTCGATGTCGGGATTTGCGGCGATCACGTCCAGCGCCTCGACGCCGTCGCGGGCAAAGATAAAGCTCACTGCCCCGTCGCGGATCTGGCGGCGGAACTTTTGCAGCACGAGCGGCTCCAAGTCCGGCTCGTCGTCGACGACGAGGATCAGCGCCGTCACGCCGCGAGCCCGACGCGGGCGTCGATCTCGCCGCGCAGCGCGACGAAATCGAGGGGCTTCGTCAACAGCGCCTCGGCGCCGTTTTCGAGCGCCTTCCGCTTGGTCTCGGGGTCGCCATAGGCGGTGATCATGATCACGGGCACATCGGGACGCAACGCCTTCGCTTTCGGCAGGAGCTCGAGGCCGCTCATGCCCGGCATGTTGATGTCAGATAGGATGAGGATCAGCGAGGCACTTTCCGCCGCCTCGATCACGCTGAGAGCGTGCGGCGCCGAAAGCGCGAATGCCATGTCGAAGCGCCCGGCTCTCAGGTCGCGCCGGAACTGCTGCCGGAAAAGCACCTCGATGTCGGGTTCGTCGTCGACGACCAGGATGAGCAGACTCAAGCGCTTCCTCCAGCTTTGGCGAGCGTCGCGGCGCCGCGCGGCAAAACGATGCGGAATTCGGTGAAGGAACCCAGCTCGGTGTCGACCTCTATGGTGCCTGCGTGCTGTTTCACGACGATGTCGTGGCTTAACGACAGGCCTAGCCCTGTTCCCTCGCCCGCCGGCTTGGTGGTGAAGAACGGGTTGAACATCTTTTCCTTCACCTCCGGCGGGATGCCGGTGCCGTTGTCGCGGATTCTGATCTCGACCGCATCGCCCAGGTTCTTCGTCGATGCCGCCAGCACCGGCTCGTAGCCGGTTTCGCCATTGGCCACACGTCGTTTCGTTGTCGCGTAAAAGCCGTTGGAGATCAGGTTCAACAGCACTCGGGTGATCTCCTGCGGAAAGAGATCGACCTTGCCGGCGCCTGGATCGAAATTCCTTTCCAGGGTGATGTTGAAGCCTTTCCCCTCGGCGCGCGCGCCATGATAGGCGAGGTTCAAGCTCTCCTCCACGACCGCATTGATGTCGATCGGCCGGTGCTCGCCCGAGCCCGAGCGCGAATGGAGCAGCATGTTCCTGACGATCGAGTCAGCGCGCTTGCCGTGCTGTACCACCTTGTCGAGATTGCCCTTCAGCATCTCCGATAACTCGTCGATCTCCGAGCGGGTCTTGTCGTCAAGCGCCGCGCCTTGCAGCGCCTCGCGCAGCTCCACGATAAGGTCGCCGGACAGCGAGGAAAAGTTGTTGACGAAATTGAGCGGGTTCTTGATCTCGTGAGCGATTCCCGCGGTCAGCTGGCCGAGCGAGGCGAGCTTTTCGGTCTGCACGAGTCGATCTTGGGCCTTGCGCAAGTCGTCCAGCGAGCGCGACAGGTCCTCGGTGCGCGCCTGCACCTCGTCGAACAGGCGGACATTCTCGATGGCGATGACCGCTTGATCGGCGAAGGTCTTCAAAAGTTCTACTTGCTTGGCGGCAAGAACGCCCGTCTCAGCGCGCCCGACTGCTATGCAACCGATGGGCAGGCCGTCACGCAGCATCGGCACGGCGACAGCGCTGCGCAGGCCCGAAAAAGCCGCCGCGGCGCGGTGCGTGAATTCACTGTCCAAGGTGAGGTCTGGGATCTGCGCCACGTCAAGATAGAGGATCGCCCGTTCGGCGGCGCTGCCGCGAGTAGGTGCCACGGGAAAGGTGTTGCGTACGATATGAACGCTTTCTTCGGTGATGCCGTGATGCGCTACGAAATGCAGAAGCTCGCCATCATATCTGTAGACGAAGCAGAACTGCGCTTCGCACAGACGGGCGGCACTTTGCGCTATCATGTTGAACACCGGCTGCACATCAGTGGGCGAGCGGCTGATGACGCCAAGCACATCGCTGGTCGCCGTCTGGTACTCTAGCGCCTCGGTAGCCTCCCGCGTCCGCTGCTGCACTTCCTCGAACAAGCGGACGTTCTCAATCGCGATGACGGCCTGGTCGGCGAAAGTCTTCAGCAGTTCGAGCTGCTTGTCTGTGAATGGCCTTGCCTCGGCGCGCCGGATCATTATCGCTCCGATGACGTCCTCCTCGCGCAGGAGCGGAGCCGCAAGGATCGCGCGGAATCCGAGCCGGCGCGCAAACTCGGCTCCGACCGGAAACTCCCTGCCGGCCTCCTGCAAATCAAGGACATGCACCGGCGCGCGATCGAGCACCGCGCGGCCGGTGACCACGTCCCGGGCGACCGGCAGTCCCGTGTCGTCGACGGGGATCGGCCCGTGATGGGCTCCCACCGCCAGCCGACCGGCGCGTCGCAGGTAGATCGTCGCGTCATAGGCGTCGCAGAGGCGCGCTGCGCTTTCGGCGACGGCGTCAAGGACTGGCTGGATGTCGGTCGGTGACGCGGCGATGACGCGCAAGATAGAGCCCGTCGCAGTCTCCCGCTCCAGCGCCTCGGTTACTTCGCGATTGCGCGCCTGCACCTCCTCGAACAGGCGCACGTTCGCGATGGCGATGGCAGCCTGATCGGCGAAGGTCTCCACCAGTTCGATCTGGCGTTGTGAGAACGGCCCCACGGTCCGTCTCGCCATGCCGAAGACGCCGATCACGTCTCGGCCTCGCTTGAGGGGGACCGAAAGGGCCGCGCGGAAATGGCCCATGCTCGCCGCTTCCGGCCTTTTGTATTCCATATCCTTGGACACATCGGGCACATGGACGGTTGCCCCTTCGAGGGCCGCTCGACCTTGAAAGGTCCCACGCCCGATCGGGTGTGGATGGCTCTTCTCATAAGCGCGAAGTTCATCTGTCCAACCGGTCCCGGTCATGACCCGTAGCCAATCGCCATCGCGCAGTGAGATCGAGCCCATATCACCGCCTGCCAGGCGGATCGCCGAATCGAGTAGCGTCTGCAATACGGGTTCAAGGTCGAAGGCCGACCGGCTGATGACCTTGAGCACGTCGGCGGTCGCAGTCTGCTGAGCAAGCGCTTCGGTCAGTTCGGCCGTCCGTGCCTGCAATTCTTCGAATAGCCCCACGTTCGAGATGGCGATCACGGCCTGGTCGGCGAAGGTCTTCAGAACCTCGATCTGCCTGTCGCTGAACGGTCTCACCTCTCTTCGCCGCAGGCTAATCGCACCGATCGCTCTTCCATCCCCCACGAGAGGTGTCGCCAGAATGGTGCGAAAGCCGTACTGAATGGCCTTTTCCCGTCCTGCCGCGAATTCGGTCCCAGCCTCGGACAAGTCTTCGACCTGCACGGTCCTCGCATCGATCACCGACCGCGCCATTACCCGGTCTCGCTCCAGTGGCCACGGCGCCTCATCGACCGCAATTGGGCCCGAATGCGCGCCGAGATGGAGCATATCGTTCTTCTTGAGCCGGATGATTACGTCATAGGCCTCGCAAAGACGGGCGGCGCTAGCCGCCACGGCGTCGAGGACCGGCTTGATATCAGTTGGCGACGAGGCGATGACGCGAAGCAGCTCGCCGGTGGCCGTCTCGCGTTCGAGCGCTTCGTTGAGCTCCCGCGTGAGATGCCCAATCCTAGCTTCGAGTTCGTCGTGTGATTGCCGCATGCAGGTTCTAGGCCTCGGTCGCAGCGCTGCCCACTAGGTCGAGATGCGAACCATAGGCAGAATGGCAGTAGAAATACTAGGTCGCTCGACGGTCAATCGATCCGCCCTCCATTCGCAGCGAGGAAGATCGGCAGCCGGACTCTCGACATTTTTAATAGAACGGGTCGCCGGTAGTCAGAATCATCAGGTGGCACTTCTACAAAGGGCCTGCGCGGGCTTGATCGCAACCTTCCAGTAGCAAACAGCAATGTCAGGTGTTTGCGCAACTGCGATGTCCAAGGTGGTCGCCAGCAAAGTCTGCTATCGGGCAGAGCAAAGATCAACTCAACGGCCGACAATGGGCGCATTGCTGACCTTCAAAGCGTTGGTGCAGGCCTCTGCGCCTAGCAATAAACGACATGAACCGGGAATCTCTTCCTGGGAGGAGCGGGGAACTCGATGCGTGACTCTTGGGGAGATGCTCGGGATGGACCTCGAGAAGCGTGATTTTGATCTGCGGCTTACACCTGTTGCAGTCGAAATTGAGCTTCAAGGGATCCACGCCGCCGCCATTAGACCATCATCAGGTCCGCGGACCGGCAGTAGCGGACGTTGCCGCAGCTGCACTCGGCTTTCACAAGCATGTTGTGCCGGGTCGCCTTCCCAGAGTGTCGATCGGATCGTGCGCCATAGTGAACAAAAATGAGGAACATATTCCTGTCCAGTCAAGAGGGATTGACTACCGTGTTCCTATTTTGTTCACTGCGGGCAAATTGGAGACAACCCATGAAACCGACGATTGCGGCTGAATCCGAACAGCCCGAAATCTACGCCACGATAAGGCGCGAGCTGCCGGCCATACATCGCGCTGTCAGCAAGATGGGAAAGCAGATGCGCGGCCTCTCACCTCTCAGCCAAAAGGCGGCCATCGCTGAATTAACCGCCATATGGTGCCTGGCGAACTATCCCGCATGACCTTGATCGTGCATTGTCTTTGGCAGAGGCCATACATGACAGGGCCACTCCGCGACGACGACGCGTCGACAATCATGCATGTGAACATGCCGGCTGCGGCAAGGATGGAGGCTTCGGATTTGCAAAGCCGCGCATGGCATCGCACTGGTTCTGCATGGAAGACCGGAAATCAATGACGATTTCCTCTATCTGTGAGGCCGAGGAAGCGCTCCTGGGGCAGTGGCCAAATAAAGAAGCGGCGGCCTATAGGAATGCGTGCCGATTAATTGCGGAGGCCAAGGATGGAAGCTGCAGTCCGGCCGTAGCATTTGCGGCGTTCAAGGCCGTCGCTATCGACCAGCGCTTGCTGCAGCCGGCCAAGACGGAGTCCGGCGCTCGGCATGTCGGACAAGTGCCATAAACCATCGTGATGATGAACCGCCGTCTCCTAGGCGCGTCGCTCGCTGATTTCGTCAAGTTGCTCGCTTCGGGGGAGCTTCCAATCCTAGACGAGAAGACTGATCGCCAGCGAAAGCGACGGCATCTGCTTCATATTCGAATGCTCGGGAATACGTTTCACCGTTCCTCCCTATGATGCGAACAACCCACTCGCCCAACGAATGGCGGATCTCTAGGAAGAGGGAAGACGAAGACGGCGGCCGGTACGTGACGCTGTCCAATGCCCTCGGGAGGCTTGTCCCGCCAAAATCGGCCCCATCATCGGAGGAATGAACTTCACGCATGCACTGACTCCCGAGACCGCGAGTCAATTAGCGCGTGCTTAATTAGTTCCGGAGCGTTTTAACGAATCGTTGACCGCGCTGTCCCAGAATAGGACGGCGCGGTCAAACCCCAACCTTGGCTGCGCAGGCGGCTTCGGCATTGAGTTCCACCCCGAACTGTCGGAGCCGCCACCCACCCCACACTTATACCAGCAATGGTTGAATCAACCGTTACTGCACGTGCTTTCCATGGCGCTTCCCTGATCGTTAGACTTTGACGGAACAACAAGGGATTCACAGATTCGGCGTTTCGATCTAGACTCGACCGATAAAAACGATCTTCGATGATATCGCCGGCGCCCTCAGGGAGCCCCGCCAAGACGTGTGGCGCCCTGTCCGCGCTTCGCCTCGATTATCGCCAGTAAGCTCGCCCTAGGCCTCGCTATCGGCCTAGGTGTTGGCCTTGGGATGGCGCTGGCTCGTTAGCTGCCCTTCGCCTTGCCATAGGCGTTCGAGCTGGTGTCCGGCGTAGATCAGCCCGACTTTCTTGCTGCCGCACTTGGCGCATTTCAGCTTGGGAAGGAGGTCGGCCCTGGCCGGCGCCTGTTGGCCGAAATGGTCCCGGAGCTTCACCAGTTCACGCTCCTGCTTATGACGGCGCGCTGGGGTGTGGCAGTACGCCGTGACTGTCATCTTTTTGTCGATCAGCGATTGGAACTTCCAGCCTTTTCCCATCCGGCCGATATAGAGCTAAGGCAGTCAATCCGCCAAGCTGGACGCACCAAGGGGCCCGGAATGTTCGTCCAGATTGCGACGCTGAGGAAGGCGCTCGGCCGCGCCGACCAAGGTGGCGACTGGATCGCCACCGTGCCTCGCGTCGGCTACCGCTTCACCGCGCCTGTCGAGCGCGTGGAAGGTTCAGTGCAGCGATCGATCGCGCCGTCCGGCAAACCCACCATTGCCGTGCTGCCCTTCGCCAATTTGAGCGGCGAGCAGGACCAGCAATATCTGAGCGACGGCATCACCGAAGATATCATCACTGAAGTGGGGCGATACCGGTCGCTCGTGGTCATCGCGCGCAATTCATCTTTTCAATTTCGTGGGCCAGCGCCGGAGGCCGCGGAAGTACACCGGCAACTCGGCGCGCGCTACCTCGTCGAGGGCAGCGTGCGACGGCTCGGGAGCCGTATCCGGATCACGGCGCAACTGACCGACGGCGCCAGCGGCTTCCATTTGTGGGCTCAACGCTACGACAGGGCGCTTGAGGACATCTTTTCGGTTCAGGAGGAGGTGGCGGCCCTCGTGGCGTCAACCGTCCAAGGCGCCACTGAGGCAGATGCGACTAGCCGCTCGCGGCGAACGCCGCCGGCCGATTGGGCCGCCTACGACTACTACTTGCAGGGTCGCGCGCACTACCACCAGTACGAAATGGACAAGGGCGAATCCATGTTTACCCGGAGCGCCGAACTCGACCCGGCTTTTGCTCAAGGTCATGCCTATCTAGCGCAGTGCCTGGTTGCGCGATTCTGGTATGACCGCGATCCTCGTACGCTGCAAAGTGCCTCGCGGTCTGCGCGCACAGCGCTCCTGCTCGACCGGAATGACGGCATCTGCAACCAGAGCATGGGTCTCGTGCTTGTACATATGCGCCAGCATGGGGATGCCGGACTGCATTTCCAGCAGGCCCGTACCCTCAATCCGCACGACGTCAACATTGCCGGAGACTATGCAAGCTGGCTCAACTACGGCGGCCAGCCTCAGCAGTCCCTGGCGGTCCTCGAAAGGGCCAAACTGCTCGACCCGTTGCCCCCGGTCTGGTTCTGGGAGGTGAAGGGAAGCGCGCTCTTCCTGCTCGGCCGATACGCCGACCATCGACGCTTATCGGAGGGCCGGCGACCAGTTGTTCATCCATGCCTTTCTCGCGGCGGCCTACGCACATCTAGGCGAGATGGAAAACGCGCATGTCGCAGTCGAAGCCACACTGAGGCTGCAACCGGACCTCTCTCTTGGCTACCTTGCTCACCTTCCCTTCGCAGACCCATCACCCTTCGAGCACTTCCTCTCCGGCTTCAGAAAGGCCGGCTTTTTATAGGATCCAGCCGGTCCGAAAACTCATCGCTGCAGTTGCGTGCATGTGAGCGGTAAGAAGGGACGACGGCGATGATAATCGACAGGACAACCTCCCATACTGTTGGAACCTGACATGCGGGGTCATTGCTGCATCAGGCCCGACCGTCCGCTTTCGGGCGAAGGTAAAGTTTGCCGAACGTCCGAGATTGGGCGCATTGCTGACATTGATTGAGAAACAGATAATCCTGAAGGCGCCTGTAGATGCCGCCTTCGTCTAAGTGTTCGCGGTACCGCGTGACAAGCGCACACCACGGCCACCGCCATTCTCTGGAATGAATTCTATTCCGGCTGCTTCGAGCGATAGCTTCAGCGCTTGCAGGATTGATTCAGATGCTGGTTTCGAACCACGTTCGAACTGCACGATCGTCCTCAAACTTACCTTGGATAGATCCGCCAGTTCCTGTTGAGAAATGTCGAGAAGCCCACGGGCCGCGCGAATTTGGGCCGCACTTACCTTCATTGTTCAAATGCCCTGTTGCACAAAAAGTGCAAATATGCTTGTTTTAGGTAACGGCCGTTGGAAGTGGTTCCCCGCTTCCAACAGTCTAACCACGCCCACGCTTTGCGGAGCTCGGATCATGGCTGATTCCGACAATAACACGACTTTGCCTTTCGTCACCCGCAGGAAGGTGCTTGCGGGAACCGCAACCGCGATGGCGGCGACGGAGGCTACATCGTTCGCTGGCATCGACTTGGAGGGTGATGACGCCATTGATCCTGCGGTGGCGGTGTGGAAACGATGGCAGGCGGCTTGGGAAGAGGCTGAACGGCTTTGCAATCAGCAGCAGCGGCTGGAGAGAGTACTTCTCGAGACCGTTGGCTTCCCTTGCACGACAGTTACCTTGTCCGACGGAGAGAGCGTGACAGTTCACTCCGTTGAAGCCCTCCAGGAATTGCTCGGTGTTCGTCCCGCTAACAGAGTGGCCCGCACCCAAGCTGAAGCTGAAATCGTAGCCAATCAGGCGCGCTGGGATGCCGCCGCTAGGGAGATTGGTTATTCGACAGCCTTACTTGCTGAGCGCGAAGCTGGCGAGCGGGCGAAGGAATTACTCGAAGCCTTATCCCAAGTTCCTGCAACGTCGCTCGCCGGTATAGCCGCCAAGCTAAATGCAGCGCTTAGGGAAGGGGAGTATTCGCTACATGACAGTGAGCCCCCGTGGCCACAAATCCGCTCGGCCTTAGACGACATAGCTCGGATTAGAGAGCAGAAAGTCTCAAGCTGAACTTCGGCACTAAGTACCGGAATCGCGATCATTCGTCGGTTTGGTGATTTTCGCGGGGCTTACCGAGACAAACTCTCTACACATGGAGCGACCGATGCAGTTCCGAAAGGCATTTGCGGAGTCAGGACGTCGCAGCGTCTTCGACGCACCGGCAAACCATGGAATCGAGAGTGGCCCGCACCCTGCTGATCAACATGTCGGCAGGCAGATCGCTGCGGTTCGCGTGCAGTCGGACGTCTCGCAGGCCCAGCTTGCCCGATCCATCGGTATCAGCTTCCAGCAGCTCCAGAAATATGAGAACGCGAGAAACCGCGTGAGCGCTTCCATGCTCTACGAGATCGCTGGTTCACTAGGTGTTCCGGTGGGCCGCTTCTTCGAAGGCCTGCCGGGCAATGAGACCGAACGTGATCCTCCTCCGCTGCCGGTCGACGAACGCATCAATTTTATTGCCAGCGCGGAAGGTCGACGCCTGATTGAAGGGCTTGTGCATCTCCATCCGCGAGTGCGAGGTCGGGTGTCGTCTTTAATCGCAGCATTAGGAGAGGAACTGGCAGTCATCGACCCAAAGCAGGAGAGCGCTAGGTCCAGCGAACCCATGCCGGTCGAATGCAGGCTGGCTTGACCGGCAGTTATGGCAAAGCTCAACGAGTTCCCATCGACGGCTGGAATGGCGAAGTTCGCGCTGTCGCCTCGATCCGCACCGCCAGGGAGGGGATGTTTCCCGAAGAGACCTCGACAACGGCTACATCGCCGCAGGCAGGGAGAAAGTGGCCCTGTCGTTGCCGATGGCGATGATGGGAGCGCTGCATGAAAAAGCTTCCGAACGCATCCCAAGTTCCTGCCATAGGCTTCCCGGCAGCACGGCTGCAGCCCGTGCGATCTAGATTCGCCAGTTCGGCGACTATCCGATTTCCGCGCCAAAGGGTCCCAAGTGCACGATCGAAGGGGTGTGCCCCTTTTATCGCCGGTCGTGTTAGTGATGCTCGGCTTCGTGAAGTCGGCACGACACAGACGGGATGGTGGATTGCTGCGCGAAACCGCCCGAGCGGTAACGCCGGAGGAGCTTCGCACGGCCATGCTTAAGTTTGTCGAAGCACTCGCCATCGCCGATGCCAGAGGCGATCATCTCAAATCGGTCGGCGCTTCGGCTGGCCGAAATGCTGCCATGGATGCCGATCGCTGCAAGAAGAAGGCTTCCGACACATGAGGCGGGCCGCTGTCTACGCACGCTTTTCGACCGAGCTGCAGAACGAAAAATCCACTGAAGACCAGATTGCGCTGTGCCGTGCTTACGCAGCGCACAACGGTCTGGCTATCGTTGCGGTCTACGAGGACAAGGCGCGCTCCGGCTCATCTATATTGGGTCGCGACGCGCTGATGAGCCTGATGGAAGCGGCGGGCCAGAACGCGTTCGACATCGTCGTCGTCGAGGCGCTTGATCGCCTATCGCGCGACATGGCGGATCTCGCAGGTCTTCACAAACGTCTCTCTTTTCTCGACATTGAAATCCAGGCTGTTCATGACGGTATCGCCGATGCGGTTCTCATTGGTATTCGTGGACTTGTCGGTCAGATGCAGAGGGAGGACGGCGCAAAGAAAGTCCGTAGGGGTATGGCTGGAGTCGTCCGTGATGGACGTCATGCGGGAGGCCGGGCCTATGGCTATCGACCGGTCTTGGGCCATCCCGGCGAACTCGAGATCGTCCAAGAGGAGGCAGACGTTATCCGGCGTATTTTTGCCGCTTATTCGGCGGGTCGCGCTCCACGTGACCTAGCCGGTGACCTCAACCGGGATGGGATAGCGCCACCGCGGGGGATAAGGTGGAACGGTTCCACCATCAACGGAAATGCACAGCGCGGCGTAGGTCTGCTCTTCAACGAGCTCTATGTCGGTCGGATCGTCTGGAACAAGGTCCGAATGGTGAAGAACCCCGACACTGGCAAGCGTGTTTCTAGGCCAAATCCAAAGGACCAATGGCAGACGAAAGAAGTTGCGCATTTGCGCATCATCGAAGACGAAACTTGGCACAAGGCGCAGGCTCGCAAGGCAGTGAGGGTGAACGCAACTTCTCATGTCAAGCGTCGGGCAGCTCACCTGTTGTCCGGTCTGCTCCGCTGCGGCGTTTGCGGTTCAGGTCTGTCAATTCACGATCGTGATAAGACAGGCAAGACGCGGATTCGGTGCTCGGCAGTGCGAGAAAGCGGGAGCTGCTCCAATCGGCGCATCCTCTATCTGCCCGAGATCGAAAAGGCGGTCCTTGATGGCATGCGCGACCAACTGAAAGCCCCCGACCTCATCGAGGCATACATCCGCAGATACAACCAAGAGCGCCGAGAATTGTCCGCACAGGCGAACGCGATGCGCACAGCGCTGCAAGGCAAGCGCGATCGGATAGAAGGCGAACGGCAGCGCACGATCGATCTTGTGATCAGGAGCGTCATTGCTGAAGAGGATGCCAAGCAGCGTATTGCAGAACTCAAGACGCAGCTTTCCGAGGTAGAGGCACAGCTCTCCGGTCTCGATGAGCCGCTGTCACCCGTAGCTCTCCACCCTGCGACCTTGCAGCGTTACATCGAAACCGTCGACGGCCTTTCAAAGGCGTTGGCCGACCACGCAACTGCTGCTGACGACCGTGGCCCGCTGATCCAAAACCTTCGAGGACTTGTTCATAGCGTCACCGTGCACCCCAAGCGGGCACGTGAGGGCTTCGAAATCGAGGTCAAGGGCAAGCTTGCCGCCCTTATAGGCGGGGCCGCATTTCCCAATGCACGGTATACTGAAAAGCCCACCGGACTAGGCAGCCGCTTCAACGCTGCCGTTACGTACGATAGTGGGTTGGAAGTGGTAGCGGGAGAGGGACTTGAACCCCCGACCCCAGGATTATGATTCCCGTGCTCTAACCAACTGAGCTACCCCGCCAGGGCGGCGAAAGGCCCGAAATCCGCCTTAAATCGAAAGGCATTTCGAGGCGTTCGCCAAGGTCGCGCGGATATAAGGTTGGGAGGGCGAGCCTGTCAAGCATCGATGCGCGAGGGGCGCCGGCATATTGTCGCCGGTAAAAGCTTTGCCGGGCTGGCATCTCCGGTAAGCCACCGGGGTTGAGTTCGACGGGGCACGCCGCTATGTCTCGGCCAAGAAATTAGAGTTTGAAGCTGATGAAGCCGCGCATTGCAGTCCTCGGTTGCGGATACTGGGGCAGCAACCACATCCGCACCCTCAAGGCGCTCGGCGCGCTGCATGCGGTTTCCGATGCCAATCGGGCGCGGGCCGAAGGCTTTGCCAGCGAGCAGGACTGCCTGGCGATCGAGCCCGACCAGCTGTTCGTGCGTGACGATATCGACGCCATCGTCATGGCGCTGCCGCCGCAATTCCATGCCGATCTTGCCGTGCGCGCCGCTGAGGCCGGCAAGGACGTGCTGGTGGAAAAGCCGATTGCGTTGACCGTGCCCGACGCCGAGCGCGCCGTGCAGGCGGCCAGGGACAACGGCCGCGTGTTCATGGTCGGCCATGTCTTGCGATTCCATCCCGCCTTCGAGACGCTGAAGGCGCTGATCGACAATGGCGAGCTCGGCGAGGTTCGCTACATCCACTCGCACCGGCTCGGCCTCGGCAAATTCCACACCGAGAACGACGCACTGTGGGATCTGGCGCCGCACGATCTGTCGATGATCCTGGCCATCACCGGCACCGAGCCGATCGACGTCAGGGGCGAGGGGGCCGCACTCCTCGACAATCTCAGCGATTTCGCGCATCTGCACATGCGTTTTCCCAATGGCTTGCGCAGCCATCTCTTCACCTCGCGGCTCAATCCCTATCGCGAGCGGCGGCTGACCGTGGTCGGCACCAAGGCAATGGCGGTGTTCGACGATGTCGAGCCATGGGAGCGCAAGCTGGCCGTCTACCGCCACGCGGTGTGGCAGGACAGCGGCCAGTGGGCCTTCACCACCAACGAGCCGTCCTATGTCGCGGTCGGCCAGGGGATGCCGCTGACGCGCGAGCTCGAGCACTTCATCCAGTGTATCGAGACGCGGGCCGAGCCGCGCACCAGCGGCGAGGAAGCCATCAGGGTGCTGCGCATCCTGACGGCGGGTACAGTCACGCACACAAAGTCCTGAGACCGTTTCGAAACCCTGCTCTTAAGGCAGATCGAAACCAAACTGCCTCCGAGAGGGTAGTGTTTACTCTGCGGGAATCTGCGCCGGCCTGGCTGCGAGCCGGCTGAGCATGGCTTCGGCCTCGGCGCCGCGCTCGGAGCGCTCGATGAAGCCGCCGCCGAAAACGCGGGCTTCGTTGCCGTCGTCGGAATAGAGCACGCAGGCCTGTCCCGGCGCGATGCCGGACTCGCCGTCGACCAGTTCGACAAAGGTGCTGCCGGCGCGGTGATGCAGCACGGCCGGGCGCGGCGGCCGCGTCGAGCGGACCTTGGCGAACAGCTCCATGCCGGCGGCCGGAATGTCGGACAGCGCGCGATCGCCCAGCCAGTTCATGTTGCGCAGATAGATCTTGTGGGTCTCCAGCGCCTCGCGCGGGCCGACGATGACACGGGCCCGGTCGGCGTCGAGATGGACGACGTAAAGCGGCTCGCCCGAGGCGATGCCGATGCCGCGGCGCTGGCCGATCGTATAGCGCAGGATGCCGTCATGGCGACCGAGCACGCGGCCGTCGATATGGACGATGTCGCCTGGGTTGGCGGCAGCTGGCTTCAGCTTGGCGATGATGTCGGAATATTTGCCCTGCGGCACGAAGCAGATGTCCTGACTGTCCTGCTTGGCGGCAACGGTCAGCCCCATTTCTTCGGCGATGGCCCGCACCGCAGGCTTGGACAGCCCACCCAGCGGAAAGCGCAGATAGTCGATCTGCGCCTGCGTGGTGGCAAACAGGAAATAGCTCTGGTCGCGGTCGGCATCGACGGGCCGGAATAGCGCGCGGTGGGCGCCATTGGCCCCGGAGCGGATATAATGGCCGGTGGCGAGCGCATCGGCGCCAAGGTCCTTGGCGGTGGCCAAAAGGTCGGCGAACTTCACCGTCTGATTGCAAGAGACGCACGGAATGGGCGTTTCGCCGGCAACGTAGCTCTCGGCAAACGGGTCGATGACCGCCTTGCGGAAGCGCTCCTCATAGTCGAGCACGTAATGCGGAATGCCCAATGTCTCGGAAACGCGGCGGGCATCGTCAATGTCCTGGCCGGCGCAGCACGACCCGGCCCGGTGCGTTGCGGCGCCATGATCGTAGAGCTGCAGCGTGACGCCGACGACATCATAGCCTTCGCGCTTCAGCAGACCGGCGACGACGGACGAGTCGACACCGCCCGACATGGCGACGACGACGCGGGTGTTTTGCGGGCTGGCGGGAAGGTCGAGGCTGTTCATGGTTCTTTCGTTCTGCGCGGCGCTTCAATGGCAGTGGCGCGAATATAGGTCAACCACACCAGCGGCGCCAGCTTTGCGGCGGTGCCGATTTTGCGGGAAAATTGCGCGCCTGCCCGCCGTTGCCTCAAATGCCGACGAAAAGACTAACGCGGCGTTCATGATCCTTACCTACTCATTAGGGTTCGCTTAGGCAATTTTTAAAGCTGTGGCGGTAATGTGGTGGGGATTGGGTCTTTGAGTTTTTAGTAGAGAGTACGATGACCGATCTTGTTAGACCGCGAGTCAAATATGTTATTGGGCCTGACGGCAGCCCTCTTACGATTGCCGATCTTCCGCCGACGAATACACGTCGCTGGGTTATCCGGCGCAAGGCGGAAGTGGTTGCTGCGGTCCGCGGCGGGCTTTTGAGCCTCGACGAGGCATGCCAGCGCTACAAGCTGACCACCGAGGAATTCCTGTCCTGGCAAGCGTCGATCGACGAATACGGCCTTGCCGGGCTGCGCACGACGCGCATCCAGCAATACCGGCACTAGAGCCAGGACCACAATACAAAAGGGCGCGGTAACCGCGCCCTTTTGCCTGTCGGTAATGCCTGCTGCTCAGACCGTCAGCACCACCTTGCCGATCGGCCTGGTGGCGAGAAAAGCGTGCGCGGCGCCCGCCTGTTCGAGCGGAAAGCTCTTTGCCACATGGACCGCAAGCTTTCCCGCATCGACCAGTTTGCCAAGTTCGACGAGGCCTTCACGGTCGGGCACGACGGACATGCGCTCGACGCGGATCCCACGCGCAGCAGCCTTGGCTCGGGTGGTGTCGTGGACATTGAGCAGCGACACCAGGACCCCACCGTCCTTCAGGACTGTCAGCGATTGGTCGGCATGGTCGCCGCCCATCGGCTCCAGCACCAGGTCGACGTCGCTGACCTCGGCGGCGAAATCTCCCTTGGTGTAGTCGACCACTTCATCGGCGCCGAGCGAGCGGACGAAATCGAGTTTCTTCGGGCTGGCGGTGGCGATGACATAAGCGCCGTGCGCCTTGGCGATCTGCACCGCCAGATGCCCGACGCCGCCGGCCGCAGCATGGATCAACACGCGCTGGCCGCGCTTCAGGCCGCCATGGCGGACAAGGCCTTGCCAGGCGGTCAGACCGGCCAGCGGCAGCGCGCCGGCATGATTGTGGTCGATGCCTTGCGGCTTCGGTGCGATTTCATCGGCCGGGGTGACAGCGAGTTCCGCATAGGCCGCGGCCTGCTTGGGAAAACGCGGCATGCCGAACACGGCGTCACCGACCCTGAGGCCGCCATCGACGCCTGGGCCTACCGCCTCGACCGTACCTGAAATATCCCAGCCCAAAGTGAAGGGCGGTTCGCCCAGCAATGGATAGTAGCCGGCGCGCACCGAGCCATCGACCGGATTGATACCGGCGGCATGCACGCGCACGAGCACTTCGCCTGACTTGGGCGAGGGCGCGGGGCGATCCGCCATGACGAGGACGTCGGGTCCGCCGACTGAATTCTGGACAACGGCACGCATGGGAGGCTCCTGCTGGGGTTTCTGTGCCACTATCATTTGGATAGTAATATTCCCTTGTCCAGTATGTACCTTTTCCATATATAGGCACCTCATGGATAGTGATAATGATTGCGGCTCCGGCTATGACGCCTTCCAGCGGACGTGTCCTTCGCACGCCGTGCTCGAGATGCTGGCCAGCAAATGGGTCTATCTGACGGTTTGTGCGCTGCGCCGTGGCCGGATGCGCAACGGCGAACTGGCGCGTAAGCTCGAAGGCATCACGCCTAAAATGCTGACGCAGACGCTGCGCGTCCTCGAGCGCGACGGGCTTGTGCGGCGCGAAATCTTTCCGGTGATCCCGCCGCGGGTCGAATATGAATTGACCGAACTTGGCCAGAACCTGGCGGGGCTGCTCACCCAGATACGGTCCTGGTCGGAAGAGCATGCGCCTGACATCAAGCAAGCGCGGGCGAGGGCGGCGGCGAACCTGGACAGGGATTTGGCACGGGCCTGAAGCTGCGGCCGCCTTACGGGCCGGATCAGCAGCGCCGGAGCCTTTTGGCGCGCTACACGCAAAGCAAAGCGCGGCGTCAGGCGGCGCCGGTCGGGTTAAAATCCTGCCGTCAGCCGATCATGGCGCTGCGACCGCCGAGTTCCGCGTCGCGGATCTTGGTGTCGCGCGATTCCAGCATCTCGGCCTTGGAAAGCTCCGCTTCAGCTTCGCCGAGTAATGATTCGGCAGCGCTTCGCTGCTGGGCGAGGTCGCTTTGAGAGTTTCTGAGGTTATCACGGCGCAGACGCGCCGCCTTGGCGAAGGTCGGATAGGCAAAATGATTGATGTCGGTGATGCCGGCCTTCTTCTCCTCGGCGGTGATCTGAAGCTCCAGTTCAACGGCCATGCGCTCGAACTCGGCGATCATCATGTCGAGCTGCAGCAGCTGCCGCCGCTTCTCATTCACCTGAAATTGCTTCAGCCGAACGAGGTTTTCACGTGACTTCATGATTCGGTACTCCCGGAAACGCACACCTGCACATATCGTCCAATCCGCCCGCCAGGGCCTGGCACCGCCCGTATCCACCGGCATTCCCCGAACTATGGGAAACAAATCCCTAAAGTTTTTTGCCGGCGGTAACCATTCGTTTACGCGCATTGTTAATCATAAGGGCGAGGACTTAAGGCCGGGTAAAAATTCCGGCTCCCGATACGGAAGCCGGCCAGCGAGTCCCTTGAGTCACTTAGTCCGACTTATTAATGTGTTGCATTAGCGATTTGGTTCTGTGATTCATCATTAGATTCAAGAGGGTGTAGAAAGGGGTTAAAAAATCTGGTACCGTCCTTGGTGCGGAATTAGGTTTTGTTAACCATTCGATGGCAGCCTCTGTTCAGGCAATCACTGCTCCGGTCCCGGATGGGTCGTGACATGGTCCGGCGGCAGAAAAGGGGAATGAAATGCGCGTTCTGCTGATAGAAGACGACAGTGCAACCGCTCAGAGCATCGAGCTGATGCTCAAATCTGAAAGTTTTAATGTTTACACGACCGACCTCGGCGAAGAAGGTGTCGATCTCGGTAAACTTTATGATTACGATATCATTCTTCTCGACCTCAACCTTCCCGATATGTCCGGCTACGAAGTCTTGCGGACACTTCGCCTGTCCAAGGTGAAGACGCCGATCCTGATCCTGTCCGGCATGGCCGGTATAGAGGACAAGGTGCGCGGCCTGGGCTTCGGCGCCGACGACTATATGACCAAGCCGTTCCACAAGGACGAGCTGGTCGCCCGCATTCATGCCATCGTGCGCCGTTCCAAGGGCCATGCCCAGTCGGTCATCACCACCGGCGACCTGGTGGTCAATCTCGACGCCAAGACCGTCGAAGTCGGCGGCCAGCGCGTGCATCTGACCGGCAAGGAATACCAGATGCTGGAGTTGCTCTCGCTGCGCAAGGGCACCACGCTGACCAAGGAAATGTTCCTCAACCACCTTTATGGCGGCATGGACGAACCGGAACTGAAGATCATCGACGTCTTCATTTGCAAGCTGCGCAAGAAGCTCGACGCAGCATCCGGTGGCCAGAACTACATCGAGACGGTCTGGGGTCGCGGCTATGTGCTGCGCGAGCCGGAAGACATCCGCGTCAGCGCCTGAGCGAACATCATCCAATTGAATCAATGCAAAAAACCCGGCTCAGGCCGGGTTTTTTGCTGTCCTTCTTGGCCGAGGACGTGCCGAGTCAGGCGGCAACCTTCAAGGTACGAAAACGTTCGAGCAGTTGCGGCCGGTTGAACGGCTTCAACAGATAACCCTGGGCGCCGGCGCGCTTTGCCTTCATGATCGAGGCAACATCCACCTCGACCAGTGAGATCAGAATCTGCGGTTTGATCGTGCTCTCCATGGCGCGAACCTGGCGAATGACGTCGACCGCTTGCATGTCCGGCAGGGCGCCGTCGACGACAATCACATCAGGCATCTCGGCAGCGCACATCTCGACAGCATCAAGTCCAGTTGCCGCTTCGATCACCACCATGTCGGAGCCGCCAAGAATCCGTTTTGCAACCTTTCTGATGACGCTCGAATCGTCGACAAACATGCAGCGCTTCATTTCCGGGTCCTCTTTGCCATGGGGCGAACCGGCGGCATCCGGGTATCGGGATGCACACTAGGCCGATCTGGTAAAGAAGCAGAAAAGCCGTTAGGTAAAGTTTTTACAAACATGTCGTTTGCAGCCCCATTCGGCAGGGGCGTTGCCGGCGGTGAAACTTGCCTGTTCTGAATTGCCGCAAATATCAGCGGGAAAAGATACTTGATTGTTCTTGATGCTCGGCGTCCTGCCGAACGGCTTCGCTCAAGCCGCGGACAGCACGATCTCTTCGGCGGTCGCATGAATCGAGATCGTCATGTTGGCCTCACGCGCCAGCAGCAGCGTGTAGTAGGGCTGGACGGTATGGGCGTCGATAGGCTCCTCGGGCTTGTTGCCGGAATGGAGCTCGAGGAATTTCGGCGGCACGCGCAGCATCGGGCCGCTTGCGGCAAGCGCAAAGCGCGGCTCGGTGTCGAGGTTTTCCAGCGTGACCACCAATCTGCCACCGCGCGGGATGGCAGCATTGGCGACGAGCAGCAAATTGAGCAGCAGCTTGACCTTGTTCTTGGGCAGCAGGGCGCGAACCCCGTTCCAGATCAATTCCGGCTTCTCGTTCTTCAGGAAGGCGATGGCGACGGACTCGGCATCGCCGGTGTCGATCATCATGCCGGCCGAACCGGCGGCGCCGAAGGCGATGCGGGCGAATTGCAGGCGGGCCGAAGCGTTTCTGGCGCTCTGCCGGATCAGTTTCATGGCGTCTTCGTCGGCGCCGCCCTCGTCCAGGAGTTCAAGGCCGTTGTTGATGGCGCCGACCGGCGAAATGATGTCGTGGCAGACTCGGCTGCACAACAAGGCTGCGAGATCGGGTGCGGAGAGAGAGAAAAGCTCAGCCATCGGCGAAAAATCCCTGCTAAAATTCACTTCCTGGTGGCCGCGCGGCCGACAGCCACGCTCACCACCCGAATCACGCTCTCTCCCCCCAGGCATTCTGAATACACAGCGCCCGAGCGTGCAGCAACAATCCACAATTCTCGTGAGAAAAAACGGCATCTTTGCACAGGATGGGAGCCCGCGCAGACAGTCAGAAACAGCCTTCGAACCGCCATGTTCATGTGGGAGGTTAATGGTTGAAAAAGGATTACGGCATAGTTTGCCCGTAACAGTCATCCTTAACGGCCGCCTAAAGAGCCGGACGGGGTGCGAGGCGTCGGCGAAAGTGCTCCCTGACGGAGATTGGAAGCATGGTTTCCCGATTCTACGACCGGACGTTTGTCCGCGTCTTCTTCATGGCGATTGCCCTCATGGGCGCTCTCGCTTTCTCAGCCTCTGCGTCGCGGGCACAGGAATACACCGCTCAGGAGATCGTCGATTCCGGTCACAAGTTCTTCGGCGCGACGTCGGGCGGTCTCGCAACCGTCGTCGAGAAGATTTTTGCCTCCTACGGCCTGCCCAATGGCTATCTGCTCGGCGAAGAGGGATCCGGCGCGCTGATCGGGGGCCTGACCTATGGCGAAGGTACGCTCTACACCAAGAATGCCGGCGACCATAAGGTGTTCTGGCAAGGGCCTTCGCTCGGTTGGGATTTCGGCGGCGAGGGATCGCGGGTGATGATGCTCGTCTATAACCTCGACGACGTCAGCAATCTCTACAATCGGTTCGGCGGCGTTGCCGGTTCGGCCTATGTCGTGGCCGGCGTCGGCTTCAACGTGCTGCAGAACAACAGGGTGCTGCTGGTGCCGATCCGCACCGGCGTCGGCGCGCGGCTTGGCGTCAATCTCGGCTATCTGAAGCTGACGCAGAGGCCGACCTGGAATCCTTTCTGAGCGATTCCGACCACACTTCGACCCGATCAACAGATTCTGACCCGGTGCAGCTGCGGCAAACCCTTGCCGCAGCGCTGGATTTGCGTCATGCGAACATGGCAAAGTCCAGACTTGGCGGTTGCCGGATAGCGGCCCGCCCGTAACGGGTAGTCACCTTGGTTCAGTCGATCCTGTTCTTCGCCCTCGGCTTTCTGTGCGCAGGCTTTCTGGCGCTGCTGGTCGCGCCGGCCATCTGGCGGCGGGCGGTCGCGCTGACACGCAAGCGTGTCGAGGCGTCGGTGCCGCGAACGCTGGCCGAGATCCAGGCCGACAAGGACAGCTTGCGGGCCGAGTTCGCCATGACGACGCGCCGGCTCGAAATCAGCATCAAGACGCTGCGTGAGCAGGCGAATGAGCAACTCGTCGAAATCAATCGCGGCCGCGAGGCGCTGAAGGGCCTGGCGGTCGAGCGCAAGGACAAGAAGCAGGCGCTTTCGGAGCTCGGGGAAAAAAACGAATTGCTGCTGCATCGCGAGCAGCAGATACAACAGCTGTCGGACAGGCTTGCACAAACAGAGCGCATGATGGAAAAGCGCGCGCTCGAGCTGGAAAAGCTCGAACATATGTACGACGACGCGTCCTTCTCCTCCAGCAATCGTCAGATCGAACTGGTAGCTCGCGAATCCGAGCTGGAAAAACTTGCCAACGACATTTCAGTGCTGCGCGGCCAGCGGAAGGAGGCCGACAAGCGCCATCAGGAAGTCGTCGCCGAAGGCAAGGCCACGCGCGATGCCTTGAAGGCCGAAAAGAAAAGAACCGCCGACCTCGACAGAAAGCTCGAGCGCCTGCTCGCCACGCTTGCCGATCGCGAGGACAAGCTCGATCGCCGCGAAAAGGAACTGGCCCGGCTTCGCGAGCGGGTGAAGGGCGAGGCTACAGGAGGCGCCGTGGCTGCTGGCCTGGTTGGTGCGCAAGACAGTGCCCGCGCCAGGAACGAGGACATCGACAAGACGCTCGCCAAGCTCGAAGGCGACCGAGAGCGGCTCGAAGCCAGGCTGACGACGCTGGCCCGCGAAAACAAGCGGATGAAGGCGGAGCTTGGCGGTTCTGGATCCGCGAAGCCCGGGAATGACCCCGGCAATGGCAATGATGCCGGTTCTGCCTTGCGCGAACAGATGAACAATCTGGCGGCTGAGGTCGTCCATTTGACGGCCAAGCTCGAAGGACCCGATTCACCGATCGCCAAGGCGCTGGCGGCGCCGCAGGAAACGCGGTCAGGAACCACCAGCCTGGCCGATCGCGTGCGGGCGTTGCAGAAGGCAGATTTGCCGAGCTGAGTTTCAAGCCCCGGCTTGGAATTGCCTGACTACGCCTATCAGGGCGAAAAATGGTGCAGCGCAATGGCTGACGCGGCAGCAACATTCAGGCTGTCGAACCCTTCCGACATCGCGATCCGCACCGTCCGCAGGCGGGCAAGCAGGCTCTCCGGGAGGCCCTCGCCTTCGGTGCCGAGATAGAGCGCCAGTCGTTTCGGTCGCGCGGCATCACGAATGTCAGCCTCACCACGCGGCGACAAAGCGACCTGGCCGAAGCCCAACTCGCCGAGCTTCGCGATGAAAGCTTCAGTGTCGCCGAAGGACGCAAAGGGCACCTTCAACGCGGCGCCGACGGAGACGCGGATCGCCTTGCGATACAGTGGGTCGCAACAGGTGGCGTCGACGAAGACGGCATCGGCGCCGAAGGCGGCGGCATTGCGGAAGATCGATCCGATATTGTCATGGTTGGCGATGCCGATGAGAACGACGATCAACGCTTCGGCAGGCAAGGTGTCGAGCAAGGCCTCGGCGGGCTGTGGCGTGCCCTTGCTGCCGATCGCCATTATACCGCGATGCATGTGGAAGCCGGCGATCCTGTCCATGACGGCGCTTGCCGCAACGTAGACCGGCAGGTCGGCAGGGGCCTTGCGCAGGATGTCGTCGAGCCCGGCCAGCCGGTTTTCGAGGACCAGGACCGACTCCGCAGCAAAGCGTCCGGCTGACAGCAGGACGTCCAGCACCACCTTGCCTTCGGCAACGAACCGGCCATGGCGGCCGGTGAGATCGCGCTCGCGGATGTCGAGATAGGCGGCGACCCGCGGATCGCGCGCGTCGTCGATCTGGATCGGATCCATCAATACCTCGGCCGGCGAAAAATCGTCAGCGAGGTAAGGAGCGATCGGAGCCGCCAGTCAAGCCCTGCAGGTCAAGTCCCGGCGCGGCGCAGACGCGTTGCCATCTGGGACAAGTCGCCTATCCCGAAAATGCCGTCCAGCATGCGCAACAGTTCGCGCACGGCTTCGGACTTGCAGGAATAGTAGATCATCTGCCGGTCGCGGCGGGTCTCGACAAGATCGAGCGCCCTGAGCTTGGCCAGATGTTGCGACAAAGCGGACTGGCTGAGCATCACCTTTTCGGCGATGGCGCCGACCGACATTTCACCGTCGGCCAGATAGCTCATGATCAAGAGCCGCTTTTCGTTGCCCATAAGGGTCAGAAATGTCGCCGCCGATTCGGCATTGGCGATTAGTTTGGTCGAGACCATCGATGCCCCATGTTTCCCTGCTCATCCAAACGCTATGGGGGCAAATAGCGTTGGCTGCTATAATTCAGCTATGGATCACGCTGCTGATTCAGCGTCGCCTGAATCGTAGATCATTTCGCCCAAATCTCAAGACGTGCTTTTGATTCATGACGATTATCCTTGCGTAGCTGGCGCACGACCGGCTTTGGCCATGTCGACCAGAACCGGCCGCAGGTCGCGCGCGGTCTTCAATGGCTGCGGAAAATAGACCCTGCAAACGGTGTCGCCCGATGCCAGGTCCATGCCATCGGCATCGAAGCCGGTCATGGTCCAACCATCACCTTCAACCCTGGCGAAGTGATGGGCATAGACGGCGATGGCGTCGAGATGGTCGGCATTCATGTGGTCGAGAGCGGATTGTTCGCTGGCGGCCAGCTCGTCGACGATCAACCCCTCGGTGATGAGATCGGCACGGTCGAGCAGGTAGGCCTTGCCGAAGCCGCCATTCAGGCTGGCGCGCTCCGGCTCGAGGCGAAAGATCGAGAAATCGCCGAGCTCGGCATAGAGCTTTGCCTTGGGATTGCGGTTGAGATAGCGCCGCTCGGCCCGGGCATGCGCGCTCGACCCGCGTTCCAGCGGCTGCGCCCGGCAGACCAGCGTTATCCTGGGATGCGCCAGCGGATCGCCCTTGCCGGGTTCGCCGACAAGCAGCGAGCAGCGCGGCTCGGCAAGCATGGCGCCGGTATGGGCTGACAGCGCCGAGACAAGGATCAGCGGCGTGCCATCGATGTCGGTGGCGACTCCGACCCTGGAGGCCAGCGGTGCGCCGGTCGACGGCTCGATCACCGCGAGGGCGCCGAAACGGGCGCTGCGGATCAGCGTTGCGGCCAGCCTGATCGCCTCGGCGTCCGTCGCGCGAATGACGTCCTTCTTCGGCTGGTCCAAAATGCTCACCAGGTAAGTTGATTTTCTAAATCCAGTTATTGGCCAATCATGCCGGCTTTGACAAGCGTTTTGATCTCGGCTGTCGAAAAGCCGAAGCGCGCCAGCACAGTCTGGGGCAGCTGATCGTCATCTTCAGACATGCCGGCAAGCGCCGGCTGCGAGGCCGAGAAGCGTGGCGCGGGCGCGGGGCGCTCGAGCGCACCGGCCTTCACAAATGCGTGACGCGCCCGGTTGTGCGGATGATCCCTGGCTTCGGCCAGCGACAGAACCGGCGCCACGCAGGCATCGCTTGCGGCAAACAGCGCGTCCCAGTCGTCGCGTGTCTTCTGCCGGAACCGGTCGGCAATGGCCGCGCGCATGTCCGGCCACAACGCCTTGTCGTATTGGCCGCGGACAAAATCCTCGCCGAGCGGCAGCAGCCTTGCGAATGCGGCGAAGAAGCGCGGCTCAAGGCAGCCGACCGCAACGTGGCGTGCGTCCGCCGTCTCATAGGTGTCGTAGAAGGGCGCACCGGAATCGAGCAGGTTGGCGCCGCGCCGGTCGCTCCACAGACCTGCCGACATGAAGGCGTGTATGGGGGCCACCAGCATCGAAGCGCCCTCGACCATCGCCGCGTCGATCACCTGGCCTTTGCCGGAGCGCGAGCGCTCGAACAGCGCTGCAAGCACCCCGGCGATCAGCATCATGGCGCCGCCGCCATTGTCGGCGATCAGATTCAGCGGCGGCACCGGCCGGCCTTCCTCCCGGCCTATGGCATGCAACACACCGGAATAGGCGAGGTAGGTGATGTCGTGGCCGGCGCGACCTGCGAGCGGCCCGTCCTGGCCGAAGCCGGTCATGCGGCCGTAAATCAGCGCCGGATTGCGCGCCCAATGCAGCATCCGGGCCGAGACCAAGCCGCTCCATCACACCGGGGCGAAAGCCTTCGACAAACAGATCGGCCTTTTCGGCAAGGCGCAGCAGCAGTTCCGTGCCTTTTGCCTGCTTGAGGTCGACGCGCAGGATGGAGCGGCCGTGACGGTCGAGATTGTGCGCATCGGAGAGCGGCAGCAGGGGTTGGTCCGAACCGGTGCGCTCGATGCGCAGCACCTCGGCGCCCATGTCCGACAGCATCAGCCCCGCCAGCGGCACCGGGCCGAGCCCAGCCATCTCGATGACTTTCAGGCCGGCCAGCGGACCGGTCTTCACTGCGCCGGCCGCCATGGCCGTCTATTTCGGGGCCATGCGGATTGCCCCATCGAGGCGGATGGTTTCGCCGTTGAGCATCTGGTTTTCGACGATATGCAGGGCGAGCGCGGCATATTCGGACGGCTCGCCGAGGCGGGACGGGAAGGGCACGGCCGCGCCGAGCGAATCCTGCACCTCCTGCGGCATGCCGGCCATCATTGGCGTCTTGAAGATGCCGGGCGCGATGGTGCAGACGCGAATGCCGGAGCGCGCCAGGTCGCGGGCAACCGGCAGCGTCATGCCGACGACGCCGCCCTTGGATGCGGCATAGGCGGCCTGGCCGATCTGGCCATCATAAGCGGCCACCGACGCGGTGTTGACGATGACGCCGCGCTCGCCGCCCTGCAGCGGTTCGAGTTTGGCGGCACGGTCGGCGACGAGGCGGATCATGTTGAAGGTGCCGATCAAATTGATCTCGATCACCTTGCGGTACTGGTCGAGCGGATGTGGACCATCCTTGCCGATCGTCTTCACGCCGATGGCAATGCCCGCGCAATTGACCAGGATGCGCGCTGGCCCAAGTCTCTTTTCCACCTCGGCGACCGCGGCCGCACCGCTGTCGGCGCTGCTCACATCGCACTGGATGGCGGCGCCGCCAATGTCGCCCGCCACCTTCGATGCCCGGTCGATGCCGATATCGAAAATGGCGACGCGCGCGCCCTTGTCGGCCAGCGCGCGGGCGGTTGCCTCGCCGAGGCCGGAGCCGCCGCCGGTTACGATCGCAATCTGGCCGTTCGGGTTCATGCTGCATGCTCCGTGCTGTTCCGGGTCATGCTACGGAGGTCGCCGCCATGGTGCAACCTGACCAATGGGGATCCATCGCGACCGGTGCCGCGACCGATCCTGGAGCTCAGGCCATCACTGGTGCCTGCTCCGCGATCCTGGCAAGGCTGGCATGGCCGACCTCGCCGGAGAGCCGCGCCACGGCACCGGGCACGATCTCGTGCGACAGCAGCCGGTCGAGGTCGACTGGGCGCGGCATGGAGATCTGGCCGCGGGGGATCTTTCTGAAGCCGAGCGGGCCGTAATAAGGCTCGTCGCCGACAAGGATCACCGCCGGCGCGCCGGCCTTGGCGGCCGCCTCCAGCGCGATCGCCACGAGCCGGCGGCCGATACCGAGATTCTTGAAGGCGGGCCGCACGGCGAGCGGCCCGAGCATCAGCGCGCGTCCGGCGCCGGCGGCGATGCGGGTCATGCGCACCGAAGCAACGACGATGTCGCCATTCATGGCGACAAAGGATAGCGAGCGCTCGTGGCCGCCGGTCTCGCGAATCTTGTAGGCGGCCAGCACGAAACGGCCGGGGCCAAAGGCTTCGTCGTTGATGGCTTCGATTTCGGGATCATGCGCCGGAGTTTCCGGCAGGTATTTCACGTCGGCAAGGCTCATGGTCTTCGCGGTCCGATAAAGAGGAAAGGTTGCTGCAAGCGGCAGCGTTCGCCAGTCAGCGCTTTCTAAGCGCGGGCGCCCTTTCGTCGTCGGTCAAACCGGATCAAGCCAAGATCGAACATGCGGAGTGTCCGCTAGCATCAATTTCCGGCGGCTGCAATCGGCTGTTTTCATCCGGCGTTTCATACGAGTGACGCTCTGTTCAGCAGATGACGGCTTCGGCATTGCCGCCTTGCGACTACATTGGCCAAGGCACGCAAGGAGATTTCGTATGGGATTGCTGGTCGAAGGCAAATGGCAGGCCCGTCCGGCCAATGTCGATAGCAGCGGCAGGTTCATCCGCGCCGAGACGCTGTGGCGTGACTGGATCACGCGCGACGGCGCGCCGGCGCAAGGTCGTACGCGCGGCTTCAAGGCCGAGCCCGGACGCTACCATCTTTATGTCTCGCTCGCCTGTCCGTGGGCGCACCGCACGCTGATCTTTCGCGCGCTGAAGAAGCTAGAAGACATCATCCCGGTTTCAGTCGTGCATCATTTCCTCGGTGCTGAGGGCTGGACGTTTTTGGCCGAGGATGGCGCCACCGGCGACACGCTCTACGGCCTCGACTTCCTGCACCAAATCTACACCAAGGCCGATCCAGCCTATTCGGGCCGGGTTTCGGTGCCGGTGCTGTGGGACAAGAAGGAAGAGACCATCGTCTCCAACGAATCCGCCGAAATCATCCGCATGCTCAATTCGGCCTTCGACGAGTGGGGCGATGCCGCTCTCGATTCCTATCCGCCAGGCCTGCGCGGCGAGATCGACAAGGTCAATGCGCTGGTCTTTCCCGCCGTCAACAACGGCGTCTACCGCGCCGGCTTTGCCACCACGCAAGCGGCCTATGAAGAGGCGTTCGGCGAGCTGTTCGCGGCGCTCGACACGCTGGAGGGCCGACTGTCAAAACAGCGCTATCTCACTGGCGAGCGTGTCACCGAGGCCGATTGGCGGCTGTTCACCACGCTGGTGCGTTTCGACCCGGTCTATGTCGGCCATTTCAAATGCAATCTGCGCCGCATCGCCGACTATCCGAACCTTTCGAACTATCTGCGCGACCTCTACCAGGTGCCCGGTATCGCCGGCACGGTGAACCTGCACCACATCAAAATGCACTATTACGGCAGCCACGAGAGCATCAACCCGACGCGCATCGTGCCGGTCGGGCCTGGGCTCGACTATGGCGCCCCGCACGACCGGGCGCGGTTCAGGCAGGCGGCGTGAGCATCGGATTGACAGCCTACCAGTACGGCGATACCGGCTCGCCTTCAAAAACCTCGGCAAGCCGCCGCAGCGTCGCCGGCGTCGTGCCATGCGGCAAGCGGTCGAGCGGAAAGAAGCCTGCTTCGGCGATCTCGTGGTCCGGCAGTTTCGGCGCGATCTGGTTGAAGGTTTCGATGAGATAGAGGCCGACATGGTCGCGGCGGCTGGAGCGGCGGTTGAAATGCATCGATTTCAGCACCGGCTGGGCTGTCAGCGCGATGTTGCCTTCCTCGGCCAGTTCGCGCACCAGCGCCTCACCGAGCGTCTCGCCGACTTCGACGCCCCCGCCCGGTAATTGCCAGCCGGGAACGTAGGTGTGGCGGATGAGGAAGACAGTGTTCGAGGCGCGATCGTGGATCAGGCCGCGCACGCCCAGCGTCATCGGCCGCCGCAGCAGGAAATAGAGATGGAACAGCCTTGCCCTGAGGCCTGCCCAGCCGGTCTGGCGAAACGCCTGCTCCGGGTCCGATATAGCCATGACTAGCGAAACCGTGGATGGGCAGGAAACAGTGAGTGGAAAGCGGGGAGCGCGTCGCCTATGAAGGAAGGATGTTCAGGCTCGCGCATATTTCCGATGTCCATCTGGGGCCGCTTCCCGGTGTAACCTATCGCGAACTCGCGTCCAAGCGCGTCGTCGGCTACGTCAACTGGCAGCGCAACCGCCGCCGCCATATGCACGATGCCGTCATCGACACCATCGTCGCCGACATGAAGGCGAGCACACCCGACCACCTCACCGTTACCGGCGATCTGGTCAATCTGGCGCTCGACGGCGAGATCGAGATGGCCAAGCACTGGCTTGAGACGCTGGGTTCGCCGGAGGATGTCTCGGTGGTGCCGGGCAACCACGACGCCTATGTGCCGGGCGCCTTCGACAAGGTCTGCCGCTCCTGGGCGGCGTGGATGAGCGGCGACGGCGTGACTGCGCCGATCGACCGCAACGCTTTTCCCTATCTGCGCGTACGCGGCAATGTCGCGCTGATCGGCGTTTCGACGGCGCGCGCCACGGCGCCGTTCATGGCCAACGGCTTCTTCCTCGAAGGTCAGGCGCAAAGGCTGGCGACAGTGCTCGACGCAACGAACAAACGCGGCCTGTTGCGGGTGATCATGATCCATCATCCGCCGGTGCGCGGCGCCGTCGCCCAGCAAAAGCGCCTGTTCGGCATCTCCCGCTTCCACAAGACCGTTCATAGGCATGGCGCCGAACTCGTGCTGCACGGCCATTCGCATCTGCCGTCGCTGTTCTTCATCGGCGGGCGCGGCGCCAGGATTCCGGTCGTCGGCGTCGCCGCCGCCGGGCAGTCGCCAGGCAGCAAGAACCCGGCGGCACAGTACAATCTGCTCGATATTGACGGGGAGAAGGGCAATTGGCTGATTCGCCTGACGCGGCGCGGCCTGACCGGGCCGGCCTTGCCGCCATCGGACCTGCAGGTCATTGAACTCGGCGCGCAGACACCGAGGCCTCCAGATCGTTGATCAGAAGCTGATCTTCATCGCCATCAGGCGATCCCAAAACAGCGCGGCCGCCACCGCCAGGCCAACAAGCGCGCCGGCGGCGACCAAGCCGAGACCGGAAAGGAACGTCGACCAGCCCCTGCGGGGCACGGCTGCTTGCAAGGGCGGCTCAGCTTCCGGCACGGCGGCGCGTTTCAGGTCGGCGACGGCCGGCTCGACACCGCCCTCCATCATGCGCTGACGCTCGACGATACGCTCCGCCACATAGCGCGTGACCTGATCGGCGACCGGTTTCATATCGGTCGATTCGGCGAGCACGACGCGGCCGATGCGGGTATCCCTGAGAAAGCGGTAGGTGCGGCGGTCGCGCCCCATGGCGACATGGCTGACGGCGTCGATCCAGAGGCGGGGCTGCAGGCCGGAGGAGACGACGAAGTCGAAATTGTCCATGTCGGCGGGCACGTCGGCAAAGACCGGGGCGAGCTCGGCGGCGAGCAGATCAAGCCGCATCCGGTGCGCCTCGCGCATGTCGACCACGACATCGTCGCGATCGGCGAAGGCATTTTTCACATCGCGAACGGCGTCGGACAGTTTGCGGGAGGTGTCGATGGGGGTGATGTTTTCGCCAGTGTCCTTCATCGGCGTCGCCTCGCTGATATGGTTAATTGCGAGTTAACACAGGCGGCGGCAAAATGCACTGGCGAGATGCGGGGCGCAAGTAAGTTAGCTCGCCGCGGCCTCGAATGTCGGACGCAGGCGCCTGCCGCGGCGTGCCATGTTTCGGCGCACGGCCTGGGCGACCACATCAGGCACTTCCTCGACCAGCATATGGCCGGCATCGAGCACGTGATGAATATGAAAATGCGCCGGCAGACAATCAGCCTGGGTAAAGGGCAGCACCGGATCGTCCGTTCCCCAAACCACCATCACCGGCATGTCGAGGGTGTCCAGCTGTTCGCGGGGTATGACCCCCTGCCGCTCGTTCCTGGTCACGACGGCCGATATCTCAATCAGCTTGCGCAACTGGCCGGGGCGACGGCGTAGGTCCGCCAGGACGCCAACGATGCGTTCGGGCGGCGGGCTTTGCGGTCCCGACATGGCGGCAAGGCAGGCGCGGATTTCCCGTCTGTCGGCGGCCGCGGCGTAGCGGCGCAACAGCGGTCCGTTGATCTCGGGGCCAACACCGCCCGGCGCCAGAAGCATCAGCGAGCCTATCCTTTCAGGCTCGGCAAGCGCCATCAGGGAGGCGACCGCGCCGCCCAGCGAATGACCGGCGACATGCACCCTTGCTATCCCGCGTGCGGCGATATCGGCGAGAACCGCTCGCGCCGCTGTTTTGGCCGGGCCGCTGCCAGGAAATTCGAGAGACAGTCCGTGTCCCGGAAGATCGTAGGCCAAGGTCCTGACATCGGGCCCTAGCGACGCGGTCACCTCGCGCCAGATATCATGGCAACCACCGAAGCCATGCAGCAGGACGACCGTCTTCGGCCCGGCGCCACGCTCGGCAACATAGAGGGATGAGACCATGAAAATGTGCGATTATTGCAAGACCGGAGAGGAAATTCGAATCGAGGCTGGATTGCTCCCAGTCCTGACCGATGGCCAGTAAAGTTTTCGCGATCCGGAAAGACTAGCTGGCGTTGCCGAGGCCCGCGGCGCGCAGCGCCTCAACCAGCCGGTCGGTCAGATCGGCGGGATATTTGCGCTCGGCGAAGGCCGCGCGCGGATCGGCGGCGAATTTCGGGAATTTGGTGGTCAGCTCATCCAGAAGCTTGGCTGCCAGCTGTTCGCGGCCGGCAGCCTTGGCGCCGATCAGCCGCGCCGCCAGATAATGCGATTTCATCGCCGTCGTGCGCAGCGACTCGCTGGCTATCGCGGCCTTGTTCATGTCGCCCAGCATAAATTGCCCGGCGAAAAGCCCAAAATCCCACCATGTCGGATGGCCGCTGAACGTCTCGACGGCATGGGTCAGGATGGGTGTTCCCTCGGCATATTTGCCGGCAAAGATCAGGCCATAGCCGTAAGCGGCAGCCATGCCGAGGTCGTAGGGGTTGAGCTCATAGGCCTTGCGCATCCAGCGGATCGATTCCTCGGTGTTGCCGAGGCGCGAATTGAGGTAGCCATAGGCGCGGTGCGCATAGGGGCTGGTCGGTCCCATCTGGATGGCGCGATGGGCGAAAGACATTGCTTGTTCGACCGTCGCGCCAGGCGGATAGGCGTAATGATCGGTGGCGGCCTCAAGGGTCAGGGAGGCCAGTTCCGAATAGACCAACGACGATTTCGCACCCTGGCCGGCGAGGTTGTCCAGGCAGCGATAGGCGGCCTCGTGCGTCCTGGTGCTCTGGTCGAGATAGTATCTGTCGTTGAGGATCAGGCAGCTCGTCAGCCCGGTCTGAATGCCGTTCTGTTCGATGTAGCTGTAGAGCGGGCCGGAGGCGGGAACGGTCGAGCTGAGGATGGCGGCGATACGATCCTCGACGGTGCCAGGTGCGCTGTCGGCGGCCGTCAGACTGCGGGACAAAAGCACGCGGCCGGTCGCCACGCTCTGCAGTTCGAGCGTCACGTCACCTGCCATTGGTCCCGGCAGGACATCGAAAACGAAGCTGGTCGGGTCGGTGCTCGGATCGCGCTTGCTGTCGGCGTCGCGGCCGATGAAGTCGATCGTGTCGAAACCGGCAAGGCCGGCGCGCAGCGAAGCGGCGACGCGGCCGGCCTCGGGGCCGGTGGCCTTCACCGCGATGTAGACGAGGGGCAGGGCCTCCATCGACGGCGATGCGATGCTGCTCGTTACGCCCGCGGTCTCGACCACCGCGGTAGGATCGCTGCTGGCAAGCAATGCGCCGCTGCCCTGGCGCAGGATGAGCACGCCCAGCATGAGAATGACCAGCGTCATGGCGACCCAGAAGAACTGGAGATGGCGCGCCAGCGAAGGCCCAGGTTCTGTAACCCCCGAAGCTGTCGCGGCAGCGGGAACGGCGTCAAGAGCCGCCTGGTCGGGCGATCCGGGCAAGGCGGCTACCGCCGCCGCAAGCGGCTCCTGCCCAACCGGCAGGCGTATGGCGTTGAGCTCATAGGACGGCACGTAGCCGCCGCGCGGAATGGCAATGCGAACCGGTTCGGCTATGCCTTCATTGGCGAAATAATGCTGGAGAAGTTCGCGCAGCCGGCCTGCCTGCACCCGGACAACGGCGTCGGTCGACGAATCGAAATCGCCGTCCTTGCCGAAGACGTCCATGGCGATGGAGAAACCCTTGAGCCTGTCGGCTTCGCCGGCCTGCTCGCGCTCAACAAGATAGCGCAGCAACTTGCGCGCGCGCTCGGAACGTCCGAACGTTTCGCTGGCGAGCAGTCGCTCCAGTGTCTCGCGCACTGCGGGGGCGGCAGGCGTGGCATGCTGCAAGTGTCGATCCTCTCGAAGTCGGCACAGGTTGAGGCGCAATCATATAGAGCCTGCACTTCCATACAAGCATGCTTATGTTATGCGATCGCGTAACACACCGGATAGTTGCCGGTGGTTGACACAAAAGACCGGAATTTCCCTCGGCAAATGGGGGATTTCCGGGCGCCGCGGACATTCGGCGCCCGGGAAAATATCAGCCGGCCTTGCGGCCGATTATCCGGTTGGCGGCCGAAACGACGGCTTCCAGCGAGGCGGCGACGATGTTGGTGTTGATGCCGGCGCCGAACAGCTTGCCGCCGGGATATTCCATCTCGACATAGGAAATCGCCGAGGCGTTCGAGCCGCGCTGGAGCGAATGTTCGGAATAATCAAGCACCGACATGTCGACGCCAACATGACGCGACAGCGCATCGACGAAGCCGTCGATCGGGCCGGTGCCGGAGCCGGCGATTGTCGTCTCCTTGCCGTTGTCGAGGATCACCGCCTCGACCACGCGCCGGCCCTTTTTCTCGGTATCGGGATAGGTGTGATGGTCGAGGAACTTCAGTCGTGCGCCGGGCTGGTCGACATAGGTTTCAATAAAGCGGTGATGGATGCGTTTTGCCGGCACTTCCTTGCCTTCGGCGTCGGTGATCGCCTGGATCTCCTGGCTGAACTCGATCTGCAGGTTGCGCGGCAGATTGAGGCCGTAATCGGCCTGCAGTACATAGGCGATGCCGCCTTTGCCCGACTGCGAGTTGATGCGGATGATCGCCTCGTAGCTGCGTCCGACATCGGCCGGATCGATCGGCAGATAGGGCACTTCCCAGACCGGCGTGTTGGCCTTCTTCAAGGCCTTCATGCCCTTGTTGATGGCGTCCTGGTGCGAGCCGGAAAAGGCGGTGTAGACGAGTTCGCCGACATAGGGATGGCGCTCGGAGATCTTCAGCTGGTTGGAATATTCGTAGACGTCCTTCATCCGGTTGATGTCGGAGCAATCCAGATGGGGATCGACGCCTTGCGTGTACATGTTGAGCGCCAGCGTCACGATGTCGACATTTCCGGTGCGCTCGCCATTGCCGAACAGCGTGCCTTCGACGCGGTCCGCACCCGCCATCAGGCCGAGCTCGGTGGTGGCGATGCCGGTGCCGCGATCGTTGTGGGGGTGCAGCGAGATCAGCAGGTTCTCGCGGTCGTCCAGGTTGCGGCACATCCATTCGATCCGGTCGGCATAGATGTTGGGCGTCGACATCTCGACCGTCGACGGCAGGTTGATGATCAGTCTGTTGTGGGCTGTCGGCTTCACGATCTCGGTGACGGCGTTGCATATCTCCAGCGCGACTTCGAGCTCGGTGCCGGTAAAGCTTTCGGGCGAATATTCGAAGCGATAACCGCCGCCGGCCTTGACCGCCATGTCGGTGATCATCTTGGCCGCGTCGGTGGCGATGCGCTTGATACCGCCGACATCCTTCTCGAAGACGACGCGACGCTGCAACTCGCTGGTCGAATTGTAGAAATGCACGATCGGGTTGGTGGCGCCCTTCAGAGATTCGAAGGTGCGGGTGATGAGTTCGGGACGGCACTGCACCAGCACCTGTAGCGAAACATCAGCCGGCACATTGCCTTCCTCGATGCACCAGCGGGCGAAATCGAAATCGGTCTGCGAGGCCGAGGGGAAACCGATCTCGATCTCCTTGAAACCCATGTCGAGCAGCAGGGCGAACATGCGCGCCTTGCGCTCGTGACCCATCGGATCGATCAGCGCCTGGTTGCCGTCGCGCAAATCGACCGAGCACCAGATCGGCGCCTTGTCGATGACCTTGTTGGGCCAGGTGCGGTCGGTGAGACCGACCGTCGGATAGGGCTGGTATTTTCGGGCCGCGCCCGGCATGTGGCCGGCCGCGCCTTTTACGCTTTCGGCTTCGCCGGCGCGGATGTCTTCTCGTGCGTTCATCGTCTTGTTCTCCCGGCGGCTCGCGGATCGGTCTTCGGACGGATTCCAGGGCGAGCAGCGCCTTATCAGATTTTCGTTCGCTTGATGTGAATTGCCAATTTCTGAACTGGCCAAGGAGCGTGCGCGTAAGCGGCGGTTCGACCGCCGGGCGCTCCTTCAGCGAACCCGGCGATCGCCGATAAGGCCGAGAAGAAGCAGGGTCGATGCCAGCGCGCGCACGGTCTCGCCGGCAAAGCCGGTCGGACGGGAAGCGACGGAGGAGACGCGCGTGTTCATGGCCGGTTTCATACAGGAGCGACCATGGACAGGCAAGTGGGGCCATTTCCAGCCTTCCCGAGCACTCTTCCCCATGCGTGGCAAATGCGCCAAACTTGCATGAGGCCGTGGTCGCAATGCTTCGCCGTCGGGAGGGGTCATTCATGAATTTCGTTTTCTTCTCGCCGCATTTTCCCGCCAACGGCGCCGATTTCTGCGACCGGCTGAAGAAGGCCGGCGCCACGGTGCTGGGCATTGGCGATGCGCCCTTCGATGCGCTGGACGGCAAGCTGAAGGCGGCCCTGTCGGAATATTACCGCATCGCCGACATGGAGGACTACGATCCGGTGTTCCGGGCGATGGGTCATTTCATCCACAAATGGGGCCGCATCGAGCGCTTCGAGTCACTCAACGAGCATTGGCTGGAGCTGGAAGCCAACATCCGCACCGACTTCAACATCTACGGCACCAAGCTCGATTTCGTGAAGAATTTGAAGCGCAAGAGCCGCATGCGTGCATTCTTTCGCAAGAGCGGCGTCGACACCATCGCCCAGCGCAAATGCTCCGACCGGGCCGGCGCCATGACCTTCATCCGCCGCGTCGGCTATCCCGTGGTGGTGAAGCCCGATTCCGGGTCCGGCGCCTCGAACACCTTCAAGATTTCCAACGCCAGGGAACTTGACAAGTTCTTCAACGACAAGCCCGAGGATGTGACCTTCGTCATGGAGCAGTTCATCGAGGGGCTGGTGGTGACGTTCGATGGGCTGGTCAACCGTGACGGCGAGGTGGTGCTGGCGGCCAGCCACCGGTACGACCAGAGCATCATGGAAGTGGTCAACAAGGACCGCCACATGAGCTACACCTGCTTTCCCAAGGTCCGACCGGCGATCGAAGAGGCCGGCCGCAAGATCCTCAAAGCGTTCGACGTGCGCGAACGCTTCTTCCACATCGAGCTGTTCGAAACCAAGGACGACCGCGTCATCGCGCTTGAGGTCAACATGCGGCCGCCCGGCGCCTGGATGACCGATGCGATCAACTACACGTTCGACATCGACGTCTACGCGGCTTGGGCGGACATGGTGGTGAAGGATGCCGCCGGTGGTCCTTATGAGGGCAAGTATTTCACCGCTTATGCCAGCCGCAAGCAGCACCTCCACTATTTGCACAGCCATGAGGACGTGCTAGCCGCGCATCGCGACAAGATCGTCCATCATCAGCCGATAGAAAAGGTTTTCAGCCGCGCCATGGGAAATTACGCCTACCAGATGCGCTCGAAGGACGAAGCAGCACTGCGCGCGGCTGTCGCCTACATCCACGCGGAAAAGGCTTAGACGCGATGGACATCTCTTATCACAAGGGTTTCTCCGGCAATCTCGGCCGCGACATGGAATACAAGCGCTACGGCCATGCCGGCCGGCCGGTGGTGGTGTTCCCGACGTCGCAGGGGCGGTTCTACCAGTTCGAGGATTCCGGCGGGGTAGGAGCGCTGGCCGAATTCATCGACACCGGCCGCATCCAGCTGTTCGCGGTCGACGGCGTGGATTCGGAATCGTTCTTCAACAAGCATGCCGGCGCCGCCCACCGCATCGGTCGCCACGAGGCTTACTTCCGATATGTGCGCGAGGAGGCGCTGCCGGAGTTTCTGGCGACCGCCGAGCAAGCCAATGGCGGGCGCAAATTAAAGCCGCTGTTCACCGGCTGTTCGATGGGCGGTTATCATTCCACGAACTTCGTCTTTCGCTTTCCCGAACTCGCCAGCGGCGTCATCGCGCTGTCGGGCGTCTATTCGGCGGGCGACTTCTTCGGCAAGGCGCTGGAAGGTGATATCTTCTACAATTCACCGCTCGACTATCTGCCCGGCATCGTAGACCCAAAACTGCTTGCCCGGCTGAAGGCGCTGAGGATGATCTTCTGCTGCGGGCAGGGCGCCTGGGAAGAGCGGATGCTGGTCGAGACCCGCAGGCTGGAACAGATCCTGCGCGACAAATCCATTCCCGCCTGGGTCGACTATTGGGGCGGCGATGTCAGTCATGACTGGCCATGGTGGCACAAGCAGCTGGTCTATTTCTTCGGCCGCTGGCTGGATGATGATCTGATGCACCGGCTCGATTGATGACCACACCCGAACCTATCCGCCGCTTTATCGAGGCCACCAATGCGGGTGATAGCGAAGCCGTTCTCCACACGTTCACAGCCGACGCGTCCCTGGCCGACTGGGGGCGGTCCTTCCAAGGCCGCCAGCAGATCGCGCGCTGGAACCAGTCGGATAATATCGGCGTGAAGTCCAATCTTCGCATTGTCCGCATCGCCGAGGTCGAGGGCAGCTACCGCGTCCGCATTGCCGTGAAAGGCAATGGCTTCAACGGCGAGGGTGACATGACCTTCGTGCTCGGCGGCCACCGCATAGCGAGCCTCGTCATCTCCTGACGCGGCTCAGCTACCCTTCCTGGCAAACCGGCAGAGCAATGGTCTCGTGTTCCACCGCCGATCCACGGCGCAAGCCGAGAAAGACGACAAGGGCGGTGACGATGGTGATTGCCGCCAGCACGATCAGCAGCCTGTCGAACGCGATCTCATAGGCCTGGACCAGGACTGTGGCTCCGGCACCCGGCAAGCGGGCTGCCGCTTCGCCGATGTTGCCGGTCACCAGCAGCTGCGCGGCGGCGGTTGCATCCAGGGAAGACGCCGTTCCCTGAGCCGCCAGTTGGGCTGCCGTGAAACCCGACAGGACTGCCATGACGATCGCCAGCGCCACGCCTTCGCAAGCGACGCGGGTGGTGTTGAAGATGCCGACCGCCATGCCGGCACGCTCTCTCGGCACGACGCCGACGGCAAGTCCGTCCATCAGCCCCCAGGGCAGGGCGATGCCGACGCCGATGAGGATCAGCGGCGCCACCAGCGCTGCGACGACAGGCGGTGTCAGGCTCAGCCAGACAAGGCCGCCGGCGGCCACAAGCAGGCCGACACCGCAGATCGTTGCCGGAGCGATCCAGCGCGCTACCTGGCCGGCGAGCAGTGGCAGGATCAACAGCGGTCCCGACAGGCAGATCATCAACTGCCCCGCCTTGATCTCGCTCATCCCCTCGATGCCGATGAAGCGGATCGGCAGCAGCACCAGCAGGACGACGAAGCCATAGGCGGGAGCGGCCGCCAGGAACTGGACGCCGACGAAGCGGGGAAAGCGGAACAGCGAGAGATCGAGCATCGGCCGGCGCACGCGCCGCTCGACGACGACGAAAGCGGCAAAGCAAAGGGCGGCCGCCACGAGAAGCGCGATCACCAGGGGATCGGTCCAGCCGCTCTGCGGCGCTTGCAGCATGCCGTAGGTCAGCGATGCCAGCGCGATCGTAAAGGTGCCGGCTCCCGCCCAGTCGAGGCCGGTCGCATCCGGATCGCGCGATTCCCTGATGGTGCGCAGGCCGAGCAAAGCGGCTGCAATCGCGAGCACTGCCACCAAGACGAAGATCGATCGCCAGCCGAAGGCATCTATGAGCAGGCCCGACGCGATCGGCCCAAAAGCGAGGCCGATGCCGAAACTGGTGCCGAGGAAGGAGAAGGCGCGCAGCCGCAATGGCCCATCGAATTCCTGGGCAAGAGCGGAGGCGCCGCCGGCAAAGGCGGCGGCACCGCCGAGCCCTTGCGCAGCCCTGAGCACATCGAACCAGACGATACCAGGGGCAAACATCGATCCCAGCGATGCCAGCACATAGGTGGCGAGGCCAACAAGGAAGAGCCGCTTGCGGCCATGATTGTCGGCCAGCGCGCCTGATGCCATCAAGGTGGCGGCGAAGGTCAGCATGAAGGCGTTGGTCACCCAGTTGAGCGCGATCGGGCTGCCGCCGAGGTCGGCCGCAATGCGGGAAAGCGCGACGGCCGGGCCGGTGAAGGTCAAGGGCATTGTCATGGCGGCAAGGCATACCGACAACAGGACAAGCCATGGCGCGACCGCGCCGTTTGTGGTCTTCGGGGTCATAATTTTCCTATCTGAACCAGGATCCGCCGGCCTGCCGCAAGCTTGCTGCGCCAGTCGTAACGGGAAGATAGGCTCGCGACACTTCGAGAAAAATGGTGTTAAATATCCAGATATACCGGACTGAAACGCTCGAATGGAGAGATGCGATGGAACGCCTCAATGGGCTCCTGGCCTTTGCCCGCACGGCTGAGTTCGGCAGCTTCATCGCTGCGGGCCGCACGCTCGGAATCTCGGCATCGGCCGTCGGCAAGAGCGTCGCCAGGCTCGAGCAGGATCTCGGCGTAAGGTTGCTTCAGCGCAGCACGCGCCGCATCGGCCTGACCGAAGAGGGCAAGCTGTTCAACGAGCGGGTGCGGCGCATCCTCGACGACATCGGCGATGCCGAGGCGATGCTGTCGCGGAGCCGCGAAACACCGCATGGGCGGCTGCGCGTTTCGACGCCGATCGTGACCTATCACCTGCTGTTTCCGGTGCTGTCGGAGTTCATGGCGCGCTATCCCGAAATCGAACTCGACATCGACTTTAACGACCGCATCGTCGACCTCATCGACGAAGGCGTCGACATCGCGATCCGCAGCGGCGACCTGCCGGATTCGCGCCTGGTGGCGCGGCCGCTTGCACCCTTCCGGCTGCTGTTGTGTGCGGCACCCTCCTATATCGAGCAGCACGGCAACCCGAGCCGCCCGGACGATCTCGTGAACCATTACGGCATCCGCTTCCGCTTTCCCAACAGCGGCAAGCTGCAAGGCTGGCCGTTCATCGGCGGCAGCGCCGAGCCGCAGGTCCGCTCGATGCTGACCTGCAACAACACGGAGGCGCTGAAGGGCGCCACGATGGCCGGGCTCGGCATCAGCTCGATGCCCGATTTCCTGGTCCGCGAGGCGCTGCGTGACGGCCTGCTGCGCACGGTGCTGGACGACCATGTCGACGGCCGCGGCCAGTTCCGGTTGTTGTGGCCGTCCAATCGTCATTTGTCGCCGAAGGTTCGCGCCTTCGTCGATTTCCTTCCCGACCGGCTTGCCGCGACGCTGAGCGGCTCTTGAATTAGTCCTTCGCGGCCGACGGCGATAACGAAGACAGCGAGGAATAGCTCTGCTTCTCAGTAGGTGGCGCGGCCGCCGGACAGGTCGAAGGTCGCGCCGGTGGTGAAGGAATTTTCGTCCGATAGCATGAAGGCGATCATCGCAGCCGCCTCTTCGACTTCGACGAACCGGCCTCGCGGCACCTTGCCCAGCATGTAGGCGACCTGGGCCTCAGTGAGCTGTTCGAGGATGCGGGTGCGGGCGGGCGATGGGGTCAGCGCGTTGACGGCGATGTCGTGGCCGGCCAGTTCCTTACCGAGCGATTTTGTCAGCGCGAGCACGCCGGCCTTGGCGGCGGAATAGGCGGCGGCATTCGGATTGCCTTCCTTGCCTGCGACCGAGGCGATGTTGACGATGCGGCCGTAGCTGCGCGCGATCATGCCGGGCACCAGGCGCTTGCAGCAGTAGAAGACGCCGTTGAGGTCGATGTCGATTATCTGGCGCCAGGCGGCAGGATCATAATCCGCCACCGTCGCTGCCGGTCCGGCGATGCCGGCATTGTTTACCAGCAGATCGACCGGACCAAGCGAGCGCTCGGTTTCGGTCGCGGCGCTGTCGACGGCCTCCATCAGCGATTGATCGCACAGCAAACCCTCGACCCGGCCGAGCGGGGCGAGTTCGGAAACGGCCTTCGCCATGGCGGTCTCGTCCACATCCCAGATGGCGACGCTGGCGCCCGATGACAGCAGTCGCCGGGCGACAGCAAGGCCGATGCCTTGCGCGCCGCCGGTCACCACGGCGACCCGGCCTGAGAGATCGACGGCATTCACACGACGTTTCATGGGCACTTTTCCTCTTCCCTGGATATTTGAATCTCAGTCCCTGACGGCTCTCGCCACCAGCCGCGCTATGCTCGGCCCGGCGATGAGCACGACCAGGAAGCGGGTCGACTGCAAGGCCATGACGAAGGATATGTCGACGTTCTGCGCGGCGGCGGCAATGATGGCGACGCTGTCCATGCCGCCGGGGCTGGTCGCGAGATAGGCGGTCAGCGGATCGATGCCGAGGACGTGGCTGATCAGCCAGGCAAGCCCGCCGCAAAAGGCGATCAGCACGACGATAGAGCCGACGATCTGCGGCAGCGCCCGTGTCGCATGGCGCAGGATCGCCCGGGTAAAGTTCAGCCCTATCGACCAGCCGACCATCGCATAGGAGAGCGCCAGCAGCCATGGCGGCAATTGCATCGCCGCGCCGAAGCCGAGATGGACGATGGTGCCAAAGACGAAAGTGCCGAGGAAGAAGGGTGAAGGCAGCCGGCACAACCGGCCAAGCAGGCCGCCGACCAGCGCCACGCCGAGCGTGGCGGCAAAGGCTGCCGGTTCGATCAGCGGGAACCAGACGATGGCTGGTACCTCGATCCCCGACGTGTCGACCCACATCTTGGCGACGAGCGCCGCCGTCATTGAGACGAAGATGACGCGCAGATACTGCATGAAGGCGACGAGGCGCTGATCGGCGCCGAAGGCACCGGCCATCAGCACCATGGCGGTGGCAGCACCCGGCGACGAGCCCCAGACCGCGGTGGTGCCGGGCAGGATGCGCCAGCGGCTGATCAGCCAGCCAAGCAGGCTGGACGCCGCAAGGGTCGCCAGCACCACGACAAGGACCAGCGGCCATTCCTTGTAGAACACCGAAAAAATGTCGGTGGAGATCGACGCCGCGACCAAACAGCCGACCAAGGCCTGGGCGGCGGCGAACAGCGGCCGCGGCACGCGCACCGTGGCGCCGTTGGTGCCGGCAAGGATCGCCGCCAGCATCGGGCCGATCAGCAGGGCCGCCGGCAGCGCGGCGTATTCCAGCGCGCCGGCGAACAGCAGCGAGACGATCAGCAGCACCAGCCATTGTCGGACTGGAAGCATGCGCGCCATGCGTTCGACGGCCGGTTGGTCTGGCGAAGAGTCCATGTTTGGGTCTTAGACCTGGAAGAGAAAAATGCGAACGCTGTCTCGGAAGAAATTAACGACCCCGACCCCGCGTTGGGATGTCACTCGTTCTTGATGGCGGGCAGGCCGAAACCGCCGGCCGGATGGGTCTCGACCTGGAATTCGAAGCCGGCGATGATCGGCCGCGCCTTGGCAATCGCCGCCTGGACTTCGGGCAGCTGCAGCGAAGCCTTGTGACTCGCGGCGTCGGTCCACACTTCGGTCACCCAGATCGCGTCGGCATCGGCGGGATCACGAGCGATGACATAACTCAGGCAGCCCGGCATGGCGCCGGTCGAGGCGAGCAGGACATCCATGATCGCGTCACGCTGGCCGCGCGCCGCCCGCATCTTGCCGATCAGTCCATACATTGCCTTCCCCTCCAAACCTCAGAAAACGCTCGCACGACTGCATGGTTGCGAGACGCAGTATGCAATTGCTCGCTCACGGCATCAACTGGCCGCCGTTCACCTCGATAATCTGGCCGGTGATGTAGCCGCTCAGGAGATCTGACGACAGGAAGAGATAGGCACCGACGCAGTCTTCAGCGGTGCCGGCGCGTCCTTGAGGAATGGTGGCGACCATGCCCTTCATCTGATCGTCGGTGGAGTAGCGCTCGTGGAAGGGTGTCGCGATGGTGCCCGGCGCCACTGCGTTGACGCGGATGCCGAAGCCGATCAGTTCCTTGGCCATGCCGCGCGTCACATTGGAGACAAAGGCCTTGGCCGAACCGTACAGCCCGGCGCCGCCGCCAGCGCCATTGCGCGCCGCGATCGACGAGGTGTTGACGATGAAGCCGCCCTGCTTCTTCAGCCATGGCATCGCCTTGCGCGAGGCCGTCAGCACCGAGCGGGCGTTGAGGTCCATCACCGCGTCGTAGTGCGCCTCGGTCTGCTCAGCATAGGGCACGCGGCCGAGCATGCCGCCGGCATTGTTGACTAGCCCGTCGAGCCGGCCGAATGTTTCGGCGCTCTCCTCGACTACCCGCTCGACATCGGCTGCCTGTGAGAAGTCGCCCTGTGTCAGGAACACCTCACCGCCGCTGTCGCGGATGGTTTTGGCCAGCGTTTCTGCGGCCTTCCGGCTCGAATTGTAGTGCAGCGCGACCCGGCATTTCTGGGCGGCGTAGGCCAGTGCAAGGGCGGCACCGATGCCGGTCGAAGCGCCGGTGACCAGCACCGCCTTGCCGGCAAGATCGGGGATGACGAGGGTGGTCGCGGTCATGAGCACTTTCCTTCGGGCTGTTTGGCCACCCTTCGTAGGCTCTCATGGCCTTCACGTTCAAGCCCGTGGCGGCTCAGGGCCGGAGATAGGCGTAGCCCTGGCGCTGCAGTTCGGCGAGCTTGACGACGCCGCCCTTGTCGGCGGCGTGGAAGCCCTCGAGCAGGTCGGCAAGCGTGATCTCCATGCCTTGCATGGTGTTGCCGCAGGCATGCGGCTCAAGGCCCTGTTGGACAAGGCCGGCAAAGCGTCCCGAGATCGCCGCCGATAGGCCTTTCGACTTGAAGCCGGCAAGGGCCGGACCATGCACGACCAACACGATGTCGACATTGCCGCCGGTGCCTTCATAGTGGTTCTTGATGTTGCCGAGCACGAAGTTGACCTTATCGAGGTCGCTGAGGTGATAAGCGACCTTCGGTCTGTCTTCAGCGGCGGCGGCCCGGCTCAGCCCGAACAGGCCGGCGGCACCGGCAAGGCTGGCCCGGAACATGTCGCGTCGACGCATGGCATCCTCTCGGCTTGGCGCTCCCCGCAGATTGCGTGGCTGCGGCCATGATACTAGCATAACTTGACGTTACGTCCTGTCGATGCGAGGAGGCGTCACATGGCGTTCAGGAAGTGGAAGGTTGTTGCCAGCGCTGGATTTGGCTGCGTGCTGCTCGGCGCGCTTGCAAGTTCGGCCCTTGCCGGCGATGCGCTTAAACTACCCGAACTCAGCCCGAATGGCGCCGATGCGTGTTTCGGCCGCGTCTATGATGCGGCGCACCTCAAGGCGCATCCAAAGCAGAAGGTGGCGCGGATTTTCTTCCTCTTTGGCCATGATCCGGTGAGCCATCCGAACGAGGAGCCGACGGCAAACGCCGACACCTCCTACAACGGTTTTCTCACCACCACGGTGCGCGGCGCCAAGGCGCCGCAATGGGCCGGCGGCTGGTGCAATCACGAGTCCGAGGACGGCAAGTCAGGTCCGGTCCGCTGCGGCATGGACTGCGACCGCACCATGGCGTCGCTGAAGCTCGACGACAAAGGCCGCCTGATCCTCACCGACGTCTCGTCCGATCTCTATCTCGACGCCGGATCGGAAGACGAACTGGGCGAAGCCGAATATGACCGGCAGGCGCTGGGCTCGGAGGACGATAATTTCCGCCTCGACCCGATGCCGGCCGCAACCTGCCAGGCTGAGTTCGCCAAGATCGACCCGATCGATCCGGCTCTCGGCGCGCCACTGCGCGAGCAGCTGAAGTCGGACCAGCCATTCTGCTATGGGCGCGACTACGATGCTGCGCATCTCTCCTCGCATCCCGACCAGGTGACTCAGTCGATCCGTGTCTTTCGCGGGCCGGTGGAACTGGCCTCCTTTGCCTCAGGCGGCGATGTCGCCAACTGGCCCGACGGCGCCGACATCGGCGTTTCCGTGACAACCAGGGAGAACGGGGCCAAGGTCACGCAGACCTATTCCTGCCAGGGCGAGGCGGACCAGTGGCGTTGTGCGGCGAGTTCCAAGATGAGCAACTTTGCCTGCGACATCAGCCAGAAGGAAATCTACCTCAAGCGCGGCGCCAATGGCACCATGATGCTCGCCAACCCCAACAGCAGCCTGGCCATCGTTGATCTGTGCTCGAAGGAAGCTGGCGGCAAGACGGAGTCGGATGATAAGATCTACAGGCTGGAGCCAATGCCGCAATCGGCTTGTGCGCCTTAGTCACTCTTAGCAGCCATTTGACAATGAATATGATGCGTCGCAGCTTTCTTGGTTTTCTGACTTCCTTGGCCTTCATCGGTTCCGCCAACGCTGAAGGCGAGGCTGAGGCTCGCAAGGCTGCCTCAATAGCACAGTTGAAGAAGGAGGGCGTGCCGTTCATCGACCATTTGCCGGCGATCGAAACCGCAGCCGAAAGTCGGCGACGAACGAAGGACGAGGTGGTTAAACGCGCCATCGCACTGGTAATCGTGGCCGACACAGCGGAGACCAATGATCGAAATCTTGTAAGCAACTTGATCAGCCAGTTTGGAGCCGAAGGGTTTTTACGCCCAAAGAGCAAGCGTTTGTCGGTAACCCCGTTGCAACCGAGCAAGATCGCGCAAATTTTAGCTGGCGCTATGAAGGGGCTTTCGTAATGTTGTGGGCGTTGCAAGTCTTCAAAAACCTTGGGCGTCCAGACAAGCCTTGCGATGTGTCACAATTGGTTTCGATGTTGCGTGACCTCGACACGGAAGGGCTGCTCAAGCGGGCCAATTTGCGCCCGCAAAGCGAGCTTCTCGATGCTGCCGATCTGATCTATCGGTACAATTGGGCTGTGATGGATGCGCGGGTGAATGGGAAAGCCGCGCCGGCAGGATTGGAACGAGACGTGGTTGTCGAACGTCATTACGCGCTCAATTGGCTGATTGGGTATATGGGGCAGGAATGGGATGACATCTCGACCGACACATGATGAGCCGATCGCAAGCGGGTGCTACCTTGGATCGGACTTCGCTTGCCGAGTTTGGATTTGACGAACTTAGACGGTTCGCCTGACTACGCTTTTGCCGAGGCCGAGCTGGCGCGCGCTTGAGCAGCAGGCGCTGCCCGATTTGGAGGCAATCAACGCCTGGATGTAGCCATTGGCGGGCTACCCCACATGGCGGTAATGGCGCAATCGATCCGGCGAGGTCGGCAGATCCTCGCCCGAGGATGATGCCCTGAGTTTTTCCTCAAGCAAACGGCACAGCAGTGGTGCCTTTCGGCAGCTTCGCCTCGTCGTCCGGTTCGACATGGATGGTGACGCGCACCGAGGGGATTTCGGCCTTCAGCGCGTCCTCGATGCGGTCGCAAATGACGTGGCTGGCGCCGACCGTCATGTCGGCGTCGACGACCAGGTGGAACTCAATGAAGGTGGCGCGGCCGGCGATGCGGGTCTTGAGGTCATGAACCTCCAGCGCGCCCTTGCAATTGGCCGAGATGATGTCGCGAATGTGCATGTGTTCGGTCGTGTCCACTGCGCGGTCCATCAGCCCGTTCATCGACGAGCCGATGACGTGCCAGCCCTGCCACAGGATGTTGAGCGCGACGATGACGGCAAGCGCCGGATCAAGGATCTGCCAACCGGTCAGGATAGCGCCGACGAGGCCGCCGAAGACGCCGACCGAGGTCACGACGTCGGTCATGATGTGCCGGCCGTCGGCGACCAGCGCCGGTGATTTTGCGCTGCGCCCGGCGCGGATCAGCGTCCAGGCCCAGAAGGCGTTGATGACGGTGGCGACGCCGTTGATCGCCAGGCCCTCCCAGGGTTGTTCGAGCGGGGTCGGCGTCTGCCAGGAGCGCCAGACCTCGTTGAGGATCAAAAGCGCGGCGAGCACGATCAGCACGCCTTCCAGCACCGCCGAAAAATACTCGGCCTTGTGGTGGCCGAACGGATGGTCCTGGTCGGCCGGCTTGTAGCTGACCAGGACCGCCCAATAGGCGGCGGCCGAGGCTATGACGTTGACGATCGACTCCAGCGCATCCGAATAGAGCGCAACGGAGCCGGTGACGTACCATGCGGCAAGCTTGAGCGCGAGCACCACGCAGGCGATGACAATCGACCAGAAGGCAAGGCTGGCGATCCTTTGCCTGGCCGCTGCCTTCGCTGCGATCGCCGCCATGTTGTCCGTTGCCGCCATCGTTTCTAAGCGGCCTTTTCCTTGGCCTTGCGCGGCAGATGCGCAACGATGTTTTCGATGATGCGCATGCCGGCATTGTGGCCGAGCGTCATGATCGATTCCGGATGGAACTGGACGGCGGCGATCGGCTCCTTGCGGTGTTCGAAGGCCATGATGATGCCGTCCTCGGTCTCGGCGGTGACGATGAAATCGTCGGGCAGCCGCACCGGATCGGCGAAGATCGAGTGGTAGCGGCCGACGGTCACTTCCTTGGGCAGGCCGGAGAAGATGATTCCAGGCTTGGAGACGCGGATGCGCGACGGCTTGCCGTGCATCGGCACGTGCAACTGCCTGAGTTCGCCGCCATAGGCCTCCGCCAGCGCCTGCAGGCCAAGGCAGACACCGAAGATCGGCAGGTCGCGGGCGCGGGCGTTCTTGATGGTCGCGGCGCAGTCGAAATCCTTCGGCGTGCCCGGTCCGGGCGACAGCACGACGAGATCGGGCTTCAGCCGTTCGAAGACTTCTTCCGGCACCGGCGAACGTACGGTCGAGACATTGGCACCGGTCTGGCGGAAATAGTTGGCCAGTGTGTGGACGAAGGAGTCTTCGTGGTCGACGAGCAGGATGTTGACGCCGTCGCCGACGCGCGCGGTGGTGCGTTCGGCGCCTGCGGCATTGCCCAATTTGGCGTCGCGGATGGCGGAGAGCATGGCGGATGCCTTCAGTTCGGTTTCGGCTTCTTCTTCCTCGGGGATGCTGTCGAAGAGCAACGTGGCGCCGGCGCGCACCTCGGCGATGCCGTCCTTGATGCGGATGGTGCGCAAGGTCAGGCCGGTGTTCATGTCGCCGTTGAAATTGACCATGCCGATGGCGCCGCCATACCAGGCACGCGGGCTCTTTTCGTTCTGCTCGATGAAGCGCATCGCCCACAGTTTCGGCGCACCGGTGACGGTGACCGCCCAGGCATGCGACAGGAAGGCGTCGAAGGCATCCATGCCTTCGCGCAGGCGCCCTTCGATGTGATCGACGGTGTGGATCAGGCGTGAATACATTTCGATCTGGCGGCGGCCGATGACGCGCACCGAGCCCGGATCGCAGACCCTGGACTTGTCGTTGCGGTCGACGTCCGAGCACATTGTCAGCTCGGATTCATCCTTCTTGGAGTTGAGCAGCTTCAGGATCTGCTCGCTATCGGAAATGGCGTCGTCGCCGCGCTTGATGGTGCCGGATATCGGGCAGGTCTCGACGCGGCGGCCATTGACGCGCACGAACATTTCGGGCGAGGCGCCGATCAGATACTCGTTTTCGCCGAGATTGATGAAGAAGGAATAGGGCGACGGGTTGATCGACTTCAGCTTGCGCGAGATTTCGGAAGGCTGCGTCTCGCAGCGTTCGTAGAACATCTGCCCGGGCACGACCTCGAACAGGTCGCCGCGCTTGAAACTGTCCATCGCCTTGCGCACCAGATTGGCGTATTCGCCCGGCTCATGGTCGCCGCGCGGCGGGATGCGGTCGGCGGTCTTGAACGGTTCGGCGATTTCGTCCCGCGGCAGCCCCTCGGTTGAAAAACCGTCGCCGGAATAGTCGTAGCGGTCGGTCCAGGCCTTGGTCGAATAATGGTCGACGACCAGGATCTCGTCAGGCAGGAACAGCACGAGATCGCGCTGGCTCTGTTTGCGCTCGAGCTTGTAGTCGACTGGATCGAACTGGAAGGCGAGGTCGTAACCGAAGGCGCCGTAAAGGCCGAGATTGGCGTCTTCATCGGTCTTGAACAAAGCGGTGATGGCGCGCAGCACAGTAAACACAGAGGGGACGCGGCTGCGCTCTTCCTCGGTGAAGACGCGGCCGGGCTTGGCGACATCGAGGCGGATCAGCTTTTTCGAGGTTTCAGCAATCGTCACCTCGGCAATGCCGGCCAGCGTCTTGCCGATCACCGGCAGCAGCACTTCGCCACGGCCGTTCAGCGCCTCGATGCGCATGGCGCGGCCACGCGCGGAAATCACCAGCGGCGGATCGATGATGGCCGTATCCCAGCGTGTGTAGCGGCCCGGATATTCGTAATTCGAGGAAAACACCGCACCACGGCGCGAGTTCAAGCCGTCGACATAAGCATCGATCGCACCGGCGTAAGGCTTGTCGTGGCGTTCGCGGGTGATGGTGACACCACCTGCGGTCACGAAGCTTTCCGCGCCGTTTTCCAGAGCCTTCATCGTCATTGCCGTCTCCATATGGCTTGTTGGGGCAACGGACCCGGGAATGGCTTTGAAAAAACAAATGGCCGCCCGGACATTCCGTTGCGGCCACCCTCTATTTTCACGCGCACGCGTTCGAACAGGCCGCTGTCAGCGAGCCCACCACCAAATGGTCTTGATCGAGCGCATGTTCATGGGCGAAATCCATAGCGGCGAAAAGCCGGATGCGCAACAGGTTTGAAAGGCCTGTTTGTGGCCGCCGCTTCTGCAGCCCATGGCACATCGCCAAGGCTTGGGGTCCTGCCTAGACTGTTCGTCCAACATCGGAAAGACGGGAAGACAGCAATGACCGAGCAGATCGAGCGCGCACGCACGTTCCATGCCCTTCATGTCAAGGGCAACCCGATCGTTCTCTACAATGCCTGGGATCCGGGCTCGGCCAAGATCGTCGAGAGGGCGGGCGCCAAGGCGATCGCCACCGGAAGCTGGCCGGTGGCAGCCGCCTTCGGCTATGCCGATGGCGAGAAAATCCCGCTGGAGCTAGCGCTGGACAACATCAAGCGCATCGTGGCGGCAGTCGACCTGCCCGTGACCATGGACCTCGAAGGCGGCTACGGCGTCGAGCCGGAGACTGTCGCCCAGACGGTGACACGTGCCCTGCAGGCCGGCGCCATCGGTTTCAATTTCGAGGACCAGATCTTCGGCGGCGCCGGTCTGCACGACATCGCGGTACAGGTGAAGCGGATCGAGGCGGCAGCGGCGGCGGTGAAGGCTTCCGGCATTCCCGCCTACATCAACGCCCGTACCGACATTTTCCTCAAGGCCAAGACGGATGCGCATGACAGCGTGCTGCTCGACCAGGCCATCGAGCGGGCGCACGCTTATGAAAAGGCAGGAGCGAGCGGCTTCTTTGCGCCGGGACTCGGCGACGAGGGTCTGATCGAGGCGCTGTGCAAGGCGACGGCATTGCCGGTCAACATCATCGCGCTGGCGCATGTGCCGCCGCGCCAGCGCCTGGCCGAGCTTGGTGTTGCCCGTGTCAGCCACGGCCCGGTGCCGTACCGGCAAATGGCCGAATGGCTGGAGGCCAAGGCGCGGCTGGCGATTTCGGGTTAGCTCAGTCCTCCAGCGTGCCTGACCTCGCGTCGGCGCTCTTCTTGTCGCCGACCAGCTTCAAGAGATCCTCGCCGGCGCGGATGATGCGGCGTGAGCGGCGGGTCAGGATGACGCCGTCCTGCGGCGCCAGCACTTCGGTGCGGCCGCCGGCCTCGCCCGGTGTGTGGACGATGGTGGCGAGGCGCGCGCCCTTGGCGACGCGGTCGCCGGGCTTGACGTCGTAGAGGATGGCGCCGGCCCGGGGCGCCGGCATCATGTCGATGTTTTCGAGCGGCGCGACGAGGCCCTTGAACGGGCCGGGTTCGGGAAGGGCGGCGTCGGCGATCACGCCGCGCGCCGCCAGCAGCCGGTAGAGGCCTTCGGCATCGGAATTTGCCAGCGCGCCGTCGACATCCAGCATGCCACGGTATTCTACCGTAGTGGCAACGCGGCGGTCGAGCTTCGCCACGTTGGCGGGGACGTTCTGGTAGGGCATGATCGTGGCGCCCTCGAAGGTGCCGTCGGCGTCCTCGCTCCACAACACCACGGCGTCGATACCCATGGCGGCGGCGCAATCGGCCATCGCCGGCCACAGGCTGGCGTGGACGTAGAGATAGGCAAGGCCCTCGTCGTCGCAATGCAGGTCGAGCACGATGTCGTGGCCGAGCGACAGCTGCACCAGACGGGTCTTCAATCGCTGGTCGGGGGTGCCAAGCGTGGTGTCGGGCAAAAGCTTGGCGTCCGGTGCTGCGAGCAACGGAAAGCCGCGGTTGAAATTGTTGCGGGTGCCGAGATGAAAGCGGCCCTGGTGCTCGCCGAAATGATATTGCGCGCGGCCGATCGGATTGGCCCAGGGCACGACCGTGATGCTGCCCTTGATGCGGCCTTCCGCTTCGGCCTTGTTCAGCGCCGGCATCAGCGCGTCGATGGCGACGACACCAGGCAATTCACCGGCGTGGAGCGCTGCCTGCAGGTAGGCCGAAGGTGCTGCCTTGTCGGCGCCGGCGAAGCGGAACACCGGGAATTCGTAGGAAACGCCTTCGGTATCGCCGGCGATGCGTTCGATCGATTTCTGCATGGGATGCCTCCAGGATAAGAGGCAGAACACATGCACTTTTGCCGAAGGGCTGTCGATTGGTCCAGTTCGCGCCGCCATGGGCGCAATGGAATTATTCGGCGGCGGCCGGAACCGTCGTTATCGGCGCCGATCCTTCGAGCGCCTGCGAGACAACGGCTACGCTGACCGCCAGCAGGGCCAGCACCGCGCCGACCAGCGGCAAATGAGCATAGGAAACGCCGGCCGACAGAGCCACGCCGCCGATCCAGGCGCCGCTGGCATTGCCGATATTGAATGCGCCCTGGTTGAGCGTGGCGGCGAGGTTCGGCCCTTCCGAAGCCGTTTCGACGACGCGGATCTGCAGCGGCGGCACGACGACGAAGATCAGCAGTCCCCACAAGAAGACGACGCCGATGGCGACGCTGGCGATAGCGCCGAACTGCATGAAGCTGACAAACAGAACCGCCATTAAAAGCAGCGTGCCGATCACCGTCGGCATCAATTTCCAGTCGGCCAGCCGGCCGCCGATGATGTTGCCTATGGTCATGCCGGCGCCGAACAGCAGCAGGACCCAGGTGACCGCGGAGGTCGACAGGCCGGAGACATCGGTAAGGTAGGGCTTGATGTAGGTGAAGACGGCAAACAGGCTGGCCGAGGCCAGCGAGGCGATCAGCATGGCGAGCCAGACCTGCAGCTTGCCCAGCACGCGCAGTTCGCTGCGCAGGCCGCCGCCGCTCGGTTCGACGACATTGGATGGCACCAGCCAGGCGATGGCGGCAACAGAGATCAGGCCGATGCCGACGACGGCAAAGAAGGTGGAGCGCCAGCCGAAGGCTTCGCCAAGCGCGGTGCCGGCAGGAACGCCGAGAATGTTGGAGAGCGTCAATCCCGCGAACATCATCGCCATGGCGCTGGCGCGCTTGTTGCGCGGCACCAGGCTGGCGGCAACGACGGAACCGATGCCGAAAAAGGCGCCATGACCGAACGCGGTGAAGACGCGCGCGGCCATCAGGAGCCAGTAATTGGGCGCAATGGCGCAGAGCAGATTGCCGACGACGAACATCGCCGTCAGCGCGACCAACACTGGCTTGCGCGGCAGATGCGCGGTGGCCATGGCGACGATGGGTGCGCCGAAGACGACGCCCAGCGCATAGCCGGTAACCAGCAGGCCGGCCGAGGGGATCGACACGCCGAGATCGGCCGCAACCTCCGGCAACAGGCCCATGATGACGAATTCGGTGGTGCCGATGCAGAAGGACGCAATGGCAAGCGCAAGGATCGGCAAAGGCATGGAAAATCCAGACTGAATCGGTTCAATTCAGACTGAACGAGAAGCCTTGCCGCGCGCAATGCACATTGCTGCAACGCACCAATGCAGAAAGCGCTGAGCTTGACGCGGGGCTATGTCAGGCGAGCGGCTTCAGCTCCTGGGCGATGGTTGGCAACAGCTCCGAGACGTTGGGGTGGATATGCACGGCGCGCGCCAGCGTATCGACCGGCGCCTTGGCGTACATCAGGTCGAGCACGCAGTGCACCGCCTCGTCGCCGCCGGGGCCGAGCACGGAGCAGCCGAGGATTTGCCTGGTGTCGGCATCGACCAGGATTTTCATGAAACCTTGCGTCTCGCCCTTTTCGATGGCGCGGCCGACGCGGGTCATTGGCCGCTGGCCGACCAGCGCCTTGCGCCCGGATTTCTTCACCGCCGCCTCGGTCATGCCGCAGCGGCCGAGCGGCGGATCGATGTAGAGCGCATAGGCCTCGATGCGGTCGCTGACCTTGCGCGGATCGTCGTCGAGCAGATTGGCCGCGACGATCTCATAATCGTTGTAGGAGGTGTGGGTGAAGGCGCCCTTGCCGTTGCAGTCGCCCATTGCCCAGATGCCGGGCGCGCTGGTGCGCAACTGGTCGTCGACGGTGACGAAGCCGCGCAGATCGACCGCGACGCCGGCCTTATCGAGGCCGAGATCGTCGGTGTTGGGGGTGCGGCCGAGTGCCAGAAGCACATGCGAGCCGACCGCCGGCGGCTTGCCGGATGAGAAGGTCACGGCGATGTCCTTGCCCTGTCTGGCAAAGCGGATGTCGTCGGCGCCGACATGGACTTCTATGGCTTCGTTTTCGAGGATCGACAGGATGGCCGCCGACACGTCCTCGTCCTCGCGGCCGGTCAGGCGCGAACTCTTCTCGATGACGGTGACTTCAGAGCCGAAGCGGCGAAACATCTGCGCGAATTCAAGAGAGATGTAGCTGCCGCCGACGACGATAAGATGGCGCGGCAAAACGTCGAGGTCCATCATCGAGGAGTTGGTGAGGTAGTCGACGTCGTTGACGCCGGGCAGGTCGGGCACCGAGGCGCGGCCGCCCGTGTTGAGGAAGATCTTTTCGGCGGTCAGAAGGTCGTCGCCGATACGCACGGTGTTGGCGGATTCGAAGCGGGCATGGCCGCGATAAAGCGTGCAGCCCTTCATGCCGGCGATCCACGTCTCCAGATTGCTGCGGGAGTCGTTTGTGACCTTGTCCTTGCGCGCCTTGATCCTCTTGTAGTTCACGCCGACAGGGCCTGAGAACGTCACGCCGTAGTCCGCGGCACGCCGCGCCAGATGCGCGGCATAGGCGCTGGCGACCATGGTCTTGGTCGGCATGCAGCCGGTGTTGACGCAGGTGCCGCCGACCAGCTTGCGCTCGATCAGCGCCACGCTCATGCCGGCTGACGTCAGCCGGCCGGCGAGAGGAGGGCCGGCCTGTCCGGCGCCGATGATGATGGCGTCGTATGTCTTGGCGTCTGAGGCTTGGGCAGTCATACCACCGCCGCCACGATCAGTAGGCCGCCGATTATCGCCACCGCGTCCTCGATGAGGGCGGCAGGCAAATCCTTGCCGAAGGCGGCGGCCAACCGGCCGCGCGCTTCGGCGCCGCCATAGGTGCCGATGACGGCGCCGATGGCGCCGGCAATCAGGCCGCCAATGGTGGAACCGGCGGTGGCGCCGATCACCGCGCCGCTGAAGGCGCCAAGCAGGATGCGGGCGCCGAATTGCTGCGGCACCTTGCGGCTCGGCGTCGAGGGCAGCTGGTCGGTGACCAGTTCGACGATGGCGAGGATGGTGAAGATACCGACGGCGGCCCAATGGCCCATGAAACTTGCCCAGGTGCCGGCCACCGGCAGCCAGCCGAGATAGGCGCCCCAGGCGATCGCGCCCGGCGCGGTCATGGCGCGAAGACCGGCAATGACGCCGATCAGAAGTGCAAGCAAATAGAGCATGTCGATCCCCTCGAAAGCAGGCCCGGGACTGGCCCACGAGGGCAAGCTAGCATAGGTCCTACGTTTGACGAGAGTAGGCGATGGTGCTTCTTCCATCAGTGAGCATTGTACTTTGGTAACCAGTCGAACATGACGAAGGGACGGAGTCGCTGTGATGGCCGGAAGCGAACGCACAAGGATGATTGCAGGCGAATGGTACATCTGCATCGACGACGAACTGGAGGCGCTGCGGGTGATCGCGCGCGATGCGGTGTTCGAGCATAATACGATACCGCCCCAGCAACGCGGCAATATCGGCCCGGCGCTATTGGCGCTGCTCGGCAGCGCGGGCGCAGGCTCCCGCATCGAGGCGCCGTTCCACTGCGCCTACGGTTTCAACATCCATCTCGGCGACGGCGCCTTCCTCAATGCCGGCTGCACCATCCTCGACACCGCGCCGGTGCGTATCGGCAGGCGGACGCTTCTCGGCCCCAATGTGCAGATCTACTGCGCCGAGCACCACAAGGAGGCCGCTGGCCGTCAGTCGGGACTGGAGATTGCCAGGCCGGTCACCATCGGCGATGACGCCTGGATCGGCGGCAGCGCCATCATCCTCGGCGGCATCAGCATCGGCGATGGCGCCATAGTCGGCGCCGGCGCGGTGGTGACGCGCGACGTGCCTGACAACACCACGGTGGTCGGCAATCCGGCGCGGGCGGTCAAGCGGGGCTGAACTCGTCGTGGGCGGTCAGTATGAAGCCGTGCGTGCCATACGCTCGTCCGGACCGGCTCGCCGCGAGAATTCACGCCGGTATTGGGCCGGTGACGTCTTGAGCCGTGCGGCAAAATGTTGGCGCAGCGAGGTGGCGCTGCCGAAGCCGGCCTCGAAAGCCACCATGTCCATCGATTTCTCGGTCGCCTCCAGCAGCCGTTGCGCCAGTTCGATGCGTTGGCCGGCCAACCATTCGCCAAAGCTGGTGCCGATCGATTTCTGGAAACGGCGGGTGAAAGTGCGCCGGGTCAGGCCCGCGGCCTCCGCGACGCGGTCGAGGTTGTGCGTTTGTCCGAGCGTTGCCCGCACCGTGTCGAGCGCCAGGGTGAAGCGGTCGGTGGCCGGGGTTTTCGCCAGCGGGCGCTCGATGAACTGCGCTTGCCCACCCTGCCGGTGCGGCGACAGCACGATGTGCCTGGCCAGCCGCAGCGCTACCTCTGCGCCATAGCGGGCGCGCACAATGTGCAGGCAGCAATCGAGCCCGGCGGCGACGCCGGCCGAGGTGACGATGTCGCCGTCGTCGACATAGAGCACGTCGGCGTCGACTTCGATGTCCGGGTATAATGTTTGCAGCCGGTCGGTGGAGGCCCAATGTGTCGTCGCACGCCGGCCCGCAAGCAGCCCGGCGGCGGCAATGGCGAAGGTGCCGAGACAGAGGCCGACGATCACCGCACCGCGCCGGTGCGCGTGGGTGAGCGCTGCCAGGAGCGGCGGCGGAATTGGGGCCTCGAGATCCTTCCAGCTCGGAATGATGACGATGTCGGCATCGTCGAATGCGGAAAGGCCATACGGCACCGCGATGGTCAGCCCGGCATCGGTGTGGATCGCTCCATCGTCGAGCGCGCAGACGCGAAAGTCGAAACGCGGCAAGCCAAGCTTGGTGCGGTCGGTGCCGAACACCACGCACGGCACGGAGAGGTGGAACGGGCTGATGCCGTCAAAGGCGAGAACGGCAATGATCGGGTCGGCCATGCGTGTTTCCAGCAAGCGAAAAGCGAATTGTCCTAATTCTTTCGAATGATGTCAATCGGGCCACTTTTGGCAGTCGGGCGATCCGCCTATTTTCGACCTGTCCCATTCAAGCCCGAAGGAGAACACCATGTCCGCCAATATCACGCCGCGCCGCGCGCTCATCGTCATCGATGTCCAGAACGATTATGATGGCGGCAACCTCGCCATCCAGTATCCGCCGTTCCGCGACAGCGTCGTCAATGTCGCGCGCGCCATGGATGCCGCCGCTGCGGCCGGCGTGAAGGTGGTGGTCGTCAAGCAGATGGCGCCCGAGACCTCGCCAGTCTTCGCCAAGGGCAGCCATGGCGGCGAACTGCATCCCGAGATCGCCCGGCGAAGCCGCGACCACTATGTCGAGAAGTCACTGCCTAGCGCCTTTGCCGGCACCGACCTCGAGGCGTGGCTGCGCGCCAATACCATCGATACGATAACGGTGATCGGCTACATGACGCATAATTGCGACCTGTCGAGCATCATCCACGCCGCGCATGTCGGCTTTGCGGTCGAGTTCCTGTCCGACGCCACCGGTTCGCTGCCTTACGCCAACAGCGCCGGCTACGCCTCGGCCGAGGAGATCCACCGCGTGGTGTCCATCATCCTGCAGTCGCGCTTTGCGGCCGTGCTCAAGACCGCCGAATGGATCGATTGCCTGAAGACCGGTGCTTTGCCCGAACGCGACACGCCCTATGCGTCCAACCAGCGCGCGCTGGCGCGCAACGCTGCATAGGCAAATCTGTCCCCGAAAAGCAAAAGGGCGGCCAGTGGCCGCCCTTCTTGGATCTCGCAACGATCTCGAAATTTTCAAAACAGGCCTTCGATCTGGCCGATCTCGTTGAGGAAGATTTTTTCCGAGGACGGCGCCTTGGGCAGGCCGGGCATGGTCATGACCTCACCGCAGATGACGACGACGAAGCCGGCGCCCGCCGAAAGCCTGACCTCGCGTACCGGCACGGTGTGCCCGGTCGGCGCGCCGCGCAGGTTCGGGTCGGTCGAGAAGGAATATTGGGTCTTGGCCATGCAGACCGGCAGGTGCCCGTAGCCGGCCTGCTCCCAGGCATGCAGCTGGTCGCGCACCGACTTGTCGGCGATCGCCTCGTCGCCGCGATAGATGCGCTGGACGATGGTGTTGATCTTCTCGAACAGCGGCATTGCGTCGGGATAGAGCGGCGCGAACTGCGAGGCGCCGGATTCGGCGATCTCGACGACCTTGCGCGCCAACTCCTCAATGCCGGCAGAGCCATTGGCCCAATGCTTGCACAGGATCGCCTCGGCGCCGAGCGAGGCGACGAAATCCTTCATCGCCTGGATTTCCACCTCGGTATCGGTGGTGAAATGATTGATCGCCACGATCGCAGGCACGCCGAACTGTTTCACATTCTCGATGTGGCGGCCCAGATTGAGGCAGCCCTTCTTGACTGCCTCGATGTTTTCCTTGCCGAGGTCTTCCTTCTTGACGCCGCCATTCATCTTCATGGCGCGCACCGTGGCGACGATGACGGCAGCCGCCGGCTTCAAACCCGCCTTGCGGCACTTGATGTCGAAGAATTTTTCAGCACCGAGGTCGGCGCCGAAGCCGGCTTCGGTGACGACGTAGTCGGCGAGCTTCAGCGCCGTCGTGGTGGCGACGACCGAGTTGCAGCCATGGGCGATGTTGGCGAACGGGCCGCCATGCACGAAGGCCGGGTTGTTTTCCAGCGTCTGCACCAGGTTTGGCTGCATGGCGTCCTTCAGCAGCACCGCCATGGCGCCGTCGGCCTTGAGGTCGCGGGCATAGACCGGCGTCTTGTCGCGGCGGTAGGCGACGATGATGTCGCCAAGGCGCTTTTCCAGATCCTTGAGGTCGGTGGAAAGGCACAGGATAGCCATGACTTCCGAGGCGACGGTGATGTCGAAGCCGGCCTCGCGCGGATAGCCGTTGGCGACGCCGCCGAGCGAGCAGATGATTTCGCGCAGCGCCCGGTCGTTCATGTCCATGACGCGGCGCCAGGCGACGCGGCGGGTGTCGATGCCGAGCTCATTGCCCCAGTAGATGTGGTTGTCGATCAGCGCTGACAGAAGGTTGTGCGCCGTGGTGATGGCGTGGAAGTCGCCGGTGAAGTGGAGGTTCATGTCCTCCATCGGCACGACCTGCGCGTAGCCGCCGCCGGCAGCACCGCCCTTGACGCCGAAATTCGGGCCGAGCGAAGCCTCGCGGATGCAGACGATCGCCTTCTTGCCGATGCGGTTCAGACCGTCACCAAGGCCGACGGTGGTGGTCGTCTTGCCTTCGCCGGCCGGCGTCGGGTTGATGGCGGTGACGAGGATCAGCTTGCCGTCCTTGTTGCCCTTCACCGATTTGATGAATTCGGCCGAAATCTTCGCCTTGTCGTGGCCGTAGGGCAAAAGGTGCTCGGTCGGGATGCCGATCTTGGCGCCGATCTCCTGAATCTGCTTTTTCTTGGCGCCGCGCGCGATCTCGATGTCGGACTTCACTTCGGCCATGACGGCTTTCCTTCGGATTGGACGGTGGAGGGGACGGGTTTGATCTCACTCGCAGGCATGTTGAACCAGGGCGCGGGCATGTTCTAACCCTGTCGCTCCCGCGGCGTCAACTTGCATGCAACTATGTTTCCTATGAAGAAAGTGTCTCCGCGGCCGGCCGACCTGTCGCCGGTTCTTCCTGGCTCCGTTGCCGCGCCGTATAGAAGCCAGAGGACGCGACGTTCCGCCGTCTCAAAACAGCCGCCCAATGCACGGAATGCGACAGAGGCGACGGCGCAAATTCGCCATCGCTCGCCGGGAAAGCTGTGGACGCTACTGAGTCAGGACGTTGCTGATCTCGACCATGTTGGAGCGCACGCGAAGCACGTAGAAACCCATCGTCGTCAGGTGCGTCGGCATGATCCAGCCATCCTCGCGGCCATTGGCGATGATGAAGGGCTGGATGCGCAGGGCCGAGACGAATTGCGCATCCATCGTGTCCCACAGATTGCCGAGATGCTTTTCCTTGATGACGTCCTCGAAGTCGGCCTGGGCGCCCTTCATCAGGCCGTAATAGGCATAGAGCTGGCCATAGGCGAACCAGAAGCGGTCGTCGGCGCGGAAGTCGAACCAGCCATTGTTATGGTTTTCGGCGCGCTCCTTGAGGATCGCGGAGGTGGAACCGATGTCGGAGGAGATGCGGTCGATATACTGCTTCAGATTGTCGGCGCGGGCATCGAACGTCGCCTGGCAGCTGCCGAGGCGGGCGTTGAAGGAGCGCAGCTTGGTGACGGCATCGCGATAATAGCTCGGCGTCGGCGTCTTGGGGCCGAACGGGTTGAGGCCGAAATACCAGGTCTCCTCGTCGAACTGCAGATTGCCGCGCGCATCCTGCAGGTCGCCGTCGATCTGCGATGTGGTGCGAACACGGCCGAGATTGTCGGCAAGCTCGGTGGCGGTACGCCGCACCGCCTGGTTGATGCCGCGCTGGAACGAGGCCTTGTTGTCCATGAACGGCGTGTTGTCCCAGTCGATGCCGAACAGGCCGAGTTTGTAGAGGATCATCGACGAGATCCAGGCATTCTGGTTGACGTTGAAGTCCGTCAGGTCGGCCGCCACCTGGGCGATGCCCGAATTGCCGCAGGTCTTGGCGGTGTCGGTGCCGGCGCCGGCGGCGACCTGTTCGCCGGCGGAAATGTTGCGGTTCTCGAAGGTGTATTTGTCGACGTAGTTGGGATCGAACTTGTTCCACCACTGGGTGGCGTAGAAGAAATTGGCGTAGAGGCCGATCAACACCAGAAGCGCGAGGCCGACCACAGCCTTCAGGATCCAGCCGCGCTGCGTATACCAGCGCCCAGCCCAGAGGAACGGCCACAGGATCGCGCCGATGACGAGGCCGATGCCGCGGCCGATCCATTGGAAGATGCGGGTGAAGAAATTCACGATCGGATCAAGCATGGCTCTCGTTCACCCCTCAGTCAGTCAGGCCGTAAAGGCGCGTGCGAAACGCCACTTTGTCTTTCAAATATGTGGTTTTCAGAACGTCCACAACATGCGACCGCCAGGCGTCGCTGTAGCCGTCATAGTCCTTGTAGAAGCCCGGCTTGTTGAAGACGTAACGCGAGACAAAGTCCTGCGGCACGAAATCCGAGATCAGCTGGTTGGTCAGCCAGGCGTCGGGATGGTCGGGCTTGCCACGCACGACCAGGAAGCGCTGTTGCGGAAACACATCCTCGATCTTGAGATGGCCGAGCTGGGCGATCTCACGCTTGGCGGCGTTGAGAAAGGGGAAATTGCCGTCCTTGGTGATCAGATCGGCATGGCCATGGATCCAGGTCTGCAGCCAGACCTTGTCGACCTCGGTCAAATTGCGGTTCGGCTCTGTGTCGCGGATGAGAGAGCGCACCACCATCTCGGCGCGATGCTCGAGATAGCCCGAGCTTTCGACCCATGACGCGCGCGGCAATTCGATGCGGCCGGTGCTGGCCAGGAACTTGAACACCTTGTCGGCATCGTTGATCGAGAGATAGCTGACCTGCCAGGGCCGCGAACGGCGAAAGCCGGGGGCGGCCGGGTCGCCGATGACGGTGGTCATATCAGGATCGACGAAGACGTAGACGCCGTCGAAATGGCTGGTCCAGTAGGCGTTGTGGCGGAAGATCACCTGGTCGGGCACCAGCGCATTCTCACGGATATCGCCGCAGACCTTCGCCAGCTCCACCATACGGCTCAGCATGGTGTTGTCGCGCCAGGCATCGGGCTCCTGCTTCAGCCGGTCGACCAGCTTGCCGAGTTCGGCGGCCTTGCCCAGCACGTCCTCGGCCGAAAGCACCCGGAACTCGACCTGGCTGATCGACAGCAGATCCTCGATGTCGTTGACCAGGGGAACGGAATCCTCGATCTCGCCGTAGATGACATCCTTGATGGTCAGCGCATCGATGGCGCGCTGGTTCTTGGACATGAACTCGAACATCAGCTGCGAGGTGTTGGAAAAGGCGGTGTGCACCACCGGCAGATCGATCTGCGAAGGCGTCAGGATGATGAAGCGGCGGTTGACCTCATTGGGGTCGAGATAATCGTAATCGCCGCATTCCTCGGCCACTTCGGGCGAGAAGCCGGTGCGGTCGATCTGGAAGCTCTTCAGCTTGGTGGGCTTGAGGCCGAAGGCAACAAGCGCCTTGTTGTAGCGCTGGATGAGGTGCGACTCGTCGACGGTGAGCAAGCGGCCGTAGATCAGCTCATTGTCGCGGAGAAGGTCGGGTTTTTTGGCGTGGCTCATGCAGAACGTTCCGAGCGGCGTTGCCTGTTGTGGCGAAGCGCCAACGCTGACGCCTCCCTCTCCCCGTTCTTCACGGGGAGAGGGTAAGGGTGAGGGGCAGCGCTAGCATTCAAGGACATGTCTCCCCATGGCCTTTGGCGTCAATAAATCGAAGATCATTGGTCCGGATGTCCCGATCGAGGCGCTGTTCGATAGCTGCCAGTATGGTCGGAGCGATCTCTGGTCCACGCATGCGCCGCCCCTCACCCTTGCCCTCGCCGCGTGAAGGACGGGGAGAGGGGGGCGTCAGCGTTAGCGCCAAGCCTTTCAGCACCCGCGGGCAGCGAAGGAAGTTCACGCATTCCAGAGCCCCTTCTTCTTCATCTCCTCCATCTCGCGCCCCGCCCGTTCGCGCAGGCGTGCGTCGCGCAGCAGCTTCTCCACCGCGGCGTCGTCGGATTTGTCGGAATAGCGGAACTCCGAGTCGGCGTAGCGGTTGATCTCCTGCATGACCATGTCCATCGAGAACGGCCCCCGCAGTTCCTCGATCATGGCCTTCTTTTCGTCGTAGCCCTTGTGCATGAAGACTTCCGGCTTCTCGAACCAGTCGTCGGGCAGCTCGATGTCCATGGCGCGCATCTTGATGGCGTCGGTGACGTTCTTGATGGCTCGGCCGGTGAAGCGCGGCTCGGCATCCTTGATCAGGTGCAGATAAGTGCCGATGTCGGCCATCGATTTCGGCGCGCCATTCTCCTTCATGTAGCGCTCATAGACCTTCATCAGCCCGTCTTCCTGAGGCTTCTCGTGCTCCTCATAGGCTTCGGTCACCGCGCGCTGGATCTCCTGCGCGGCGTAGAGCTTGTGGTCGCCGAGTGGGATCTTGTGGTTCTTGCCGGCAAGCAGGACGAAGATGTCGATATAGTCGTCGCGGCTCTGTGGGCCGTCGACCAGCCAGCGGGCCCCGGCGCGCTGGCGCAGCGCATCGTCGACATTTTCGGGATAGTTGGAAAACATGCCGAACGAGCAATTGCCGCGCACCACCGTGCCGGCGCCGGCAAAGGCGTCCATCAAGACGCCGGTGATTTCCTGTTGGCCGGCCGAGGCGCGGTCGTCGGAGCGGCGGGCCGCCACCTGGTCGATGTCGTCGACGGTGCCGAAACCGATGACGCGTGGGTTCAAGACATTGTTGATGAACTGGCGGCAATTCTGGCCAGATTTGCCCTGGTAGGACGAGATCTGGTCGACGCCGAAATTCTCATAGGCGAAGGGATAGCCGGCAACCTGGCAATAATTGTTGACGAGGCCGGCGATCATCTGGATCAGCGTCGTCTTGCCGGTGCCCGGCGCGCCGTCGCCGATGAAGGTGAAGAGGAAGCCCCCGAGTTCGACGAACGGGTTCAACTCGCGCTCGAAATCGTAGGCCATCAGCATCTTGGCGAGCTTGACCGACTGGTATTTGGCAATGTGGTTGCCGACGACCTCTTCCGGCTTCTTGAAGGTCATCACCAGCGGCTTGGAGCGCTTGCCGGGCGCGACGTCGAAGCCGTCGAGGGTGAAATCGTCGGCGTCGATGCGGATATGGGCGTTCTCGAACGGGCCGATGCCGTCGAAGCGGCCTTTACGGGCCAAGAGCCCGTCAATGGCAACACGGGCGAAAGCACGCGCCCGGGTCGTCAGGTCGCCATCGTCCTTCGACCCGGTGATCGCCTTGTCCAACCCAGCCACGATCGACTTCACCGCGTCCTGCGGCGTGTCGAACAGGAAGTCGGGTTCGGGGATATCGTTGGGCGCCTCGCCATCGCTGTCGATCAGCTGGAACAGATAGGAGGCAAGGCTGAAGGCCGAAACGTAAGCAGAGGCTGACAGAAGCTTCTTGAAGGTCGCGGCTTCATCGCCTTCGAGCGGTGCGCGGGTGTTCTTGGCCTGCAGGCTTTCAAGGTCGGAGCCTTCGGCGAAGACATCGGAAATGGCGAGCGCAATCGCCAGGCCGCGGCGGGCGCGAAACAAAAGCGTGTGCTGCGGGATGCTCATCAACTGGTCGTCGGGATGGATCGCGGCGACGGTCTTGGTAAGCTCGACCTCGCGGGTACGGCGCACCGAGCCGACCGAGACTGTCGAGACAAAGCGGCGATTGGTGCCGGCAAGCGCGGTGCCGGATTCGCGTGAAGGATCCTCCAGCACGACGACGCGAGTGATGAAGCTTTGCGCGGTTGCGCGGTGCTTTTCGATAGCCGCTTCCGGAATGGTGGTCAGGCCGGTGTCCATGAAGGATGCTCCGCGATGTGACGGTCAGACATCTGAAATCACCTGCCCATTTGACAGGATGTGAACCTTGTAGCCGGAAAAGATCTTTTGAGCTTCGCCGGCGGCGTAGAGTGCTTGATAGGCTTCGTGCGAGATCAGGGCGTGGTTCTCGTAGCTCGACACACCCTGGCGCGCGGCTTCGAGATCGTCGGTGTTGATAAAGAATTCCTGCGTGGTCTTCTCGCTCGAAAACAGGCCCTTGCGGCCGGGTTTCTCGCCCTTGGAGTAGACCTCCTGGATGGTCCAGGTGAGCAGCCAGGCATTTTCCGGTTTGCGCACCTTGGCCAGCACCTCGGTCACGGTCGAATTGTTGTCCGTAATGCCTGCGGAATAAAAGGGGCCGAGCACGACGCGGCGCAGCTGCTTAGGGTGCAGCGGCTCGAAATCCTTGTCGAGATTGACCGCAATCGTTGCGGGCGAAAGCGTGTAGGCGGAATTCTTCTCGGTGAAATCGTCGAAGCGATGGGCGAGTTCGGGGTTGAGCAGGCCGTCCACCGGCAGCGGGATGTCGACCCGTTCATTGAGCTTGCCGCTGCTGTCAACGAGCTGCCGGATCATGCTTTCGGAGGAATCCTCCACCGTCACCATGTAGACCAGCGGCAGGTTGGCGCTGCCGTCGAAGCTCGCCCAGTGCACGAGGTAATAGGGGCGCCCGGTCTTTGGATTGACCGAGACCTTGGCCGTCTGCGCCAGCGAGAACGGGCCAAAAGTCTGTTCGCTCTTGACGTCCTCGAGATAGAGCCGCTCGGCCATCGACTTCTGCAGCGCTTCGGGGAATTCCTTGTGGCGCAGGATGAAGTCGGCCATTTCCTCGCGCAATTCGCCGGCCAGCGGAATGTTGGCCAGCCGCGCCTCGGCCTGGCGGCGGTCGTTTTCCAGTTCGAGCAGGTTCTGGAAGACGGGATAGCCGCTGTCGGCGCGCGAAATGCGGAACGTGTCCATGAAGCCGAGCCGGTTGCGCCAGCAGGAAAACGATTTGTCCAGCCGGGCAATGTATTCGGCGACAATCTTGGCGACGATGCCGTGCCGGTAAAGCGGCGAGCGGTCGTCGCGCATGAACACTTCGAGGCCGCTGAGTGCCGCCGTGATGGCGGAAAAATAGCGCGCCGCCGCTTCGTTTTCGGGAGTCATGCCGGTGTGCCCGCGTGCAGCCGCTCCTTACGACTGCACGTAGTTGGCCGAATTGTGCTTCTTCATCACGTCGTCGAAACGGCGGGCGAAGGCGTCGTCGGCGAGCTTCTTGCGGCGCTGGATGTCGGAGCTGGCGACCATGTTCTTCTCGTGCATTTCGAGAAGATCGCCGATGTGCTTTTGCGAGGCGGCGCCAATGCCGGCCATGGTCTCTTCGGCGGTGTTGTCAACCTGGCTGCCCAGCGTGTTGATCTTGTGGGCGACATCCTGCTGGGCGGCGGTCTTCAAGGAATCTTCCAGTGCCTTGTAGAGCACGATGCGCTGCTCGGTATCGATGGTCAGCTTGTTGATAAGCGTCGACTGGGCTGCGATCTGATTGTTAAGCGAATCGACGAAGGTCTGGAACATCGAGGTGTAGCGTTCCAGCGTCTGGCTCTCGGCCAGAAGCTCCTGCTCCTTGGCTTGCTTTTCATTGTATTCGGTCGCCAGTTTCGAGCGCTCGCCCTCAAGCTGCGTGCGCTCCTTCTGACTGGTAGAAGCGGCGATCTTGTTTTCGATGTCGAGCAGCAGCGGATTGACCTCCTCGATGCGCTTCTGCACCGCCTCGAGGTTGGTCATGGTGACCTTGCGGCGCTCGATCACCTGCGACAGGCTGTTTTCCGAGGTCTTGTAGCGCTGGTCGAGGACCTCTTTCTGCGCTTTCAGGATGCCGACGATGGTGTCGGACTTGACCAGAAGCTCCTGCAGATTGCCGGCCAGCGACATGTTGCGGACGCGGTCGGTGCGCATGCGCTGCTTGCGTTGCGCCGAGAAGACACCGACGAAGCTTTCCCAGCCGGTGTAGTTCTTCATGCTCTCGAATTCAGTGCCGAAGACGTTGGTGGCGTCTTCCAGCCCGATGATCAGGTCGGCGATGTTGCCTTCCATCACCTTCTGCTGCTTCAGCACGTCCTCGATGCGGGCATTCTCGATGTCGAAATTGGCGTCTCCGATCTTCTTGTCGGCGGTGGCCAGCGTATCAAGCACGGTGCCGGACTGCTCGATCTTGGAGCGCATGTCCTGCACGACCTGCCTGGTCTTGGCAATTTCGGCATCGAAATTCTGCAATGTCGCCATAGGGGCCTCCCGCTTCGGCTTCCGGTCGCTGGCTGCGAACAGCGGCGAATATATGTGGGGTATCAGGGGATTGAAAGACGCAAGACAAGACCCGCCCCGAAAACAAAAACATACGCGGGCGTCTTGAAAGGCAATGAAGGCGGGGTCATGGCGTGATTAACCAGCCGGCCAAGTGTCGTTCAACCGTCATTGAACTTTGGCGTCTGCGAAGCAGTCGATCTCGGACAGTGTAGGTGTCCCGAATTCGATAGAGGGCCCAATGAGTTGCAAGCGCGAGATCACGCTACGCATCGCGCCGTTCAAGGCTTCGGATCGGCCTTCAGATAGGCGATGACGTTGGCGATGTCCTCGTCGCTGCTCAGGCCGGAGAAGCCCATCCTGTTGCCGGGTACTTTCAGCTTGGGAGCGCCAAGATAGGCTTTGAGGTTGGCTTCGTCCCAGACCAGGCCGGCCGCGCCGGCGTCCTTCATGGCCTGCGAATAGTTGAAGTTCTGGGCGGTGCCGGCGGTGCGGCCGACGATACCGAGGAGATGCGGGCCGACCTTGTCGCGGTCGCTTGCCGCCTCGTGACAGGCCATGCAGCGGTAGAACACTTTCTTGCCAAGTGCTGCATCGCCGTCGGCCAGCGCGGCGAGGATACCGGCCAAGTAAATGACAAGGCCTGATGAAATGGCTCGAAGCATGGCGGTTCCCGGCTGGCTCTGGCTGAGGGCAAAATAGGCTGCAGGCCTTAACAAACGCCGTATGCCGGTGGATAGCAGCCGGGCTCAATCCGTGCGCGGGATCGCCGCGACCGCCTGCTTGACCTGCTTTTCAATCGCCGCCGACGAATGATTGTCGCGCACGAAAGCGCGGCCGATCTCCGCCATCTCGGCGGCCGCTTGCGGGCGTGTCGCGAGATCGATGATTTTCAATGCCAACTTGCCGGCATCGTCGCTGGACAGGAAATGCCTGCCCGCCTGCAGGCCAAGCCCTTCGACGGCCTTTTCGGTGGCGGCGACGACAAGGCCCGCCGCCATCGCCTCCAGCACCTTGATGCGGGTTCCGCCGCCGAAGCGCAGCGGGATCGGCGCATAGCCGGCACGCCCAAGCAATTCCGGCAGATGCGGTGGGTTCTCGATCAACCGCAGACCATGCCTGGTGCATAGACCGCGCACGACATCGCGCGGGTTTCTGCCGGCGACGGTGATCGACCAGGGCCGGCCGGAAGCGGCGAGGCGCGGCGCCATCGCGCGGCCGATCTGCTTGACGGCGTCGATGTTGGGGAAATAGCCGAGATGCCCGATGAAGCACAGGCTGAGCTCACTGAAGCGCTCGGCAGCAATCGGCAGGGAAAGCACGCTCTCGTCTGGAATGGGGTTGGCGACGAACCTGACGTCGTTGACGGGGCCGAGAGCGGACAGAAGCGCTTCGTCGGCCCGCGAACAAACCCAGACCTGGTCGGCCATGGCAACCGCACACCTGTCGGCCTCGCGCGCCTCTGCCTTCCTTCGCCTGTTTTGGCGCCAGTCTCGAATTTGCTGCCACAGCGTCAGGCCGGCGATCCGGTCGGACACCGTCCGGGAATCAATGTTGTGCTGGTCAAGGACGGTGCGCGCGCGATGCTTCGGCGCCAGCGTCAGCAGCTGCGAAAGCACGATCTCCTCGATTACCACGAGATCGGGCGCGAATTCCCTCCAGATGGCGTCGGCCTCGGCCAGCTCGTCGTCCGGCATCATATGCACGGTCGGGTGCGGGCCGCGCCTGCCCCAGGGCGCCCTGCCGCGCGCTGCCTCGATGATCCGGTGACGGATGTTCGGCGGTGTGGAGGGTGCCGGGGCGCCAGTCAGGCTTACCGTCAGGACCTCGCCCATCGATGCCAGGGCGCGTGCATTGGCGGCGTTCCGGATCTCTCCGCCGGAGACCGGCGGAAACGGGCAATCAACTGTGAACTGCAGAATTTTCATGTTGTCCCGGCCGTTCAGCCTCTGGTGAAGCCAATGAAATCGTCGGGCGCGGCGCGGCCCATTTCCTCTTCCCAGTGGCGGCGGCAGAGCGAGATATAGACGTCCTTGCCGATCGCCACCTGTTCGCCTTGTCTGGCCACCTTGCCGTCAGCGCCGAGACGCACGACCATCGTCGCCTTGCGGCCGCAGCGGCAGATGGTGCGCACTTCGCGCAGATCGTCTGCGATGGCCAGAAGCGCTCGCGAACCGGAAAACAGATTGCCCTGGAAATCGGTGCGCAGGCCGTAGCACATCACCGGGATGTTCAGCCGGTCGGCGATACGGGCGAGCTGCCAGACCTGCTCTTCCTCGAGAAATTGCGCCTCATCGACAAAGATGCAATGCACCGTCGTATGTTCGTGATGCTCGGCGACGCGAGCGTAGAGATCGTCGCCGTCGCGGAACATCTCGGCCTCGGTCTCCAGGCCGATGCGCGACGAGATCAGCCCGGTGTCGCCCTTTCTGTAGTGGCCGGCGACGAACAGCATCGTCGTCATACCGCGTTCGCGATAATTGTAGGACGCCTGCAGCAGCATTGTCGTTTTGCCGGCATTCATCGTCGCATAGTGGAAGTAGAGCTTGGCCATGCCGTCCTTTTAAGCCGAGTTGGCGCGGCGCGGGGAGAGGGCACCGCTGCATTTGATGGGAAAAGCCGTCTGCAATCGAAAAAGCGGCAGGGGTGTCGCTGTTTGGCCAGTCCGCGCCGTTGATCGTGATTGTCTTAGCGCTTGAAACCACACCAGAATGGTGTTTGGCTGACGAAACAAGGCGGGCAGAGAAACCGTAACTACGCTTCGCCAAAGAATCACAATGGGAGACTGCCAATGTCGCGTATGAACACCTTCGTCGCCGGCCTCGGCCTGGCGACTTTTCTGTCCACGAGCGCTGCACTTGCCGGCGATCCGGAGAGCTGCAAGGCGGTGCGCCTTTCCGATGTCGGCTGGACCGACATCCAGGCAACCACCGGCGTCGCTTCGGTGCTGCTCACCGCGCTCGGCTACGAGCCGCAGACGATCCAGCTGTCGGTGCCGGTGACCATGGCGTCGCTGAAAAACAAGGATCTCGACGTCTTCCTCGGCAACTGGATGCCGTCGATGACCAACGACATCAAGGACTACACCGCCGATGGTTCGGTCGAGACGATCGGCACCAACCTGACCGGCGCCGGCTACGGCATCGTCGTACCGACCTATGTCGCGGAGGCCGGCGTCAAGTCGCTGACCGACATCGGCAAGTTCAAGGACAAGTTCAACGGCAAGATCTATGGCATCGAGGCGGGCAATGACGGCAACCGCATCATCCTCGACATGATCAAGAATCCGAAGGACAATCTCGAAGGCTTCGAGCTGGTCGAGTCCTCGGAAGCCGGCATGCTGACGCAGGCCGAGCAGTCGATCAAGAACAATGAGTGGATCGCGTTTCTCGGCTGGACGCCGCACCCGGTGATGGGCGCCATGAAGCTCACCTATCTCGACGGCATGGGCGACAGCGGCTTCGGCGCCGCCACCGTCTACACCAATGTGCGCAAGGGCTACACCACCGAATGCCCGAATGCCGGCAAGTTCATCGCCAACCTGAAGTTCAACCTGGACATGGAAGGCGAGATGATGGACGCGATCCTGAAGGGCGGCGACGCCAACACGGTCGCAGCCGACTGGCTGAAGAAGCACCCTGACGCGGTTGCGCCGTGGATTGCCGGCGTCACCACCTTCGATGGCGGCGATGCGGCAGCGGCGGTCAAGACCGCGCTCGGAAGCTGAGCCGACTAATTCGGCCAAGCCGAACCAGGAAGGGCAGCCAATCTAGAAAAGGCTGCCCTTTTTCATATCCTGTGAGAAGATGACCTAATGAGAGCGGAGGCCGGAAGCAGGCGGTCTCTCGCATGAGAGGGGCGATATGGATCCGATTTCGAAATTCATGGTCGATCACAAGATACCGATCGGCGCCTGGGGAAAGGCGTTCTTCGGTTTCCTCACCGACAATTTCGACACCGTGTTCAGGGCCTTCTCGAATGGCCTCAATTTCCTGCTCGACGGGCTGGTTGGCATCCTTTTGATGGTGCCGCCGGTGCTGCTGGCGCTGATCATCGCCATCATCGCCTGGCTGCTGCAGCGCTCGCGCCCGCTGGCCATAGGCGTCTTTCTCGGCCTGATCTTCATCATCAACCAGAACCTCTGGAAGCAGACGGTGCAGACGCTGGTGCTGGTCGTGGCCGCCGCCGCCATGGCGATGGCCATCGGCGTGCCGCTCGGCATCTGGGCCGCGCACAAGCCGAAGGTCTACCGCATCATGCTGCCGGTGCTCGACCTGATGCAAACGCTGCCGACCTTCGTCTACCTGATCCCGGTTCTGACCCTGTTCGGTCTCGGCAACGCGCCCGGCCTCATCGTCACCATCATCTTTGTCATCCCGACCGCGGTCCGGCTCACCCATCTCGGCGTCGTCTCGGTGCCGAAGTCGATCATCGAGGCCGGCGAGGCGTTCGGCGCCACCAAGCAGCAGCTGCTGTGGAAGGTCGAGCTGCCCTCGGCCTTGCCGACCATCATGGCCGGGCTGACGCAATCGATCATGCTGTCGCTGTCGATGGTGGTGTTTGCAGCACTGATCGGCGCCGGCGGCCTCGGCACTGAAATCAACCGCGCGCTCGGCTCGCGCCGCATCGATCTCGGGCTCGAGGCGGGCCTGGCGATTGTCGTACTCGCCATCGTGCTCGACCGGATGACGCGTATCGGCGTTGGAGGCAAGAAATGACCGTCGCCGTCGATTTCAAAAATGTCGATATCGTCTTCGGCTCCGACCAGGCCGGTTCGCTGGCTCTGATCGACGGCGGCGCCACGCGCGCCGAAATCCTTGAAAAGACCGGCAATGTGCTGGGTTGCGCCGGCGCCAGCCTGACCGTGCATGAGGGCGAAATCTCGGTGCTGATGGGCCTGTCCGGCTCCGGCAAGTCGACGCTGCTGCGGGCGGTCAACCGGCTCAACGTGGTGTCGCGCGGCCAGGTGCTGGTCAAGGACGGCGACAATATCGTCGATGTCGTGACCTGCGATCAGGCGACGCTGCGGCGGCTGCGGCAGAAGCAGGTGGCGATGGTGTTCCAGCAGTTCGGCCTGCTGCCTTGGCGTACGGTGGAGGAGAATGTCGGCCTCGGCCTCGAACTCGCCGGCGTGCCGGAGCAAGAGCGCAAGGAGCGCGTGCAACGCCAGCTGAAACTGGTCAATCTCGACCAGTGGTCGAAGAAATACGCGCATGAGCTGTCCGGCGGCATGCAGCAGCGCGTCGGCCTGGCCCGTGCCTTCGCCACCGAGGCGCCGATCCTGCTGATGGACGAGCCGTTCTCGGCGCTCGATCCGCTGATCCGCACCAAGCTGCAGGACGAATTGCTGCAGCTGCAGGCGGAGCTGAAGAAGACCATCATCTTCGTCAGCCATGATCTGGAAGAGGCGCTGAAGATCGGCACCCACATCACCATCATGGAGGGCGGTCGCATCGTGCAGACCGGGGCGCCGGAAGACATCGTGCTCAAGCCCGCCAATGACTATGTCCGCGACTTCATCGCCAATGTGAATCCGTTGTCGGTGCTGACCGCCTGGAACGTCATGCGCGACAGCCGCGACCTCGAGCACGGCGATAATGGCTGGGTGTGGCTCGACCGGCGCAAGACGACGCGTTTCAAGATCGACGAGCACGGGCTGGTGGCGGCGGCGGAACGCGACGGCAAACCGGCGGTATGGGTGTCGTGCGCCGATGTCGAGGCGCAGCCGGAGGAGACGGCGCAAGTGTTCTGGGCCAACCCCGGGACCTCGCTGAAGACGGTGATGCTGGCCATGCACCGCTCGCAGACGGCACCCGTGGCGCTGTTCGACGACCAGTCGCGCTTTGTCGGCGCGATCGGGATACGCGATGTGCTGAGCGCGGTGTTGCGGCGCTAGATCATGATGAGATTTGGTTGAAATCTCATCATGATCTAACCCTTTGTTGGAGCATGATCTTTTCCAAAAACCGGTACCCACTTTTTGGGATCATGCTCTAAGCCAGCCCGATGCGCGTGGCGCCGAGCTTGAACAGGGCTGTGGCATCCCGGTCGAAGCGGAAGGTGTCGATGAAGTCGTCGGCTCGGTAATCCGGAAGCGTCTTGCGGATGGCGGCGGCGAAGTTTTTCGCCTCGTCCAGCCGCCCAGCCAACGCCAGGCAGTGGGCGGCGATCGACAGGATGATGACATGTGCGTTGGGGCGGGCGGCCGCCTTCAGCGCCCATTCGGCCGCCTCGTCGAACTGGCCGAGGCGGACATGCGCCATGGCGCGTGCGCCCAGCATGCCGAACAGCATCGGGTCGAACGGCGACAGATGGCGCGAATGATCCGACGATCCGATCGCCGCGTGCGGGTCGCCCGACTGCGAATGCACGAAGGACAGCGCATAGTGGCCAAGCGCGAAGTTCGGGCTGAGGTCGACGGCTCTTTGCAGTTCTAGCACGGACGCATCACCCTCGCCGCGCAGCCACAGCGCCCGGCCCATCGCCCAGTGCGCGGCGGGATTATGATCGTCGACCAAAACGCTCTGGCCGGCCGCCTCAAAGGCAAGCGCGCTGTCCTGGTCGCGGTCGCCCCAGCGCTGGAAGGCGCTCTGCCAATGGGTGAAGGACAGGCCGGCATAGGCGCGGGTAAAGGTCGGATCCTGCTGCAGTGCGATGCCGAAGAAATGCCTGGCCTGCTCGTTTTCGCTGCGGGTGAAGCGATACATATGCCAGAGTCCTCGATGGTAGGCCTCCCAGGCATTGAGCGAATTGGGCGCCTTCAGCATGGCGCGGTTGCGCTCGACCATCTCTATCTCGGATGAGATGAAGGCCACGATGCTGTTGCCGATATCGTCGAGGACAATGAAGATGTCCTCGGGCTTGCGCTCGAAGGTCTCGGCCCAGACGATCCTGGCCGTGCGCACCTCGACAAGCTCGACGGTGACGATCAGGCGGCCGGTCAGGCTGCGCACCGTGCCGGTGGCGACATAGTCGACATCCAGCCTGCGGCCGGCATCTTCCGGCGCGATGTTCTTTTCTGCCAGCGCAAAGACCGAGCCCCGGGCGATTACAAAGAAGTCCCTGAGCTTGGCGAGGCGGGTAATGATGTCGTGGGTCAAGCCGTCGGCCAGCCCACCACAAACGCCGCCGGCATCTTCGGCAAATGGCATCACGGCAAGCGAAGCTTTGTGGGGCGCCGCGGCTTCGGTGGGGGCACGCGCGATCGGGCTGTGGCCCGCCACCGGCGCTACCGCAGGCTGTGCCGGCAAAGTCGCGCAGTGACGTTCCGCGCGAATGGCAAGCCACGCCTGGCGCACAGGGCCAAAATCCAGCTCTTCCGATTGGAAGAGCGATGCTGCTGCGGCAAGATGGTCCTCGCAGGCACCGAACTGGCCGCGCCGCGCCAGCCTCACCAGGAGTGCGACATGGGCGCTGCTGTCGAACGGGGTCAATTCCAGCCATTTTTCGAGATGGGCGGAGACGTCTTCGGAATCGGCCGGCAGCGTCTTGACCAGATGTTCCAGTATAGCAGCTTGGCAGGAACCGAAACGGCGGCGCTGCGCGGTCAGCCAGCTGTTGAAGAGAGGGCTGCGGTCGATCTCCAGCCCTTCGAGGAAGTCGCCGACGAACAGGTCGGAGAGCAACTGCAGTCGCGTCGGCTCGAGCGTTTCGATGCCTGCGGCAGCCGCCGCCGCGACATCCAGAACGTCGACTGAGATGCCGTCGAGATCGAGCGCGATCGTATCGCCCGATGTTTCGATCCTGCGGCGGCCCGGTTCGTCGAGCGCGGCCCGCAGCTTGCTCAGGCACCAGCGCAGCTCACCCCTGGGATCATTTGGAACATCCCACAGCAACTCGCAGAGCTTGCCACGTCCGACCGGATGGGGCGCCAGCGCCAGATAGGCCAGCAGCGCGCGCAGCTTGCGCGATGCCGGCAAGACCACCGGGACGCCGTCGCGCGCAATTGTCGGCGGCCCAAACAGGCGCACGACAACACCTTGATGGCTGCTCGCCAGGCTCGATTCCACGCCAGATACCACGCCTGCTCCCACGCTGACCTGCCGGCCCCTGCTTTACCACCGAGCACGACAAAGTGCACCCGGCTCGCAAAATTTGTGCGCCGAATGTGGTGTTTACCACATTGCCGCACGTCAAGGACCTGTAGTGCGGCAAGGTGTCGAAATCTCGCCGCCCAAACCGCCGGTGTGTAACCGGCCCGTGAGCAAGAACCAGGAGTCTACCATGTTGCATCAGCAGAAAATCAGAACCACGGCCGGCCGCGGCCGCCTGTTCGACAGCATTCTCGACACCATCGGCGACACGCCGGTCATCCGCGTCAATAATCTCGGACCGGCGCACGCCACCATCTACGTCAAGGCCGAGTTCTTCAATCCGGCGGCGTCGGTGAAGGACCGGCTGGCGCTCAACATCATCGAGGAAGGTGAACGCACCGGCGCGCTCAAGCCTGGACAGACCATTGTCGAGGCGACCAGCGGCAACACCGGCATCGGTCTTGCCATGGTCTGTGCGCAGAAGGGCTACAAGCTGGTGGTGACGATGGCCGACAGTTTCTCGGTCGAGCGCCGCAAGCTGATGCGGATGCTGGGCGCCAAGGTGGTGCTGACGCCGCGCGCCGAGAAAGGCTTCGGCATGTACAAGAAGGCGGTGGAACTGGCCGAAGCCAATGGCTGGTTCCTGGCCCGCCAGTTCGAGACCAAGGCCAACGCCGACATTCATGAAGCTACCACGGGACGCGAGATCGTCAACGATTTCGCCGGCTCGCGGCTCGACTATTTCGTCACCGGCTACGGCACCGGCGGCACCGTCGCCGGCGTGGCGCGGGTGCTGCGCCGCGAGCGGCCTGAGACCCGGATCGTGCTCACCGAACCGGCCAACGCGCAGCTTGTCGGCAGCGGCAAGCGGCAGATGCGTGGCGCCGGCGGAGCGCCGGCCGCCAGCCATCCGGCTTTCGAACCGCACCCGATCCAGGGCTGGACGCCGGATTTCATCCCGCACGTCCTGCAGGAGGCCATCGATGGCAACTTCTATGACGAGGTGATGCCGATCGCCGGGCCGGAGGGCATGAAATGGGCCAAGGCGCTGGCGCAGCAGGAAGGCATCTTCACCGGCATTTCCGGCGGTTCGGCTTTTGCCGTGGCGCGCCAGATCGCCGGCACAGCGCCGGCCGGATCGGTGATCCTGTGCATGCTTCCCGATACCGGTGAACGCTACATGACCACGCCTTTGTTCGACGGCATCGAGGCCGAGATGAATGCGGAAGAGCTTGCTCTCTCGCGCTCGACGCCCGGTTGCCAGTTCCCGGCATGATGACGCGGGAGCAAATTGCATGGACGCGATGCCTGGACACTCGGCTACCAGTACCGAGGAAACGCTTGACCCCTCGGACTGGGCCGATGTGCAAAGCCTGTCGCATCGGATCGTTGACGATGCCGTCGCTTACCTGCGCGATGTCAGGCAACGGCCGGTGTGGCAGGAGATGCCTGGAGATGTGAGGGATTTCTTCACCGCCTCGCTGCCGCAATCGCCGACCGCGCTTGCCGACATCTATGGCGATGTCGTGGACAAGGTGATGCCCTATCCGATGGGCAACATCCATCCGCGCTTCTGGTCCTGGTATATGGGGTCGAGCAATTTTACCGGCGCGATCGGCGATTTCCTGGCGGCAATCCAGGGCTCCAATCTCGGCGGCGGCAACCATGCCGCCGCCCTGATGGACGGCCAGGTGGTCGACTGGTGCAAGCAGATGATGGGCATGCCGGCTTCGGCCAGCGGCACGCTGGTCAGCGGCGGCTCGATGGCCAACATCATCGGGCTGACCGTGGCGCGCAACACCAAGGCCGGCATCGACGTGCGCGAGCACGGCGTTGGAGCAATCGAAAAGCCGTTGCGTTTCTATGGCTCGGACCAGGTCCATTCCTGTCACCGCAAGGGGATGGAAGCGCTCGGCCTCGGCAACAAGGCGCTGCGGCGCATTGCCAGCGACGCCGGACTTCGCATCGACATCGAAGCTTTGCGGGCGGCGATATCGGAAGATCGCGCGGCCGGGTTCAAGCCGGCCTGCATCATCGGCAATGCCGGCACTGTCAACACCGGCGCCATCGACGATCTGCAGGCGCTGGCCAAGCTGGCGCATGAGGAGGATCTCTGGTTCCATGTCGACGGCTGCATCGGCGCGCTGATCGCGATCGCGCCCGAGAATGCGCGTCGTGTCGCCGGCATCGAATGGGCCGATTCCATCGCGCTCGACCCCCACAAATGGCTGCACGCTCCGTTCGAGGCAGGCTGCGCGCTGGTCAGGGATGCCTCGGCGCATCGCAAGACCTTCGCGGTGACGCCGGAATATCTGGAATCGACACCGCGCGGCCTCGCCTCCGGCCAATGGCTGCACGATTACGGTCTGCAGACGACACGCGGCTTCAAGGCGCTGAAAGTGTGGATGGCGCTGCGGGAACACGGCGTCGAAAAATTCGGCCGTCTGATCGACCAGAACATTGCGCAGGGGCAGTATCTCTCAGGCCTGATCGAGGCTCAACCGGCGCTCGAACTGACAGCGCCGACCAGCATCAACATCGTCTGCTTCCGCTATCGCGCGGAAGGGCTCGATGGCGAGCGCTCGAAGGCGCTCAACACCGAGATCATGCTGAGGCTTCAGGAAGACGGAACCGCCGCCATTTCCGATACCACGGTGCAAGGCCGGCATTGCCTCAGGGTGGCGATCAACAACCACCGGACCCGGCGCGAGGATCTCGACCTTCTCGTCGCCGAAACGGTCCGCCTGGGCAACGAGATCGCTTCTGCCTGACCGGCCATGGGGTAGAGCAAGCGGCTCTCAGCCGCTGGCGGCCTCCTGGAAATCGCCCTTCGTCACGGGGAACGCCAGGCCGGGAAGGTAAAATGTGATCGGCCGGATTTCGTAGACTGCCGAGGGATTCACGCGGCGCAAGTCGCGCGCGGCTGCAATCGCCGCCTCCTGCGTGGCGCAGTCGAGGACATAAAGACCCAGCAATTGTTCCTTGGTCTCGGCAAACGGCCCGTCGATGACGATGCCTTCGCCCGGACCGCGCAGCGTCACGGCGTCGGCGGTCGCGCCCAGTCTTGCCGCCGGCCCGAGCTTGCCTTCGCGGGTCAGCCTGGCGTTGACTTCGAGCAGGTCGTGCATCAGCGCCGCATCCTGCTGCGGCGTCAGGGACTGGATGGTCTGTTCGACGTGATAGGCCAGGATGGCGTAAAACATGCGGCGATCTCCTCCTGTTCGAGCGGCTGCACTATTGCAAGGTTGGGTTGGCTGATCCACCCCCGGTGCCCATCGAGACGCTAGTCTGCTGCCTCATGCCGCCAGCGGCAGGCTGAGCTCCGTCAGCAGGCCGCCGCGGGGACGGTTGGACAGGTTGACATCGCCGCCGGCGGCACGCGCAATGTTGCGGGCAATGGTCAGGCCGAGGCCGAGACCGCCGGTCTGGCGGTTGCGCGATTGCTCCAGCCGCACGAAGGAACCGAACACCTGGTCGAGCTGCGCCTGCGGTATGCCCGGCCCCTCGTCGCGGATGACCAGCGTGACCGTGCCGTCCGACTGCCGCAGGCTGACATGGGCTTTCTTGCCGTAGGTCACGGCATTCTGGACCAGATTGTTGACGCAGCGCTTCAGCGCCACCGGTCGCGCGATGCAGATCATGCCACGCGGCCTGGCGCCGTCATGGTCGAACGTGACGTCCTCGAAACTGTCGGCGATCGATTCCACCAGCGACCAGAAATCGATCCGCTCGCTCTTCTCCTCGGTGACTTCGAAGGTGGCGAAGTCGATGACGGAGCTGGCGATGCTCTCGATGTCGGCGAGGTCGTGGGCCAGCGCCTCGCGCGCGGTCGATCTGCGCAACAGTTCGAGGCGCAGCCGCATGCGGGTCAGCGGCGTGCGCAGATCGTGGGCGAGCGCGGCGGCCAGATGTTCGCGGTCCTCGACATAGTCGCGCAGCCGGACCTGCATGGCGTTGACGGCTTTGGCCGCGGCGCGGATTTCGCGGCTGCCGGTCTCGGCGATCGGCGGGCTCTTCAGATCCGTGCCGATCCGGTTGACCGCCGTTTCCATCATCCGATAGGGCGCCGTCAGCCGGCGCAGCGACCAGATCGACATGATCACCACCAGGGCCGCGATCAGCGAATAGAGCGGCAGGCTGTCGAAGCTCAATATCGGTCCGACCGGCGTGTTGGGCTCGGTGAAATTCAGCCATTGGCCGTCGGCGAAGCGGACAGAGGCCGTCAGCTTGTCGCTTTGGGCGAAGCTGGCCGCCAGCGATAACAGGTCGCGCTCCACCGCGCCAACATCCTTGGTCACGGCCACACCGCCAGGCGCGTTGGCTGCCTGGGTTGCCGGATCGCGCCGGACGCGGGCGTCGGTGATGCCGAATTTCGACAGCCGCCCGACCAGAATGTCCTCGAGCTCGGCCAGTTCGTCGTCGCCGGCGATCGACGAGGTGACCGCGGGCGTGTCCGAAACGGTGAGCGCATAGGTGGCGTTGAACAGACCGGAGGCCGTCAGCTTGCGCTGCTCCGGCGTGTCGTCATGCATCAGCTGCACCAGCGAATAGGCGCGGTCGTTAAGCCGGTAGAGATCGACCTCGTCATTGGCGACGGCACGATCGCGCGAGACGATGTAGAGCGTGGCGACCTGGCTGATCAGCAGGCCGGCAATGACGATGAGCAAAACCCAGACCGGCAGGGTTTGCGGCAGGAAACGTCTCATTCGGAGGTGGTCTCGGGCAGGAACTGGTAGCCGCCGCTGCGCACAGTCAGGATCAGTTTCGGCGTCTTGGGGTCGTCTTCCATCTTGCGCCTGAGACGGCTGACCAGGATGTCGATACTGCGATCGAAGGAATAGTCGCTGTCACCGCCGGAAAGCTCGATGAGCTGGTCGCGGGTGAGCACGCGCTGCGCGCTTTTGACGAAGGTCTGCAACAGGTTGAACTCCGCCATCGTCAGCTCGACCCTGACATCGCCCGGCGCCATCAGCCGCCGGCGCGAGCAGTCCATCGTCCAGCCGGCGAAATGGTAGATTTGCTTGGTGGTGGCGCGCTTCGGCTCAGCAGCACCATTGCGCCTCAAAACGGCGCGGATGCGGGCCAGCAGCTCGCGCGGATCGAAGGGTTTGGGCACATAGTCGTCGGCGCCCATCTCCAGGCCGACGACGCGGTCGGTGGTCTCGGTCACCGCCGTCAGCATGATGATCGGCGTCGAGTAGCTGGCGCGCAGGTCGCGGCAGAGCTCCAGCCCGCTCTTTCCTGGCAGCATCACATCAAGCACGATCAGGTCTACCTGCGTGCGGCGCAGTATGTCTTCCATCTCGACGCCGTCGGCGGCAACCGTGGTGCGCAGGCCGCGCTTCTGGAAGAATTCCTGAAGCAGGTCGCGAATGCCCTTGTCGTCGTCGACGATCAGTATGTGCGCATCGGATTTCACGGCGATCCTGTCATTGCTGGCGGCCGGTCGGCGGCTGCCTTCTGAGTCTGCTTCTGTGGCGTCACCCACACGATAGAATTCTGGCCACATGTTGGCCAGCGGCGATGATCGCCCGCAAAGCCGATTTGCCAGAAACAATTCAGAAACAAAATTCTATAGTCCGGAAAAACTCCCGAAAAAAATCAAGGGCATAAAGGGTGCCGTGGCGGTCAGGACATCGGCTGCGACGCGAAGTCTCCGGAGTAACGGACATTACCGATGCACAGGTTCACGATCAGCTTGATGGGTGCGCTGCTCAGCATTCCGCTCGTCACAGCCGCGATCGGAGCCACAACCGCAAAGGTGACGCCGATCACAAGGAGCGAGCGCTGCATCGATCTCAATCGCCAGGTAGACGAAGCCCTTGAAACCCATGCCGCGGCAACGCAGGTCACCGCGGCGAAAGCACTGCAAAGAAAGGGAAACCGGTTCTGCGCCAACAAGAAACAGGCACAGGGTATCCGGATGCTCGCGAACGCTTTGAAGCTGCTTGGAGTGACACCGATCGACCCGGTTCAGTGACACTCGAAACTCGACCCGCACAAAGAAGGAAATGATGCCATGAAAAAGTCCATCCTCTCCGCCACCGGTCTCGCCGTCGCTCTCGCTTTCGCAATGCCGGCTCTGGGCAATGCCGCTGCCACCACGACCGCTGCTCCGGCTGCTTCCACGACCACCGCTCCGGCGACCACGACCGCCAAGCCCCCGGTGAAGAAGGTCGTCGCCAAGAAGCCCGTCAAGAAGCACAAGAAGGCGAAGAAGGTCGTCAAGACGGACGCCCCGAAGGCCTGATCCAGACAGCCAACAGGCTTGTCTGTAACAAGGCCGCTCCAGCACCCCCCCGGCTGGAGCGGCCTTGTCGTGTGAGTGCATGATTACCCGTTGATGGGTGCCGGCCACCCAGGACTTTAACCCGTTTGCAATGCCGGTCCGGTAGGATAGCCCGCATGAAGAAGCGGCTTTCATCCATTCTGCGCTCGATGGCCATCGGCGGCCTTGTGGCCTCGGCAATGGTCAGGGTGCTGATCCAGTTCACCGCCAGCCCGGTGCCCGATCCGGTGAGCGGGCGCACGGAGCCGTCGCTGTTTGCACCGGCAATCTCCAGCAGCTGGCAATACATCACACCATGGCAAAGCCTGCTGCTTACCGTGATCACCGGCGCGGCGCTGGCCTGCTTCTTCGGCTGGCTCGCGGTCGCCTGGGTCGAATACAAGGCGGCCGGATCAAGGCCGGATGCGGCATCCAGCGCACGACAATTCCAGGCTCGTCGCGTCGCCGATCGCCAGAGCCGTTGAACCGCAGCGTACAGTTCCTAAATTTGTGAACGGCAGCACTTCCGGGAAGCCGGTTTGGCGCGCCGATCAAAATGGACGACGGCTTTCCCCCATGACAAAGTGAGAGCGACCCCTCGCGCGATACCGGTTCCCGATGCCTGAAATCAGTTCCAAACCCCGCACCAAGACCAAGCCGCGGACCGAGCGGCCGAAGCTCTACAAGGTCATCCTCATCAATGACGATTTTACGCCGCGCGAATTCGTGGTGACGGTGCTGAAGGGCGAGTTCAAGCTCAGCGAAGACCAGGCTAACCGGGTGATGATCACCGCGCACCGGCTCGGCGTTTGCGTCGTTGCCGTCTTCACCAGGGATGTCGCCGAGACCAAGGCGACACGGGCCGTCGACGCGGCCAAGGCCAAGGGGTACCCGCTGCTGTTTACGACGGAGCCGGAGGAGTAGGTTGAGCGTCTTTCTCCCCGTATAGTGACGGAGAAGGGATCCTTACCTTCCCTCTCTGTACCACATCGCGCCCATGGCCAGCAGCAGCAGGCAAAGGCCGAGGAAGCCGCCGAACAGGGGTACGCGCGAGACGGCTTTGAGCACGCTGTCGTCGGTGCTGCGCAGGCCGATCCAGTCTGCGCCCGAGGCCGCACCGGAGGCGCGGACCGGGACGATGGAGGGCAGGGCGACACTGCCGGTGAGCTGGCCAAGGGTGGAGGAGGCCGCCAGCCGGCGCACGCTGCCGCCGGTGGCCTCAGTCGGAGCCTTCAACCGGTCCTCGGTAGAGACGACGTCGGAGAATTCCGGCGCGTTGACCGGGCCGACATGGGCGAGTGCGGTCAGGTCACCATTGCCGATCTGGTAGAGGCCGATCTCCTTGGTCTCGATGCTGCCCAGGAAAACGCCGGGTTCGGACTTCTCCAGCTTGACGATCAGCGCCTTGCCCGAAGGGGTGATCACCTGCGCCGGGCCGGGATCGTCGCTCATCGTCTGGCGGCGGATTTCCAGCATCATGCCGCGGCCGTCGGCAGTCAGCCGCTCTTCCTCGAGTTCAGGTTCCTTCATCAGCCAGTGGGCGATGCGGCGGTAAAGCTGGACATGCGGCCCGCCACCCTCGAAGCCGCGCGCCCATAGCCAGCCCTGATCGGACAGAAGCATGCCGACGCGGCCTTCGCCCTTATGGTCGAGCAGAAGCAGCGGGCGGTTGTCGGCGCCCTTCATCACCACTTCGCCTTCGGGGTTCTGCACGCCGATGGTGCGGAACCAGCGGCTCCAGCGCGGCGGCTCGGTCGCCGAGCCGTCGAGGCCGCGCGTCACCGGATGGCGCTGGCCGAGATCGGTGAGGCGCGGATAGAAGGCCTTGTCGATGACTTCGCCGGTCGGCATTGCCGGCAGCGACGACATTAGCGGGGTGCGGGCGATCGAGGCGTCGCCGGCATATTCCGGCCCGGCGGCGATCAGCAGCGCGCCGCCCTTTTCGACATATTCGGAGATGTAGTCGTAATAGAGGATCGGCAGCACGTCGCGGTGCTGGTAGCGGTCGAAGATGATGAGATCGAAATCCTTGATCTTCTCGACGAACAGCTCGCGGGTCGGGAAGGCGATCAGCGACAGTTCGTTGATCGGCGTGCCGTCCTGCTTTTCCGGCGGCCGCAAAATAGTGAAATGGACGAGATCGACCGAGGCGTCGGATTTCAGCAGGTTGCGCCACGTGCGCTCGCCGGCATGCGGTTCGCCGGAAACCAAAAGCACGCGCAAATTCTCGCGGATGCCGTCGATCAGCGCGATGGCGCGGTTGTTGGCGTCGGTCAGTTCGCCCGGCTCGCGGTCAATGGAGAGTTCGACGATGTTGCGGCCGGCGCCGGGGATGGTCACCTGCAGCGGCATCGCCTGGCCGATGGTCGCCTCTTCGACCGCGACCTGCTCGCCATTGACCGAGACGCGGACATCGACCGGGCCGGTTTCGCCGTCGGTGGCGATGACCCGGTAGGTCATGTCGAGCGGCTTGCCGACCAAGCCGAAGCGCGGCGCATTCTCGAAGCGGATGCGGCGGTCCTTCTCGTGCTCGTTGCCGGTGATCAGCGCGTGCAGCGGCGCATTGAAGTCGGGGGCGGCCGGCGCGTCATGCACCTCGCCATCGGTGATCATGATGGCGCCACCGATGCGCGAGGGCGGCACGTCGCGGAACGCGCCTTCAAGCGCTGCAAAAAGCTTGGTCTCGGTGCGCTCGTCGGCGGCTTCCGACTTGCCGGCCTCGATGACGCGGACGTCGAACTGCTTGAAGCGGCCAAGGCGCTGCTGCAAACCGGCAAGCGCTTCGTCGGTCTGTTTGGTCCGGTCGCCGATATCCTGGCTCTGGCTGCGGTCGACGATGACGGCAACGACGCTCTTCAGCGCCTCGCGCTCCTCATCGAGGAAGACCGGATTGAGGAGTGCTGCGCCCAGCGCAATCAGCGCTGCGAAGCGGAAGATCGCGCCGCGCTGGCGAAACCACAAGCCGACAGCCGCCAGCACCAGCAGCGGTGCGAGCACCAAAGCCAGCAAGGGCCAGGACAGCAGCGGTTCGAAGGAAATCGACCAGTTCATGGGTTACCCTCCCCCTTGTGGGGAGGGTCGATCCGCGTAGCGGAGCGGGGTGGGGGTAGGCGACAGAGCGCTGGCGCTGCACCCCCACCCCGGCTCACTGTCTTCGCTTCGCTGCGACAGCGAGCCGACCCTCCCCAAAAGGGGGAGGGTGAGGCTGCGCCGCCGGCGCCAGACAGGATCGAGACGAAATTAGCCAATACTGCCATCCTACTGCCCCAGCCGTTCGAGCAGGATCGGCACGTGCACCTGGTCGGATTTGTAGTTGCCGGTCAGCATGTACATCATGATGTTGACGCCGGCGCGCAGCGCATAGATGCGCTGCATCGGATCCGATGGCACGGTCGGCAAAAGCGGGTCACCATTCTCGTCGACGGCCCAGGCGCCGGCAAAATCATTGGCGGTGATCAGGATCGGCGAGACGCCGTCGCCGACGCGCACCGGCCGATTCTCGGCATTGCTGGCCTCGAGCGAGGCTTCCACCCAGAGCGGGCTGCCGGAGAAACGGCCGGGAAATTCGGGCAGGATGAAGAAGGATTTGGTCAGCACGTGGTCGGCGGGCACCGGCTCCAGCGGCGGCACGTTGAGATTGCCGAGAATGTCGCGCAACCGTTCCGTCGCCGGGCTCGCCGAATCCGCACCGATGCCGTTGGCGAACTGGTCGCGCGTGTCGAACAGCACCGTGCCGCCCTGCTGCATATAGGCGTCGATGCGGGCGATCGCGGCTTGGCTCGGCATCGGCGCGGAAGGATCGATCGGCCAGTAGATCAGCGGATAGAAGGAAAGCTCGTCCTTCGAGATATCGACGCCCGCCGGCGCGCCCGGCTCGAGCGCGGTCTTCTCGATCAGGAAGCGGGTCAGGCCTTCGAGCCCGGCGCGGCTGATCGAATCGTCACCGGGCACACCGGTCAGCACATAGGCGATGCGGGTCTTGGCAATATCCTCGATAGCCGCGGCATCGCCGGGCTTGGCATCGTCGGCGCGGGCGAGGTCGGCATGGCCAAACAGCATGCCGAGGCCAAGCAGCAGCGCAGCCGTCGTTGCCGCGGCCGATCGGGCGCGGCGCGGTCGGCGCGACATCAGCCCGCCCATCCAGAACACCGCCAGCGTGTCGAGCAGCATAAGCATAAGTGCCGCTGTGACCAGCGATCCCTTGAGGTCGCGCGATTCATCGAAAGCGTACTGGATATTGGTCACCGGCACTGTGAATTGCGGGCGCACCAGCGGCGCGAAGGCGGTGGCCGGGTCGAGCAGATTGTGGGCGAAAACGCCGGTTTCCGAGCCATAGAGGCCGGGCGGGTTCTCGAACGTCACCGGCAGCGAGCCGGCGCCAGGGACCAGCGGTCGTGCGTCCGGCGTCGGCGGCACCAAAGTGCCGTCGGCGGCTATCATGCGATAAGGCGCCAGCGACGTAGCAGCGGCTTCGGCGTTGGCAACCGCCGCACCCTGGTTGCGCGACAGCTGCACGATGCGCCGCAGCATCTCGACGAAGCTGCCGGAGATCGGCAGCGTCGACCATGTCGCTTCCGGGGTGATATGGAACAGCACCAGCGTGCCCTTGCCCTTCTTCAACCCGGTCACCAGCGGGGTGCCATCGGCAAGGGTTGCCCAGGTGCGCTCGACGATGTCCGGCGTCGGTTCGGCCAACACCTGCCGGCTCACCGTGACCTCGGCCGGCGGTGCGAGGTCGGCGAACGGGCCGTTCTTCGGGAATTCGGTCACCGCCTGCGGCGTCGTCCAGGAGAGCGCGCCGCCAAGCGAGCGCTCGCCGGTGCGCAGCCTGACCGGCAACAGATCATCGTCATTGCCGGCGGCGGCCAGCCGCGAACCGGCGAAGCGCACCAGCGTGCCGCCATTGTCGACCCAGTCGACCAGCCGCTGATGGACCTGCGGCGGAATGGTGCCGATGTCGGCCATGACGATCATCGCCGGCTTCTGGTCGAGAAGCTGCGGGATGGCGTCGGCGAGATCGACGCTCGACGGTTCGACCAGATCGGCGAAAGGCTGCAACGCCCGCCTGATGTAATAGAGCGGCGACAGAAGCGGCTGCGCCTGGTCGGCCTCGGCCTGCGATAAAAGTCCGACGCGGCGGCGCTTGGAGCTTTCGTCGAGCACGCGCACCGCACCTGCCTGGCGTTCGCCGTCGAGCGCGATCGAGGCGAAGTCGTTGCGCAGTTCGAACGGCACCGCCATCGTGCCGGTGGCGGTGGTCTCACCCGGCGCGAAGGTCAGCGTCGCGTCGGCGATGCGGCGGCCCTTATCGTCGAAGGCGCCGGCGGTGACTTGGGCCGGCGCCGGATCGCCGGGCGCGCGGATGGCGGTCAGGGCGAAGCCGTCGACCTGATTTTCGGCGCCAGTGAGCCCAGTCAGCGCCAGGCGGTCGGAATTGGCCCAGACGACACGGGCGGCGTTTTTCGACAGCAGTGTGTTGAAGGCGGCCTTGTCGCCCTTTGCCGCAAGGCCGTCGGTGAGAACGGCAACGCTGGCGCCGGGCAAGGTTCCCAGCACGCCGGCGACGCGGGCATAGACAGCGGGTCGGTCGGTCGGGATCGGCCTCGGCTTGGCGGCGCGCAGCCGGTCGAGGGCAGCCGCCGCATCGAAGGGGCCGATCTCGGCGTTCGGCTTTTCGGCGGTGAAGGCGATGACGACCGGTACGCCGTTCGAACCGGCATCGGCGATCAGCCGCTGGGCGGTGGCGACGCGCTTGCCCCAGTCGGCGGCACTCGCCCAGTCATTGTCGATGACGAGCGCCAGGGCGGCGCCCTCGGCCGGCAATTTTTCGCGCGGATTGAAGACGGGTTCGGCCAAAGCGGCGACGACAAGGGCTGCCATCAGCAGCCGCAGCAGCGTCAGCCACCACGGGCTCTGCTGCGGCGTTTCCTCGCGCTTCAGCACGCGAGCGAGGATCTTCAGCGGCGGAAAGATTTCGGACTGCGGCTTGGGCGGCGTGAGCCTGAGCAGCCACCAGATCACCGGCAGCGCCAGCAGGCCCCACAACACGATGGGAGCGCCAAAGGAGAGCGGCAGCCAGCTCATGCGCCGGCCCTTCCCACGAATGCGCCATCGGCGGTCATCGCCATGTGGATGCGCACCAGCGCCTCGGAAGCGAGGCGGTCGGTGTGGTTGACGGTATAGCTCCAGCCGAGGCGCTTGCACCAGCTGGCCAGCTCCTGGCGGCGGGCGGTGTAGAGCAGGCGATATTCGTCGCCGAGCATTTCGGCGCGGCCGGCGGTCAGCTTGTCGCCGGTCTCGGGATCGGTGAATTCGGTGCGGCCGGCATAGGGAAAGGTCTCCTCCGCCGGATCGGCAACCTCGATCAGATGCGCACGCACGCCATGCCGCGCCAGCACATCGAGCCATTCCATGGTCTCCTCGACCGGGTCGAGGAAATCGCTGACGACGACGATGTCGCAGAAGCGGCGGACGGCGGACAGGTCAGGCTTTGCCGGCGGGTCGGCGGCGTGCATCAATTGCGCCGCGATGCGCTCGGCGCCGTTGCGGGCGGTGAACGGATCGGTCAGGCCGGGCCACGCGATGCGCTCGCCGCTGCGAGATAGCAATTCGGCCATGGCCAGTGCCAGCACCAGCGCGCGCGATTCCTTGGAAACGCTGGCGCCAGTCGATTTGTAGAGCATGGAGGGCGATGGGTCGGCCCAAAGCCACACCGTGTGGGCTGCTTCCCATTCGCGGTCGCGCACATAGGTGTGGTCGTCCCGGGCCGAACGGCGCCAGTCGATGCGCGAGGAATCGCCTTCGACATAGGGGCGGAACTGCCAGAAATTCTCGCCGATGCCGCGCTTGCGGCGGCCATGCCAGCCGGCAATTACCGTATTGACGATACGGCGTGCCTCGACCAGCAGGTCCGGCACCAGCGAAGCCCGCAACCGGCCCCTGGCGAGCGCGTCGCGCGTCGCTGCCGGTGCCTGGACTTCGCCGATACGCGCCATCAGATTCCTTTGGCCAGTTTCGCTACCACATCGCGCACGGTCGTGCCCTCGGCGCGGGCGGCAAAGGTCAGCGCCATGCGGTGCTGCAGCACCGGTTCGGCCAGCGCGCGGATGTCGTCCACCGACGGCGCCAGCCGCCCGTCATAAAGCGCGCGCGCACGGGCGCACAGCGTCAGCGCCTGGCTGGCGCGCGGGCCGGGACCCCAGGCGACATGCTTGTCGGTCTCGGCATTGCCCTGGCCGGGACGCGCCGAACGCACCAGTTTGAGGATGGCGTCGACGACGGTTTCGGGCACCGGCATACGGCGGATCAGCGTCTGGATTTCCCTCAGCCGCGCCGGCTGCAGCACGTTTTGCGCCTTGGCGTCCTCGATGCCGGTGGTTTCGAGCAGGATGCGCCGCTCGGCCTCGATTTCGGGATAAAGGATGTCGACCTGCATCAGGAAGCGGTCGAGCTGCGCTTCGGGCAGGGGATAGGTGCCTTCCTGCTCCAGCGGGTTTTGCGTCGCCAGTACATGGAAGGGCGCGGGCAGGTCGTGGCGAATGCCGGCGATGGTGACGTGATATTCCTGCATCGCCTGCAGCAGCGCCGACTGGGTGCGCGGCGAGGCGCGGTTGATCTCGTCGGCCATCAGCAATTGCGCGAAGATCGGGCCGGAGATGAAGCGGAAGGAGCGCTTGCCGGCCTCGTCCTGTTCCATCACCTCTGAGCCGAGAATGTCCGACGGCATCAGGTCGGGTGTGAACTGGATGCGGCGCGAATCGAGGCCGAGCACGACACCGAGCGTTTCGACCAGCTTGGTCTTGGCAAGGCCGGGCACGCCGACCAGCAGCGCATGGCCGCCGGCAAGCAGCGCCACCAGCGTGCGCTCGACCACCACTTCCTGGCCGAAAATGACGCGGCCGACGCCGTCGCGCACCCTGGAAATATCGGCCAGCGCCGTCTCGGCCTGGGCGATCATGTCCTTTTCGCTGATTGGGCTTTCCTTTACCATTACGCTCATGCCGCATCGATCCTTGTGCTGGAAGTACCGGCTTGCACTGTAGTGCCTTAGAATGCCGCGATTCGGCTTCGCCTGGCGCCTACGAATGAATTTAAATCACAGACTTAGGCTGACAAGCGGAACAACAGTGACTATTTCGTGACCATGACGGAACGCTCCGAACATCGCGAGCACAGCCTTGCTGCCGCAACCGAGGCGCGCGGTCTCGAAGCGTTGATCTCGCGTGCGGCTCGCGCCGGCAAGGGCGCGGCGCCGGTGGAGCGCTGGAATCCCGACTTTTGCGGCGATCTAGACATGGAGATCAAACAAGACGGAACGTGGTTCTATCTCGGCACGCCGATCGGCCGCATGCCGCTGGTGCAGCTGTTTTCCAGCGTGCTGCGCAAGGACGAGGATGGCAGGACCTATCTGGTGACGCCGGTCGAACGGGTCGGCATCCGCGTCGTGGACGCGCCTTTCATCGCGGTTGAAATGGATGTTTCCGGCGCCGGCGCCGAGCAGACCATCACTTTCCGCACCAATGTCGGCGATGTCGTCGAGGCCGGACCTGGCCATCCGCTGCGCTTCGTCGACGAGAACGAGACCGGCGGCCTGAAGCCCTATGTGCTGGTGCGCGGGAGGCTGGAAGCGCTGGTGGCGCGGCCGGTGATGTACGAACTGGTCGAGCATGGCGAGGAGATCGATATCGGCGGCAAGACGATGTTTGCCGTGCGCTCGAAAGGCGAAATCTATCCGATCATGCCGGCGGAAAAACTGAAGCGGCTGAGCGCATGAAGGATCAGGTGAGGCCGCCGCCGTTTTCCACAGCGGATTTTCGCGCGCGGGTCGCGGCGCAAGCTGAAGCCCATGCCGGCGACGATTATGGCGATCATCGCTTCAACCCCGGCCATCCACGGTTGACGCAGCTCAAAGCGCTGCGCGACGCCGCGGTGCTGATCCCGGTCGTCGATCATGGACGCGATGCGACCGTGCTTTTGACCAAGCGGGCGGAAAAACTGCGCAGCCATTCCGGGCAGGTGGCTTTTCCCGGCGGCACCATTGATCCCACCGATGCGACCCCGGAAGCAGCGGCCTTGCGCGAAACCTTCGAGGAGATCGGGCTCGGCCAGGACCGCATCGAGATCATCGGCCGCATGCCCGATTATGTCGCCGGCAGCGGCTATCGCATCGCCCCGGTGCTGGCGGTCGTGCAGCCCGGTTTTACGCTGTCGCTCAATGCCAACGAGGTCGATGCCGCCTTCGAAGTGCCGCTCTCGTTCCTGATGGATCCGGCTAACCACACCAGGGACAGCCGCATGTGGAACGATCTGGAATGGTTCTTCTACGATATGCCCTATGGCGGCCAGCGCATCTGGGGCGTCACCGCCGGCATCATCCGCACCCTCTATGAAAGGCTCTATGCTTGAGTGATCCGGTATCGCTGGCGGGCAGAGCCGACTGGCTGGGTGAAAAGCATCTGCAGCGGCTGCTTGCCGTGCTGGCGCAGGGCGGCGAGGAAGCCCGCATCGCGGGCGGCGCGGTGCGCAATGCGCTGATTGGGCAGCCGGTCGCCGATATCGATGTTGCTACCACTTGCCTGCCCGAGGAAACCGTTCGCCGGGCCGAGGCGGCGGGCTTCAAGGCGGTGCCGACCGGCATCGAGCACGGCACGATCACGGTGATTGCCGGCGGCGCGCCCTATGAGGTCACCACGCTGCGCGCCGACATCGAGACCGATGGCCGCCGCGCTAAAGTGTCGTTCGGCCGCGACTGGAAGGCCGACGCCGAACGGCGCGATTTCACAATCAACGCGCTCTATGCGGAGGCTGACGGGACGGTGGTCGACCTGGTTGGCGGCGTCGGCGATATCGAGGCACGAAGGCTGCGCTTCATTGGCGATGCCGAGCAGCGGATCCGCGAAGACTATCTGCGCATCCTGCGTTTCTTCCGCTTTTTCGCCTGGTATGGCGAGGGTCGGCCCGATGCCGAGGGATTGAAGGCCTGCGCCCGGCTCAAGGACGGTCTCGCCCATCTCTCGGCCGAACGCATCTGGTCCGAGCTGAAGAAGTTGTTATCGGCCCCAGATCCGTCGCGCGCCTTGCTGTGGATGCGCCAGGCCGGCGTGCTCACCAGCGCCCTGCCGGAAAGCGAGAAATGGGGCATCGATGCCATTCATGGGCTGACCAAGACAGAAAAGGATCTGGGCTGGGCGCCGGACCCGCTGCTCAGGCTGGAGGCGATCGTGCCGCCCGATGCGGCGAGGATGAAGACACTGGCCGAGCGGCTGAAACTTTCGACCACTGAGGCGGAGCGCCTGCGCCACTGGGCGCTGACGGCTGCCGTCGAGCCCAAGACAAGCGAAGCGGAACTGGCCAAGAAACTCTATTCCGGCGAGCGCCAGGGTTTTCTCGATCGCCTGCGGCTGTCGCTGGCGTCGGCGCGAGCGCGGGCTCTCGAGGACAATGACGCGCTGGTTCAGGCCGGTGGGTTTTCGCGCCTGCTCGCTTTTGCGCTGAAATGGGAAAAACCGGTGTTCCCAGTCAAGGGCGGCGATCTGACGGCGCTTGGCGCGTCGCCGGGGCCAATGCTCGGTGCGATTCTGAAAAACCTGGAAAAGGAATGGATCTGGTCCGGCTTTGGGCTCGATCGCGACGCGCTGCTGGAGCGCGCCGCGGAAGCCTTGAAGGCCAGATAGGACTGCTCAGGCCGCGTCGCGAACTTTCTCGATGCGCGAGCGGATCGCCTCGATCATCGTCTCGCGAATGACCGTTTCGCCATGTGTCTCGCGCATATGGTCGACGGCGCGGCGCATGACCTCGGCTTCCTCACCGGCACGCGTGTGCCACTCACAGCCGGGAACCAGCGAGCCGCAATGGAATTCCTTCATGGGATTTTCTCCTTTCCTCCTTGGAGCCTGTGCCTCTCATGGGCACACGAAGCTCCGCCATCTCTGTTCCGCGCCCTGTCACAGCAGTCGGTTTCGGGGGCACGCACGGGGGAGCTAGCATAACACGGTTCGACCATTTTGGTTGCCGTGGTGCGAAAAAGGCGGAGCAGCGCTGCTCCGCCCCTCTTGTCAGGCTAAGCCAAAGGCGAGACCGTTCGGTCTTGTCCCGGTCACTTCACGATCTTGACGGACTCGGCAACCTTGTTCTTGCCGCTCATGTCCCAGGAAACGCGGACCTTTTCGCCGGCCTTCAGGCCAGGATCCTTGAAGGTCTTGGGCAGCGTAAAGGTCGATCCATCGTCCAGAACGAGGCTCATGGCCGTGCCATCATAGGTCTTGACCGTGCCCGTGGTGTGCTTGACCGCGGCAGAGGCAATCGAGCCGGAAGCGAGAAGGGCAGCGGCGGCTGCCGAAACAATGAGCTTTCGCATGTAATACTCCTGGAAATGCGGGCATCCGTTTGGAAAATGCTCCGCCTTGTTCAGGGCCGTCCGGTAGCGTCGTGTCGCGGTTCGGGACTGAACCGCCGGCGCTTCCCGGCCCGAAACGACAAATAGTCGTTTTATTTCAATCGCCTATTAGACGAAAAAGATAATGGCGATGCCACATTGGCTGCCCAGATTCGGCGAATGGGACGTCAATGCGGCTCACGTTTCGCTCACCGATTTTTTACGGCCACCTGACCTCCGGCGGCAGGCTGGACAGGATCGAAGCGACATTGCCGCCGGTCTTCAGGCCGAAGATGGTGCCGCGATCGTGAAGAAGGTTGAATTCGACGTAACGGCCGCGGCGAATGAGCTGCTCGTCGCGGTCGTCGTCGGTCCAGTTCTCGTTGAAATGGGCGCGAACCAGGTGTCCGTAGACGACAAGGAAAGAACGCCCGACATCCTGGACGAAGTTCAAATCGGCATTCCAGCCGCCTTTCTCCTCCCCCGAATGCAGCCAGTCGAAAAAGATGCCGCCGACGCCGCGCGGCTCGTGGCGGTGCGGCAGATAGAAATACTCGTCGCACCAGGCCTTGAATTTGGGGTGGTCGGCGATCGCAGCGTTCTTCTCGCAGGCGAACTGCATGGCTCGATGGAAGGCGACCGTGTCGGGGTGATCTTCCGTGCGGTTGCGGTCGAGCACCGGCGTCAGATCGGCGCCGCCGCCAAACCAGTGGCGCGACGTCACGACCATGCGGGTGTTCATGTGCACGGCCGGCACGTTGGGGTTCCAGGGATGCGCGATCAACGAAATGCCTGATGCCCAGAAGCTCGGGTCTTCCTCGGCGCCGGGCATCTGCTTCCTGAATTCGGGCGAGAATTCGCCATAGACGGTCGAAGTATGGACGCCGACCTTCTCGAAGACGCGGCCGCGCATCATCGCCATGGCGCCGCCGCCGCCCTTTCCATTGTCGCGTTCCCACGGCGTCTTCTCGAAGCTGCCGGGCGACCATTCGGCCAGTGGTCCCTGCAGTTCCTGTTCGATCTGCTCGAAGGTTGTGCAAATGCGCTCGCGCAGCGTCTCGAACCAGAGCCTAGCCTTCATTTTCTTCTGTTCGATGTCGGGTGGCAGGCCTGCCGGTATTTCTGGTCGTTCCAAAATGCTGTCTCCGGTCGCGGCCGACAAAGGACCTAGTGGAGTGAATTTGACATTTGCACACAGCGTGGCGCAGGGCACGATGCAAATGTCAAATTCGAAAACTCCACCAGAAACATAAACTTGCTAGTGGTCCTTGTGATTCCAACATTCGCAACGGCGCCTGGGGATTAGGGAGGCGAATGTTGGAATCGGACCACTAGCCTTTTCCGGGCGCGATCCCTAATCTCTTAGGGGCAAGGGTCAAGTGTCATCTGGTTCGGCCCAGGAGTTCTTTCATGCGCACGCCGGCAAGACCGCCGCTGCATGGCCTGAAGAAAAGGCTCGATCGTTCACGCGCCGAGCGCGAGCGCATGCCGCGTGACGGGTTTTTGCGCGAGACCTTCGTCCTGCCGCGCCCGGATGCGCGGCTCAAGGCCAAGGAATGGTTCGAGCGTTTTCCCAAGCAGGCCTACTGGACCGAGATCGAAAGCTGGTTCGAGCGGCCGGGCGACGTAATCGAATTCACCATACGGCGGCTGCCCGCGGCGGATTAGGATTCCACAAGCAGTCGCCTTGCGCCCGGCCCTTGCGCACTCAAGCGATCTTCCCTGTTTCGCAGCGGGCATTTGTCGATCGACATGCAGCCGCAGCCGATGCAGTCGGTAAGGCCGTCGCGCAGCTTCTTTAGCTGAGTGATCTTGCGATCGAGGTCGTCGCGCCAGCCGGTCGACAACAGGTTCCAGTCCTCGCGCGTCGGGGTACGGCCTTCTGGCAGCGATTCAAGTGCGGCGCCGATCTCGGCCAGCGAGATGCCGACCTCCTGGGCGATCCGGATGATCGCCACCCGCCGCAGCACGTCGCGGCCATAGCGCCGCTGGTTGCCCGACGTGCGGTGGCTGCGGATCAGCCCGCGCGCCTCGTAGAAATGCAGCGCCGACACCGCCACGCCGCTGCGCATGGCCAACTGGCCGACCGTCAATTCCTTTACCGGAGCCATCTCGATTTTCCGCTTGACCTCAACTTAAGTTGAGCTTGTAGCCAGGAAATGTCGATAGGGCAATTGAGGAGAAGGCGATGTGCGCCTGGGTGAGAATGATGCAAGACGCAAGGGCCGTTGGCGATGACGACAACGCGTTGAAGGTTCTAGCCGAGTTGCCGGATGGCTTCACCGGCGACCATGGCGACGGACAGCGCGACGTTGATGCTGCGCGTGCCCGGCTGCATCGGGATCGTCAGCCGCGCATCCGCCGCCTGATGGACAGGATCCGGCACGCCGGCGGATTCGCGGCCGAACAGCAGGATGTCGCCTTGGGCGAAGCTGAAGCCCGTATAGGGGGTCGCGGCTTTGGTGGTGAGCAGCACCAGCCGGCAGGCTTGGCCCTTGCGCCAATCCTCGAAGGCGTTCCAGTCGACATGCCGGGTCAGGGCAGCCATTTCGAGGTAGTCCATCCCGGCGCGCTTGAGCGCTTTGTCGGAGAGCGGAAAGCCGGCTGGTTCGATAATGTCGACGCCAAGGCCGAGGCAGGCGGCGAAGCGCAGGATTGTTCCGGTGTTGCCGGCGATGTCAGGCTGGTAGAGGGCGATGCGGAGACGGTGGTTCATTTCCGCGTCTTTCTAATAAGTGGCAGATCGGCCACAGCGGGTGGCTGGTTTTGGAAATTGCTGGACCTGCGGGTGGCCATTTTCTGCGAAGTCGATTATACCGCACGCATTGTCAACCCGAACCGATGGAGGGGTATTTCATGATGACCATGCACATCCAGCGCCCCTCCCGTGGGCTTACCTGCCTGCTGGCGGTTTCGGTACGACGATTTACCTGATCTCTTAGATCTGATCGCACCGATTCCCGCCGAACCCAATTTTCGGCTCTCGAAGGAATCCTGCGATGTTTTTCAAACGGTCAAAGGGGCCAAGCGCCCCAGCTGAGCATGTCGCGACCGAGGCCTATCCTCGTGTCCCGACGGATGCAATCCGTGCCTCCGGCCGAAGGCCGGCGCACGACATTGCTTCGCCTTTTTATGTCTATTTTCACACGGAGGACGGACCGATGTTCGATCCCTATAAGATACCTGGTTCAAGAAGCCTGCACGAACGCAAGACGGCGACCTGGGCGTTGCTAGTCGGCGAGACCTATTCGTCGGCGGTTCATGCCGAGACGCGCCGGCGTCCGCATCGCGGCATGTTGCCGGATGTCGATTTCTCGCGTGCGGTTCCCGACCACAGCCGGCCGTCGCTGGTGCGCCGGATCATCCGGCTGATCCGGCCGGGCGCGAAAAACCGGACTGGCGGCGGCGTGCCGTCAGCTCAGTCGAAGGCTTCTGTCGGTGAAAAGCCCACAAGTCCCTATATTGCGCGAAGCAGGACCGATGGCCCGGGTGATTCCGGGCCGTCAGTCCCCGCCGACGTACGGTCTGGGGACGCGGAGCGCCCCGGGGATTTTTCCCGCGCCGCATGAGCGGACAACAGTTTTGTGAGCATCACTATGTTTAGCTGGTTTGAAAGAAGGCTCGATCCGTTCCCCGCAGCGGAACCGGTCGAGCCGCCGAAGACGCTGGTTGCCTTCTGCGTGCATTATACGCGCGGCGCCTGGCCATACATCATCGTCGACGCGGTGCTGGTGACGGCGATTGCCATCGCGGAAGTGTGGATGTTCGGCTTCATGGGCCACATCGTCGACTGGCTGTCCGGGCAGAACCGCGAAACCTTCCTGCAGACCGAGAGCTGGAAGCTTGCCGGCATGGCCTTCGTCGTGCTGTTCGCGCTGCCGGGTACGGTATGGCTGCATTCTTTGCTCAACCAGCAGACGCTGATGGGCAACTACCCCATGCGCATCCGATGGCAGGTGCATCGTTATCTCTTGAAGCAGTCGATGAGCTTCTACCAGGACGAATTTGCCGGCCGCATCGCCACCAAGCTGATGCAGACGGCACTCGCCGTGCGCGAATGCGTCATCAAGGTGATCGAGGTGCTCAATTACGTCATCGTCTATTTCCTCGGCATGCTGTTCATCGTCGGCTCGGCCGACTTGCGGCTGGCGGCACCTCTCGGCGTCTGGCTGCTCGGCTATATCGGGTTGTTGCGCTATATCATCCCGAAGCTGGGCAAGGTCGGCGAGGCGCAGGCCAATGCGCGCTCGACGATGACCGGCCGCGTCGTCGACAGCTACACCAACATCCAGACGGTCAAGTTGTTTTCCCATGCACGGCGCGAAGCAACGTTCGCCAAAGAAGGCATGGCAGGCTTCCTCGACACGGTCTACCGGTCGATGCGGCTGGTGACGGTGCTTTACGGGCTGCTCTATATCCTCAACGCGCTGCTCCTGTTTTCGGTGACGGCGCTGGCGCTGTGGCTGTGGCTCGGCCAGGCGGTGACGATCGGCGCCGTCGCCGTGGTCATCGGCCTCGTGCTCCGTATGTGGGGCATGTCGCAGTGGATCATGTGGGAAATGTCGAGCCTGTTCGAGAACATCGGCACGGTGCAAGACGGCATCGCCTCGATCTCGCTGCCGCGCCTGGTCGAAGACCGGCCGGGGGCGAAGGACATTGCCGTCACCAAGGGCGAGATCCGCTTCGACGACATTCGTTTCCACTATGGCAAGCAGAAGGGCGTCATCGAGAACCTGTCGCTGACGGTGAAGCCCGGCGAGAAAGTCGGCATTGTCGGGCGCTCGGGTGCGGGCAAGTCGACGCTGGTCAATCTCCTGTTGCGGTTCTACGACCTCGAGAACGGCCGGATCCTGATCGACGGCCAGGAGATCGCTTCGGTGACGCAGGATTCGCTGCGCGCGCAGATCGGCATGGTGACGCAGGACACTTCGCTGCTGCATCGTTCGGTGCGCGACAACATCCTTTACGGGCGGCCCGATGCGACGGAGGAAATGCTTGTCGAGGCAGCCGGGCGGGCCGAGGCGCTGGAGTTTATCGGCAGGCTTTCGGATCACACCGGACGTAAAGGGCTCGACGCTCATGTCGGCGACCGCGGCGTCAAATTGTCCGGCGGCCAGCGGCAACGCATCGCCATTGCTCGCGTTATGTTGAAGGACGCACCGATACTTATCCTTGACGAAGCGACGTCGGCGCTGGATTCCGAAGCCGAGGCCGCCATCCAGGAGAATCTCTACAAGCTCATGCAAGGCAAGACCGTCATCGCCATTGCGCACCGGCTGTCGACCATTGCGGCGATGGACAGGCTCGTCGTCCTCGACAAGGGCCGTGTCATCGAGGAGGGGTCGCACGAGGAACTCGTCGCCAGCGGCGGGCTCTACGCGCAGCTCTGGCAGCGCCAGTCGGGCGGGTTCCTGCTCGATGACGGTCCGGTCGATGCCGCCAATGACGCTGTTGCCAACGACATCGGCGTGAAGGGTGAAGCCGCAGAGTGATGACGTCAGCATGATGACAGCCGTCTATCGCTGGTTCGAGGACTGGGTCTATCCGTTCAGGGAGCCGGCGGACCTTCGGCCACTGTCAAGCGTCGGCGGCTTCCTCTGGCACTATGTCGGCCAGGCGAAGTTCGCCTTCTTCGCCATGCTGGTCATCGGCGGCATCGCGCCGCTGATCGAGGCCGGGCTTTTCTACTTCGTCGGGCGGCTGGTCGATATTCTCGATCAGCTTCCCGGTGAACGCACCTGGGACGCGCTGTGGACCGCCGCCGGGCCTGAGCTTGTCTTCATGATCGCAGTGGTGCTGGTCATCCGCACCATCGTCGTCGGCCTGTCGGCGCTGGTCAACGAACAGACGATCACGCCGGGGTTCTACAATCTGGTGCGCTGGCAGGCGCACCGGCACGTATCGCGCCAGTCCTACACCTTCTTCCAGAACGATTTCGCCGGCCGTATCGCGACAAAAGTCTGGCAGGCGGGGCAGGCGACCGGCGACCTGATGGAGAGCTTCATCGAGGTCATCTGGTTCATGCTCATCTATACGGTGACGACCTTGGCGCTGGTCGCCGGGCTGGATCTGCGCCTGGCCGTGCTGGTGGTGATCTGGATCCTCGCGTTCGCCTGGCTGGCCAAGCTCTATCTGCCCTCGATCCGCAGGCATGCCGAGGCCACGGCTGAAGCTGGCTCGATGATCAATGGGCGCATCATCGATTCCTATTCCAACGTGCAGACGCTGAAGCTATTCTCGGCCGACGGCGACGACCGCTACATCAAGAACGGCTTCGACATCTATCTCGATGCACTACGGCCCTTCACCCGCCGGCTGACCGGCGTGCGCATGGCGCTGACGACGCTGTCGGGCATCATGATCACCGCAATTGGCTGCTTTGCCGTCTATCTCTGGGTCGAAGGGTCGATCACCGTCGGCGCCGTCGCGTTCACGCTGTCGCTGGTCTTGCGGCTCAACATGCTGCTCGGGCGCGTGATGATGCAGCTCAACGGCATATTGCGAAATCTCGGCGTCCTGGAAAACTCCAAGGCGCTGATCTCGCAGCCGCTTGGCCTTGTCGATGCGCCGGATGCGAAAGAGCTTGTCGTCGCCGGCGGCCGCATCGAGGTGAAGAATGTCGAGTTCCACTACGGCAAGGGTTTTGGCGTGCTGAATGGCATCGACCTTGTGGTCAAGCCTGGCGAGAAGGTCGGGCTGGTCGGGCCGTCGGGCGCGGGCAAGACGACGCTCGCCAACCTCATCTTGCGCCTCTACGACCTCGAGAGCGGCAAAATCCTGATCGACGGGCAAGGCGTCGCCGAGGTGACGCAGAACTCGCTGCGCGCCAATATCGGTGTGGTCAGCCAGGACACGGCGCTGTTCCACCGCTCGCTGCGCGACAACATCAAGCTCGGCATGCCGGACGCGACCGAGGCCGAGGTGATCGCGGCGGCGAAGAAGGCCGAGGCGCACGAGTTCATATTGGGCCTGCGCGACAACCGGGACCGTACCGGCTACGAGGCTTTTGTCGGCGAGCGCGGCGTGAAACTGTCGGGCGGCCAGCGCCAGCGCGTCGCGATCGCCCGCGTCTTCCTCAAGGATGCGCCGATCCTGATCCTCGACGAGGCGACCTCGGCGCTCGATTCCGACATCGAGGCGGCGATCCAGGAGAATCTGGCCAGGCTGATGGAGAACAAGACGGTCATCGCCATAGCGCACCGGCTGTCGACCATCGCCGCGCTCGACCGTCTTGTGGTGCTGGACGGAGGCCGCATCGTCGAACAGGGCACGCATGACGAGCTGGTGGCGCTCGACGGGCTCTATGCGCGGCTGTGGAAGCGGCAGTCCGGCGGCTTCCTCTACCACGAGGAAAGCGTGCTGGAAGAGACACGGCCGGCGGAGTAGGGCATGGCAGCGTCGCCTGATGTCGGCTACGTCCTCAAGCGGCTGCGGCCAACCGCGCCGGCCTTCGACGCGCTGAAGGAGGAGAGCCGGCTGGAGGGCTACTGGATGCTGGTGCGTCTGGCGGATGGCTGGGCAGGCGGCCGCAACAAGTTCCTGAAACGAGGCGAGGCGCTGTTTGGCGCATGGCATGGCCGAGAACTCGCTGGTGTGTGCGGGTTGAACATCGATCCTTATTTCGAAGGCCGGGACCACGGCCGGGTCAGGCACCTGTTCGTCAGCGCGCGTCACCGCCGCAGCGGCCTTGGGCGCATGCTGGTCGAGACCGTCATTGACAGGGCACGTCACCATTTTGCCGTGCTGAACACCCGCGCGCCACAAGAAGCCTTTGGTTTCTATGAACGGCTTGGCTTCCAGCCGGTGGTGGGCGAAGAATTCGTCACGCACCGCATGATGCTCTCTCAAGACAGAAAAGGAGGCTGAGATGCCACTGCGTCCGCCATCCCTAGGCGCCTCGGCTGCCGAAGCCGCGTTCGACGCCCTCGGCCATGAGATACTGGCTGAAAAGGCCGCAGCGCTCGGCCGTGCCGGCCAACGGGTCGAGGAAACGCTGGCCAAGCTCCGTCAGAACAACGACGACGAGGAGCAGCGACCGCGGCTGCTCAAGGAGGCTGCCGCGGCGGTGCACGCCTATTTCATCCAGCGTGAACTCTGCGGCCTGCGCCGGCATGAGTCGGTCATCCGCGAATACGATATCCCAAGGGCCGTGCTGGTCAGGCTCGGTGCAAGCTAGAGGTCACCAGCCGGCAACAATCATTCCAGCCATTCGGTGATGAAGCTGCCGTTTTCGTGGATGTCGGTCGTTTCGAGCGGGCCTGGGCCGAGATTGGTGAATTTGTGCGGCGTATCAGGCGGCACGATCAGGATCTGGCCGGCCGTGGCCTCGATCTGCTGGTCGCCGATCGTGAACAGGCCGGTGCCTTGCCGGATGATGAAGATTTCACAATAGGGATGCGTGTGCAGGCGCGGGCCGCCGCCAATCTCTTCCTGATAGTTGAAAATCAGGCAGGAGTTGGAGTCGTAGGCGCCGCATTGCAGTTCGCCCTGCCAGCGGCCGGGCGTCCTGGTCCAGGTCTCGCGGTCGATAATATGTGCCATAGCCTCTAACCCTTCGTCGGTATCCAGGGGTTGAAAAGCTTCACGCCGGTGCCTTCAAAATCCTTGGTGTTGCGGGTCACGACTGTCAAGTTTTTGACGAGCGCGGTAGCGGCTATGAGGGCGTCGCGCTCCGGCTTTGGATCGGGAACGTGGAGGTTTGCGCAACGCACGACAACAGCCGTGTCTATGCTCAATATCCGGTCGTCAAACTGTGGAATGAGTGTCTGATCCAACCACTCACGGTACATGGTGGCCTGGCGAGTATCCTTCCTCGACAAGAGCAATGTTCCGATTTCGAGTTCCAGGATCGAAATGACCGAAATGAAAAAGCTGGCGATGTCGTGGGTCTCTGACCAGGCCAAAACGTTGCGATCGGCCTTGTCCCGACGACGCAGATTCGAAACGACATTGGTGTCAAGAATGAACATCAGTCGAGTTCGGGAATCTTGAAAAACGGTCCTTCCAGGCGAGGTGGTTCCCAGTCGAAATCTGCTTCGGGGCGATCATCGGCAATCGCGTCCGCGAGGCTTCTCGGCTTCTTCTCTAAACGCTGATATTCCTCCATCGACATGAGCACATGGGAGGGCTTGCCGCGGTCGGTAATGATGACCGGCCCGTTCTTGGCTGCCCGTTTGGCATGCGCCGTGTCCTGGTTGAATTCACGGCTCGACATGATGGTTATCGTCTTCGTCGAGATATTCATATCAACACCTCCATCCGGAAGATGTAGACATATTGCTACATTCGGCCAAGCTCGTCAAATTTCTCTTCGTGCGGAACGCCCGCGACAATCTGCCCTTGTGGCCTCAGCCCGCTGGACAAAAACGGGCTTCACGCATAAACCGAAATCCAAATGCCGGAGGAATTCGCTAGCTTGTTCGCCATGCGCTGTCGGGCCGGCGCGATGGAGCGGGGACAAAGCTCGGCCGCCGGCTCGGAAGAGGCGAAAGGATCAGGCACCCGTGAGCGCAACCGACACCCAGGATCCCAACCGTCGTGATTTTCTCTACGTCGCCACCGGCATGGCGGCAGTGGTTGGCGCAGGCGCCGTTGCCTGGCCCTTCATCGACCAGATGCGCCCCGATGCCTCGACGCTGGCGCTGGCCTCGGTCGAGGTCGACGTCGCCTCGCTGACGCCTGGCATGTCGCTGATCGTCAAATGGCGCGGCAAGCCGGTCGTGGTGCGCAACCGCACCGAGCAGGAGATGAAGGACGGCGAGGCCGTGAACCTTGCCGACCTCAAGGATCCTATTGCCCGCAACGCCAATCTGCCCGCCGATGCGCCGGCGACCGACGCCAACCGCACCACGCCCGGCAAGGAAGCCTGGATGGTGATGGTGCAGGTCTGCACGCATCTGGGGTGCATTCCGCTTGGCCAGGAAGGCGATTTCGGCGGCTGGTTCTGCCCGTGCCACGGTTCGGTGTACGATACCGCCGGCCGCATCCGCAAAGGCCCGGCGCCGGAAAACATGGCCGTGCCGGTATTCAAGTTCATTTCCGATACCAAAATCCTTATCGGTTGAGGCAGGGGATAATTCGATGAGCGAGGGACACTCGACCTATACGCCCAAGACCGGTATCGAACGCTGGTTCGACGCCCGCATGCCGCTGCCGCGCATGGTCTATGACAGCTTCATCGCCTATCCGGTGCCGCGCAACCTTAACTATGCGTGGACCTTCGGCGGCATCCTCACGATCATGCTGGTGGCGCAGATCCTGACCGGTATCGTGCTGGCCATGCACTATACCGCCGACACCAACCTCGCCTTCAATTCGGTCGAGAAGATCATGCGCGACGTCAATTCGGGCTGGCTGTTGCGCTACATGCATTCCAACGGCGCCTCGTTCTTCTTCGTCGCCGTCTACATCCACATCTTCCGCGGGCTTTATTACGGCTCCTACAAGGCGCCGCGCGAGCTGCTGTGGATCCTCGGCTGCATCATCTATCTGCTGATGATGGCGACCGGCTTCATGGGCTATGTGCTGCCTTGGGGTCAGATGAGCTTCTGGGGCGCCACCGTCATCACCGGCTTCTTCAGTGCCATTCCGCTGGTCGGCAACTGGATCCAGGAACTGCTGCTCGGCGGTTTCGCCGTCGACAACCCGACGCTCAACCGCTTCTTTGCGCTGCACTATTTGCTGCCGTTCATGATCGCCGGCGTCGTCGTGCTGCACGTCTGGGCGCTGCACGTGGTCGGCCAGTCGAACCCGACCGGCATCGAGGTGAAATCGAAGACCGACACCGTTGCCTTTACGCCCTATGCGACCATCAAGGATGCATTCGGCATGATCGTGTTCCTGTTCTTCTTCGCCTATTTCGTCTTCTACCTGCCGAACTTTCTCGGCCATCCGGACAATTACACGATCGCCAACCCGCTGAAGACGCCGGCCCACATCGTGCCGGAATGGTACTTCCTGCCGTTCTACGCGATCCTGCGCGCGATCACCTTCAACATCGGGCCGATCAACTCCAAGCTCGGTGGCGTGCTGTGCATGTTCGGCGCCATCGTCATGCTGTTCCTGGTGCCGTGGCTCGACACCTCCAAGGTGCGCTCGGCGGTCTACCGGCCCTGGTACAAGCTGTTCTTCTGGCTGTTCGTCGCCGACGCTGTCCTGCTTGGCTGGCTTGGCTCGCAGCCGGCGGAAGGCGGCGGTCTGTTGACCCTCCTGATAGGTGAGGTCTCGGGCAACTACGTTGGCTACGCTCAAGCGGCGACACTGTTCTACTTCGCCTTCTTCCTCGTCATCCTGCCGGTGCTTGGCCTGATCGAGACGCCACGCAGACTGCCGAATTCGATCACCGAGGCGGTGCTGGAGAAGAACAAGGGTGCCGGAGGGGGACATCCGGCCGGTGCGACCGCGGCGCCGGAAACCAAAGGCTGAGTGAGAATCTAAGGGGATTTGGCATGAAAAAGATTCTCACCTCGCTCGCCCTGCTAGGCGTGTTTGCCGCTGGCATCGGAGCCGTCGGCAGTGTGGCGATCGCCGCTGAAGAGGCGCACAACGCGGCGGCACCGACGCATTTCCCGATCCACGAGCCGAAGGAGATGGACTGGACTTTTGCCGGTCCGTTCGGCACCTACGACAAGGCGCAGCTGCAGCGTGGCTTGAAGGTCTACAAGGAAGTCTGCTCGGCCTGCCACTCGATGAACCTGGTGGCGTTCCGCACGCTGGAGGACCTCGGCTATTCGGAAGCGCAGATCAAGTCGCTGTCGGCCGAGTACACCATCCATGATGGACCCAACGATGCCGGCGACATGTTCGACCGGCCGGGCAAGCCGTCAGACCATTTCCCGGCGCCGTTCGCCAATGAGGAGGCGGCTGCCGCTTCCAACGGCGGCGCTGCCCCACCGGATATGTCGCTGCTGGCCAAGGCGCGCGGCGTCGAGCGCGGCTTCCCGCGCTTCGTCTTCGACATCTTCACGCAATATGCGCAGGGCGGCCCGGACTACATCCATTCGCTGCTGACCGGCTACGACGAGACGCCACCTGCCGGCATGGTGATCCCCGAAGGCACCCACTATAATCCATACTTCATGTCCGGCGTGTCGCTGAAGATGCCCAAGCCGCTCTCCGACGGCCAGGTGACCTACGATGACGGTTCGCCGCAGACGATCGACCAGTATTCGCGCGACGTCTCGGCGTTCCTGATGTGGGCGGCCGAGCCGCATATGGAAGACCGCAAGAAGACCGGCTTCCGCGTGCTGGTGTTTCTGCTTCTGTTCGGGGCGCTGATGTATCTGACCAAGCGCAAGGTGTGGGAAGGCGTGGCGCACTAAGCCGCATCTTATTCCTCGGAAATGGAAAGGGCGTCTTCGGACGCCCTTTTTGCTTGCCAAACCGGACATGGTTCGCATCTTGGCGCAGCAGCCGTCCAGTAAGAAGTCCGTTGGCACGCCGCCATGCGATTGGTATTGCACGCGCGCCCGGCGGATCGCCGGCTAAAGGGGCATTTGGGATCGATGATGCGGCTACGCGACTGTCACAACTTTTCCGATTTCCGGCGCATGGCCCAGCAGCGGTTGCCGGGGCCAATCTTCAACTACATCGATGGCGCGGCCGACGATGAGGTCACCTACCGCCGCAACACCGAGAGCTTCGAGCGCAGCGACCTCGTTCCCAACGTGCTGCGCGGGGTAAGCGAGATCGACATGTCGGTGACGGTGATGGGCCAGAAGCTGGCCATGCCCGTCTATTGCTCGCCGACCGCCTTGCAGCGGCTGTTCCATCATCAAGGCGAGCGCGCGGTGGCCAAGGCTTCGGCCAAATTCGGCACGATGTTCGGCGTGTCCTCGCTCGGCACTGTCAGTCTTGAGGAAGCGCGCAAGATCAGCAGCAGCCCGCAGGTCTACCAGTTCTATTTCCACCGGGATCGCGGCCTCAACCGGGCGATGATGCAGCGGGCGAAAGCGGTTGGAGTCGAAGTGATGATGCTGACCGTCGACAGCATCACCGGAGGCAACCGCGAGCGCGACAAGCGCACCGGCTTTGCCATCCCCTTCAAGCTCAACCTTGCCGGCATGCTGCAGTTCGCGCTGAAGCCGGGTTGGGCGATCAACTATTTCACCCATGAGGGATTCAAGCTGCCGCAGCTCGACGAGCATGTCGACATGGGCGGCGGCACGATGTCGATCAGCCGCTACTTCACCGAGATGCTCGATCCGTCGATGACCTGGGACGATGTTGCCGAGATGGTCAGACTGTGGGGAGGTCCGTTCTGTCTCAAGGGCGTCATGTCGGTGGAGGATGCCAAGCGCGCCGTCGAGATCGGCTGCAGCGGCATTGTGCTGTCCAACCATGGCGGCCGGCAGCTGGACGGCTCGCGGGCGGCGTTCGACCAACTGGCCGAGATCGTCGATGCCGTCGGCGACAGAATAGACGTCATCATGGATGGCGGCGTGCAGCGCGGCACCCATGTGCTGAAGGCGCTGTCGCTCGGCGCCAAGGCTGTTGGCGTCGGCCGCTACTATCTGTTCCCCTTGGCGGCGGCCGGACAGCCGGGCGTCGAGCGGGCGCTGGAGCAGATGCGGGTCGAGATCGAGCGCGGCATGAAGCTGATGGGCTGCAGTTCGATCGAACAATTGTCGCGCAACAACCTCCGTTTCAGGTAATCTCGACCCATGAAATCCTCGCTCGAAGACACGCTGCTCGCCGCGATCCGCACCATTCCGGACTACCCCAAGCCCGGCATCCTGTTTCGCGACATCACCACTTTGCTCGGCAATGCGCGCGCCTTCCGCCGCGCCATCGACGAGCTGGTGCATCCCTATGCCGGCCAGAAGATCGACAAGATCGCCGGCATCGAGGCACGCGGCTTCATCCTCGGCGGTGCGGTCGCGCACCAGCTTTCGGCCGGTTTCGTGCCGATCCGCAAGAAGGGCAAGCTGCCTTACGAGACGGTACGCGTCGCCTACAGCCTGGAATACGGGCTGGACGAGATGGAGATGCACAAGGACGGCGTTGCGCCGGGCGAGAAGGTGATCCTGGTTGACGACCTGATCGCGACCGGCGGAACGGCGGAGGCGGCGGTCAAGCTGCTAAGGCAGATCGGCGCCGATATTCTTGCCGCGTGCTTCGTCATCGACCTGCCGGATCTCGGCGGACGGGCGAAGCTCGAAGCGCTGGGCGTGCCGGTGCGGACGTTGATCGGGTTTGATGGGCATTAGTGAATAGTGAATAGTGAATGTCAGCGTTCAATGACAGGCGCTAGGCTTACTCACACACTCTGATACTCACTACTCACTACTCACTACTCACTATTCACTACCCAGCCTTCACCAGCACGGCGCTGTCGAACTCCAGCACCTTGTCGCCTGCCGAATCGGAACCTTCCGAGCGCAGCGCCAGCAGGCGCCAGCCGGGGCGGGTGGCAAGCGGGCGGTGGGACAGGGCCGTGCGCATGAAGGTGACGGTTTCTCCGGCACAGACCGGCTTTGGCCATTTCAGGTTCCTGAAGCCTGGGGAGGGGCCGAATTCTGGTACCGGGCCGGGTCCGGTCCATTGAGAAGCGTCCATAGGATTTTTGAGATTGAGCTTCATCCAGGTGGCCGCGGTGTGCCAGCCTGAGGCGCAGAGGCGGCCGAACACGCTTTTCTTCGCCGCCTCCTCGTCGACATGAAAGACCTGTGGATCGTATTTGCAGGCGAACGCCTTGATCGCCTCGGTTTCGAATGTGTGCGAACCGAGGTTGATGGTTTCGCCGATGCGGAAGAACGCGTCGAGGCTCATGCGCCGGCCTCGCGGGTCAAGAACATGACAGTGTTCTCAAGTTCGAAGACGCTTTCACCGCGCTGGTTGAACAGTTCGCTGCGCAAGGTGACGAGGCCGAGCTGAGGCCTGGATTTCGACAGGCGCCTGGCAAGCACGCTGGTGCTGCCGGCCAGTGTGTCGCCGGCCAGCACCGGCTTCTTCCATTTGACCTGGTCGATGCCGGGCGCGCCTTGCGCGGTCGAGTCGAGCAGGAAGGCGTCGCACAGCATGCGCATGAAGATCGCGCAGGTGTGCCAGCCGGAGGCGGCCAAGCCGCCAAGGATGCTGGCCTTGCCGGCGGCTTCGTCGAGATGCATCGGCTGCGGGTCGAATTCGGTGGCGAATTCGATGATTTCGGCCGCACTCACCTGCTTGGCGCCGAGGTCGATCGATGCGCCCTCGGTGAAATCCTCGTAGGCCCAGCTTTTTGCGGTCATGATCCCAATCCGGTTGTACGATCACCGGGCATCCGGATGCCGTCCGGGCGGCGTTTGGTCAAGCGAATTCTATTGGGCCTACAACCAGCCGCGGCGGCGGAAATACCAGAACGGCAGGATCGCCGACAGGATCATCAGGCCGATGGCGAAGGGATAGCCGAGCTCCCATTTCAGCTCCGGGATGACGTCGAAATTCATGCCGTAGATCGAAGCCACCAGCGTCGGCGGCAGGAAGATGACGGCGGCGACCGAGAAGATCTTGATTATGGCGTTCTGCTCGATCGAGATCATGCCGAGCGTCGCGTCGAGCAGGAACGAGATCTTCTGCGACAGGAAGGTGGCATGGTCGGCGAGCGACAGCACGTCGCGCGATACTGTCTTGATGCGGGCGCGGACGTCCTTGCTCATCTTGATCTGGGTCGCGACGTGGGCAAGGAAGCCGGTGAGGCGCTGCAGCGAGATCAGGCTGTCGCGGATCGAGGAGGCAATGTCTTCCTTGCGGCCGATGGCCTTGAGCAGTTCCTGGAAATCGCGATTGCGCTTGTTCACCTTGGTCGACCGCGCTTCGAAGATATCGCGCGAGATCGTCTCGATGTCACGGCCGGCGCGTTCGAGAATATCGGCTAGGCGATCGACGATCGCCTCCAGCAGGCCGATCAGGATGGTGTTGCCGGTGGTGCAGCCTGTCGCCACCTTCTCGGCGCGCAGGGGAAAGGTCTTGAACGCCTTCGGCTCATGATAGCGGATGGTGACCAGTCTCGGGCCGGCAAGCACAAAGGTAACCGGTGACATCAAGGGATCATCGATTTCGGTCTGCGCCGGCAAGGTGGCGGTCATGAAGTAGGCGCCGTCCTCGATGTAGAGGCGGCTCGAAATCTCGATCTCCTCCATCTCCTCGCGCGTCGGGATGGCAACACCGAGCCAAGTCTCGATCGTTGTTTCTTCTTCCTTGGTCGGGTTGAGAAGGTCGGCCCAGACGACCTGATCGCCATTGGCCACGAGATCGTCGGCGAGGCGCAGGCGATCATTGTCGACGACGAAGGCCTTGATCATCGCCGGTCTCCGTTGGTTGAGCCCAAGGTTTCGTTTAATAGCGATGGGTCTTGCACGCGCCGCCGTTCCCACGGGGACGGCAAGTCGCATGCAAACGGCCATAGACCCGGTGCCAAGGGCAGTCAAGCGAAGCGGCATGCCGGCTCCTCCACTTGACGAAGCCGTGATCGGCCGCCGTCAGCGCGCGAGCCGCGAGATGCCTCAGGTGTTGAACTTGAACAGCAGGACATCGCCATCCTGGACGACATATTCCTTGCCTTCGTCGCGCGCCTTGCCGGCTTCCTTGGCCGCCACTTCGCCGCCCAGCGTGACGTAGTCGTTATAGGCGATGGTCTGGGCGCGGATGAAGCCGCGCTCGAAATCGGTGTGGATGACGCCGGCCGCCTGCGGGGCCTTGTCGCCCTTGTGGATCGTCCAGGCGCGCGTCTCCTTCGGCCCGGCGGTGAAATAGGTGATGAGATGCAACAGATCGTAGCCGGCGCGGATGACCTTGTTGAGGCCAGGTTCGTCGAGGCCGAGCGAGGACAGGAACTCCATCTCTTCCTCGTCGGAGAGCTGGGCGACTTCGGCCTCGATCGCGGCTGAGATCACCACGGTGCCGGCGCCCTGCGCGGCCGCCATCTTTTCCACGGCCCTGGTGTGCTCGTTGCCGGTGGCGGCGTCGGCTTCGGCGACGTTGCAGACATAGAGAACGGGGTGCGAGGTCAAGAGGTTCAACCCCTGCAGGATGCGCAGGTCCTCTGCTGAAATGCCCTTGAGCAGGATGCGGGTCGGTTTGCCGGCCTGCAGCAGCTCGAGTGCCGCCTCCATCAACGGCAAGACTGTGGTGGCTTCCTTGTCCTTGGTAGAGGCGCGCTTGCGGATCTGCACGATGCGGCGCTCGAGGCTGTCGAGGTCGGCAAGCATCAGCTCGGTCTCGACCGTCTCGGCGTCGGCGACGGGATCGATGCGGCCTTCGACATGGGTGATGTCATCATCTTCGAAACAGCGCAGCACATGCACGATGGCGTCGACCTCGCGGATGTTGGCGAGGAACTGGTTGCCCAGCCCTTCGCCCTTGGAGGCGCCACGCACCAGGCCGGCAATGTCGACGAAGGAGATGCGGGTCGGGATGATCTCTTTTGACTTGGCAACCGCGGCGATCTTCTGCAGCCGCGGATCGGGCACCGCCACCTCGCCGGTGTTCGGTTCGATGGTGCAGAAAGGATAGTTGGCGGCCTGCGCCGCCGCCGTTCTGGTCAACGCGTTGAAAAGCGTCGACTTGCCGACGTTGGGCAAGCCAACGATGCCGCATTTGAAACCCATTTTGTCCGGTCCTATCGGGAAACTAGAAATTTGATGAGGGCTATGGGCGATAGGGGTGAGCAACGTCAAGCCCTTGGTCGATCTTGCCAGACGCGCGCCACATGCTTTGGAGAGAACGGAGACTCGACGACAGGGCGCATGACGCGGTGCCGACGTCCATTCTCCCAGCGCGTTCTGACTGTGGCTGACGAAAAGCTATCCATTGGTCGGGGATCGGCTAACAGCGAGATAGGCGCAGATTCCACAGGGTTAAGATGTTTAAGACTTATCAAACCGCGGTCGGCTGAACTCCATAACGGCTTGCGCACATAGGGCCGGCTCCATCTGGAACAGGAAATGTGGGGCGGGAATATCCTTGATAGACATGTCTTCAACGATCGTGGCGAGGGCTTCGGTCGCCTGTGCACCGATCAACAGGTCGGCAGAGGCGTTGAGATAAAGCAGAGGCTGGGAAACGGTGAGACCTGAGTTGGTGAGGTCAACTGTCAGGACCTCTTTTACGCGCATTCTTGCTACGTCTGGATGCAGGATTCCGAGGGCACCTTTTAACTCATGCCGTTGATTGGGTGTGGCCCGCCCACCCATCAGCAACGCATTAAGAAACACGAATGGGATGAGTGCAAACGGTACCCATTGCAGCACCCCAGCAATCACGCGCTTCAATGGAAAGTCAACCCGCGCAAACGAGGCCCCTAGGACAACTGCTTTGAGAAAGGGCGGATTTTCTGAAGCAATCCGAATAGCCAGAGGACCAGAAAACGACTCGCCGATCAGTATGAAGTCTTCGTTTGGCAGTTGGCTTCTGACAATGTCCAATAAGGCGTCATAGGTGTACGGTTCCTGCGTGGGGTAGGAAATCACCTCAACCTGAAAGAAGTGACGTTCTAGTTGCTCTGCGAAGTCGACCAGGAGGCGCCCTGTGCCATCTAGACCTGGCAGAATAACTATCTTTTTACGCTCATTCTTCATTCGGCGGAAGCGGTTCACTTCTTGCCGAACAGTTTCTGCAGCATGGCGGCCATCGGGCCGCTTTCCGGCAGCTTGGCCGGCGCCTGCTGTGGCCGTGCCTGGCGGATGTGGCTTTGAGCCTTTGGACCTTCAGCCTTCGGCGCCTTTGGCGGCGGCCGGTCGTCGTCGCTGGTCGGCACCAGCTTGTCACGCAGGGCCAGAGTAATGCGGTTCATGAAGGAACTGTCGTCGCCCTTGGCCAGCAGCCCGGCATCGTCGGCGATGGTGTCGAGCAGCACGTCCAGCCATTCGCGGTCGGCCTTGGCGAAGTCGCCGAGCACATGGGACTGCACCATTTCCCGGACGCCGGGATGGCCGACGCCGATGCGCACGCGGCGAAAATTCTTGCCGACATGCTGGTCGAGCGAACGGATGCCGTTGTGGCCGCCGGCGCCACCGCCGACCTTGACCCGCAATTTGCCGGCCGGCAGGTCGATCTCGTCGTAGAAGACGGTCAGCGCCTCGGGGCCGAGCTTGTAGAAGCGCAGGGCTTCGCCGACCGGCTGTCCCGACAGGTTCATGAAGGTCTGCGGCTTGATCAGAAGAATCTTTTCGCCGGCAATCGTGCCTTCGGCGATCAGGCCCTGGAACTTCTTCGACCAGGGCGAAAACGAATGGCGGCGGGCAATTGCGTCCGCCGCCATGAAGCCGACATTGTGCCGGTTATCAGCGTATTTCGCGCCCGGATTGCCGAGGCCTGCAAAGACAAGCATCGTGAACTCCGGGCCCGAAAATTACTTCTCTTCGGCAGCAGGAGCCGCCGCTTCGGGGGCTGCCGCTTCCGCCGTCTCTTCCGTCTCCGGCTTCATCGCCGAGGAGCCGGCAATGGTCGCGATGGTGAAATCGCGATCGGAGATCACCGGCTTGACGCCGGCCGGCAAGGTAACCGCCGAGATGTGGATCGAATCGCCAATGTCGGCGCCGGTGAGATCGACGGTGATGAATTCCGGGATCGCATTGGCCGGGCAGTGGAACTCGACTTCGTGACGCACGATGTTGAGCACGCCGCCGCGTTTGATGCCGGGCGACTTGTCTTCATTGATGAAGTGGACGGGCACGTCGACGTTGACCTCGGTGTCCTTGCCGATGCGCAGGAAGTCGACATGGACCGGGAAATCCTTGACCGGGTCGAGCTGGAAATCCTTGGGCAGAACCTGGATTTTCTTGCCGTCGACATCGATCGTGGCGATCGTGGTCAAAAACCCGCCGCCATGGATTTTGTAGAAGACGTCCTTGTAGTTCAGCGCAATCGCCAGGGGAGGCTGTCTGTCGCCGTAGATAACTGCAGGCACTTTACCGTTGCGGCGAACTGCACGGGCGGACCCCTTACCGACCTGTTCGCGCGCTTCGGCCTTGAGCTCGTAAGTATCGTGGCTCATGGCATTTCCTTTCGCGTTTTATGGAGCGTTTGCGGTGGCAGTGTGCCTGGACCGTAAACGTCGAAAGCCGCCAGGCCTGGATGTCCGAATGCCAGAAACCGCATACGCGGAGCTTTGTTCGGGATCACAAGGGAAGGCAGCCTTCCGCCGCGTTGCCTCCAAGGGTGTCTACGCGGGTGGCGGCTCTATAGCGGAAGGCGGGCAGGCGTGCAAGCCATGGCGGGCAAGGGCGGCCGATGCCTGCGTTGGGCGCGCCGCATTGCGCTCAGGCCGGCAGGTCGGTGGGCGGATTTGATCCGTTTCCCTTGGCGCCACCGAGCGTGGACAGAGCGCTCAGCAGTTTCGTCCGGTCCTTGCCGATCATGAGCACGCCGCTGTCGGGCGCCAGCAGCGCCGAGAACGGAAGCATGGCAGCGCCGATCGAGGAGGCCTCAGGGCCGAATTGCCCCGACACGATCTCCGGCGCCACGATGCCGATTGCGCTGGCCTGGTTGAACTGGGTCTGCACCCTTGCCAGCAGTTCGAGATGGATCGGCCTGGGCAGGATCGAGTCGAGAACGATGGCCTCGATGTCGATGATGGAGGTGATGGCGATGATCGCCTCGACCAGCGCGCTCGCACAATCGTCGATCCATTCGAACAGCGGCACGCGCGCTTCGGCTGGCAACGGATCGAGTTCCCGCACACGATTGATCACCACGCCGCGCGACCTCAGGTGATTGACCAGCACATAGATCGAGGCGCGATGCAGCAGGCTCTGGTAGCGCGCAGGCTTCGCCGCCACCGAATCGAGGCTTGAGGGCGAGACCGGCAAGGGTCCGAGGGCAGCGCTGTTGCCATGCGGCCCGGTATGGACCCTGCCGCCTTGCACCAGGCCGCCGCCGACAAAAGTGTCGATCGAGATGTGCATGAAATCGCGAAAGCGGGCGCCGGCGCCCTGGACAAGTTCGGCCAGCGCCGCCGACGTGGCGTCGTTTTCCACGAACACCGGCGTCTTCGCCGGCGTGGCAAAGCATGTCGTCAGGTCGATCGCCTCCCAGCGGCTGCCGAGATCGTCGGGAAAGCCGAGTTCCTCGCTCCAGCCGCCGAGGAAATAGGGTGAGGCAATGCCGACGCCGACGATGCTGGCATCGCCAAGCCCATCCACCAGCTTTTCGAAGGTGGCCAGCGCCATGTTGCCGGCCTTCAGCACCAAATCAGGATCGGGGAAGCGGTATTCGTGCGACTCTCTTGCGCGGATTTCACCGGCGAAGTCGACCAGAACGGCTTCAAGCGCACGCCGGCCGATCTTGATGCCGACGCTGTAGATGCGCTCCGGCGTCAGCCGGTAAAGCGTGGAGGGCGAACCGCGCTGCCCGAACCTTTTTCCCACTTGCTTTACGAATCCGGAAGATTCCAGGCCGTCGACGATGGCAGCGACGGCCGCCGGCGTCAGGCTTGCCGCGCGCGCCAGATCGGACTTGGAGGCTTCCTTGAGGCGACGGATGGCGTCGAGCACGAAACGCTCATTATAGTGCCGAACTTTGACAGAATTGCTGCCTTTCCCTGACAAAACCCGCACACTCCCCAAATGTCCCGTTCCCGGCGCGAAGCCCGCAAACCACCTGCGGCCGAGCGCACCCTGCGGTGCCTATGTTGGCGGCGACAGTGCGCGTCGGAACCATGGAAGTCAATTTTGCCGTTGCGCCTTTGCGCGATTTAATATAGCAAATTGAAAAAATAACTAGTCAGGGAGGAGACGTGCTGCACTCGGGCACACAAAGCGAAGCCGACGCTGCGGAGGTGCGGGCTGTTCCCGTTGCGCTGGTTCAGGCGGCGAAGGCTTTCGGCGGCACGATTGCGCTCAAGGACGCCTCCTTCGAATTGCGCTCGGGCGAGGTGCTGGCGCTGCTTGGCGAAAACGGCGCCGGCAAGAGCACCTGCGTGAAGCTTCTGGCCGGTGTGCATTCTCCCACCAGCGGTCATGTCGAGGTTGACGGCAAATCAGCCGTCTTCCATTCGCCGCATGACGCGCAGGCGGCCGGCATTGCGGTTATGCACCAGCATCCGGGCCTGTTTCCCGATCTTTCGGTGGCGGAAAATATCTATCTCGGCCATATGCCGCGCGACCGCTTCGGCGGCATCGACAACGCCGCCATGCTGGCCGGCGCGCGCAAGGTGCTGGCGACCGTCGGCCTCGACGTGCCGGCGGCAACGCGGCTGGGAACCCTGCGTACCTCAGAACAGCAACTGGTCGAAATAGCCCGGGCGCTGTCGCTGGATGCGCGCGTGCTGATCATGGACGAACCGACGGCGGCGCTGTCGCAGCGCGAGGTCGAGCGGCTGTTTTCCGTCGTTGCCGATCTCAGGCTGCACGGCGTGGCGATGATGTTCGTCGGCCACCGCATGGATGAAATCTTCCGCATCGCCGACCGTATCGCCGTGCTGCGTGACGGGCGCCTGATCGGCGTCAAGCCGAAGGCCGAGCTTGGCCGTGCTGCCGCCATCAGCATGATGGTCGGGCGTGAAGTCACCGACCTCTATCCCGAACGGCGCCATGCCTCAGGCGCGCTGGTGCTGGAGGCGAAGGGACTTTCGCGCGCCGGCGGCTTTACCGGCATCGACCTCAAGCTTCACGCAGGTGAGGTGCTCGGCCTTGGCGGTCTGGTCGGCAGCGGACGCACCGAGATTGCGCGCGTGCTGTTCGGTATCGACCGGCCCGACGCCGGCGAAATCCTGATCGACGGCAAGCCCGTGCAGTTCGCCTCGGCGCGCGACGCCATGGATGCGCGCATCGCCTATGTGTCGGAAGATCGCATGGGCCAGAGCCTGGTGATGGATTTCTCCATCCTCGACAATGCGGTGCTACCTGTTCTCGACAAGGCCGCACAACGCGGTCTCTACGGCACCGACCGCGCCATCGGTCTGGTGGCGGACTGGCTGAAGCGCATGAAGCTGCGCTTTTCCGGTTATGGGCAGCCGGTGAAAGAGTTATCCGGCGGCAACCAGCAGAAGGTGGTGCTGGCCAAATGGCTGCGCACCGAGCCGCGCGTGCTCATCCTCGACGAGCCGACGCAAGGCATCGATGTCGGCACCAAGGCGGAAGTGCATGCAATGATTGCTGACCTTGCCGCGCTAGGCATGGCGATCCTGCTGATCTCGTCAGAGATGCCCGAACTGATCGGCATGTGCGACCGCATTATCGTGCTGCGCGAAGGCCGCCAGACTGCCGAGTTTTCGCGCGGGCAAGCCACGCAGGAAAAAGTACTGGAAGCGGCGACCAGGACCGATGAACGTGCCGGCCAGGCAGCGCAGATAGAACGCGCCGCCGAGGAGGAAAAGGCAAAAGAACCGTTCGATTTTCTGAAGCGGCGGGAATTCGGCCTGCTTGCGGCGATGCTCGCCGTCGCCATTCCGGTCACCATCATCAACCCGCGCATGGTGAGCGCGGCGAACCTCACCGCTGTGTCGATGGACGCGGCCTTGCTGATTGTCGCCGCACTGGCGCAGATGCTGGTGCTGATCACCCGCAACATCGACCTGTCGATCGCAGCTGTGATCGGCCTCTCCGCCTATATGGCGGCCAGCATGGTTCAGGCCTATCCCGGATTGGACATCGGCATCGGCCTGATCACCGCCTGCGCGGTCGGCGGCTTTGCCGGACTGCTCAACGGCCTTGTCGTTACCAGGGGAAAGATCCCGGCCATCGTCGTTACGCTGGCTTCGATGTCGATCTTCCGCGGCTTCAACTCGATCTGGGCGGCGGGCGACCAGGTCAGCGCCGACGAAGTCACGCAAGCCTGGCTCGACATGACCGGGCTGAAGATCGCCGGCGTGCCGCTGATCGTCGTCATCGCTATTGTCATCCTGTGCGCCGGCTATGTGCTGCTCTATCGCACCGCAACCGGACGCGAGCTGTTTGCCACCGGCTCCAACCCGGACGGCGCACGGCTGATCGGCATTCCGGTCGACCGGCGCATCCTGCTGGCCTTCGGCATGGCCGGCCTGCTCGGCGGCCTGTGCGGGGCGCTGTGGGCATCGCGCTACGCCACCATCGATGCCCGCGTCGCGCTCGGCTTCGAGCTCACCGTGATCGCCTCCGCCGTGGTCGGCGGCGTCGCCATCCGCGGCGGCTCGGGCACGCTGCTCGGCATCATCCTTGGCGCGCTCACGCTCTTGGTCATCAAGAACGGGCTGACGCTGGTGCGTGTCGACCCGCTCTGGCTGCAGGGCGTCTATGGCTTGGTGATCCTGGTTGCCATCGGCATCGACACCTTCATCGCGCGGCGTGCCGAACAGGCAAGACAGCCGAGGGCGAGATGAGAAAGTTTATCCGCTCGATCGACTTCTGGGATCTGCTGCTGGCGACCGCCTGCCTCGCTGTCTTCGTCTATGCGGCGGTCTTCGTGCCGAATTTCGTTTCCGGCTTTAACCTTTCTCAACTGGCGGCGAGCGCCTCGGAAAAGGCGTTGCTGATCCTGCCGATGACGCTGCTCATCATCACCCGCGAGATCGACCTGTCGATCGCCTCGGTGCTGGCGCTGACATCCGTGGTGTTTGGCCTGCTCGTCCAGGGCGGCGTGCCGACGCTGGCGGCCATTCCGCTGACGCTGGTCTTCGGCGGCCTGCTCGGCGCCTTCAATGGCTATCTGGTTTCAGGGCTGGGGCTGCAGTCGCTGGTGGTGACGCTCGGCACCATGGCGCTCTATCGGGGCATTGGCTACATCCTGCTCGGCACCGGTTCGGTCAACATATTGCCGCCGGCGGTCGTCGATTTCGGCATCAGCAATCTGCCGGGCACACAAATCCCGTGGACCATCGTGCCGTTCCTGCTGCTGGCGCCGATCTTCGCGGTGGTGCTGCAGAAGACGCCGACCGGCAAGCGCATCTATGCGCTCGGCGGCAGCCCCGAAGTGGCGCGTTATTCCGGCATCGATACGCGCAAAATGGTGCTGAAGCTGTTCGTCGTTTCGGGCATGGTCGCAGCCATCGCCGGCATCGTCTATACCGCGCGCCTCTCCAACGCCCGCGCCAACAATGCGCTCGGCATGGAGCTCGATGTCATCACCATCGTGCTGCTCGGCGGCGTCAGCGTCTTCGGTGGTAAGGGGCGGCTCACGGGGGTCATGCTGGCGCTGCTGTTGATCGCCATCATCCGAAATGTGCTGGCGCTCAACCAGATCGGCGGCGACGCTCAAGGCATGATCATCGGCCTGCTTCTGATCGGCTCGCTGCTGGTCGGCAATTACTGGCGCTCCCTGGAGGAGCGGCTGTCAAGATCGCGCGTCCTGCGCGAAACCAAGGGGTGATCTCGGGCCCCTTTCTTCAAGCCCGAATTCTGACGGAGGAGACACAATGAAAGCGTTTAGAATAGCCCTGCTCGCATCCGCGGTTCTGCTTGCGCCGGCCTCGCTGGCCTACAGCCAGGAATGCGCCAAGGAACCGGTGACCGTCGGCTTCCTGCCCAAGCTCGACACCGATCCCTACTTCAAGGTGGCTTTCGGCGGCGCCGAGGAGGCTGCGAAGGAAATTGGCGGCACCGCCACCCAGGTTGCCCCTTCGCAAGCGACGGCCGAGGCACAGATCGAATTCATCAACAGCCTTGTGTCGCAGAAGGTCGGCGTCATCGCTATCGCCGGCAACGACGCCAATGCGGTTGCGCCTGCGCTGAAGCGCGCCGTTCAGCAAGGCGTCCGGGTGATCTCGTACGATTCCGACGTCGCGGCCGATGCGCGCGCGGTGTTCGTGAACCAGGTGAAGGGCGACAGTCTGGCCGAAATGATGCTGGAAAGCGCATTCAACCTCAGCGGCGGCGAAGGCGAGTTCGCCATCCTGTCGTCGACGCCGACGGCGACCAACCAGAACGCCTGGATCGACTTCATGAAGGCGAAGATGGCGGCAGAGCCGAAATACGCCAAGATGAAACTGGTGCAGGTCGCCTATGGCGAGGAGAGCGAGCAGGTCAACCAGCAGCAGGCCTTGGCGCTGGTGCAGGCGTTTCCGGATCTCAAGGTGATCATCGTGCCGGCAGGCATTGGCCTTCCGGCGGCCGCGCGCGCACTCGAGGAAGCCGGCATGATCGGCAAGGTCAAGCTGACCGGCCTTGCGCCGGCCACTTTGATTTCGAAATACATCAAGGATGGCTCTGCCCAGGATATCTGGTGGAATGTCACCGATCTCGGCTACCTGACCTATCAGGCGGCCCAGGCGCTGGCGCAGTGCAAGATCACCGGCAAGGAAGGTGAGAAGTTCACGGCGGGCAGGCTCGGCGAATACACGATCGGGGCCAGCGGCGAACTGATCCTTGGCCCGGCCAAGATCGTGACGCCGGAAAACCTGGCCGAGTTTAAGTTCTAAGCCTCCCAAGGCCCGGCGGGCGCCGGTTCAAGCCGGCGCCCGCTCGTTCAATTGTCAGTCGAAAAGCGTGAGGGCGACGATGAAACTCTTGCTGGCAGGCGAGACCTTCGCGGCGACGACCTCGGTCGCCGCCGGCGGCGATGTGCTGACGAGTGCGACGTGGGTAAACGGCGCGACGGCCTTCAATGCCGCACTTGCCGCAGAGGGCATAGCGGTGACGCAGATCGGTGGCGATCGCTGCGCGGCCGAATTTCCGTATGACCTCGACGCGCTGGCCGAATACCAGGCGGTGGTGATCTCCGATGTCGGCGCGCTGACCTTGCTGGTCACGCCGGAGGCCCGCGCCGGGCGCATCGGCGTCAACCGCCTCGATGTCCTCAAGGCCTATGTCGAAGGCGGTGGCGGGCTGATGCTGGCCGGCGGCTATATGGGGTTCCAGGGAATGTTCGGCACGGCGCGTTTCCACGACACCCCGGTCGAGGACATCCTGCCCGTGCGCTGCCTGCCATTCTCGGACGGGCTGGAAGTGCCGCAAGGCCTGCAGCCGTCGATCCTTCAGGCGTCGCATCCAATCCTTGCCGGTGTCGCGGGCCCGTTGCCGCCGATCCTCGGCATGAACAAACTCGATTTCAGGCGCGACGGCTCGTCCCAGCTTCTGGCGACCTGCCAGTATCGCGGCACCGACTGGCCGCTGCTGGCGGTTCGTGAGCATGGCCGTGGCCGCACCGTCGCGTGGGCGACAGACATCGGCCCGCACTGGCTGTCGCAGGATTTTTTGGGATGGCCGCTCTACGGCATATTGATGGCCAACATCATGCGCTGGCTGGCCGGCAAGGATTAAGCCTGGCGTGTTTGTAGGGCAGCTAGTCCGGCTTGCTGCTCAACGCTTCGCGCAGCGCCTGGATCCGCCGATTCAAGGCATCGAGATCAGCCATCGTCATGCCCGAGCGTTCGATCAGGGTTTCGTTGAGGCAGTTGCACTGGACGAGCAGCGCGCGGCCGGCAGGCGTCAGGTCGACCTGCACTTGGCGCTCGTCCGTCTGGCTGCGCTGGCGGGTGACGAGACCGGCCTGTTCCATGCGCTTCAACAGCGGCGTGATGGTGCTCGATTCCAAAGCGAGCCTGTGCGCAATCGAGCCGACCGACATCCCGCCGGCTTCGGCAAGTGCGTTCAGCACGAGATATTGCGGATAGGTGATGCCCATCTCGTCCAGCATGGGCTTGTAGGTGCGATTGATTGCCATGCTGGTGGCGTAAAGCGTGAAGCAGAGCTGGTTGTCCAACGGGAGAGGCACGAGGCATTCCTTTGCCGACTGAGCACATCAATATGTACCACGAAAAATGATATCGCGATATATTTTTCTGTAGACAAGGATTTGGACCTGCGCTAGTCTTATGGTTATCGCGATATTGATTATCGCGGAAGCAATCAATGGAGAGCGAGATGACCAAGCCCGGCAGCAGCACGATCACCACCAAGGACGGCACCGAAATTTTCTACAAGGATTGGGGAACGGGACAACCCATCGTCTTCCATCACGGCTGGCCGCTGAGCAGCGACGACTGGGACGCCCAGATGCTGTTCTTCCTGTCCAAGGGCTACCGCGTCATTGCCCATGACCGGCGCGGCCATGGCCGCTCGACCCAGACCGATACCGGCAACGAGATGGATACGTATGCCGCCGATGTCGCGGAACTTGCGGCGCATCTCGACCTCAGAGACGCCATCCATGTCGGCCATTCCACCGGTGGCGGCGAAGTGGCCCGTTATGTCGCGAAGTACGGCTCCGGTGGCCGTGTCGCCAAGGCCGCATTGCTCGGCGCGGTGCCGCCGATCATGCTGAAGACGGCGGCCAATCCGGGTGGCCTGCCGATCGAGGTGTTCGATGGTTTCCGCTCCGCCCAGGCAGCCAACCGCGCCCAGTTTTTCCACGATGTTGCGGCCGGCCCGTTCTACGGCTTCAACCGCCCCGGCGCCCAGGTGTCGCAGGCTGTCGTCGAGAATTGGTGGCGCCAGGGCATGATGGGCGGCACCAAGGCGCATTACGATTGCATCAAGGCGTTCTCGGAAACCGACTTCACCGACGATCTGAAGGCCATCGAGGTGCCGGTGCTGGTGATGCATGGCGACGACGACCAGATCGTTCCGATCGCCGACTCCGCGCTGCTGGCTGTCAAGCTGCTCAAAAAGGGCGAGCTCAAGGTCTACAAGGGCTTCCCGCACGGCATGGCGACGACCCATGCCGATGTCATCAATGCCGACCTGCTGGCGTTCTTCAAGGCGTAGAATCGTTCAGTTGAATAGACATCGTCCAGTTGGATAGGCAAGGCACCCGCCGCCGGGCGGGTGCATTTGCTTTCGTCGAAATGTCAGCGGGACAGTGCCTATTTATCGAGAAAACCAGTGATCAGTTTGACGGTGTCGTCGGGGTTTTCCTCCATGATCCAGTGTCCGGAAGCGGGCACGATGCCGCCCGTGACATCGGTCGCAACAAGCCGCAGGAGATCGGCCTGCGTGGTGCCGGCGGATTTTTCACCGCCGACAGCCAGCACCGGCATGGTCAGTTTGCCGCCGGCGGCAAGCATCGCCTGGTTGTCGATCGCGTCCTGGTCAAACGCCTTGAACTGCTCGAAAGCGTCATGCATCGCATGCGGGCGGGCATAGAGTCTGGCGTAGTGCTTGCGCGTGGCCTCGTCGATCTTCTTGGGGTCTGCCGACAGTTCGTTGTAGAAGCGATCGAGATAGATGCGCTCGCGCCCTGCGACCAGCCGCTCCATATCCGGGCCGCGGAAGTTGAAGTGCCAAAGCAGCGGGCTTTGCTTGATCTTTTCCCAATCGCCGATGCCGGGCAGCGGCGCATCGATGATGACCCATTTGGTGATGCGCTTGGGATACTGAGCGGCGAGCGCATAGCCGACCATGTTGCCGATGTCGTGGGTGACGAGATCTGCCTTGTCGATCTTCAGGGCATCCAACACGCCGGCGATGTCGACGGCCTGGTTCTTCTTGGCGTAGCCCGCTTCCGGGTGGGCCGACAGACCCATGCCGCGCAGGTCCGGCACGATGACGGTGTGGTCCTTTGCGAGGGCGATGGCCGCGGCGCCCCACATGTCTCCGGTATCGGCAAAGCCGTGCAGCAGCACGACGGCGGGACCCTTGCCGCCAACGCGCACATAGAGTTTGGTGCCGTTGGTTCCGACGGACTGCGTCTTGAAACCCGGTGGAAAAGGAACGATGCGCGCCGTAGCGGGCAAGGTAACAAGAAGCACGCCCAACACGGCCAACACGATCTTATGCATGTCATTCTCCAGAGACGTTAAGTGTCTGCGGCAGCGTTACCCCGCGCGCGCGGTTCGAACACTAGCCGGGTTTCCACCTGGCGCTTGGGGAAAGAATCATGAGGGCGTCGCAGTTGCCACGCCCTCATGTCGAGTGCTGAAGATCGGCGGTTTTAACTGGTCGCCGCCTGCGCCTTCCTGGCTTCCTTCATGTTGGGCAGGAACACCGTCAGAAGGCCGAGCAGCGGCAGATACGAGCAGATCTGGAAGACGAAATCGATGCCCTTCATGTCGGCGACGACGCCGAGCACGGCGGCTGCAATGCCGCCCATGCCGAAGGCGAAGCCGAAGAAGATCCCGGCGATGGTGCCGACACGTCCCGGCACCAACTCCTGCGCAAACACGACGATGTTGGAGAAGGCCGAGGACAGGATCAGGCCGATCAGCACCGTCAGCACCATCGTCCATTCGAAATTGGCGTAGGGCAGCGCCAGCGTGAAGGGCAGCACGCCGACGATCGAGAACCAGATCATCGCCTTCTGGCCGTAGCGGTCGCCGAACGGTCCGCCGAGCAGGATGCCCAGCGCCGAGGCGCCGAGGAACAGGAACAGCATGACCTGGCTCATCTGCACCGACACGCCGAACTTATGGATGGAATAAAAGGTGTAGTAGCTGGAGAGCGAGGCGATGTAGGCGTTCTTGGTCAGCACCAGCAGCGTCAGCACCGCCAGCGCTCCCATCACCTTCTTGCGCGGGAAGGGGGAGACGAAGCTTGCCGCCTTGCGATTGCCCTGCGCGGCGCGCATCCGGCTGTACCAGCCGCCGACCCGCGACAAAACGATGATGCCGATCAGAGACCCGACGGCGAACCATGAAATGCTGGTCTGGCCGAAGGGCACAACGATGAAGGCAGCGAGCAGCGGCCCCATCGACTGGCCGAAATTGCCGCCGACCTGGAACAAAGATTGCGCCAGGCCAAAGCGGCCGCCGGAGGCAAAGCGGGCAATGCGCGAGGATTCCGGATGGAAGATCGCCGAGCCGATTCCGATCAGCGAGGCGCCGACCAGAAGCAGCGCATAGTGGCCGGCATAGGCCAGAACGATCAGGCCAATCAGCGAGGACGCCATGCCGTAGGGCAGCGAATAGGGCATTGGCCGCTTGTCGGTGATCATGCCGATGACCGGCTGCAGCAGCGACGCCGTGACCTGGAAGGTGAAGGTCAGAAGACCGATCTGCCAGAAATCGAGACCGTAATTCTCTTTCAGCAGCGGATAGATCGCCGGCAGCAGCGATTGCATGATGTCGTTGATGCCGTGGCAAAAGCTCACCGCCAGAATGACGGTGAAGGCGGTCGCCTGGGCTGAAGGGAGGCTGGCGCTTGGCTGCGGTGCAATGCTGGTGGCTGTCGTATCGGTCAAGGCAGGCTCCGAGGTCTTTTTGGCGGGTGTTTGCCCGCGGGCAGGCTTGGCGGCCGCTCCCGCGGACCGCCTTAAGGACGCTCGTCTGAAGCGCTTGGGCGACGCCCCTGCGGAGCGCCTTGGGGATGGCTGCCTTATAAGCCGCTTGCGAGGCGACTTCTTTCGTGGTTTGGTCCAATAGTTTCGCAAGTGGGCCATAGCCGATGCCACATGGCAGGGACATCTTCCGCGCCGGCAATGCCGATCTCGGCCGATTGCACGAAAGCCGCTGGCAGTGGCTGGAGGAGGTTTCCGGGCCGGCGGTGGCTTTGCCGACCGAATATCCCGACGGTTACCTCGTGCCGCAACACCGCCACAGCCGCAGCCAGCTGCTGCATGCGCTGGTCGGTGTCGTGCTGGTGACGACCAGGTACGGGCGCTGGATGGTGCCGCCCGACCACGCAATGTGGATACCGGCCGGCACCGAGCATTCTGTCGAAATGCTGGGCGATGTCTCGATGCGCTCGGTCTATGTCATGCCGGGCGCTATCCCCGGCCTGCCGGAAGGTTTGCGCGTCGTCGGCATCACCGAGCTGATGCACAGCCTGATCGTCGAATCGGAAAAGCTGCCGCAAGGCGGCGAACTGGAAGGCCGCGGCGGGCTGATCATGAACCTGTTGCTGCACGAGATCCCGACCTTGCCGGAACGGCCGCTCGGGCTGCCGTTCCCGTCCGACCCGAAGCTGGCGGCGCTCTGCCGACGCTTTGTCGCGGCACCTTCGCCGCACGCCACGATCGACGAGTGGGCGGATGCCGCAGGCATGAGCCGCCGTTCGTTCACCCGCGCCTTCCAGCGCCAGACCGGACTGTCCTTGTCGACTTGGCGCCAGCAGGCCTGCCTATTTGCGGCCCTGCCTAGGCTCGCCGATGGCGAGCCGATCACCAGGGTGGCGCTCGACCTCGGTTATGACAGCGTGCCGGCATTCATAACCATGTTCAAGCGCATGCTCGGCGCCTCGCCGCGCGGCTATATGCGCGGCGCCCGCGACGAAGGCATGCGGCGGGCTCAGCCTCGACTTGAGGCCCCGGCGCCGTAGCGCCAGGAAAAGCCCGCAGTACTTTGCCGTAGGCCCTAGTCCAGCTGAACGCCGCTGGCCTTGACGATCGGTTCCCATTTGGCGAGTTCGGCCTTCACATGCACTCCAAGCTCTTCCGGGGTGGAGGCCACGATCGAGGCGCTGAACTGGGCCATGCGGGCGATCACATCAGGGTCTTTCAGGGCTTCAACTGCCGCCTTCTGAAGAACGGCGACGACCTCCGGCGGCGTGCCTGCGGGCGCGAACAGAGCGTTCCAGCTGTAGGTTTCATAGCCGGGAATGGTTTCGGCAATGGCCGGTATGTCGGGGAAGGAGGGAACGCGCTCCTTGGTGGTGACGCCAAGCGCTCTCAGCGTCCCGCTCTTGATATGGCCCGATGAAGAGGGGAGGTTGTCGAACATCATCGGCACCTGATTGCCGATAACGTCGTTCAAGGCCGGTCCGGCGCCCTTGTAGGGAATGTGCTGCATACTGACGCCGGCCATCGTCTTGAAAAGCTCGCCGGAGAGATGCAGCGGGGTGCCATTGCCTGATGAGGCGTAGGCATATTTGTCCGGGTCCTTCTTCAGCATCTCGATCAGTTCCTTGACGTCCTTGGCGGGGAATTCAGGGTTTACGACTAGGACGTTTGGCACCAGCACGAGCAACGATATCGGCGCAAAATCCTTCTCCGCGTCGTAGGGCTTTGTCTTCAGGATCAGCGGGTTGAGCGCGTGGGTTGCGACCGTGCCCATCAGGATCGTGTAGCCGTCCGGTTCGGCTCGGGCGACCTGGGCAGCGCCGATGCTGCCCCCGGCGCCGCCGACATTTTCGACGACAATCTGCTGGCCCAGCTTTTCGGACATCTTGTTGGCGACCAGGCGCGCGACCAGATCCGTCGAGCCACCGGCGGAAAAGGGGACAACCATGGTGATGGTCCGGTCCGGAAAATCGGCGGCCCAGGCCGCCGGTGCTGAAAGGGTGGCTGCGATGGAAACCGCGAGCCCGAGCAAAGTCCTACGCCGCATCTGCTACTCCTCCGTTGATTGGAGGGGCAGTATGGCCATGGTGAACTCCTCGCACAATGCAACCATGGACTGACTGCCCGCCTCAGGAGATCGGGCTTGACACCGATGCTTCGGTTGGCGTGCGCGAGAACGCCTCACCCCTCAGTTCAATCAGCCTTGGTCCAGCTGAAAACAAGCCATTTGTATCGTGACGTCTCTTCAGGCTCGGCCGTGTAGGTCATCTGCATGTCGCCGCCCTCGGCGTAGATGTCGAGCCTGGGCGCCGTGTCCAGTTCGAGCCACAGGGAATCGTTCTTGAACGACCATGTCCCGCACCAGACGCAAGGCCCCGATGCCGGGTCACCCGGTTGGTGAAAATTGTAGCGGCCGTCCGCCGTGATCTCCAGATAGTCGAAGGCGCCATAAAAGGCGGTCACAGTCTGCTGAAATTCGGTCGCAGACGCTTCCTGGTCGGGCTTCGCCGGCTCTTTCAGATCACGCGGTGGCCGGATTGCGGACCCTGCGATGCTCCATTTGCCGATGAAATCCTTTTCGGTGGGAAGATATTCCGTTTGCGCCTGCGCGGTCGAAACCGGAGCGATTGTCGGCGCATAGGCCGCGCTGGCGATGCCGATTGCGAGAAGCATTCCTGCGATGCCTGCAGCCTTGATTCGATTGCGCATCAGCTGGCTCCTTTCACGACGGTTTGGGGCAGATTCCAAAAAGGAGATTACCCCCGAGCCAGGCCCGTGGGCACGCTTTTGGGCAACATGGATTAATCGAACAGGCTCGACACGGACTCTTCGGTCGCTGTGCGCGAAATCGCCTCGCCCATCAGGTCGGCGATGGAGATGACGCGGATATTCGGGGCGTCGAGCACGCCTTGCGTCGGCTGGATGGAATCGGTGATCACCAGTTCCTGCAGCTTCGAGCCGCTGATCCGGGCGACCGCACCGCCCGACAGCACGCCGTGGGTGATATAGGCGGTGACGCTGGTAGCGCCGTTGGCGAGCAGCGCATCGGCGGCGTTGCACAGCGTGCCGCCGGAATCGACGATGTCGTCGATCAGCAGGCAATCCTTGCCGGCGACCGCGCCGATGATGTTCATCACTTCGGATTCACCGGGACGTTCGCGGCGCTTGTCGACGATGGCCAGTTGTGCGTCGAAGCGTTTGGCGAGCGCGCGGGCGCGCACCACGCCGCCGATGTCGGGCGAGACGACCACGACATTGGCAAGCTGTTTGTATTTTGCCTTCACGTCACGGGCCATCACCGGCACCGAGAACAGATTGTCGGTAGGAATGTCGAAAAAACCCTGGATCTGGCCAGCATGGAGGTCGAGCGTCAAGACGCGGTCGACGCCGGCGCGGGTGATCATGTTGGCGACCAGCTTCGCCGAGATCGGTGTGCGGCCCGAGGCCCGGCGATCCTGCCTGGCGTAACCGAAATATGGGATGACCGCGGTGATGCGCTTGGCCGAGGAGCGCATGAAGGCATCGATCATGATGAGCAGTTCCATCAGATGATCGTTGGTCGGGAACGAGGTCGACTGCAGGATGAAGACATCCTCGCCGCGCACGTTTTCCTGGATTTCGACGAAGATTTCCTGATCGGCGAAGCGTCTGACGCTGGCCTTGCCCAGCGGGACATTGAGATAGCGGGCGACCGCTTCGGCCAGCACCCGGTTGGAATTGCCCGCGAAAAGCTTCATGCACCGTTCCTGGCGAAGGATGGGGAGGTCCTCTTAATCGGGCTTGTAGCGAGCCGTGCCGGTATTGCAAGCCTCGTTGACGGGAATCCGCCGGCTAATCTCAAAAACGTCAACAGTGAACGGAAGCCGGTAACAGGCGGATCAGCCGGCGCTGCCGCCGAGCCAGGCCGCGAACTGGTCGATCGTCTGGTCGGCGATCGCCTGCATGGTAGCGGGTGCAACCGCGGGCCAGCCTTCGGCGGCATTGACCGAGGGCGCCTTCTGCTGGCCATTGATGCGGTGTAGCCGGTTGCCAGCGGGGTCATAGACGTCCCAGACATAGATAACGGTGGTATCCTTGCCTTCCGTCATGGTCGAGAAGTAGCCCTTCAGCACATGGGTGGCGGCCTGGTCGGCGCTGCCGGCAAGGGTGATGCCGCGCTGCTTGGCGCGTGTCTGCAGTTCGGCCGTCAGCGGCGTTGCCGCTTCCACGGAGGCGCCGACGATCGGCGCGATCTGCAGCCGGGTCTTCGACAAAGCGGCGGCGCTCTGCGCGGGGTTGGCGGGTGTCGTGGCGCCGACGGCCGGCGCTGGTGTGGCGGCGGGCGCGATGCCCGGGGCAGCCAAGGGCTGAGCCGGTTGGGCCGAGGCTGCCGGCGGCGTGATGGCGGACGGCTCAAGGACCTCCTTGGCATTGGTGCAAGCGGCCAGCACAAGCGCTGCGAGCAATGACACGGTCGTCACATGCGATCGTCTCATCTGCCCGAAAACTCCTTAGTCGCGAACGCCCCCGCGTGGACCAACCATTATGGATTCACTGTACGATCAAGTCGAGATCATGGCGTGAAAGCGGCTTCGGCTGGGATTCGGTGGTCAGGTAGGTGCGGCCAAGCGTCATCGCCGTCTCGGTTTCGGAGTCCATGATGATCATGTGCGCGAACAATGTCATGTTGGGCGCGATCGGCTCGGGATTGCCCTGGTAGAACATCGGCATATCCATCCAGGACGGGGTGAAGCGGGCGCCGACGGAATAGCCGCAGGCGTTCAACCGATGCTTGGTCAGGCTGTGCGCCTCCAGCGTGCGGGCATGCGCGTCGAAGACGTCGCCGAAGGTGTTGCCGGGCGTCATCGCCTTCTCGACCGCCAGAAGAGCCGCGCGGGCGGCGTCGAACAGCTCCTGATGGCGCTTCGACGCCTTGCCGGTCAGCACGGTGCGCATCATCGGCGCGTGATAGTGATGGAACACGCCGGCCCATTCGAGCGTCAGCTGATCGTTCTTGGTCAGCTTGCGGCGCCCGGCCTTGTAGCGGCAGAGCAGCGCGTCGATGCCCGAGCCGATGATGAATTCATTGGCCGGATAGTCGCCGCCGCCGGCAAACACCGCGCCCTGCATGGCGGCAAGGATCAGCGCTTCGTCGCCGCCCTGCTTGATCAGCGGCAGGGCCGCGTCGAGCGCGTCGTCGGAAAGGTTGGCGGCCTTTTCGGCCTTGGCGATTTCAGCCGGGCTCTTGAACAGGCGCAGACGGCCGACAATACCGGAGGCGTCGGCGATCTGGCCGAAGGTCTGCAGCTGCTCGTCGACGCGGCGGCCATTGAAGGCGGTCAGGCCATGGGTGTCGTATTCGACGCCGATGCGGGCGCCGAGGAGATTGAGGTCGTTGAGCAGGTTGCGCAGGTCGACCGCCGGGTTGGCGCCGTCGCGGTCGGTCCACAGCACGATGTTGTCGATGATCGATGTGTGGCGCGCCTGGCGCAAATCGGCCGAGCGGGTGAGCAGCACCATCGAGCCGTCAGCCTTCACAACCAGGCACTGGAAGAAACAGAAGCCGAACGTGTCGTAGCCGGTTAGCCAGTACATGCTCTCCTGGGCGAAAAGCAGTACAGCATCGAGCTTCTTTTCCGTCATCTCGATCATCAACCGGTCACGCCGGGCGTCAAATTCCGACCGTTCGAAATGCAGCGCCATTATCCGTTCTCCAAAACAATTGCCGAAACCTGCCGACCGTAGTCCGGTTCCTTGCGATGCGTCGCGCGCCGGTAGGAAAAGAAGAGATCCTCCTCGGCATAGGTGCAGCGGCCAAGCCCCTGCGCGGTCACGCCAGCCTTCTTCAGCCGGTCGACCGTATAGAGGTTGAGATCGAACATTGCATGCGCCGGATTGGCCGAAGGCGCGAAATAGCCGATGTTTTCGGCATCGGCTTCGACGAAACGGGCGACGAATTCCGGCCCGACCTCGTAATTGTCGGGGCCGATCGAAGGACCGAGAACCGCAATGATGCGCTCACGGCGGGCGCCGAGGCTTTCCATCGCGGCAATGGTGTTTTCAAGCACACCGGTAAAAGCGCCCTTCCAGCCGGCGTGTGCAGCGCCAATGATGCGCGCTTGCGCATCGGCGAACAGCACGGGGCCGCAATCGGCCGTCGAGGCGCCGATGGCGATGCCCGGCCGGTCGGTGACGATGGCGTCGGCCTTGGGCCGCGGGCCGGGAAAGGGTTCCCTGGCAATAACGACATCGGGCGAGTGGACCTGATGCGCGGTCAGGAGATGGCTGGCCGGCACACCCATCCAGGCAGCGACGCGGCGGCGGTTCTCGGCGACCAGCATCTGATCGTCATCCGAGCCGGTGCCGATGTTAAGTCCCTGATAGATGCCGCCGGAGACGCCGCCGATACGGGTGAAATAGCCATGGCGGATACCTCGCGGCTTGGCCGCTTCCAGCAGCGGCGAGCGAACAGGATCCGGTTTGGTCTGATTCAGCATGGATGGGTTTGTTGTCCGCGCCGGCGTTTTCGTCAAGGCGAAGTTCGGCCGAGTGATTGCGACAGTGCTGCCGCGTCGACTTTGCATTGGCCAAAAGCAGGCATGCGACCACAAGCGACATGGCGAGACGGCTTGTAACGATCTCTGAGGGTCAGACTGGCTGATGCGGCAGGATTTTCAGGATTTTGAACAGCGTGCCCATGCCGTCGGGGCCGGCCAGGCGCTCGACGGCATCGGCAATGGTTTGTCGTGCCTCTTGGCTTGCCTGGCTGCCCAACTGGCCAGCTCGCTCAAGCAATCCCGTGCCAAGCAGAAAGTCGCCCTGCGTCGCCAATTCCACATCGAGGCCATGCGCCCGCACGACGGCGGCCAGTGCAGCGAAGTCGACATGGGCGGTGAGATCGGCTTCGCCGGGATTGGCCAGCACATCTTCGGGGGCGTGCCTGCGCACGGCCTGCAATGTGTCGCCGAAACCGGGCTGGAGATGGCCGTAATCGGGGAACAGCCCGGCGCCGCCGTGGTCGGCTATGCGTTCGGCAATGGTCGCCATCAGTGCCGCGCGGGCCGGTGCTATTTCGAAAATAGAGCCTTGTGGCGCCTCGGCGGCGTCTTCCGGCAGCAGCGTCGCCTCGACCGAGCCGGCGCCGGCGAAGAAGCTCAACTCGTCTGAGACATCGAGGCCGATCACCCGTTCGCGCCAGCCGGCGCCGGCGCGGATGAACTGGCGGATCGGCACAGCGTCGAACAATTCGTTGCCGACAATCAGCAACGGCGCCTGCGGTAGTGTGGCGATGGTTTCGTGCCAGCCGAGCTCAACCGAAGTTTCGGCAAGCGTCTGCTTCTGGATTTCAGTCAGCCGCGGACTGGTCTCGACCAGAGCGAAGGATGCTCCGGCGGCGATAGCCGGATCGAGCCGCGTCAGGGTGCGAAGCATGTCCTTCATCAGCGTGCCGCGGCCAGGCCCGATCTCCGCGATGGTGACCGGCAGGGGTCGGCCGATCGCCAGCCAGGCCTGATAGAGCCAGACGGCGACGAGTTCGCCGAACATTTGGCTGATCTCGGGTGCGGTGACGAAGTCGCCGGCGGCGCCGAACGGCTCGCGCGTGGTGTAGTAGCCGTCGCTGGGATCGAACAGGCAGAGCGCCATGTACTCGTTGACGGGGAGGGGGCCGAGCGCGCCGATCAGGTCGACGATGCGGGTCTTCAGCCGTGTCATGCCGGCTGTGGTTGCGGCGCCGGTTTGGCTGTGGCCATCGCCCAGATGCCGGCCAGCACCATCGGCAGCGACAGCACCATGCCCATGGTGAGCCAGCCGCCGAGGAGGTAGCCGAGCTGCTGGTCGGGCTCGCGGAAGAACTCGACGAAGATGCGTGACAGGCCGTAGCCGCAAATGAAGGCGCCGCCGACAAAGCGCGGCGTCTTCAGCTTCAGCCGCGAATGGGTGAGGAAGCGCAGGACCAGGAACAGCACCGCGCCCTCGAGCAGCGCTTCGTAGAGCTGGCTCGGATGGCGAGGCTCCAGGCCCGCGACACAACCCGCCACGGTCTGCTGGAGACGCTCGTTGCAGAAGACGACGCCCCACGACACGTCGGTCACGCGACCCCAGAGTTCGGCATTGACGAAGTTCGCGATGCGGACGAGGCCGAGCCCGACCGGCACGCCGGCTGCCACCACGTCGAACAGCGTCCAGGTGCGGATGCCGCGCTTGAGGGAAAACAGCGTCATGGCGAGGATGACGCCAAGCAGGCCGCCATGGAACGACATGCCGCCCTGCCAGACGGCGAAGATGTCGAGCGGGTGGTCGATATAGCGCTTTAAATCGTAGAAAAGCACATAGCCGGTGCGTCCGCCGAGCACGACGCCGACGGCGGCCCAGACGATGAAATCGTCGAGGTCGATCGGCTTCATCGGCAAGACGCCATCAGGCCACAGCCTTGTGTTGGTGACGAGCCGCTTGGCGGACCACCAGGCGAACAGGATGCCGACGATATAGCCGATGCCGTACCAGTGCACAGCCAGCGGGCCGATCTGAACCAGGATCGGGTCGATGTTGGGGAAGGACAGCGACGCCATCGGCAGCGGGAAATAGTCGTTCAACAGGATCTCCTGGGAGGGCTCGCGTTAGGGCGCGGACCATGCGGCAGGGTTTTGGCGGGGTCAAGGCAAGGTGACGACAGCCTGATCGTCAGAGATAATGGGCTCAACCCTGCGGCTTGCCGGCGACCAATTGCCTGAGCGCATCGTTGATCCTGTCTTGCCAGCCGGGGCCATCTTCCTGGAAATGGTCGAGCACGGCGCGATCGATCCTGATCGAGACAAGCTCGCGAACGTTTGGTGCGGCGGAGGGTTCGCGAATGGGAGGCGCGGGTTTCTTGACCGGCTTGAAGGCCGCTTCAGCGGCTTCCATCGGATTGGTCGGTCGGCGCGGGGGCGTTGCCATTGGTTGATCCTGAATGAGAGTGACTCTTGCCTGGAGCAAGTCGTGAGGAAAACTAGGCCGCTGGTCTGTGAAGACCAGTAACTTCACTTGGTTCTCTCTGCCATTGCCCTGTATTTGGCTTCAAGCCTGTCCAGCACCTCGTCGCCAGGCTAGACCCGGCCCGCACTGGCATCCGAAATGCCCTTTGCGAGTGCTGCATCGAGTGCTGCAAAGCGCTTCTCCAAGTCCGCACTGTCCGTCACGGCAACCGTCGTTCCAAGAATCCATTTGCGATAATAGCAATCTGTCGGCCGGACCTGAGCCAAATCGCGTCCGACATGAAGCCGCACCAGCTTCAACGTTCTTGCATTCCGCAGGCAGTGCCACTACGTCAATTCCAGCAAGCGAGGATTTGCCATGTCGACCGGACCGAACCGCATTCTCGATGAATTCGCCAAGCTGATGACCGATGCCGCGGGTGCCGCACAAGGCGTGCGCCGCGAGGTGGAGACTGCCTTCAAGGGGCAGGCCGAGCGCATCCTCAACACCATGGATGTGGTGCAGCGCGAGGAGTTCGAGGCTGCCCGCGACATGGCTGCCAAGGCCCGCGAAGAAAACACCAGGCTGGCCGCCCGCATCGATGCGCTCGAGGCCAGGCTTGCCGAATTGACCGGACAGGCCGCACCTGTGGCTGCGGCAAAGCCCAAAGCAAAAAAATAAAATTTGAACTTTTCCACAAAGCACAATCCGAAAAAATGCTTTGCCGTGAATCGTTTACCGGCGATGCATGAATCTTTGTGACAGCGCCTTTCCACATGCTGATGACGCAGTGCGAAAAATTAGGCTGTTCACGCGACTCCCGATCAATAGACTGAATTTGTTGCATGATTCGGAGCAGGGTCATGCGGCCGGGCGGTGGGGTCCGGTCCGGGGTCTTTGTGTCGTGAAGTCCTGGCCGTCCGAGTTCAAGACAAGATTGTTCGTCGTGTGTGCCCCGCGGAGCGTGTGGCGCTCCCCTGAACACAGGAAGCATTCCATGGAACTTCTCGAACTCGAATTCTCCCGCGAAATCCATCCGGTGGATGTCATCGAGCAGGTCGCCCATAACAATGACTGGTCCTTCGAACGGGCCGGCGATGACGAAATCTCGATCTCGGTTGCCGGCAGCTGGACCGATTATCACGTCTCCTTCTCGTGGATGGAGGACTTCGAGGCGCTGCATCTGGCCTGTGCTTTCGACATCAAGGTGCCGGAAGCCCGCGCGCTGGAAGTGATGCGGCTTTTGTCGCTGATCAACGAGCAGATGCTGTTTGGCCATTTCGATCTCTGGGAGCAGGAGGGCGCGATCATGTTTCGCCAGTCACTGCTGCTCGCCGGCGGGGTCGAACCGTCGAGCCAGCAGGTCGAGGTGCTTTTGTCGTCGGCGCTTGAAGCCTGCGAATGCTATTTCCAGGCCTTCCAGTTCGTTGTCTGGTCGGGAACCTCGGCCAAGGATGCGCTGGCCGGTGTCCTGTTCGAGACCTATGGCAACGCTTGAGCTTCCATGAGTTCGAGCAGCGCGCGCAAGCCCGAGATCAGCTTTGCCGATTTTGATCGTGTCGACATCCGTGCCGGCACGATCGTCGAGGCCGAGCCTTTCCCCGAGGCGCGCAAACCCGCCTTCAAGCTGAAGATCGATTTCGGCCCTGAGATCGGCGTGAAGAAATCCTCGGCACAGATCACGAAATACTATGCGCCGGAAACGCTGGTGGGACGGCAGGTGTTTGCGGTGGTGAATTTCCCGCCGCGCCAGATCGGTCCGTTCATGTCGGAAGTGCTCACGCTCGGCTTCCCTGATGAAGAAGGCGCCGTGGTGCTTGGCGCCATCGAGCGCAAGGTGCCGGACGGCGGGCGACTATTTTAGGAAGATTGCGTCAGGCGGCCAGCTTGCGCGTGGTGCCGAGCGCCTCTTCGACCGTGTCCATGAACATCTCGGCGCAGGCTTTCCAGCTGTAGCGCATGGCGCGTTCGCGCGCCTCGGCGCGGTCGACATTGAGCGCGGCGAGCGAGGCCTTGCGCAGATCGGTCGACACCGCGCCGCCGATGCCGTCGCCGACAATGTCGATCGGTCCGGTGACCGGATAGGCGGCCACCGGCGTCCCGCTGGCCAGCGCCTCGATGATGACGTTGCCGAACGTGTCGGTGCGGCTGGGGAAAACGAAAACATCAGCCGAGGCGTAGATCTCGGCCAGCTCATCGTTCGGGCGATGGCCGAGAAAATGCGCCTGCGGGTATTTCGCCCTGAGCCTGGCCAGTTCCGGTCCTTCGCCAACGATCACCTTGCTGCCGGGCAGGTCGAGATCGAGGAAGGCGCTCAGGTTCTTCTCGATGGCGACGCGGCCGACGCACAGGAATACCGGGCCGGGAAAGCCGAGGTCCTTCTTCTTGTCCGGGCGGAAGTGATCGGTGTCGACGCCCCGCGTCCACGGCCTGAGCTTGGTGAAGCCTCGCGACGCAAGGTCCTCCGCCAGCGACTGGGTGGCGACCAGCGTGCCTTGTCCGGAATTGTGGAAATCACGCAGCCAGCGATAGGCCCAGCTCTCCGGCACTGGCAGGCGGGCGCTCAGATATTCGGGAAAGCGGGTGTGATAGCTGGTGGTAAAGGGACGGCCGGCATTGCGGCAATAGCGCCGCGCCATGATGCCGAGCGGGCCTTCGGTGACGATATGGATATGGTCGGCCTTGCGAGCCTCGATCAGCCGCGCGACATGACCGGGCGTGGTCAGCGCCAGCCTGATGTCGGGGTAGGTCGGCAACGGCAAGGTGCGAAAGATGTTCGGGGTCAGGAAGTCGACCGCAACGTCGAAGGTTTTCAGCGTTTCGGTGAGCCGCTCCAGCGTGTGGACGACGCCGTTGACTTGCGGCCGCCAGGCGTCGGTGGCCATCAGGATGCGCATGGCGGTCCTTTGCTCGGATCAACGGTTGCCTTGATGCGATAGCGGTACGGCCCGGCTGCCCTCGCTTCGCTCCACCGCACCCGGGCAGGCACGAGGTCGAAGTAAGGCGGCTGAGCCGAATCAACTGAGGTCGCGCGCTTCATGCGCGCTCTTGACCATGGTTTCATGACGGGCGGATGAAGGTGGTTTTTGGCCGAGCCCCGCCTTCCAGATCATGCTTTGGTCAGGCGGGCACCTTGATTACCGCCCTTAGGCCGCCGAGCGGGCTGTCTTCCAGCATGATGTCGCCGCCATGGCTGCGGGCAATATCGCGGGCGATAGAGAGACCAAGGCCGGTGCCGCTGGCGTCTAGGTTGCGCGCCTCGTCGAGCCGCACGAACGGTTTGAACACGTCTTCGCGCTTTTCCGGCGGGATGCCCGGACCGTCATCGTCGATGGTGACGACGAGTGAGCCGCGGCCGTGATCGGCGCTGATCTCCACCGTCTTGGCATAGCGCAAGGCATTGCCGGCGACATTGGACAACAGCCGGGCGAAAGCGTGCGGGCGCACATGCACGTCCGGATCACCGGCAAGCACGGTCGATAGCTTGCGCTTGTGCAGCGACGCCTCCTCGCCGAGCTTTTGGAAATAAGCCTCGAGATCGAAATGGCCGGCATCTTCCGACGCTTCGCCGCGGGCAAAGGCGATATAGCCTTCCAGCATCGACTGCATGTCGTCGATGTCCTGGTTGAGCGCGGCCTTGGTCTCGGGCTTGCCGCCGGCCAGCGCCAGCTGCAGCTTGAAGCGGGTGAGGATGGTTCTGAGATCGTGGCTGACGCCGGTCAGCATGGCGGTGCGCTGTTCCAGCTGGCGTTCGATGCGCTCGCGCATCTGGATGAAGGCAAAGCCGGCCCGGCGGACCTCCTCGGCGCCGCGTGGGCGGAAATCGCGCGGCATCGGCCGGCCCTTGCCGAAGCTTTCGGCGGCCTCGGCCAGAGACAGGATCGGCCGGATCTGGTTGCGAAGGAAGGGGATGGCGATCGTCAGCAGCACCAGCGACGTCCCGACCATCCAGATCAGGAAGATGTGGGTGTTGGAGGCATAGGCCTGGCTGCGGCGCACGAAGACGCGCAGCACCTTGCCCTCGAGCTGGATGCGGACCTCGACGATGTTGGAATTGCCGACCGTGTCGATCCAGAACGGGCGGTTGATCTGGCGGGTGATCTCGGTGGAAAGGACGTCGTCAAGGATCGAGAAGAAGGGCTTGGGTCCAGGCGCCGGCAACGGGTCGGGCGGCAAGAGGTCGACCTTCAACTGCATGCGGTCCTGGGCGATGCGGATGATGTTGGCGTAGTCGCCATCATGCGGATAGGTCTCGATCATGTCGATGATCGCGGCGATGTCGCGCACGGTGGCCTGCGACAGGCGCTGCGTCACGGTTGCCCAGTGGCGTTCCATGAAGTCGAAGGCGACGACCGACTGCAGAAGGATCATCGGCGCGATGACGATGATCAGCGAGCGGGCATAAAGCCGCTTGGGCATATAGAACGCAACCAGCCGCCAGAACCGCTTCCAGGCACGCGGCATTGCTTTCAGCGCGCGTGATACGCGCGCGCCAAAGCCGCCTTGTTCCGGCCGTTCCAGTTGCGTGGTCGCCATTTATCCTTCCGCTGGGTCAATGGCCGCTGGTCGATGGCCACATATCTATGGCCAAAGGGCGGCCGTCAGCGGCATTCTATTCCACGCTGAGCCGATACCCAATACCGCGCACCGTCTGCAGCCAGACCGGATTGGACGGATCGCGCTCGATCTTGCGGCGCAGCCGGTTGATCTGAACGTCGATGGTGCGCTCGCCGACTTCCGAATCGTCACCGACAAGCTCATGGCGCGGGATGGTTTCGCCGGCCCGCGCGGCAAAGATCGCCAGGATCTCCTGCTCGCGGTCGGTCAGCTTCAGAGCCTCGCCGCCCCGCTTCAGCTCGCGCCTGGCGATCTGGAAGGTGTAGGGGCCGAAGACCAGCTGCTCGACCTTGGGCGTCGTCGCCGGGCCGCCGCGGCGCAGGATGTTGTTGATGCGCAGGATCAGTTCGCGCGGGTCGAAGGGCTTGGGCAGATAGTCGTCGGCGCCGGCCTCGAGCCCGGTGATGCGGCTGTCGGTTTCCGATAGCGCGGTGAGCATCAGGATCGGCACGTTCTTCTCCGCCCGCAGCGCCTTGGTGAGGTCGACGCCGGTCTCTCCGGGCATCATGACGTCGAGGACAAGGAGGTCGAAGTCGAGCCCGGCGAGCTTGCGCCTGGCCTCGCCGGCATTTCCGGCGACAGTGACGCGAAAGCCATTTTCGGTCAGATACTGCTTGAGCAAATTGCGGATGCGGGTGTCGTCGTCGACCACAAGCAGATGCGGCGCGTCATCGTCCGGCGCCGTCGGCTGGTCCACCCTCTCAATGGTCTCCATGACTTTTCCCTGACATGTTTGCAGGCACAATGTCGATCTGCGCCCTTAGTTCCGGATTGACCATGGCTTCCAGGAATCGTTCGATCAAGGGACGCTCGCTGGCTCCGGAATCTTCCAATGCAGCACGGATGCGGCGTGACTGTGGCCGCGCCAGGGCCAGCGCCAAGGCGCGGCCCTTGGCTGTCGGATAGAGCTCCCGCTGGCGGCGGTCGCGCGGACCCTGCAATTGGACGACATGGTCGGTGTCGATCAGCTGCTTGAGCACCCGCGCCAGGCTCTGCTTGGTGATCTTGAGCACGTCGAGCAGTTCGGCGACCGTCAGTCCCGGCCGGCGGTTGACGAAATGCAGCACACGGTGATGGGCGCGGCCAAAGCCGTAATCGGCCAGGATTTGGTCCGGATCGGAAGTGAAATCGCGATACGCAAAGAAGAACAGTTCGATGATGGCGAAGTCGATGCCGTCCTCGTCGGTGATCGGTGTCTTGATCGGTTTTCCGGCAGCTGGGCTTCGATCCGTCATCATTTCTCCGTCCATAGAGGGAAATTATGTCAGTACTATTGACGTAATTTCCCCGCAATGGTAATTTTTGACAAGCTTTTCGGGTGAATGCGAACGAAAAGGCAAGGGAGTGCGGTTTTTCCGGAACTTCCTGAGTTTGCCAGAGTTCGATTCTCCGCTTACGCTTCAAGGGCCGCCCGACGCGGCTGTCGCGCAACAAAAAACAACACTAATGATGTGCGGGTCGCCGCCCGCGGGAGGTTTCCATGGCATCCGTTCCCTTCGACCAACTGGACGGCTTCATCTGGATCAACGGCGAGTTCGTCAAATGGGCCGACGCCAAGATCCACGTGCTGACCCACGGCCTGCACTATGCCAGCGCCGTCTTCGAGGGCGAGCGCGCCTATGGCGGCGCCATCTTCAAGCTCAATGAGCACACCGAGCGTCTGCATGAATCGGCGCGCCTGCTCGGCTTCAATATTCCCTATTCCGTGGCCGAGCTCAATGACGCCTCGACCACGCTTCTGAAGAAGCAGGGTTTCCAGGACGCCTATGTCAGGCCGATCGCCTGGCGCGGCAGCGAACAGATGGGGGTGTCGGCGCAGAACAGCCGCATCAACTGCGCCATCGCCATCTGGCAATGGCCGAGCTATTTCGACCCGGCGCAGAAGCTCAAGGGCATCCGTCTCGATCTGGCGGAATGGCGCCGGCCCGATCCGCGCACCGCGCCGTCGAAGTCGAAGGCCGCCGGCCTCTACATGATCTGCACCATGTCCAAGCATGCCGCCGAGGCCAAGGGCTATGCCGATGCCATGATGCTCGACTGGCGCGGCCAGGTCGCCGAAGCAACGGGCGCCAACATCTTCTTCGTCAAGGATGGCAAGATCCACACGCCGAAGCCCGATTGCTTCCTCGACGGCATCACCCGCCGCACCGTCATCGGCCTCGCCAAGGACCGCGGCCTTGAAGTCGTCGAGCGCGCCATCATGCCTGAGGAACTCGAAGGCTTCGAACAGTGCTTCCTCACCGGAACGGCAGCGGAAGTGACGCCGGTCTCCGAGATCGGTCCGTACCGATTCGAGGTCGGCGAGATCGACAAGACTTTGATGAACGACTATTCTGCTGCGGTGCAACCTAAGCATGCGATAGCCGCAGAATAACGAAAGTCACAGCTTTTTTCGCAAGCAGGGGCGGTTTTGAGGCCGGCCCCTTTATTTCAGCATCTGTGCATTTGACTTTCGTACAATTCAGCGTCTCATGATGGTGTCGGCCCGGGAGGCTGGCAGCTATGGAGGGACTAGGTACATGGATACGAATACGCTCATTGCGCTCGTTGTACAGGTAATTGCAGGTGTTGTCGGTGGTCAGGCGGTCGGCGTTGCGCTGAAGAATGCGGCGATGGGCCAGTTGACCAAAATCCTCGGCGGCGCGGTTGGCGGCGTTGGCGGGGCGGCGATCCTCGGCAGCCTGCTCGGCGGCACGGCCGACCCGGCAGCGGCTGCAACGGCAGCGGGCGGATTGGGCGATACGCTGAACCTCAAAAACCTGCTCGGCGGCGCCGGCGGCGGCGCCATCCTGACCGGCATCATCGGTGCGGTCATGGGCGCGATGAAGAAGTAAGCCAACTAGATCATTCACCGTTTCACGGCGAATGATCTAGTTTGTTGTTTTACGCAATTCCGGACGGAAAACCGCTTTACACTTTTCCTGGAATTGCTTGAGACTGAGGCTTCGTCAAATGGGCGGCCGTTGGGCCGCCCATTTCTGTTTTAGGACGGACTGTTTGCCTTTCAGCAGTGGACGGCCTTCGCCCGCGCCTCTACATCACGCTGGAACAGCGAAAGGACAATCATGGGTCAGCTCAATGCCGGCATCGTGCCGGTCACGCCTTTCCAGCAGAACTGCACCATCCTGTTCGACATGGATGACAAGCATGGCGTCGTCGTCGATCCGGGCGGCGACATCGACAAGGTGCTGGCGGTGCTGAAGGACAATGCGATCACCGCCGCTGCGATCTGGATCACCCATGGCCACATCGATCACGCCGGCGGCGCCATGGAGCTGAAGGAAGCACTCGGCATCGAGATCATCGGCCCGCACGAAGCCGACAAGCTATTGCTCGACAATCTCGAGAACCAGGGCCAGCGCTACGGCATTGCCGGGGCGCGCAACTGCGTGCCCGACCGGTTTCTCGCAGAGGGCGAGACGGTTTCGTTCGGCTCACATATGTTCGAGGTGCTGCACTGCCCCGGCCATGCGCCCGGCCATGTCGTATACTACAATCGCGCGGCGAAGTTCGCTCATGTCGGCGACGTGCTGTTTCGCGGCTCGGTCGGGCGCACCGACCTGCCGGGCGGCGACCATGCGGCGCTGATCGCCTCGATTAAGAACAAGCTTTTGCCGCTCGGTGATGAGATCGGCTTCATCTGCGGCCACGGCCCGGGTGGCCGCTTTGGCGAGGAGAGGCGGACCAATCCCTTCCTGACTTAGCGATGTCTTTCTGCCAAAAAAAAGCGCTGGCCTTGCGGTCAGCGCTTTTTGTGGGACAGGGAAGCTCAATTCGCGACGCAGAAATGCTGCTCACCGTCATTGCCGGTGAACGTGCCGCTGCGGGCATTGAAGCTCCGGTAGCGGTCCGAGCAGTATTCGTACCAGTCGCGGGTCCACGGCTCGGCATAGCGGTCGGCATAGACGACCCGCGGTTCGGCATAGTAACGGCGCACCGGCGCCGGCCGCACTTCGCGGTAGTCGTAATCGTCATCATAGCTGCTGTAGCGCGGCTGCGGGTTGCTCAGCGCACCGGCGATCAGAGCGCCGGCCGCAAGGCCGACGACACCGGCCGCAAGCGCGTCGCCATTATGATGACGACCATGGCCATGATGCCAGCGGTTCCAGTCCTTGGCATTGGCGGCAGGCAAGGTGGCGAGGGTGGTCGCGGCGAGAGCGGCGCCCAGGATGGCGGTCTTGAAAATGCGATTCATTTTGGTCTCCTTCGTGCCGGCCCGGATAGTTTTCGGGGATGCGGTCCAGCCTAGGGGACGATTAATAGAAGACCGTGGCTGAACGGGGGCTGAACGGAATTGGCTGATACGATCCAGTTCTTGCGGCAAAACCAAGCGCGTACGCAAGGCGCTCCGCCTCGTCAATCTCCGTCCGGACTGTCTTGAGCCGGCTTAGCCGACCGACAGGTTGACGGCCTTTGGACCCTTGCCGCGCTTGTCCGGCTCGGTGTCGAATGTCACTTTTTGTCCATCCTCCAGACCGGAAAGACCCGAAGCCTGCACGGCCGAAATATGAACGAAGACATCCTTCTGCCCGTCGTCGGGCGTAATGAAGCCGAAGCCTTTGGCATGATTGAAGAATTTGACGGTGCCGGTCTGCGGCATGGGAAGCTCCCTTTGATCCCATAAAGTCCAGTTTCGGGCCGGCAAATGCCCGAAGGGAAATTTGTCCTTTATTTTAGCGCTATCGGCAAGAGAAAGTTTTGGCGACGGCGGCAACGCTGAAGGCTGGTCAAATAGATCGTGGCACCGAAGGCAATTCGCGCCAGACGATTGCTCCGGCGATCAGCCACGGCATTGACCGATAAAGCGTCCTTTGCCTCCGGCGACGGCGGTCATGAAAAAGGCGCAACGGGAAACGTCGCGCCTTCGAAACTCTGGACGGCTGACAAAGCCGGTTCAAACACGCTTTAGGTGCTTTTTCGAGCGCCCGACGGGCGCGCGGGCACCGCCGGTTCAGGCCGCGCGGAGGTTGACCGCCTTCGGACCCTTGCCCATGCGGTCGGGTTCAACGTCGAAGGTGACCTTCTGGCCGTCGACGAGGGTACGCAGGCCCGAGGCCTCGATCGCGGAAATGTGGACGAACACATCCTTGGCGCCGCCGTCGGGCGTGATGAAGCCGAAGCCTTTGGTCGCGTTGAAGAATTTAACGGTGCCGGTCTGGGCCATTGGGGAAACTCCTTCACCCGTGTCAGTCTTATGGTTTGCCCGCCGCCTGGCATCGTGGGCAAGTCCCGGTGGTTGCTTCGGCAGTCCTGCATTTGCGCATGGTAAAACCCCCCGCCGAAAACGGGGCCGTCAGAGATTCACAGTATCGGGGAAAGGTCGTCCAAAACGTTCCGCTCTCCGGGTCGCAAATGCCCGAACACAAAATTTATCGCACGGAAACGTGATCGTTGCAAGATAGCGCCGCGGGCCGCGTCCATCGACGCATCCCAACGAAGGCGCTTCGATAAACCTGGGTTCTTAAGAGTTCATCAGCCAGAGCCCGGCCACGCATGGTCCAGCGGTCTGGTCCAGGGCCAAACCAATGCGCGGGCCGGGCATCGCATGGCTCCCGCGCCGCAAACGGGGGTTGCATTTGGCAAGGCAATGGCGAGGATCGACAGGCGCGTTTTGCGCCGGGGACGGGGGTCTCGAGGGAGGCATATTCATGAGATTTCTTGCGACGATCTTCTCGCGCCAGGGTTTTACTATTCTCTTCCTGTCGGGTCTTCTTGCGGCCTGCACCGTCGTCGTCGATGACGGGCCGGGACCACGTCCGCGCCCGCCACGGCCGGAACCGGAATTCTGCACCAGGCAATACGAGCCGGTCTGCGCGCGGCGCGGCGGTGACCGCCAGACCTTCGCCAATGCCTGCCTTGCCGAACGGGAAGGCTACCGCATCGTTCGCGACGGCCCTTGCCGCGACGGCGGCGGTGGTGGCGGTGGTGGCGAAGAGCCGACATTCTGCACGCGCGAATACGCCCCGGTCTGCGCCCGCCGCCATGGCGAGCTGCGCACCTTTCCCAACGCCTGCGAGGCCCGTGCCGCCGACTACCGCGTCGTCGAGGACGGCCCCTGCTGATTTTTCCTTCTCCCCTGTCGGGTGAGTCCGCCGGAGGCGAATTCACCGTCCCACTGACACGATAAAAAAGGCGGCGAATGCCGGGACCCTGCGAAGCAGCGGGGACCGGGCGGGTGGACCGGACCACCCTTGGTCCTTCGCAGGCTCAGGGCGTTCGAAACTCGAAAAGCCAACAATTGGCTTTTCGTCTGCTGCGCGGACCGCTTCTCACCTCCAAGGGAAGAAGGATACCTTGTCGAGCGTGGCTTCGTCGACGTCGCGCGAGCGGCTCGACGAAGAACGTCAAGCAAGCCTCCGTTGCAGAGTTTTGCGCGAGATCGTCAGTCCATTGCTGGCAGGTACGCCAGGCGCGTCCCTGCCTTGTCAGCCCTTCGACTTCGGCTTCAGGCTGCTCTCGGCTTGCTTGACCGAGGAACCGAACGGGGAGGCGGCCTTGGCCACCACCTTGTCTTTCTTGGGCTTGCGAGTTTCGCGATTGCTGCGCTGCTGACCCTTGGCCATCTGTCTGCTCCTTCGTACGTGCTGGGTGGGTGCGGTGTCAGACGGCCGGGCTGTCGGGGACAGCCGGGGCGTCCGCCACTTCGAGGTTGTCTTCCGTGGTGACCCGCTCATAGGTCTCCTGCTCGCTGCGGATGCGATATTGCGGCGAGCCATCCTTGACCGGCAATCTGCTCTTGATCTGAAACAGCTCGGCGGTCTTCTGGGCGAGCCCGCTGCGGCTCTTCATGCGCACGGTCTGGCCGACGGCGAAGAGGTGCGAGGGCGTGTCGGTGCGCGGACGCGCATTCTGCTGGAAGCGGATCATGCTGCGTTCTCCTGGTCGCGCCTCAGCGCTGTTTCGAGTTCGAGGTAGTCGATGGCGACAAGCTGGCTGGTGGCCGGGTTCTTCACCGCCCTTGCCGGCAAATGGATGAAGGTGGCGACGCGACGCCAGGCAAGCCGCGACATGCCCTCGATCAGCTCTTCGTCGTGATCGATGTCATAGTCGCCGGCCGGCAGTTGCCCTTCCAGCCCGCTAAGCACGAAGGGTGCCGCGAAATGGGCGATGGAACGGGTGGTGCGATCCGGCATTGGCTTGGCTCTGGTTCGTCGATGCTTTCCGGCATCAACCGGGAACTCAACCATCGGCGATTGGAATGAGTTTGGCGGGTCGAGTATCTCCGACGCCGCTATATGCCAAGCTTGACCCAAAAAACGATCTCAGATCAATAATCCGAAATTGTTGGCTATTCAAGCTGATTTCCGCCACGGCTCGACCGGTATAAAAAATTTCTCGTATAAACCCCTAATAAATCTGCTATCGTGGAACAATATCAGCCAATTTCTTATTTAGAGCGCATCGGAATAATTATTCCGGTGCCCCTAAGATTATTTTTTACGAAAGGCAAAAATATATGAGATTCATGAAAACGCCGGATCGTCCGACCGCAACAATCGAGCCAATCGTCCTCTTCCCCAAGGCAATGTCAGTGCGCCTGACGATAAGAAGCGACGAAGCGGCACGGCGCAAGATTGCCGACACCGACGGCACGCAACGGCGGGAGCGCCGGCTCGCCGAGAGCAACCGGCTGATTTGAACGCTACATTTTCCTGGAATTCCTCTAGAGTTTCGAAGAGGTCCGCGCCCTTGGCGAGCCCACTCTTCCCTTGAACCTGCAGCGCCGATGGCCTAGATCGCGGCAAGCGGACAAAACACGGCAGGTTTCCCATCAACAGAGATCAGAGAAGAGCGGCGGGTGCTGGAGCTGGCGGACAGCCGCCGCTGGGCCTCGACCAATATGTGCAGCAGGCGCTGCAGCTGCATCAGGCCGGGCGCCGGCAGGAGGCCGAGACGCTGTACCGGCAGGTGCTGGCGCGCAAGGCCAATCACCCGGCAGCGGCGCATTTCCTGGGCCTGTTGCTGCACCAGACCGGGCGCAGCCCCGAAGGGCTGGAGCTGATCGAGCAGTCTGTGCGTCTGCAGCCGAAGAATCCCGATTTCCTCAACAATCTCGGCACGGTGATGCGCGATCTCGGCCGCGTTGCCGCGTCCGCCGATTTCTTCCGCGGCGCGGTCGATCTCAAGCCCGACCAGCTCGCGGCACGCGACAATCTGGGTTCGGCGTTGAAACAGCTCGGCCAGTTCGAGGCTGCGGAGGACATCTATCGCGGCACAATCGGGCGCAATCCCTTCCATGTCCGCGCCCGCATCGGGCTTGCCGAAACGTTGCAGGAAGCCGGTCGTCTGGATGAGGCGCTGGCGACCTTTCGCGAGGCGCTGACGATCCGGCCCAAGGATGCCGACCTGTTGCATGGGCTCGGCGTCGGGCTGATGGAAAAAGGCAAGCTCGATGAAGCGGCAGACCTGTTTCGGCAGGCGTTGGCGATCACGCCAGGCATGGCAAAGGCCTGGCTGATGCTGACGCAGGTCAAGCGCCAGAAGGAGCGCGACGCCGAACTCGCCGGCATGGAGGCCCAGCATGCCAAGGCGCCGGCCGACAGCCTGGCGCGCATGCAGCTGTCCTTCGGTCTCGGCAAGGCCAATGACGATTTGAAGGACTACAACAGGGCCTTCGACTATTTCGCTGAAGGCAATGCGATCCGCCGCAAGGGCATCGATTATGATCCGGTCAGGACGCGGGCCGAATTCGAGGCGATGAAGACGGTGTTCAACGCCGGCTTTTTCGAAAAGCACAAGCCAAGTGCAATCTCCGACGACACCCCGATTTTCGTCGTCGGCATGCCGCGCTCCGGCACCACGCTGGTCGAACAGATCATCGCCAGCCATCCACAAGTCTATGGCGCGGGCGAGCTCAGCATGTTGAAAACCGCGGTCGGCAAGCAATTTCCGCTGACCATGCCGGGAGGTTTCCCCTGGGGACTGGTCGATGTATCCGACGCGGAGTTTGCGGAGGCGGGCCAAGCCTATCTCGACATGCTGCATGAGCGCTATCCCAACTTCAGGCATGTCACCGACAAGATGCCCGGCAACTTCCTGCTCATCGGCTTCATCCATATGATGCTGCCGAAAGCCAAGATCATCCATTGCGCGCGCGATGCGGCGGCGACCTGCCTTTCGATCTACAAGGTGCATTTCCGCGGCGACAACCACCGCTACGGCTATGATCTGGGCGAGCTCGCCGATTTCCACAATATCTACACCGACATCATGGCGCATTGGCACGATGTTCTGCCGGGCGTCGTGCATAACGTGCGTTACGAGGATTTCGTGGCCGACCAAGAGGGACAGACGCGGGCGCTGATCGGGCATCTCGGCCTGTCCTGGGACGACAAGGCGCTGTCGTTCCACGAGACCGACCGCCCGGTGCGCACGGCCTCGGCCGCGCAGGTGCGCCAGCCGATGTATCGGGGCTCGGTCGATCTCTGGAAGCGCTATGGCGACAGGTTGAAGCCGCTGCTGGACAAGCTGGCCTGAGCAGCGGCTAAAGCTCGATGAAGGGCTGGAAGCCGCCGAAGATCATGCGCTTCATATCGAAGGGCATGGGCCCCAAATCGGGTGTCAAACGGGGATCGGCCATCACCTTGGCCATTACCGCGTCGCGGCTTTGCCTGGACGAATAGACGGCCCAATCAAAGACGACGATCTCGTCGTCTTTTGCCTGAACGGCACGCGGAAACGAGGTCAACTCACCATAGGGCACGTCGTCGGCGGTACATTCGACATAGGCGAGCGCTCCGTGTTCCTTCCATATCGGGCCTGCGAGGTTGGCCAGCTTCTTGTAGTCATCGATATTTGCCTTCGGCACGGCGAGCACGAAACCATCGACATAGGACATTGGGTTTTCCTTGGAGTATCTCACAAAGCTCCTTACCGGCGTCAGCCGGTGAGGAGCTTTGTCAGCGGTGGTCAGTCTTTCTTCGCCGGCGCGTTCATCGCCCATTCGACCCCGAAGGGATCGCGCATGTTGCCCCACTGGTCGCCCCAGAACATCAGCTGCAGCGGCACTGCGACTTCGCAGCCGGCACCGACCGCGCGCTTCCACCAGCCATCGATCTCGTCGGCGCCGAGATGGAGCTGCATGGTATAGCCCTGCGGCTTGACGGCAGGCATGCCGTTTTCGGGGTAGAAATCGGAAATCATCAGCGTCGAGCCGTTGATGTGGAGATGGATGTGCATCGTGCGGCCCTGCTCATCGGGCGGATAGAAGAACACCTGTTCGGCGCCGAAAGCCTTCTTGTAGAATTCGGCGGCCTTGAAGGCGCCGTCCAGCTGCAGATAGGGGGTCAATCCACCGAGAACTTTCGCGGCCGGCTGAATGGGGGTCTGGTCGGTCATGTCTTGTTCCTCTTTGGGTTTGGTCTGGGCGCTTGGTTGGCCTTGCGAACCCTAGGACGAACGAGGCGGCGGCGATCCTACATGTCTGATGCGATTTTCTGGGCCGATGCGATTTTCTGGCGAAACGAACTTGCGTCGGCGGCGCCCAATCAGAGCGCAATCCTCGGTATGAGCAGGCTAGAAAAGGGGACTGCTTCTCCAACCCGCTGAGACGACAATGATCCTCTATTACCAGACCCATTCGCCCTTTGCGCGCAAGGCGCTCGTCTTCGCCCATGAGGTCGGGCTTGCCGACCGGCTCGAGGTCATTCATCACGAGACCAGCCCGACCTTGCGCAATGCCCGTGTCTACGCCGAAAACCCGCTCGGCAAGGTGCCGGTGCTGCTGCGGCCGGATGCGCCGCCGCTCTTCGATTCCGATGTCATCTGCGCCTATCTGGATACGCTGCATGACGGCCGCAAATTGCTGCCGCAGGACGGCGAAGCGCGCTGGCAGGCGTTGCGGCTGCAGGCGGTCGCCCAAGGCCTGGCGCAGACGGGCATAGGCCTGCGCTGGGAGACGGAAAGGCGGCCCGAACAGTTGCGCTATGCAGCGCTTGCCGAAGGCTACCGGGAAAAAATCGAGGCCAGCTATGACTGGATCGAAAGCGCGCTGGACGCCGAGACATCGCTCCATGTCGGCCATATAGCGCTTGCCACCACGCTGTCCTGGATGGCGTTCCGCCAGCTGCCGTCCTTTCGCGCGCGGGCGCGGCTGACGCGCTGGTTCGAGGCGTTCGAAAAGCGTCGATCGATGCAGGCGACGCCGCTGTCTGGCGATACGCATGACTGAGCAACGGTCGCCCCGCGGCGGCCTGCATCGATCTTTCCCGACCGCATGGTCAGGGCGCCCTGCAGATCCGCGGGCCGTTTTGCGCGTCGATGAGGATTTCCGGCCAGCCGATATCCTTGCGCAGTTCGATCGGCAGGGCCAGAAGCTCGCGCTCGCTGCGATAGCGGGCGCGGTTCTGTGCGTAACGGGCGGCGACGCGGCCTATGGATGACAGGATGGACATGATGCGTTCTCCTCAGATGAAGCCGGCATCATCGTGTCGGCATCCCAAGGACGCAGCAGGTTCAGGCGATCCGACAGAGCGCTGAAAATATTCTGAGAGATGTGAAACCATGGGCCGCAACACAGTGCGGCCCATGGTGGTAGTTCCTCAGCCCGCCGTTTCAGCCACTGAGCGGAAGAAATCCTCGGGGTCTTCGACTTCGGTCAGCTTCCGCTTGTCGATCAGCCAGAAGCGGTTGCCGATGGCGCGGATGAAGGAACGGTCGTGCGAGGCGAGCACACAGCTCGCCTGGTGCTTGAGCAGTTCCTCCTCCAGCGCTTCCTGGCCGTCAATGTCGAGATGGTTGGTCGGCTCGTCGAGCAGGTAGAAGTTGGGGTTGGCGAGTCTCAGCGCCAGCATCATCAGCCGCGCCTTCTGGCCGCCGGACAGCACGCCGATCTTCTTCTCCTGCATCTCAATGACAACGCCGGCGCCGGCAAGCAGCGAACGGGCGCGCTGCTCGCCGACATCGTAGCGGCGCGAGACCATGGCCAGAGGCGTGTCGTCGCCACTGATGCCGGCCAGCGCCTGGTCGCTGTAACCGAGCACCGTCGACGGCGTCACTTTGACGTTCGGCACCGTGTCAGGCTCGGAGATGGCATTGCGGATCAGGTTGACGAAACGCGACTTGCCGACGCCGTTGCGGCCGAGCAGCACGATGCGATCGCCCTGGCAGATGTGGCGCTTGCCGGTCTTGAACAGCAGCATGCCGTCCGGCGTTTCCACCGTGGCGTCGTCCAGCGTAATCAGCACCTTGGCATGGGTGCCGCGGTTGGCCAGCCGGATCGCGCCGGCTGATTTCTCGCGATGCGCCGATACCGCGGCGTCTTCCAGCTTCTCCGCCCGTTCCCTGAGTTGCTTGGTCTTCACCGTCAAAAGGTCGCTGCCGGAATTGATGCCGATGTTGTTGAGCTTGGCGGCCTGCTTGCGCAGTTGCTGCGCCACCTTCATGTCGCGCTCGAACCGGCGCGCCGTCGAAGCGTCCAGGTCGTCGAGCGCTTGCCTCGCCCTGGAATAGGGCAGTGCAAACACCGGCGAGTCCTCCGGGCGCAAGAACAGCGTGCGGTTGGTGACGGCGTCGAGAAAGGCGCGGTCGTGACTGGCGATGACCACCGGCACCTCGCGAGGCAGGGCGTTCAGCCAGCTTTCCAGCTGGCTGATCTTGGCGAGGTCGAGATGGTTGGTGGGCTCGTCGAGCAAAAGCACATCGGGGTCGGTGACCCAGACGCGGGCAATCAGCGCCAGCCGCTGCCATCCGCCGCTCAGCGCCTGCATCGGCCGTTCGCGCATCGGCTCGGGCACGTCGAGCGAATCCAGCGCCACGTCTACCCGCCACATCTCGCTGTCGGCCTGCCCCGCCGGCAAGGCGTCGGCCACCACCTGGTGGAAGCTGCGGCCGAGAAGGGCAGGAGGAACGGATTGTTCGACATGGCCGACGCGCAGGCCGCGCGTGCGGGAAATGTCGCCGGAGGTCGGCTCCATTGCGCCGGTCAGGCACTTCAGCAAGGTCGACTTGCCACGGCCATTGGCGGCAACGATGCCGAGCCGGTCGCCGGTGCCGATGGTGAGGTCGAGGTTGGAAAACAGCGGCGCACTCATGGTGACGCCGAGGGATTTGAGGCTGATCAGGGCCATTGTGATTTCTCTGGTCTTGCCGGTGTCCGGCTCAATGCACTTTGACGGTGCGCGTGCCGGCCATCAGGCTCAGCTTTGCGCACCACGAAGGGCAGACCAAAAAAATCGAAGCGGGAAAAAACCCGTGATGTCCCTGGTCAGCCCTGCAAGCGAACTCGCAGGGCAGAAATCGGGCCACGCTGACGATGGTGATCGATAGACACGCAGCCCTCCTTTCAAGACAAAACTTTGAGTGTGTGGAGCGATTACACCAAAGGCGGGGGTGGAGGCAAGTGGGCGACGGATGCGGCGGTGGTGGAGCGCTCTTCCCTTCTCCCACAAGGGGAGAAGGGAAGAGGTCTATTTCCCCGGCCGTCCCGTCTTGCCCGGCCGGCGCTTTTCGCGGCGGGCGTCGCCTGGGTCTTCGTAGGAGCCGATGCCGGCGCGCTGGCGAATCATTGGCTTGGCGTCGCGATCCTTCGCGCCTGTCCCGCCGGACATCTCCCCCAGCTGGGGGGAGATTGGCTGGGGCTTGGCCGGCATTTTTCCTTCGACCGGCTTTTCGGTCCGCCGAACCGTCATCTCGTCCAGTGAGTTCTTCTTGAACAGGGGCCTAGTCGCGTCGCCCGGAATGCCGAAGTCGGAGCCGTGCGCTTCCTGCGCCGACTGTTTCTTGAACAGCGAGCGCGACACCGCGCCTGACGGCGTCGGCATGTCGGTACCAGGCCCCATATCGTCGATCGACGGCTTGGCAAATAGCGGCTTCTTCACCGGCACGGCGCCCTCGGCACCCATTTCGTCGAGCGCCGGCTTGCGGAAGAGGTTGGACCGGGCAGCCCTGGCCGCCTCTTCAGCCGCGCGTGCGTCGTCGAACTTGCGGAAACGCTCCTGTTCCTCAGCCGTACGGTGCTTGGCCACGCCCTTGTTGTGCTTGCCCTTCTCGCGGCCGGAGACCGGGCTTTCCATGTCGGCGTATTTGGCCAGCGGGTCTTCCGAGATGGACAGTTCCATCTCGCGCAGCCGCTTGATCTCGTCACGGATGCGGGCGGCCTTCTCGAAGTCGAGATTGGCGGCGGCGTCGCGCATCTGCTTTTCCATGGCGTCGAGATGAGCCTTGAGATTGTTGCCCATCATCGCACCGGCGCCGTCGGTGAACTGCGAGATATCGGCGCGGACATGGTCCTTCTCGTAGACCGAGTCCAGAATGTCGGAGATGCGCGACTTCACCGATTCCGGGGTGATGCCGTTGGCCGCGTTCCATTCCATCTGCTTTTCGCGGCGGCGGTTGGTCTCGGCCATCGCCCGCTCCATCGAGCCGGTGACCTGGTCGGCATAGAGGATGACCTTGCCGTCGACGTTGCGGGCGGCGCGACCGATGGTCTGGATCAGCGACGTCTCGGAGCGCAGGAAGCCCTCCTTGTCGGCGTCGAGGATGGCGACGAAACCGCATTCAGGAATGTCGAGGCCTTCGCGCAGCAGGTTGATGCCGACCAGCACGTCGAAAGCGCCGAGGCGGAGATCGCGTAGAATCTCGATGCGCTCCAGCGTGTCGATGTCGGAGTGCATGTAGCGAACGCGCACGCCTTGCTCATGCAAATATTCGGTCAGGTCTTCGGCCATGCGCTTGGTCAAAACGGTGACCAGCGTGCGGTAGCCGGCGGCCGTGGTGTCGCGGATTTCGCCGACGACATCGTCGACCTGGCTTTTCGCCGGGCGGACTTCGACCGGCGGATCGATCAGGCCGGTCGGGCGGATGACCTGCTCGGCGAACACGCCGCCGGCCTGTTCCATCTCCCAGGCGCCGGGTGTCGCAGAAACCGCGACGGAGAGCGGGCGCATGGCGTCCCATTCCTCGAAGCGCAACGGGCGATTATCCATGCAGGAGGGCAGGCGAAAACCATACTCCGCCAGTGTCGCCTTGCGCCGAAAGTCGCCACGATACATGCCGCCGATCTGCGGCACGGTGACGTGGCTTTCGTCGATGAAGACCAGCGCGTTGTCGGGGATATATTCGAACAAAGTCGGCGGCGGATCGCCCGGCTGGCGTCCCGTGAGATAGCGCGAATAGTTCTCGATGCCGGCGCAGGAGCCGGTGGCTTCCAGCATCTCAAGATCGAAGCGGCAGCGCTGTTCGAGCCGCTGTGCCTCCAGCAGGCGGCCGGCGCGCTCGAGCTCGACCAGCCGGTGCTTGAGCTCCTCCTTGATCGACTTGATCGCCTGGTTGAGCGTTGGACGCGGCGTCACATAGTGCGAGTTGGCGTAGATCTTGACGCTCTTCAGCTCGCCGGTCTTCTGGCCGGTGAGCGGATCGAATTCGGTGATCGCCTCGATCTCGTCGCCGAACATCGAGATGCGCCACGCCCGGTCTTCAAGGTGAGCCGGGAAGATTTCGATCGTGTCGCCGCGCACGCGGAACGAGCCGCGGACGAAATTGATGTCCTGGCGTTTGTATTGCTGGGCGACGAGATCCGCGAGCAGAGCCCGCTGGTCGAGCCGGTCGCCGATCTGCATCTGGAAGGTCATCGCCGTGTAGGTCTCGACCGAGCCGATACCGTAGATGCAGGACACCGAGGCGACGATGATGACGTCGTCGCGCTCGAGCAGCGAACGCGTGGCCGAATGGCGCATCCGGTCGATCTGCTCGTTGATCGAGGATTCCTTCTCGATGAAGGTGTCGGTGCGCGGAACGTAGGCTTCCGGCTGGTAGTAGTCGTAGTAGGAGACGAAATACTCGACCGCATTGTCGGGGAAGAATTTCTTGAACTCGGAATAGAGCTGCGCGGCCAGCGTTTTGTTGGGCGCCAGGATCAAAGCAGGGCGCTGCGTCTGCTCGATCACCTTGGCCATGGTGAAGGTTTTGCCGGAGCCGGTGACGCCGAGCAGCACCTGAGTGCGATCATTGTTGTCGACGCCCTCGACAAGATCCTTGATGGCGGTCGGCTGGTCGCCGGCCGGCTCGAAATCCGACACCATCTTGATGGCGATGCCGCCTTCGGATTTTTCCGGGCGGGCAGGGCGGTGCGGCGTCCACAGCACGCCGTCCTTGTGCAGCGGGTTGCCGGATTCGATCAGCGCCGACAGCGCCGCGACCGTCGCGGTGACGCTGCCCGAGGCCATCGTCTCGGCGTCTTCCAGCGAGATGTCGAGACCGGCGACCGGGTTGAGGCCGGCGGCGGTGCGCTCGCGGGCCGTGGCCGCGCCGCCCATCGAGGTGCCGCGCGAACTGCGGCCGGGGGAGGTTGAGCGTTCCGGAATCTTCTTCGCCACCTTCGGCGGCTTGGCGCCGCCGGAACTACGCCCTTCCTTCTCGGCCTCCTGCTCTATCTGCTCTGCCCAGTCGGCAATCGAGCCGCTCAGCGGCGTGCCGGTGAAGTCGGCCTGCGGCGCCTCGGCGAAGCCGCCTCTGTGCAGAGGCTCCGAGGCATCGAGGAAATCGGTCAGCGGGCTGCGCCGCTTCGGCGGCGAAGCGCCGTTGTCACCCGCCGGAGACGGTGTCTTTTTGTCAGGGAGTTTGGCCATGCCCCAAATATGGGCAGAGTCCGCCAAAATGGAAAGAGTGCAGTGGCGAAGGGCGCTAAGCGGGTCGAAGCTCCTGACACAAGGGTGTCAGGAGCTGTGTTACGCGAAGCCAGGCCGCCTGCTCAATTGAACCACAGCGCGAAGGTCAAAAACCCACCGCCACCGAACTGGCGCTGGATCTGGTCGAACTCGCCGCTGGTTACGATCTCACCGCTCTCGAGGTAGGGCGCGATGGCCGGGCCGGTAATCGACAGCACTAGGTCGAAAGGCTTCGGTTCTTCGAAGAAACGCTTCATGTTGATGCCCTGGCCGGTGCTGACCGTGATGCGGAAATGCGGCAGCAGCTTGCGGCCTTCCAAAAGGTCTTCGGCCATGGTCAGAGTGGCGAGCCAGGCCTCGACCTGCTCCTCGCCGACTTCGAGCCCGGTGAGCGGGTTCTCGCCCTTCTGCTGCGGTCCCGGCAGCCATTCGCGGTCATTGTCGGTCTCGGCGCGGATCGCCTTCCAGTCCTGGCGCGACAGCCGGATCATTTCGAGCAGATGGCGGCGCGCCGCTTGACGTCGCTCGGGCTCGACCACCGGCCAGTTGACGAGGTGAACCATGGAGATGAAATCCGCGATGCGCCATTCCGATGAGAAGATGCTGCTGCCCATGTCCCCGGCGGGAGGCACCAGAACGTCCTGCAGCGGCAGTTTGGCGCGCGGGAACAGCATGTGGAACGAGCCGTCGAACATGGTCCTGAAATCATGCGCCAGCCAGAAATCGGCCTGCGCCATCAGGAATTCGGCATAGCCCTGCAGCCAGAAACCGTCGGCCCGGTCGAAGCGGAATGTGAGCGAGGGAGCGGCGCCGTCCGACGAGATACCGCCGCGCGACAGCGAGGCCATGATCGCGGCCATGCTTTCATCCGGCGCGATGGCACCGTCTTCGTTGAGATCGATGCCGGCATGGGTGAGGTCGACGACCATGCCGATATCGGCATCGGCGGGTACCGAGCCCAGAGTGGCCGCGGATGTCTCCAGCCGGTCGCGGAAGGCGACCAGAATGGCGCGGAACTGCTCATAGGTCAGCGGTTCGGGATTGGGATTGTCCGGAATCGGCAGCCGCATCAGCGGCAGCATGAATGATTGCGGGCTTTCGAACCCGTGGCGGTGCAGACCGCCGGCGAGGATTTCCAGCGCGGTGAAGAATTCGCCGGCCCCGGCGGCATAGGCTGACGCCGGATCGCCCTGGGCTGCAGCCTCGAGCGTGGTAAGCGCGGCGTTGCGCTCGGTCACCGTTTTGGCCTCGAACAAAGCGGTTGCCGCTTTGGGCGCGGCGGCGCGGGCCGAAGATAAAGGCAGCAACAGGAGGAGGGCGGACGCCAGCAGGCCTGCAAAACGTGTCATCTCATCCCTCCACTATGCGATGCGCAGACATTACACGCATTTGGCGCCGTGTCTGCCGGCGGCAGTGTTTCAAGGACTGACGGTCGACACTTCCCGGGCAGACCGTCTACACAAGCTAACCGATTGGGCAAACGATTGGGCGTCGCGTGTCGAACTATCCGCTTTCCTACAAACTGTCATGGCTGCCGCGCTTCCTGAAACCGTCTCTCGGCGGCGATGTCAGGGATCTCGCACCGAGGGCGGCGACGACGATCATCGATCCGCCGCCGGGGCGGAAGGTGCGGCTGGCCTTTGTAGGCGATATTTCGGCGGTGGCCAACCGTAGTGCGCCGGAGTGCGATCCGGAAATCGCAAAGCTCTTGGGCTCAGCCGATCTGGTGATCGGCAATTGCGAAAGTCCGGTCGTCGAGCGGCCGAGCGTGGCGTTTGGCACGCGGCTTGGCACTCACCATGCGATGAGCGAGCGGTTTCTTGCCGCGGCGCTTGCTGCCGTAGGCATCGCGCGTGAAAAGCTCGTGCTGTCGCTGGCCAACAACCATGTGCTCGACCAGGGCGTCGCCGGTTTCGACGAGACCGTTGCGGCGTTGAAGCGGCTTGGAATCCGCACCATCGGCACCGCGAAAAAAGGATCGGTCGAGCAGGTCAAGGCCGGGCCGCTGACGATCGGCTTTGCCGCCTTCACACTGTGGCGCAATGGTGACGCCGGGCCATTCACCGAGCTTGTCTCGATGCAAGGCGATCCGGCGGCATGGCCGAGAGGCGCGGCCGACAAGAACATCGATCTCACCTGTGCGGTGCCGCACTGGGACTGGGAGTTCCGGCATTTTCCGCAGCCGCAAACGCAAACGCTGGCGAGGTTGCTGGCCGGTCACGGCGTGGGGCTGATTGCCGGGCACCACGCCCATGTCGTGCAGCCGGTGCAATGGGTCGGCAAGACGCTCGTGGCTTACGGGCTTGGCGACTTCCTCGGCACGGCGCTGGCGCGGCAGCCCTGGCCCGGCCGCATCGCCGGCATTTTCGTCGTCGATGTCAGCGCAGATCTCGGCATGCGCGGTGCGATCGCCGGGTACCGGATGCATCCCTTCATGCGGCTGCGCGCAGGCGGGCATGAGCGGCTGGTTCCGGTCGAGGCGCTGACTGGCCGGATGAAGGGCAAGGTCCAGGCCAGGCTGAAGGCGATCTTTGGCGACTGACAACTTTCCCGTTATCATAGGTATAATAGGACTTTGCGAGGGGGCGATGGAAGCAGCTGAGTTCATGCCTGATGAAGCGGTGGTCGCCGGCATCAGGAAGAATATCGAGATCTATGAGGCTGGACGGGCTTCGGCCTGCCGCCAGGTGCGCTGGCGGGTGCCGGTGTTTCTGGGGCTGCTGCTGGTTTTTGTCGTGCTGGTGGCCTGGCTGTTCAACAAGGTCGCCGACTTGAACGAGCAATGGTTCTCGACGCCGCATGTGTTCCTCTATGTCGGCGGTTTCTTCGCGGCGCTGCTGCTGTACTTCCTGGCGATCAGGCCGGCGACGCGGCTGCAGCAATCGTTCCGTGACACGCTGCTGCCGATCATCTTCGGCTTCATCAGGGATGTGCGCTATCAGCACAGCGTGACGCCGAATTCCTTCGACCGGCTGCCGCGCGCCGTGGTCGGCGCCTTCAACCGGCAGAGCTTCGACGACATCGTGTCAGGCCGCTACGAGGATTTTCCGTTCGAGCTCTACGAGGCGGAGTTGCGCCAAGGTTCGGGCAAAGGCTCGTCGACGGTCTTCAAGGGCGTCATCGTTGCGTTCGAGACGATCGCGCCGTTCCCCGGCATATTGGTCGCGACGCGCCGCAGCAACGCGGTGGTCGGTTTCTTCCGCGGCATCTTCGCCGGCAAGATGCAGGAACTGTCCAGCGGCGATCCGCTGCTCGACGGCGACTACGAATTTCGCACCGACAATGTCGCCGCCGCGCAGCCGCTGGTGAGCGGCCGGTTGGCGCAGGCGCTGAAATGGCTGCACGAGACATGGCGCGATGATCCGGCGCGGGTGGCACTTAATGGCAGCGATGGTTTCCTGCTCTTGCCGCAGCCGAAGAATTTCTTCGAACTGCCCGCCATTTCCGTGCCACTCGATTACACCAAGCACATCGCCCCGATGATCGCCGATATGGGCGCGATCCTGGCGACCGCGGCGCTGGTGCGCAAGATCGGCGCGACGGATGGCGAGGCGGCCGCAAGCTAGGCAGTTCCCGATTGCAACAAGCCGCCATTCATCCGGGTGCGGCTCTCGCGACAAGGCGGACAATATCGCCGAGCCTGCGCTGCTCCTCGGCGGATCTGGAGCGGCTGACCGCGAGGTTGACGACTACCAGTTCGGCTGCCGGCAAGACGCCGATCATCTGACCGAAACCGCCATGGGCGAAATAGCGAACCCTGGGCAAATCCGCATTGCGAAGAACGGTGGCTTCGGACTGGGCTTCGCCATCACGGCCGGTCGTCCACCACATGTAACCATAGCCGCTTCCGTCTGGAGTGATCGAATAAGCCTTTGTGCTGTCTTCGATCCACGCCCGCGGCACGATCTCCGTGCCGCGCCAGCTGCCTTTGCGCAGGTACAGAAGGCCGAATCGGGCAAGATCGCGCGCGGTCATGCGAAAATGATAGGCGGGGTGCTCCGATTCGGGGCCGCGCAAATACGCGCCGTCGTCAGGGTGAAAATCCTGCATGCCGAGCGGGACGGCGATGTCGGCATGGAAGCCGTCAAAAACGGAGCGGCCGGTTGCCCTCTCATAGATGGTGCCAAGGGCGTTGAAGTCCCAATTGTTGTAATACCAGTGGCTGTCCCTGGGGTGGCTGCCGCGGACGGGCCGGTTGGCTTTCATCTGTTCGGATTCGGCGAGCGCCGGGTGGTAAATCCCGGACCGAGCCTTGATGAGATCGCCGACTGTTGCCTGCTTTTCGGCTTCGCTCAACGACGGCGCGACATCATCGATGCCGAGCTCGCCCAGCGTGTTGTCCAGACGAATGCGTCCGCGCTTGACCTCGATGCCGATTAGAGCGCTCAGCAGGCTTTTGCGGACCGAGCGGATGACGACTTTTTTCGAGGCCGAACCGCTGGATGCGACGACAGATCCGCGATGGATGGCCACAGACGCTATCGAACCAAATTGCCGTGCCGCTGCTTTCGCCTCGGCGAGGAGATCGACGTTCCATCCGGCATCGGCCGCCGATACGACGTTCCATTTTTCGCCGGGATATTCAGCCCCTTTCATGTCGCCGCGCCTCAGCAGTCGAAGCCGTAGTTCTGGCGATAATATTCGACATCTTCTTGCGCCATCGTCTTGAACATCACGCAGACGGTGAAGCTGCCGACCTGGCGACCGTTTCTGGTGTAGCCCCAGTCGGAAATATCGTCCCGGTTAAATTCGAGTTCCTGGCCGGCCACGACATTGTGCACCGCTTGCGGCTCATTGGCCAATGTTCCTGCAAAGCCGGTCGCGGTCTTGTGGAAGGGGATGATCCAGAAATGTTCCGAGGCGTCTCCGTCCCTGACCTCGACCTTCAATTTGTAGCTGGTTGTCCCGGCTGGCGGCGCATCCGACAAGGACAGGAATTCATCGAGGCTGGCGCGCGCCTGCGCAATGGCCGCCGCCATTTCCGGATCGTCCCTGGCGACGCCTACAACCTTGTCGCCGCCCTGGCCGGAATCCTGCGCACCGGCTGGAATCGGCGCCAAGGCCAGCACCAGGGACAGCACGGTTCGAACTGCATGCTTCATGAAATGGCGCTCCTGCGTGTCGATGCCTGACACCATCATGCATCTATCTGGAGTTTTCAACGGCAGTGCGACAGCGTGGTATGGTCCGAACGGCAGGCCGCTCACAACCCGCTCGGCACCAGCCCTGCCAGCCAGTTCGCGGACCGCTTGGCAATGCCGACCGTTGCCGACGCGACGCGGCCGAGATCTGTCTTGACCACGGCGTAGCCGTTCCTGGTGCGGTAGAGCACGCCTGTTCCGCCATCGACCACTTGCTCGTAGGCGACGGGCCGTACCGCTGCTGCCTCCATGGCCGTCGTCGGGGAGCCGACGGGAACGCTCGGCCGATGGCTCAGTTCCGGCGGCAACGGGGTTTGGACATTCCGGCTGGCCGGCTTCAGTTCCGGGCGGGATGCGGCCGCCGCCAGTTGCGAAGAAGACGCCGACCCCTTGCTGCGGCAGATGCCGGAGACCAGCGGATAGTCGAAGTTCTTCTGGTGCAGCATCTGGCTTTTCATCGCCGCTTCGCAGTCGGCGATAGTCGCCCACTTCGCCGGCGTCTCGCCGATATATTCGCAAAGCTTGGCGTCGCAGTCGCAGCCGACAATGGTCATGGCGACAAGGGCGGTCTTGATCACGGTCTTGTCCTTCGGATTGCCCCCCGGCAGCCAGTCCTTCCATCGCGCGCGAACAAGGCGGGATTTTGGCCGCGATCACGCGATGAGCCGGGGGATGCGTTTTTCGGGTACGGCTCACTATAGGTGGATTTCGAGGCACCCGGTAGCAGATAGGGCGGGAGCGTGATGCATTTGCAGGAAGAAGCCTGAATAAATCTTGTCGGCTATGGCCGCGACAACTGTTTCTTGGCCCGGTTTTCTACTACGATACTCACGGGGCGATACAACAATATAGGAGGGGTTTGTCATGGGAAGAATTGTCCGGTCCGCTGAGCCTGTGCCGAAAAGGGATTCAACGCTCGAGGGCATTCCAGGCGATGCTCCGCTCGGCGTCGACGATGACAAGCAAGAAGATCAAGGATCGAAAGGCGGCGACGGCTATCTCGACCGGGTTGCGAAGTACGTGCCTGCCGAAGTCGTGGCATTTTTCATCTTCGTCAACTCCATCCTGGTCAATGCCACTGAGCAGCCGGTTGCCAAGGCGTTGACCGATGCGGTGGCGGAAGAGACCAAAGGCAATCCGGGGGACATTCCGGGTAAGGTGCAGGCAGCCATCTATAAGATTGAAATGGCCGGTATCAGCGTCTGGACCATTTCATGGATCATGTTGATCGTCGCGCTGGCGATGACGCCGGTGTATCTGAAATCGGTCAGCGATTCAGCCGACAATGCGGAGGCTCCGGGAGCCAACATCGTCATGTCGATGCTCGCCTTCCCATTCTGGGCCTATGCCGTCAACGCGCTGGCCCTCAGGCCATGGCATGACGGTGCGCTGGCCAGCATCATGCTCGCCACCTTCACGCTCATCAGCGGCGCCATACGGCCGGAATATATAAACGCTGGCCTCAATTTGATCCCGGGCATCGGCCCGAAGAAGTAGCTTGGCCCGCCGGGCAGGCCGCGGTGCGGGCGCGGCTTCAGTTGTAGACGCGCTCCAGCCTCGCGCCTGCTTCGAACAGCGCCGGCAGCACGATGTGCAGCTTGCGCACGGCGACGATCAGCCCGGTGCGACGGGTGGCGGATCGATCGGAACGGTTGGCTGAACAGCGCCCGGGCGCCTTCGGGCGGAGCGAAGTCTGCCGCCGAAAGCACGGTGAGCATGATCGCGTCATTGCCACCGATCTCGACGAAGGACACGCCTCTGTCGATCAGGCGCGGGATCATGTCGGTGAATTGCTGATCGCGCCTGGTGATGAAGATGGTTCCGTCAGCGCCGAAATCTCGTTCCAGCAAAGTATCGGCTTCTTACGCGTCGCTTCGCCGACCGGACCTTGGCCCAAAAGACAGTCGGCGCCGGGATTTCTCCCAGCGCCTCCCTGTCAGATCAGGACACGGTCGCGGCAGCAACTTCCGCAAAGTCGTCGCGCCATGCCGGCCTTGATTTTGACGGTCCTGCCAGTCACCGCCCGAGGGCAGTGCCCGTTCCAGACCTCGCCGTTCTCCACCCTTGCGAGCTTCGTTCGGCGCGCCATCGAAGGTTTTCGCCGTCCTTCATGGCAGCATCGGTCCGCCGTTGGCGTTCGCACGCTTTCCGCGGCCCCGTAGGTCTCGGCATCCGTCCCTCCAACAGGCAAGCCTGCTCTCGCTTCGGGCCGTACGGGCCTCAGGAAATCCGCCTTTTCGCTTTGCCTTTCGGCGTGGCGATCGGTAGCCGCCTGAGATGGTTAAACTTACGCCGGGTAAGGGTTTTGGGGAATAGGCGTGAGCCTGTGGATAACGGGATTATCGGGGATCGTTTGCCACAAAGCTCGGAATTTCGACTCCAGCTGCATTAGACAGCCCGCCCGCTTTTTGGCGCCTGATCGGCTGTGCCCCTTGCTCCGCCGGCTGGCGCGGGCTTCAATGCAGGCAAAGCATCGAGCCTATCGGCTCGGTGCGGGGAGGGTGCGCATTGAAAGTCGGGGTGGTGCTCAATCCGATTGCCGGCGGCGGCCGGCTGAAACGGCATTGGCCGGAGGTCGCCGCATCGCTGAAAAAGCATTTCGGCGAATTCGAGCTGCGCGAGACGCAGGCCGAGGGCGACGCCGAAAGGCTGGCACTCGACCTCGCGGCAAGCGGCTTCGAGCTGGTGATCGCGGCCGGCGGCGACGGCACCGCCAGCGAGGTGGCCGACGGATTGCTGCAGGCTTTCGATGAGAGCGGCCGGACAACCGAACTTGGCTTGCTGCCTTGCGGCACCGGCATCGATTTCGCGCGCGGACTTGGCCTGCCGAAAGAGGTGGATGCGGCGTTGAAGCGGATCGCCGAAGCCAAGGCGCGCAAGGTCGATGCCGGGCGCATCTGCTACATCGACGACCATGGCGCGCTGGCCAGCCGGCACTTCATCAATATCGCCAGCCTCGGCCTGTCCGGCGCCACGGACCGTGCGGTCAATGCCGACAAGCGCAAGGGCAGGATGTCGGCCAAGGCGCTGTTTTTCTGGCGCACCGTGGTCGAGTTCATCCGCTACCGCTTCCAGGACGTCAGGATCACCGTCGACGATGGCACCCCGGTCGAGGCGCGCATGGCGCTGGTGGCGGTCGCCAACGGAAAGTTCTTCGGCGGCGGCATGATGATCGCCCCGGACGCCGAACTCGCCGACGGCCAGTTCGACATCGTCATCCTGCGCGCGGCCGGCAAGCTGAAGCTGATCTGGGATATTCGGCTGCTCTATGGCGGCCGGCACCGCAACCATCCCGCCATCACCATATTGCGTGGCCGGAAAGTGGTGGTCGAACCTATCGGCGATGTCGAGAAGAACGGCGCGCTGGTCGACATAGATGGCGAGTCGCCGGGGCGTATACCCGCGACGTTTGAGATCCTGCCCGGAGCGCTGACGCTGAGATATTGAATCAAGGCGTTGAGGGATTGATTCAGGTGGTTTGAGCGGCGATTCCGGCGAACCGGCCAAGGGCTTGAAATCGCAGGACATATTTACCCGGCTTAGCTTTCCAGCTTGGCTGGGAAACCGGGCGCGCGCAGATCCATGTCGACGGCATCCTCGAGCAGTTTGACGATCTGGGTCGACCAGGCGCCGCCGCCATATTCCTGTTTGCCCATCAGGAAAATCTCACTCACAAGCGGCGCCAGTTGGAGTGGCAGTCTGAACTCCCTGCCCATCGCAAGCGCAAAGCCGAGGTCCTTCAGTGCCAGGTCCATGGTGAAGCCAATGTCGTAGGAGCCGTTGAGGATGAGCTGGCTTTCGGTCTCATGGACGAAGCTGTTGCCGGAGGAGGCGACGATGGCGTGGTAGGATTGCGCGAGGTCGAGGCCGCCTTGCTTGGCCAACATCAGCGCCTCGCCGGCGGCGACGAGATGGATGAAGGCCAGCATGTTGGTGATCACCTTGATCACCGCCGCCGAGCCGACCGGACCCATCAGGAACGACTTTGCGCACATCGCTTCGATGGCCGGACGATGGCGCTCGTAAAGCGCAGCATCGCCGCCGACAAGCGCGGTGATCTTTCCGACCGCGGCCAGATGCACGCCGCCGGTGACCGGGCACTCAAGCGTTTCGACGCCCTTGGCCGAGGCGAGGGCGGCGAGGCGCAGAATCTCGTCGCGGCCATTCGTCGACATCTCGATCCATGTGCCGCCCTTGGGCAATCCTTCCAGCAGTCCACCGGGACCAGCCAGCACCGCTTCGCTGACCTTGGGCGAGGGCAGGCAAGTAATGGCATTGCCGGCCTGTGCCGCCGCTTCGGCCGGGCTGGTCGCGGCCGTGGCGCCGAGCGCCACGAGGCGCTCGACGGCGGCGGGGTCGCGGTCGAAGACGATGACGACAAAACCGTTGCGCAACAGGCTGGCGGCAAGGTTGCCGCCGAGATGGCCAAGGCCGATGAAGGCGTAGCGTTCGCTCACGGCATCAGCGGCGTTTGCATCATCTGCAAATGCAGGTCCTTGCCGGTGTAGGGATGCGCGTCGCAGACCGCTTCGTCCAGCTCGACGCCGAGGCCCGGCCCCTTCGATGGAATGACATTGCCGTCCTGCCACTCGATCTTCTTCTTCAAGAGCGTCGCGTGGAAGCCGTCCCACTGCTTCAGCGATTCCAGGATGAGGAAATTGGGCAGCGTCACCGCCAGCTGGATGTTGGCGGCGCCAACGATCGGCCCGCAATAGCAGTGCGGCGCGATCTGGATGTGGTAGGCCTCGGCCATGGCGGCGATCTTCTTGGTTTCGAGAATGCCGCCTGAGCGGCCAAGGTCCGGTTGCAGGATGGTGGCGGCGCGGTTCTCGATCACGCGAGCGAATTCGAACTTCGTGGTCAACCGCTCGCCGGTGGCGATCGGGATCGAGGTGCCGCGGGCGACCTGCGCCATCACTTCGGGCATGTCCGGCGGGACCGGCTCTTCGAACCACAAGGGATCGTAGGGCTCGATGGCTCGTGCCATGCGCAGCGCACCCGACGCGGTGAACTGGCCATGCGTGCCGAACAGAATATCGGCGCGGGTGCCGACGGCTTCGCGGATCGCCTTGACCATGCGGGTGGAGACATCGATGTCGATCAGGCGCGGCTGGTGGCCGTCGAAGGCGGTGTAGGGGCCTGCCGGGTCGAGCTTGACGGCGTTGAACCCCTGCTCGACATATTCGAGCGCGCAGGCGGCCGCCAATTCGGGGTCATTGTAGACGTTCCGGCCGTCCGGCGCGTCCTCCGAATGGACGCTGCCGGTGTGCGGATAGAGATAGGTGTAGGAGCGCAGCGTCTCGTGCACCTGGCCGCCGAGCAGTTTGTAGACCGGCTTGTCGGCTTCCTTGCCGACAATGTCCCAGCAGGCCATTTCCAGCGCCGAGAAACAGCCCATGCCGGTAACGTCGGGGCGCTGGGTAAATCCTGAGGAATAGGCGCGGCGGAAGAAGGTCTCGATGTCATGCGGATCGTGGCCGATCAGGTAACGCTCGGCCATGTCCTCGACCAGCTTCGCTGTTATGTGAGCCGAGAAGGTGGCGTTGTAGGCCTCGCCGTAACCGACGACGCCGCCATCGGTGGTCAGCTTGACGAAGATGAAATACTTGCCGCCGATGCCGGGCGGCGGGTTGCCGACTACCCAGGTGTTGACGTCGGTGATCTTCATTTTTGGTCCTCCAGAACCAGTTCGGCGCCCTTCCATCCGGTCATGACCGAGGCGGCGTTGGTGTTGCCGGTGATGTTGGCGGGAAAGATCGAGGCGTCTATGACGCGCAGACCTTCGAGCCCGTGCACTTTCAGGCGCGGGTCGACGACGGCGGCCCCGGCGTCCGGCCCCATGCGGCAGGTCGAGACCGGGTGATAGACGGTGCCCGAGCGCTTCCTGAAATCCTGGATCAGGTCGGCATCCGATTGGATCGATGGGCCCGGCAAAACCTCCTCAGCGATGATCTCGGCCATGGCGGGCATCGAGGCTATCTTGCGCACGAATTTCACCGCCGCCAGCATCTCGTCGACATCGGCGTTGGTGGAATAGGCGTTGGCGACGATCCTGGGATAGTCCAGCGGATTGCTGGAGCGGATCATGATCTCGCCGCGGCTGGACGGGCGGCAGTTGGAGAGGCCGATGGAAAAGCCCGGCCACGGATCTGGCGTCAGGATCGGCCGCTCGCCGCTCTTCGGAATGACGGTCGAGAAAGCCTGGAAATAAAGCTGCATGTTGGGGCGCGAAAACGCCGGGTCGGTTCGGAAGAAGCCGCCGCCATGGTTCATCGACAGCGACAGCGGGCCGGAGCGGGTGAGGATGTACTGCATGCCGACCAGCAGCTTGCCCCACCAGGGCCGCAGGATTTGGTTGAGCGTCGGCACGTTTCCCTTGAAGGTATAGTTGATGCCGACATGGTCCTGCAGATGCGCGCCGACATTTTCGTTGGCGTGGACGACCGGGATGCCAAGCCCCTTGAGCAGTGACGAGGGGCCGACGCCGGACAGTTGCAAGAGCTGCGGCGAGTTGATCGAGCCGGCGGACAGGATGACTTCGCGGCCGGCCCGCGCCGTCTTGGTCTCGCCGTTCTGCAGATATTCGATGCCGACGGCTCGCTTGCCCTCGAACAGGATCCTGCTCGCCAGCGCATTCGTCTCGACGCGGACGTTTTTGCGCTTCATCGCGGGGCGCAGGAAGGCGCGCGCGGCCGACATGCGGCGGCCATTCCTGGTCGAGATCTGGTAGACGCCGACGCCTTCCTGGGCGGCGCCGTTGAAGTCAGGGTTGAGCGGCAGCCCAGCCTGCTGGCCGGCTGCGAGGTAGCGCCTGGTCAGCGGATGGACGGCGTTCGTCGTGTCGGTGATATGCAGCGGCCCGCCGGTGCCGCGCCATCTGTCGGCGCCGGCCTCATTGTCCTCAAGCGCCTTGAAGCCCGGCAACAGATCGTCATAGCCCCAACCGGGATTTCCGGCATCGCGCCAGTCGTCAAAGTCCTCGCGCGCGCCACGGATCCAGACCATGGCGTTGATCGAGCTGGAGCCGCCAAGCAGCTTGCCGCGCGGCCAATGGTCGACATTGCCGGCAAGGCCGGGGTCCGGCTCGGGCTTGTAGTTCCAGTTGACCGCCGGATCGAAGAAGGTCTTGCCGTAGCCGAGCGGCATCTGGACATAAAAGCGGCGGTCGCTGCCGCCGGCCTCCAGCACCAGCACGGAGAAGCGGCCCGAAATCGACAGCCTGTCGGCCAGAACCGAGCCGGCCGAGCCGGAGCCGACGATAATGAAGTCATAAGTCTGCATGATTGGTGTTGGCGGCTCCGCAAAACTGAGCGCAGCCTATCCGCGACGGCTTGGCCGCGCCCCTGCGGCTTCCGGCATGGCTTGTGAAAAAAGCGACCGTGAGACGCCTGGTCGGAAAAGCCACCATGGAACCGACATTGCGCCGGGAGCCTCGCCCGTCGCGTTGACCTCTTGGGTCCATGACGCTACGGGATCAAGGGCTATCGCTTCAGGGGAATCTCGGATGGTGCATTACGCGGACGGACGGCCGATCGGTGATCTGACCTTGCGTACGCTCGCCATGCCGGCCGATGCAAATGCGGCCGGCGACATCTTTGGTGGTTGGGTGATGGCGCAGATGGATCTTGCCTGCGGCATCCGTGCGGCCGAGCGGGCCAAGGGCCGCGTGGTGACGGCGGCTGTCAAGGAAATGTCCTTCGCCAAAGCGATGAAGATCGGCGACACGCTGTGCATCTACACCCATGTGGAGCGCGTCGGCCGCACCTCCATGACGCTCAAGGTCGAGGCCTGGGCGCAACGCTACCTCTCCGACCTGATGGAGAAGGTCACCCACGCCGATTTCGTCATGGTGGCGCTGGATAGCGACGGCAAGCCGAAGCCGATTCCAACCGAAAGTTGACATCGTCGATTCTGCCAAGCTTGCGCTTATGTAACATCCCCCGCGCGGGCGATGCGCTGCGCGACATCCAATGGTTGCCTTCACATCCGATTCTGCGGGCGGCGGAGGGAAGACAATGCGTCAACACATGCTGAACGGCTGGCTCGTGGCGGCCCTCGTCGCGGTGATCTGCCTGCTTGGCACGACCGCTTATACCGAGATCAGGAAAGAGCTTCCAAGCGTTGCCTGCACGCACGACCGGACCGTTGGCAACGAGCGGACTGCCCAGCGGTCTGCAAGGGTAGAGACGTGCGGCGCAGTGTGTTGCAGCAACCCTGCGTCAAAGGCCTGAGGGCCCGTCAGCGGAAGACCTCGTCAGCCTCAAAATGATCATGCGCCGGCGAACGAAACGCTGCAGCTATGTCGCGATGGCGCGACCAACGATGCCAGGGCGGATCCAGTTAAACCCGGGTACGCGTCGTCGACGGCAAAATCCGTAAACTATTGCTGGGCAACGGTTTTCAGGCGTGCACGCCATCGAATCTTTCACGCGCCGCCTGGACCCGCGAGGTGTTCTTCCGCGCCCATTCGCCGAGCGCGCCGACCGGCACCAGCAGCTCATGGCCGAGCTCCGTCAGCTCATAGTCGACGCGTGGCGGGATGGTCGGGAACACGGTTCGGGTGACGAAGCCGTCGCGCTCAAGACCGCGCAAGGTGGTGGTCAGCATCTTCTGCGAAATGCCGCCGACAGCGGCGCGCAACTCATTGAAACGCAGCGGTCCGCCGCCCAGCTTGCCGACGACCAGAACGGTCCATTTGTCGCCGACGCGCTGCAGGATTTCCGAGACGGCGCGGCAGTCTTCGGTGTTGTGCGGGTGCCTCAGTAACATAACGGTGCCTCCTTGCGCTGCCATTTGTCAGTATCTCATATAGCGCCGGTATCCAAACGATACCAGCTTTTGCATATATGGAGAGCCCCATGTCCAAGCCCAAAATCGCCATCGTCGTCGGTTCGACACGCGCCGCGCGTTTCGCCGATGTGCCCGCCCAGTGGATCGCCAAGATCGCGAAATCTCATGCCGACATCGACGTCGAGACCGTCGACCTGCGCGACTGGCCGCTGCCCTTCTTCGACGAGGTCGCCTCGTCCGCCTGGGCGCCGTCGCAGAACGAAGTTGCCCAGCGCTGGCAAAAGAAGGTCGCCGAATTCGACGGCTTCATTTTCACCGCCGCCGAATACAATCATGGCCCGACGGCCGTGCTGAAGAACGCCATCGATTACGCCGCCAATGAATGGAACAAGAAGCCGGCCGGTTTCGTCGGCTATGGCAGCGTCGGCGGCTCGCGCGCTGTCGAACATTTGCGTCTTGCCGCGGTCGAATTGCAGATGGCGCCGGTCAAATCCGCCGTTCACATTGCCTGGAGCGATTTCCTGGCGGTGCGCCAGGGCGAGAAGAAGCTCGAGGAGATCGAGCATCTGAACCAGGCTGCCACGGCGCTGGTCAACGACGTTGCCTGGTGGGCCCGCGTGCTCAAGGCAGCGCGTCAGGCCGACGCGATTGCCGGCGAAGCCCAGGCGGCCTGAGCCTTATCCTCCCAAGGACCGATGATTTTTCCAAAGGGCGGCGTTTGCGCCGCCCTTTTTCATTCACGTGAAGAGGCGCTCTCGGCTCCCTTGGCCGGATGGTGGAGTCGGACCGGCAAGGTCGCGCTGATGCCTTGACGATCCCGCGCGAAGGATCGCCGCCTGTCACAGCCAACCGCCGGAAAACCCGGCCCGGCGCAGTCCTGTGGTGATGGCCGGCACGCGGCGCATCAATCGCCACAGGAAGTCGGACCGGTAGTTCTCGATCATCAGGGCGATCGGCCCCTGGTTGATGCCGACATGGTCCGGCGATACCCAACCGCAGGCGCGGCCGTCGTCGGCAGCGATCGTCGGGTTGAAGCTCGCGGTGAAGCCGTAAGGGTTGCCGTCGCGCAGGTCCATCTCGTGGAAATGGCGCAGCGCCGGCAGCACGATTTCCGGCGCAAAAGGCAAGGAGGCGATTGCCGCCCATGGCGACAGCGTGCCGTCATCGGCGCCAAACGGTGCGCCGCGGGCGAGATAACCGAAGAAGCGGCGTCCATCGGCTCGCCGCGCGATCGGACCTGGGCCGTCGCTGGCGGTGACGCCCCAGCAATTCTCGCCATAGCCCGCGAACCCCCTCGGATTGCGGATTGCGTAATCGCGCTGCAGATACGTCGCCTGGCGGCTGTTTTCGAAATAGTCCCGGTCGTGATCGCGCATGAAGGCATCGCGGATGTCGCGAAAATCGATCCAGATATGCGAGAACTGGTGGATGAAAAGCGGGCCGGCATAGACCATCTCGCGGCCGTAGATGGTCTTCCATTTGTAAGTGGACAGCCAGGCCGCGTAGCTCTCGGGAGTTAGCGAGTGGGTCGGCGAACCGAGACCCAGGACGTACAGGATCAGCGCCTCGTCAAATCCTTCCCAGCGGTAGCGGAGAAAGCCTTTTCCAGGCCGCCAGCCATGGGTGACGGTGGCGCCGCCGTTCTGCGCCCAGCGCCAGTCGGCACGGCGGTAGAGCGCATCGGCAAGCTGGCGGATTTCCAGTTCGAGCTCATCGTCCTCGTCGAAATAAGCGCCGGCGGCCAGAACACCGGCAAGCAAAAGGGCGGTATCGATCGTGGACAGTTCGCAATTCCAGACGCGGCGGCCGGTCTTCATGTCGAGGAAATGATAGTAGAAACCTTTGTAGCCGGTGGCATCGGGCTCCGGCCCGTGCCGGGCGTTCCAGAAGAAGCGAAGCGTGGCGAGCGTCCGCTCGATTGCGGCATCGCGCGTCATGAAACCGCGCTCGACACCGACGGGATAGGACGACAAAGCGAGCCCGACGGCGGCTATGCTGGCAGGCGACGCCTGCGTGTTGCGGTCGGCGACCAGGCCGTTGGCAGGGTTGGCCTCGTTGAGAAAATACTCGAAGGACAGGCGCTGGATATCTTGGAGAAGCTCGTCGTTTAGCGCGTGTTCGTTCGATGCATCCATGACAATCGATATAGAGGCTTTGGCTGCTTTTGCCATTCGCCCAGCGGATCAATCATGGGTGAGGGCAGGCTGGGGCCGATAGCGAAAGGCGCTGCCGACGCACCGAATTCAAATCGAGGGGCTGCGAAGATCGGTTGGACCGCCATATGCACGGCCCTGCCATCTGGCCTGGCCGTCCTCCCCTGATATATCCGGCTGCGATCCATCACATGAGCATGCCCCGTGAAGTCACCCAGCCTGTCAGGCGTCGTTTCCCCCATGACCCCGGTGCTGGTCTGTGCACTTGCGATCTTCCTTCTGTCCGCCATGGATGCGGCGATGAAAATCCTGGTCATCGCCGTCGGTGTCTACAACACGGTGCTGTGGCGAAGCATGCTTGCGAGCGTGGTCGCGGGCACGGCCTGGGCGGCGGGGCCGCGTTCCCTTCCCACGCCTTCCGTGCTGCGGCTACACGCGCTGCGCGCCGTGATCGTGGGCATCGTTCTGCTGTCGTTCTTCTGGGGCCTTGCCAGATTGCCGCTAGCGGATGGGATCGGGCTTAGTTTCGTCGCGCCGCTGTTCGCTCTCCTGCTGGCGGCGCTGCTTTTGGGCGAACGCATACAGCGCCAGGCGATCTGGGCGTCGCTGGCGGGCATCGCCGGCGTCGTCATCATCATGGCCGGACAGTTCGGGCAAGGGAATTATACCGGGGATGCCCTGCTTGGCACGGTGGCGGTGCTCGCATCGACGGTGTTCTACGCCTACAATCTGATCCTCTCGCGGCGGCAGGCGCTGGTGGCCAAGCCAGTCGAGATCATGCTGTTCCAGAACCTGTGCGTTGCCGCCGTCCTTCTCCCCGCCGCTCCCTGGCTCGCGGTTGCCCTGCCGGGCAATCTCTGGCTTCCGCTGGCCGGGGTGACGGCGCTGTCGCTCTCCGGCCAGTTCCTGATGAGCTGGTCCTACGCGCGGGCCGAAGCGCAATATCTGATCCCGACGGAGTATTCTGCCTTCATCTGGGCGATCGTGTTTGGCTGGCTGTTCTTCGACGAGGCGGCGACCTGGACCACGCTGGCTGGAGCGGCCCTGATCGTGGCCAGTTGCCTGATCGCCTCGCGCTCCAATCCGAAGCTTGCCGAACCGATCGAAGCCGCGGTCTGAGCGCGCTATTCGCTTTGACGGCAGAGCGTCAACGCACCACTTCGCGATGGCCGCTGGGCAGCCGGGTGGCGATCAGCTTGTCGATGCGGCGGCCGTCGAGGTCGACGACCTCGAAACGCCAGCCTTGCGCGTCGACGCATTCGCCGGTCGCCGGCAGATGGTGCATGTGCGACAGCACATAACCGGCGACGGTCTCGTAATCGCGATTTTCCGGCAGGTCGATACCGAGAACGTCAGCCATCTCGTCGGCTTGCATGTATCCCGCGAGCAGCCATGAGCCGTCCTCGCGCTTGACGGCGTTTTCCTCGTCGCCGGCATCAAGGTCGGCGCGGAAGACGCCGGTGATGGCCTCGAGAATGTCGGCAGGTGTGACGATCCCTTCGAAATGGCCGTATTCGTCATGCACCAGCGCCATCGGCACGTCGGATTCCTTCAGCTTCTGCAGCACATCCAGCGCGTCGGCCTGATCGTAGACGATGGGGGCGGCGCGCACATGCTTGCGCGGATCGAGTGCGCGGCCGGCGAGCAGGGCGGCCAGCACGTCGCGCGTCTGAACAACGCCAACCATGACGTCGACGCCGCCGTCGCCGGCCGGCAGGCGCGAATGCTGGGTCTCCATCAAGAGCTTGCGGATGGCACCCTCATCGGACTGCAAATTGATCCAGTCGACCTCGGTGCGCGGCGTCATCACGGCGCGCACGGCGCGATCGCCGAGCCGCATGACGCCGGCGATCATGCGCCGCTCGTCGGATTCGATGGTGCCGTGGTGCTCGGCCTCGGCGACCAGCATCTTGATCTCTTCGTCGGTGACTTTCTCCTCGCTCTCGCCGCGCTGGCCGAGCAGCCACAATATGGCGCGGCCGGAAATGTCGAGCAGGAACACCAGCGGCGCCGAGACGGTGGCTAGGATGGTCATCGCAGGCGCCGCGCGGGCCGCAACACGCTCGGGATCGCGCAGCGCGATCTGCTTGGGCACCAGCTCGCCGACGATCAGCGAGAAATAGGTAATGATCGCAACGACAATGCCGACGCCGAGCGGGTCGGCGATGTTTTCGCGCATGCCGGTCGTGGCCAGGTACACCGAAAGCCTGTCGCCCAGCGTGGCGCCGGAGAAGGCGCCCGACAGCACGCCGACCAGAGTGATGCCGATCTGCACCGACGACAGGAATTTGCCGGGATTGGAGCCGAGCGTCAGCGCACGCCCGGCGCCATTGACGCCGCGGTCGATCATCGCCTTGAGCCGCGCCGGGCGCGACGACACGATGGCGAGCTCGGACATCGACAGAAGGCCGTTCACACAGATGAGGACGACCACGGTGGCGATTTCGACGTATAGCATCAGGGCTCAATAGCATTGCGGCGGGCCGCAGGAAAATAGTCCGCGATGATTTTTGGGAAATGACGGTGGTTCAGGGGAATTGCCTGAGCACCCCGACAAGAGTCTTGCCGTCGGTGAAATAGGGATCGCCGCCGCCGTTGCGTCCGGTCCTGGTGGCGCCGATGCCCGGGATGTCGCTCGCCGAGGTCACCATGCCGGCCGCCGACAGGTCGTGGATCACGAGATCGCGCTCGGCGTCGATGTCAGGGGCGATATGGTGGGTGATGGCGCCGGTATCGTGGCTGAGACCAACGCCGCGGTCGAAGCTGGCCGAGCCCATCCAGAGCGTTCGGCCGTCGTCGCCGGTCGCATCGCTGCGCCAGAAGCGGACATGATGGCGCCGGTCGGCGCTCCCGCCGACCGGCTTTTCGAAGGCGAGATCCTGGGCGCGGCCTTCGAACAGCAGCCGGCTGACCGGGGCGTCAGGATAGGGATGGTCGAACAGCACGCTCTCACCGATTTCGATCGCGGTCTTTAGCGTCACGCCATCGGCCGTATCCCATCCGGTCATGGCGAAGGCATGGACCATCTCTTTTTCGGTACCGACAAGGCCGATATTGATCGGGTCGCCGGGAATGCCTTGCGGCGTGTGTGTCACCATCTCGAAAGTCTGCGTGCGAAAGCCGCGGTCGCGAACCGTCCAGAATTCCGGCGCAGCGACATAGGCGAGGGCCAGCCAGACCGCCAGAAGAGCGGCGAGCCAGGTCAATGCGCGTCGTTGCAGGCTTCGTCGGCTCATGAAAGCGGCTCGATCCGTGCGGTATCTGTGCCTGACGGACCCTGGAAATCAATGGCCAGCGGCGAGCAGCCGTTCTATCGTCGGCCATCGTTTTTGCGGGGGGTGAGCAGGAATGGATAAGAAGCCGGTGGGTCGCAGCTCGATGGCATTGACCGCGGACCTTGTCGCAAGGGTCGAGCGTGTCGAACCGGATCCGGGTCCCGAGCCCGGAACAACCGAGCATACAGACGCGGAGTTCGATAGTCTTGTCGAGCAACTTCTGTCGGAGCATCGGCCTGAAGCGCTATGGGTCTTTGCCTACGGGTCGCTGATCTGGAACCCCGAATTTGCCCATGTCGAGCAGCGCCCGGCCACGGCGCCAGGATGGCACCGCTCGTTCTGCCTGACGCTGACCCGTTGGCGCGGAACCCGTGATTTGCCGGCGCTGATGCTGGCGCTCGATCGAGGCGGCAGCTGCAACGGCATCGTCTATCGGCTGCCCGCGGAAGACCATGTCGGGCAACTTGGCCAGTTGATGCGCCGCGAGATCGATGCCAATCCGCCGACTAACGTGCCATGCTGGATCAAGGTCAAGACCAAGGATGGGCCGTTGCGGGCCTTGGCTTTCGTCGCCGCGCCAGACGGCAGGGCCTATGCGGGCCGGCTGCCATTGGAGCAGGTTGCCGACACGCTGGCGCGGGCTGCCGGGCATTGGGGCTCGTCGGCTCAATACCTGTTCCGAACCGTCAGCAAGTTGGAAGAGAGCGGTATCCGCGACAGGAACCTTTGGCGCATCCAGGATCTGGTGGCCCAGCAAATCATCGCTTCCACCGGGAACGCCAATCCCGACTGATTTCTGAACGGTGAAACGCCTTAGCGGCAGGCGCGGTAGCCGCTTTTGCGGTTCTTGATGTCGAAATGGAAATGGTTGCGGTGATCGTAATTGTAGCCGGGACCGAGCACGGTGGTGAAATACTGGCAGCCGTCGGCACGCACATTGTTGAGGAAGCCGCGGGTGCGGAAGGCAAACAGGCCGGGCTTGCGCACGTCGATGTCGTCGCCGTTGTTGAGCTCGATGCTCATGACGTCGAGGGCGTTGCCCTTGCCGTGCTCGGACAGGACACCTTCGCCGGCGATGTTGCGGCAGGAATAGCTTGAGCCCTGGTGGATGGTCTTGACGCCCGAGAAATAGCGCCAGCGGGCGGAGGGAACCAGTTCGTTGCTGGTCCAGGCGGCGAAACTTGCGGCCATGTCGCAGGTCAATGTTGCGGCGGGCTTCATCTGGATGCCGCCGATGGCGGAGACCTTGACCGGCCAGTCTATGCCGCACTGTCCCTCGTGGATCGGCTGGACATCGGTGTAGACGACGCGAAGCCGCTTCAGCTCGCCACGGCAATCGGTTTCGCTGGCCGGCATCTGCTGCGGCTCCGACTCCGACATCGGCTCGTCCATGTGCGGATAGGCGGCAGTCATATAGGGATTGGACGGGACGAGCTTCTGCATGCCTTCATATTGCGGCACGGCCGCGGTCTGCGAGCCGACATCGACGGCCGGCTGCAGCGACAGCACGCTGCCAGTGTTGCAAGCCGAAACGGCGGCCAGCGCAAGACCGGCGGCCAGTATCGCTGCGCTTTTTGCCTTCGCGGCGCGAAATATTGCGGCCATGGGCGGAATCCTGTCCTTGATCGGTGGGATTTTAACGATCAAGGGTAAAGGAAAACTCAGCGTTCCCGTTCATGCCTGCGGCCGAAATGCGGCAGCCAGACCATCACCGGCATGACGATCACTGAAGGGCCATCACTGGCAGAAAGTGCCACCATTCCGGCGCGGTTCGAGATCGAGATGGAAATGCAGGGAATGGTCCGGGTCCGCGCCCGGTCCAAGCACGGTCTTGAACGGTCCGCAGGCGGCCTTGCGCACCGCATTGAGGAATTTGCCGTCCTTCTCGGGCGGCGTTGGACCGACTTCGACCTTTCTGCCATCTGACAACGTGAAGCTGGCAATATCGAGCGCGTTGCCGAAGGCATGTTCCGACAGATGGCGCGTGCCGTTGCGCGGCCGGCAGACAAAGGCCGATGCCTGGTTGATCGATTTCAGGTCGGCTCCGAACTCGGCTTTCGCCGCCGGCTGTATGATTTCGGCGGCAAAGCGGGCTGCAGCCTCGGCCATTGGGCAGTTGAGTTCGGTCGCGGGGCCGATGGCGATGGATTTTCCGAGCGACTTCAGCACCAGGGGATAGGGGATCGAGCAGCCGATGTCGGGATTGCTTTCCGCCTTATGCTCCTCGAATTCGACACCAAGGGCCGTCAGCCGCTCGCGACAGGCGACTTCCGCCGCCGGCATTTTTGCATCGGGCAAATCGGCCGAGCGCGCATCGGGCAGCATCTTCTTGTCGCCGGCATCGGGTTTTTCAGGTGGTTGCGGAGCAACGGCCGGCGGCTGAGCTTCAGGTTCCGAAGTGTCTGGCTTTTGTGTCGGAATCGGCGCCGCGGCCGGCGGCTCGGGCTCGCTTTGCCTATCGGTCGATGGCTTCGGGGCTGACGGTCCGGGCCGCGCCTGCTTTTTAAAACCGGATTTTTCTTCGTTGAATCGATCGTCATTGGACCGGTTGGGCGCGCCAAGGGGGTTCGGACCTTCGGCCTTTTGCTTTTCGATCAGTGCCGCGCCGGTCTTCGGCGCCTCTGAAGGACGCGCCTCGGGCAGCGGGACAACGCGCGAGGGCTGCACCGGAACATCGGCGGGCGAGGGCTTTTTATCCGGGGTCTTTTGTTCCACCTGCTTTGGCGTGATGTGCCGCTTTGGACTGGGCTTCTGGCGGTGCTTGCGGCGCGGCTTAGGATGCGAGTCGACCTGCGGTGAAAACAGCTGCTCCAACCGCTGTGACAGCGGCGTGTAATGCTTTTTGCGCTGTTTGGCGTCGGCTTGCGTCAGCAGGGGCGTCAGCAGCAGAGCCGTGACGACCATGACCAGTGCAACCCTGGATGTTCGGGAAAGTACAAGCGACCCCATCGTCCTCAACGGCGCGAACGCCCGGAGGTTGCCTGCGGCCCATCACGAACGGTAACGACGTCGTTACGCGCCAATCGCTTCCAGCCCTTCTTCCAGCCAGTCGGCCAAAAGCGGCATGCCGAGCAGGTATTTCGCCGTGCGCTTGTTGGCGCGGTCGCGCGCGGCGGCAACCGCATCGGACCATTCCGCTGCGTCATAGTCGCCGCGGCCGACCCAGGCCAGCGCGATCAACTCGGCCGCTTCGTCGACGTTGAGGTCGTTGATCAGCTCGCGCAGCTCTTCCTCGGTGAGGTCTTCCGCGCTTTCCTCCGCCAGACCGTCATGGTGGTGATTGGCATGTGATTCACCATCGAGCTCGACCTCATGCTCGGCACCGTCGGCATAGTCTTCGTTGACGGCAGCACTCAGTCCCTTTGCCTTGAGAATGAACAGGCGCACGGTGTCCGGGCCGATCGATAGCTCCCATTCCCGCTCACGGCGCTGTTGCACTCTCGGGCACCCCCGCTGATCATTTCCCGAATGATAGCGGATTTGCAGCGCGCGTCACGTCATGTTCTGATCCCTGGCTCCCGCCTTTGACCGAATTCAGGTTAGGCACGGCCGCACAAATAGTTTCGGCGGCTGCGGGTTTCCGGGATGAAAAGTCTGCATCCCGGCGTTAGCTTTTCATTATCGTCATTTTCCCTCAAGATCGTCATTATCCCTCAAGGAGGCTTCGATGCATAAAAGAGTGTTGATCCAGGCGGCTGCGGCGCTTGTGGCGCTGCAGTTCTTTGCGGTTCCGGTGTTTGCGGCCGGCGGCGGTGGCGGTGGTACCGAGACCACCACCCAGTGCAAGAAGGGGCAGGTCTGGGACAAGAAAAAGCAGAAATGCGTCGCGCCGAAGTACGGCATGCTGGACGACGACAACATCTATGATGCTGGTCACGACCTGGCCATGGCCGGGCGTTATGACGAGGCGATCGCCGTGCTCAGCCTTGCCGCCAACAAGCAGGATCCACGCATCCTCAACTATCTCGGCTATTCGCATCGCCATTCCGGCCGTGTCACCGTCGGCCTCGGCTATTACGAGGAAGCGCTCCGCATCAACCCGGATTACACGCTGGTGCGCGAATATCTCGGCGAGGCCCATCTGCAGATCGGCGATCTGGTCGGCGCCCAGGCGCAGCTGGCCGAGATCGAGAAGCGGACGGGCAAAGATTCGCGCGAATACGGCATGCTGGCCGAACAGATCTACCATTTCATGAGAAGCTGACCCCACCCCAACGGCTTCTCTGGGCCGGCTGCGAGCAATCGCAGCCGGTTTTTGTTGTCGCAACTGCAACACGCTGCACACGCCGTGACGGCAATTGCGCAAGTCGGCTCATGATTTTTCAAAAAGCCTGCTTTTTCAGCGTGAAAAACGCGCGAGGATCGCTATATTGGGGAAAATTGCGGTGAAACGGTTCCGTTAGCCCGAGGCTGCCGGACCCGTTTTCTTTTTATACCCATCGACAAGGCTTTCCCCGAAATGCGGGGGTGGCGGCAGGAAAGGTCAGGCATCATGAACAAGGTCCCGATGACAGGCGAGGGGTTCGCGTCATTGAAGGAAGAACTGCGCTGGCGCCAGCAGCAAGAGCGGCCGCGTATCATCGAGGCGATCTCCGAAGCGCGCTCGCATGGCGACCTGTCCGAAAATGCCGAATATCATGCCGCCAAAGAGGCGCAGAGCCTCAATGAGGGCCGTGTCAACGAACTGGAAGACTATATTGCTCGGGCCGAGGTGATCGACGTCACCAAGCTTAGCGGCGACAAGGTCAAGTTCGGCGCCACGGTGGTGCTGGTCGACGAGGACACCGAGGAAAAGAAGACCTACCAGATTGTCGGCGACCAGGAAGCGGATGTGAAATCGGGCCGTATTTCGATCTCCTCGCCGATCGCGCGCGCGCTGATCGGCAAGGAAGTCGGCGACGCCATCGAGGTCAACGCCCCCGGCGGCGCCAGGGGTTATGAGATCGTCCAGGTGCAATTTATCTAGCACCTCAGAATTGCTGGAAGGTCCTATGCCGAAGCTTGGAGCTTAAGGGCTAATAGCTTTTCTGCTTCCGGCACCACCTGTGCCGGCATGAGGCGCTCCCCCGCTGCGGCCAGCAACGTTGAGGCATATTGCCCGCGCGGGCCGGTCAAACCCGGCTCGGTCGCCAGGAACACCGCGACCGTCGGCAGGCCGAAGGCGCTGGCGAGGTGGGTCAGACCGGTGTCGGCGCCGATAACCAGCGTCGAGCGGCCAAGGATCGCGGCAATGTCTGCCAGCGGCGATCTCGGCACCACGATCGTTGACGGCACGGCTTTCGAGATCGCCTTGGCCACCGCCTTCTCACGCTCGTTCGACCAGGTGGTGACCGGCGTCATTCCGCTACCAACCAGCAGGCGAGCCGTTTCGATCCAGTCTTCGGCGGGCCATTTCTTGTCCTCGCGGCTGGTGCCGTGCAGCAGGAAGGCCGTCTTGCCGTCAATGCCGGCCAGGCCGCCGGGAGGCGGCACAATCCCGGATGCGAGCGCCGAAAGATCGGGCTCGTAGCCGAGCGCCAGCCCGAACAGCCGGCGCGTGCGTTCGATGGCGTGCAGGTTGCGCGGCACGGCGTATTTGCGCTGGTAAAACAACGTTGCCGAGGGCTCCCGCGCGCTTGCGCGGTCGAAACCTGCGATTGGTGCCGCTGCCTGTTTCGCAACCAGGGCCGATTTCAGCAGCCCCTGCGCATCGATGACGAGGTCGTACTCGCCTGCTTGCAGAGCGCGGCGCAAGCTTGTCGCCTCCCGCCATGTGCCGGCGTTGAACAGATGCTTGCGCCAGCGCCGGATGGCGACGGTATGGATCTTTGCTATCGCCGGATGCAGCGCGACGATGCCGGCAAAGGCCTCTTCGACGCACCAGTCGAAGGCGATATCGGGGCGCTTGCGGCGTGCATCTTCGACGGCGGGGAAGGTGTGGATGACGTCGCCCATCGAGGAGGTCTTGACGATCAACACCTTCATGCGGCGGCCGGGAGTTCCAGCAACCTGTCCGCCGCCGCTGCCACTCGGGCAACGTCCAGCGTCTTCAGGCAGTTGAGGTGGCCGAGCGGACAGACCTTCCGGTGGCAGGGCGAACAGGACAGATGCAACCAGATCAGTTCGCGCTGTTCAGCCAACGGCGGCGTGTTTTCCGGCGAGGTCGAACCGTAGACGGCAACGACCGGCGTGCCGACGGCGGCCGCGACATGCATCAGCCCGCTGTCGTTGGACACCGCCAGCCTGGCCGCGGCGATCAGGTCGATGGCGTCCTCCAGCCGTGTCTTTCCTGCCAGATCGACGACACCGGGCGCGAGTGCTGCGATCTCGGCGGTGACGTCGCGATCGTTCTTCGAGCCGAACAACGCGACCTTGAATCCTTTCGCCATCATCTCTCCGGCGAGGCCGGCATAGCTTTCGCTAGGCCAGCGTTTGGCCGGACCGAATTCGGCGCCGGGCATCATGGCGACGAATTTTCCCGGCTGCACTGCGAAGCGAGCGAGCAGATCTTTCTGATTGCCGGCGTCGACGGTGAGCCGCGGCGGCCGGAAATGTCCGCCTTGGGCGAGGCCAAAATAGGCCTGCGCGGTGCGCCGTTTGACGGCATCGGGCAGCGGCACGATGTCGGTCAGCAGGCCGTAGCGCATTTCCCGGAGATTGCCGAAGCGGCGGGGGATGCGGGCAAAGAACGGGATCAGCGCCGATTTCCAGCTGCCCGGCAGGACGTAGGCCATGTCGTAGCGGCCGCGCAGCAGGCGGCCGAAGCGGCGGCGAATGGTGAATTCGAGCGCGCCCGGTTGCAGCGGGAAATCGATCTGCTGGCGAATCTCGGGCATGCGCTTGACCAGCGGGGCCGCCCAGGCCGGGGCCAGCACGTCGATGGCGGCGTTGGGATGGACGTCCTTCAGCGCTGAAAACAGGCACTGCGCCATGACCATATCGCCCACCCAGCGTGGGCCGATCACGAGGATCGTTGGGCTTTCAGCCATTCGACATAGTCTCTGACGCCGGTTTCCACGCTGCGGAATTGCCCATTATAGCCGGCTGCGCGCAAGCGGGACATATCAGCCTGGGTAAAACTCTGGTAGCTGCCCTTGAGGTGATCGGGGAATTCGATGAACTCGATCTCGCCCTGGCCCAGCGTATCGATCACGGTCTCGGCAATGGCGCGGAACGGCTGGGCGCGGCCGGTGCCGCAGTTGAAGATGCCGCTCGAGCCGCGCTTCCACAGCCACAGATTGACGTCGGCGACATCGCCGACGTGAATGAAGTCGCGGCTTTGTTCGCCGGGGCCGAAGCCGTCATGGGCGCCGAACAGCTTTGGGTTTTCGCCGCGCCCGACCTGATTGAACAGATGGAAGGCGACCGAGGCCATGGCGCCCTTGTGCGCCTCGCGCGGGCCATAGACGTTGAAGTAGCGCAGGCCCGCGACCTGCGAATGATCGGTGTCGAACACGGTGCGCCTGACATAGTCGTCGAATAGTTTCTTCGAATAGGCGTAGACGTTGAGCGGCCGCTCAAGTGCGGGATCCTCGCGAAACTCCGAACCGCCGCCGTAGACGGAAGCCGAGGAGGCATAGAGGAACGGTATGCGCAGCGAAAGACAGCCATGCAGCAAGCGCTTTGAGAAGGCGTAGTTCACGTCCATCATGAACTTGCCGTTCCATTCCGTGGTGGTCGAGCAGGCGCCCTGGTGGAAGACGGCCTCGACGCGGCCTAGGTCGCCGGCTTCCAAGGTGGCCAAGAATTCGTCCTTGTCGAGATAGTCGGCTATCTGCAAATCGGCCAGGTTGGCGATCTTGTGGCCGTCGGTGAGGTCGTCGACGACGAGGATGTCATCATGGCCTTCGGCATTGAGTGCGGCGACGATGTTGGAGCCGATCATGCCGGCCCCGCCCGTGACGATGATCATGAAGGCCTCTGGTTGCTTGCGATTCCGGTCCTTATAAGGGAGGGCAGCCGGGCTGTCGATGAAGCACCACGACGCCATAGTGAGACCGCGGAGCGGCCCGCTTTATTCGAGGCCCGCAAGCTAGGGGACAAAAAATGCCGTCGACCGAACTGCTCATTGCGTTTTTCGCCACCACGGCGATCTTTGCCTATATTCCAGGACCGGCGATGCTCTATGCCGCCGCGCAGACCATGGCGCGCGGGCGCTGGTCGGGGCTGACGGCGGCACTTGGCATCCATCTTGGCGGTTATTTCCATGTCTTTGCGGCTGCCGCCGGGCTGTCGGTGCTCTTCCATGCGGTGCCGCCGCTCTACATGGCGGTCAAGCTCATCGGCGCGCTCTATCTGATCTGGCTTGGCGTGTCCTTGTTCCGCAAGCGCGGGGACGGTGACACGGCGCTGCCGGCGATCGAGCGCAAATCGGCGCGCCGGGCATTTTTCGAGAGCATCACCGTCGAAGTGCTCAATCCGAAGACGGCGATCTTCTTCATGGCGTTCCTGCCACAGTTCATCGATGCCTCGGCGGGTTTCCCGGTGTGGCTGCAATTCGTCGTGCTGGGCACCATCGTCAATTTAATGTTCTCTTCGGCAGATATTGTCTGCGTGTTGCTGGCAGGCATGGTGATCGCCCGGCTGAATCGCTCCAGCCGTGCGCAGCGCATCATGCAGAGGGCGGGCGGGGCGGTGCTGGTCGGACTGGGCGTCCACGTCGCGTTGCAGAAGAGCTGACGGCCGCCCTGACGTTGCGCTGCGCGGATTTGCGGTATATCGGCTTCGCCATGAACGATCCGGCCCGTAAATTGACAATTTTCAGCGTGATTGAGGTCGGCCTTTCCCTCGCATTGCCAGTGACATGATCAAGCACAATCCGCCTTCGCCCGAACCTTTGCACCGCGCCATTGCCCGCTTTGGCGACGTTGCCGTGCTGGTGGTCGGCGACTTCATCCTCGACCGTTTCGTCAACGGCGTCATCGAGCGCATCTCGCCGGAAGCGCCGATCCCGGTGCTGCACGGGCGCGGCGAGACCTCGACGATGGGCGGCGCAGGCAACGTTGTCGCCAACATCGTCTCGCTGGGTGCCAGCGCTATTCCCATATCGGTGATCGGCACCGATGTGGCCGGCGACAATCTGGTGCGCATGCTGCGCGAACTCGGCGCCGATACGGCTGATATGGCGCAGGAGCGCGGTCGCATGACGTCGTCGAAGAGCCGCTTCAGCGCGCTCAATCAGCAGGTGCTGCGCTTCGATGAGGAAGAGATCAAGCCGCTCGACGACAAGGAACGGGCGGACCTGGTCCGGCATTTTCGCGCCGCACTCACGCGCGCCGACATCGTCATTCTGTCCGACTATGGCAAGGGCATCTTGCTCGACGGCGTCGCCGCCGACCTGATCGCCATCTGCCGCGAGGCGGGAAAACCGGTGCTGGTCGATCCCAAGGGCCGCGACTATGCGCGCTATGCCGGCGCGACCGCCATCACGCCCAACCGCAAGGAGCTTGGCGAAGCTGTCGGTCGCCCGGTTTTCGCCGACGACGAGATCGTCGCGGCGGCACGCCAGCTGATTTCGGCACATGGCTTCGACTTCGTCGTCGCCACCCGCAGCGAAAAGGGCATGAGCGTCGTCGGCGCGGATGAGGCGCGCCACATCGCCACCCAGGCGCGCGAAGTGTTCGACGTTTCGGGCGCCGGCGATACGGTCATCGCGAGCTTCGCGCTGGCTCTGGCCGCGGGCGCCGATCGCGTCATGGCCGCCTCCATCGCCAATGCCGCCGGCGGTGTGGTGGTGGGCAAACGCGGCACCGCGCGGCTGACCGTGGAGGAACTCACCGGCGCGCTGTTCCGCTCGCACGGCCCCACCGCCCACAAGGACGCCATCCTCGACGCCGCATCGGCCGCGCGCATGGTGGCGGCGTGGAAGGACGAGGGCCTGAGCGTCGGCTTCACCAATGGCTGCTTCGATATATTGCATGCCGGCCATGTCAGTCTTCTCCACGCGGCGCGCAGCCAGTGCGACCGGCTGGTGCTCGGCCTCAACAGCGATGCCTCGGTGCGTCGGCTGAAAGGCGCCGGGCGCCCGGTCAACGATCAGCATGATCGTGCCTGCGTGCTCGCCGCCCTGGCCTCGGTCGATGCGGTCGTGGTGTTCGAAGAGGATACGCCGCTGGCGCTGATCGAGGCGCTTCTGCCCGACATTCTGGTCAAGGGCGCCGACTACACGGTCGAAACCGTTGTCGGCGCCGATGTGGTGCAGAAGGCGGGCGGGCGCGTCGTCCTGGTCGACCTTGTCGCCGGCAAGAGCACCACCGGCACGATCGGCAAATTGCGCGCCGGCGGCGGTACCAACTGAGGGATTTCATGTCCGGACTGAATGACTATCTGGTCCGCTCGGCGGCCGCGATCACCGCGACAGTCGAGCGTGACCTGACCGCCGAGATGGAACGTGCTGTGAGTGCGGTCGTCGCCGCGCTTTCCTCGGGCAAGGCGCTGCTGGTCTGCGGCAATGGCGGCTCGGCCAGCGACGCCATCCACATTGCCACCGAACTGGTCGGCCGCTTCCTTAAGGAGCGCAAGGCCTACAATGTGATTGCGCTGCCGGCCAACGCGGGCATGCTGACCGCCTGGGGCAATGACTATGGCTTCGACACCGTGTTTTCGCGCCAGGTCGAAGCGCATGGCGCGGCCGGCGGCGTGCTTCTGGCGATCTCGACCAGCGGCAATTCGCCGAGCATTCTGGCTGCCGCCGAACAGGCGCGCATGATGGGCATGACGGTGGTCAGCCTCACCGGCGACGGCGGCGGCAAACTGAAGCCGCTCACCGACATCCTGCTCAACGTGCCCTCGACCTCGACGCCGATCGTCCAGCAGGGACATCTCTGCCTCTACCACTATCTGTGCGAAGTGGTCGAAGCGCGCCTCAGCGATGGCTGACAGCGGCGCCTCCGGCCCATACCCGCTGGCTGCGCCCGGCCTGTGGGTCGAGCGAGTCGGTTCGCGGGTGTTTCCAGCCAACGCACCGGCGCTGTTCCTCGACCGCGACGGCACCATCAATGTCGATACGGGCTATCCCGACGATCCAGCCAAGATGGCGCTGCGCGACGGCATCGTGCCGGTCATCGCGGCGGCCAACCGGGGCAACATCCCGGTGGTCATCGTCACCAACCAGTCCGGCATCGCGCGCGGCTATTTCGGCTGGAAGGAATTTGCCGCGGTCAACGGCCGGGTTCTCAAGCTGCTTGCCGCTGGCGATGCCTTCGTCGACATGGTTCTGGCCTGCGCCTACCACGAGGCGGGCAGCGGGCCACTGGCGGTCGCCGACCATCCAATGCGCAAGCCCAATCCGGGCATGCTGCTACAGGCCCGGCAGCGTCTCGGCCTCGATCTCAAGCGCTCGCTGATAGTCGGCGACAAGGCCGCGGATATGCAGGCCGGACAACGTGCCGGCCTGCCGCGCGGCTGGCTGGTGGATGGCGAGGGAAGTAATGAGCCGGGCTTCGAGGTTCTGCCGCTGCGCAACCCCGATGATCTGGAACGGCTTTTGAGGGCTGTCGAGTCGCTCGGATCGAGACTGATTTAGCTTTCCGGATCTGTTGCGACGCAATCTCAATGGGTTAGCTTGAGCGTTTCACCGTTTCGCAGAAACGGCGAGCCGATCCATTTCTTTGCTTTGACGCTATTCCCCAGGAAAGCACCACGCTCTTTTGCGGAAAAACTGCAGAGATCAGACATCATTCAAGCAAGAAATTTGCAGATGTCATTCCATCGAAGAACGAGGGGAATTCATTGAAGAAAGCAATCTCTGTTGCCGTTGTCTTGTTGATATTGGCTGTGCTTTCAGCCGTGGGGTATGTCTGGCAAAAACACGGCGTGTATGGGCTCAATGCACTTCTTCGCCGCGGCGGAAGCTACTGGATCGCCGTTGCACCCGACGATGCGCGTCTCTCGCCTGCCATGCAGCTTGCGTTGAAATCGGAAATTCCTGATGTGACCGCTGGAGCCAGCTCATGGAATGAAACCGAGCCTGGATTCCAGGTCAGAGAAATCCCCGTCATGGCGGGCGACCGTGAAATTGACCGGCTCTATCTCAACCGTTTCGATCCAGCCAAATTCCGTTTCGTTGCCCGTAACGAGCCCAGTGGTGCCAAGGACATCGACCAGTGGGAAGCGGCACTCAATCCACAAGGCACAGGCGGCACCGTTCTGATCGTCAATGGCAGTTATTTCGGACTGAAGGGCGAAGCCGACACGCCCTTTGTCAGCATGGGTGCGAGGCTCGGGCCGGATGAATACGAAGCGAAGGCCGGCGCCTGGTTCGTGAATGCCTCCGGCACGCATGTGGTCGATCTCAATTCACGTGACTGGCGCGCAGTCACGGAGAATGCCGAAAACGCTATGGTTTCCTATCCATTGCTTGTCGGTGAGGACGGCCGCAACAATGTACGCGCCAAGAGCAACTGGTTGGCCAACCGCACCTTTATCGCGGAAGATCGTCAGGGCTGGATCATCGTCGGTTCGACCAAGGACGCTTTCTTCTCGCTGGACCGGCTAGCAAACTTCCTGTTGCAGACCGACCTCGATCTCAAGACGGCGCTAAACCTCGATGGCGGGCCTGTTGCCTGCCTCAGCGTCCGCTCTGGGAACTACCGGTTGAAACACTATGCCAAGTGGGAAGCCCAGGTCGCGGATGGCGACGTCTCACTGCTTCAAGCACCGCTAGATGTGCCCTGGGGATTGCCTGTTGTACTCACGGTGGAGCGCAGGTAGCAGATCCTGCCCTTGGCAGGGTGGGTCAAAGTACTCCCGATTCCGTAGCTGAAACCGGATGGCATATTCAACCTTGGCCGCTCATGTTCACGCAATCTGACCCGGAATACCCTACGATTTCGGCGCCAGAATTCGCTTTCTGGCTCATATTCGTCGTCAACATAATTGTGATCGGCGCGGCGTTTCTCGCGTCAAAAAACATTTTCCGTCTCAAATGGTTGCCGCATGTCATCACATTCGTCTGGCTTGCTTGCTCACCTATTTTGCTAGCCTTTTTAGCTTTGCCGGAGATGTCCCCTGGTGAGAGCCCCGGCCCTGGGGACGGCTTCATTCTTTTGCCAGTTGTCGGAGAGGTAGCAGTGTGTCTGTTGGGGTATGTCTTGGTCGGCGTCGCACATGCTTTTTCGAAGTTAATCTCGCTTATCAGGCGCTGAACGCCACCAGCCCTTCGTCCTTGACGCGGCGGATGGTCAGCGCGGTGCGCACCGTGTCGACATTGGGGGCCGAGGCCAGTTCTTCAATGACGAAGGTCTGGAACGTGCCGAGATCGCTCGCCACGCAATGCAGCAGGAAGTCGGATTCGCCCGAGACCATCCAGGCGTCGCGCACGATCGGCCAGCCGCGAGTGCGCTCGGCGAAAGCTTTGAGCTCCGCATCGGCCTGGTGATGCAGGCCGATCAGGCAGAAGGCGACGACGTCCATGCCGAGCGCCGGCGCGTTGAGCAAAGCGCGATAGCCTCTGATGATGCCGGTTTCCTCCAGCCGCCGGACGCGGCGCAGGCAGGGCGGCGCGGAAATGCCGACGCGGCTCGACAGTTCGACATTGGTCATGCGCCCATCGGCCTGAAGCTCGCGCAGAATCTTCCAGTCGATGGCGTCGAGGTCGGCTTTCAGGGGCATGGCTGTCTCAGCTTAAGCGCAAGAATCTTTCGCGATCTCGTCCTTAAACGACTTTTGTGGCGATGCCAGCCCTTGGTCGGGCGATTTCGCAACCGTACGAAAGCGGCCATTGCGCGAATAAGCCCGTAGGCCGAAGCTTTCCGGGGACGACGGCCTGATTGTCTTGCTGGTGTGGTTGGCAACCCTTACATTACCAGCAACATTTCACGTCGTTTTCCAAGGCACACTCGATTGTCTGCCCCGCAGAGGCTTTAGATGACCACCAAGCACGCGCCTGTCCTTATCATCGGTTCCGGCCCGGCCGGCTATACCGCCGCAGTCTACGCCGCGCGCGCCATGCTCAAGCCGATGCTCGTAGCAGGCTTGCAGCAGGGCGGGCAGCTGATGATCACCACCGATGTCGAAAACTATCCAGGCTTCGCCGATCCGATCCAGGGCCCGTGGCTGATGGAGCAGATGCTGAAGCAGGCCGAGCATGTCGGCACCGATATCATCAACGACATCATCACCGAGGTTGACCTCAATGTGCGGCCGTTCCGCGCCACGGGCGATTCCGGCACCACCTACACGACCGACGCGCTGATCATTGCCACCGGCGCACAGGCGAAATGGCTGGGCATCCCCACCGAACAGACCTTCATGGGCTTCGGCGTGTCGGCCTGCGCCACCTGCGATGGTTTTTTCTATCGCGGCAAGGATGTCGCTGTCATCGGCGGCGGCAATTCGGCGGTGGAGGAGGCGCTCTATCTCTCCAATCTGGCGAAGAGCGTGACCGTCATCCACCGGCGCAACGATTTCCGCGCCGAGCGCATCCTGCGTGAGCGGCTGCTGAAAAAGGACAATGTCCGAGTCATCTGGGACACGATCGTCGACGAGATCACCGGCCGGCCTGGCAAGACGCCGCTGCCGCCTTCGGTCGAAGGGCTGAAGCTCAGAAATGCGGTGACCGGCGAGGTCACCCATCTCCAGGTGGACGGCGTGTTCGTGGCGATCGGCCATGCGCCGGCGGTGGAATTGTTTGTCGGCAAGCTGAAGCAGAAGCCGAACGGCTATTTGTGGACGGCGCCGAATTCGACCCGCACCGATGTGCCCGGCGTGTTCGCCGCCGGTGACGTAACCGACGACATCTACCGTCAGGCGGTGACCGCCGCCGGGCTCGGCTGCATGGCCGCGCTCGAGGCGGAAAAATACCTGGCCGGCATCGAGGTGCACCGCGAAGCGGCGGAATAAAATCTATCAAGACGGCGTCGCAAGCCGTTCAAAAGCCTGATTTTTCATTCAGACGCCAAGAACAGAACGAGGGGAATTCAATGGCGTTGGACTGGGACAAGCTTCGCGTGTTTCACGCAGCGGCGGAGGCTGGGTCGTTTACCCATGCCGCCGAGACTTTGCACCTGTCGCAATCGGCGATTTCACGCCAGGTCAGCGCGCTCGAGCATGACGTCGGGGTGCCGCTGTTCAATCGCCATGCCCGCGGCCTGGTGCTGACCGAGCAGGGCGAAATGCTGTTCCGCACGGCGCATGACGTGCTGATGAAGCTGGAGACCATCAAGTCGAAGCTGACCGAGGCCAAGGACCGTCCCTCAGGCGTGCTGAGGGTAACGACCACGGTCGGGCTCGGCGCCGGCTGGCTGACCGAGCGGGTGCAGGAATTCATCGAGCTCTATCCCGAAATCAGCCTGCAGCTGATCCTCGCCAATGAGGAACTCGACCTCACCATGCGCCAGGCCGACTGCGCGATCCGACTGCGTCAGCCGCAGCAGCCCGACCTGATCCAGCGCCGCCTGTTCACCGTGCATTTCCACCTCTATGCCTCGCCGGCCTATGTCGGCAAGCACGGCAAGCCGTCCTCGGTCGCCGACCTGAAGAACCATCGCATCGTCACCTTCGGCGTGCCGGTGCCGTCGCATCTGTCGGAGCTGAACTGGCTGGAAACGATCGGCGATTTCGAAGGCGGGCAAAGGGTGCCGACGCTGCAGATCAACGACATCTTGTCGATCAAGCGCGCCGTTCAGGGCGGCGCCGGCATCGCCATGCTGCCCGACTATGTGATCTCCAAGGAGTCGGATCTGGTGCAACTGCTGCCGGAGACCGAGGTGCCGTCCTTCGACACCTATTTCGCCTATCCCGATGCAATGAAGAACCAGGCCAAGCTGCACGTCTTCCGCGACTTCATCATCGCCAAAGCGCGCAGCTGGTCATTTTAAACATGCCCTTGGGAGGTGCTGGTCACCCCCGCCAAGGCGTCAGCCGTGGCAGCCAGCCGGGAACATTGCGGCGTAGGTCTCGTATTCGCCACCGTAGCGGCGGGCGAGAGTCGGCTCCTCATAGAACCTGACGAAAGAGCCCATGACGATCGCGCCGATGGCGGCATAGGTAGCGAGGCTCCAGCTTGAAAACAGCAACGCCTGGCCGAGGATGATCGACAGCACGGCGACATACATCGGGTTGCGGACATGGCGGTAGACGCCGCCGATCACCAGTCTCTCGGTGGGTGCTACAGGCGCCGGCGTGCCCAGGCCTTCGAGCGCGAAGCGGGCAAAGGAATGGACGAGCAGGGCGATGGCCGCGACGATCAGGAGGGAGCCAGCCGGCACGAAGCCGGGCACCGTCGACAGCGGCAGACGGTAGCGGTCCGTCAGCAGCCAGGGCACCAGCCCGGCGACGACACAAGGTGCGGCGATGAAGAAGACCGCGCTGCCGGCGATCGCCTGGGGTGTCCGCATGTCAGGTCTCCCTTCTTCCGGCCGACCCTTCCCATCCCGCTGCCGCAAAAATAAACGCCTGCTGCCCGATTCAACGTCATTCGGCTTTTTGCCCGCGAGCGCGAGAATCAGCCCGACTTGCGGTTCTGCGAAGGCAACAGCACGGTCGCGCCATTCATTTGGCAACTTTTCGTGGTCCTATGGCCCCTAGACATGGGTTAGACCACAGCCTGTACCTTTTTGCATGCGTGTGTTGCAAAATAGATGCTTGTTTCTTGGGCATGAACAGCACATATATAGATCATCTCCTGGGCGCGTTCTCCTCCCATTAGCGCCCTCGAGTGTTCCCCTCTGGAGGTTAGCCTTAACAGGCACTTCCAATCAAACTCAGCCGGATCTTCATTGATCCGGCTTTTTTGTTTCCGGGCCTGCCGTAGCCAGCGAAAAATCGAGCAAAATCGCCGCGTAACAGTGACATGTAACCTCAGGTAACATGCCGCAAGCGCCATTCATCGTTTAAGCAGATCATAGGACGCGGTGTGGTTCGACCGGGAGATGGGGGCATCACTCGGAAGATCCGGGCTCAGGCGGCTACCGCGTCCGAACCTATTCGTCTGCCAGTGCCGTATGGCGCGGCGGATACGTGCGGCGGACCTGCCGTTTTCCTCCCAAGAAGACGGTCCGCAATAAGAGCGGCGTCCGGGTCATCCGGGCGCCGTTTTTTGTGCGGATCATCCTTTGGCCTGTCAGGCAGCCTTGCCGTTGGCGTTCATCGCCTCGTCGGCCAACCGTCCGGTCAGCTCGGCCATGTGATCGAAGGCGCAACGATAGCTGGCGACGCCGGAGGTCGCCGAGCGCAGTTCGATGATCAGGTCGCCGATCTCGGCCTGCGGCATGGTCGCCTCCACGACATCCCATCCCGGCCAGTCAGGCCGCGCGTCGTAGCCAAGGATCTGGCCGCGCCGTTGCGGGATCAGCGCGATGATCTTCGAAGTGGCTTCGGACGGCGTGACGATCTCGACCTTCATGACCGGCTCGAGCAGCACCGGCGAGCAGGCCGCCATGCCTTCCTTCATGGCCAGCTTGGCCGCCATCTGGAAAGCCATGTCGGAGGAATCGACGGCGTGGTAGGAGCCGTCGGAGAGGTTGACGGCGACATCGACCACAGGGAAGCCGAGCGGGCCGGATTTCAGATAATCGCGCACGCCGGTTTCGACCGACTGGATGTAGGTCTTGGGCACGACGCCACCGGTGATGGTGTCCGAGAACTGAAAGCCGGAGCCGCGCGGCAGCGGCTTGATCTCGATCACCACATCGCCGAACTGGCCATGACCGCCGGACTGCTTCTTGTGGCGGCCGCGCTGCTGCACCGTCTTTCGGATCGTCTCGCGATAGGGGACGGCAGGCGCATGGCCTTCGACCGGAATCTGATTCTTGCCTTCCAGCCGCTCGCGCACGACCCGCAGATGCATCTCGCCATGGCCGGACAGCACGGTCTCGGCCGAGTCCTGGTTGTGGCGCAAGGTGAGCGAGGGATCTTCCTCGGCCAGGCGCTGGATGGCCGCCGACATCTTGACCTCGTCCTTGCGCTCCTTCGGCCGCAGGGCAAAGGCAAAGACCGGCTGCGGCGGCGTCAGCGTGACCAGCGGCTTGATACCGCCCTTCGTGGAGCTCAACGTCTGGCCGGTCTTGACCTCGTCCAGCTTGCCCAACGCCACCGTGTCGCCGGCCTTGGCAGCGGTGAGCTTGGACTGGTCCTTTCCGAGCATCTTGTAGATGCCGGAGACCTTCGCCGTCTCGCCATTCGACAAATAGAGTTCGGCGGCATCGGCGATTTGGCCGGAGAGTACGCGCGACACGGACAGCTTGCCGCCATGCGCGGTGTGGATGGTCTTCATCACCTGGACCACGGTGTGATTGCCGTCGGGGACGCCGAGCCGTTTGCGCGTTGCCTCGACATCCGGTGCGTCATGGCGGATCGCCTTCAAAAGGCGCAGCACGCCGTTGCCTTTTTCGGCGGTGCCGATCAGCACCGGCGTTATGGCGCCGGCGCGCAGGTCGGCGGACAGATCGTCGAAAACCGCGTCTTTCGGCGGCTCGATCTCCTCCAGCAACTGCTCCATCAACTGGTCGTCATGGTCGGCAAGCGTCTCCAGCATGGAGAAGCGAGCCTCCAGTTCGCGCGCCTTGTCGTCAGTTGGAATTTCGGCAACCTGGCTTTCGGCATATTCGCGGTAGATGTAGGCGCGCTCCAGCGCCAGGTCGATCGAACCGATCACCACATTGTCCTTGCGCAGCGGAATCTGGCGCAGCAACAGCGGCGCCGCGCTCGTCGGCTGCAGCATCTTCAGCGTATCGCGTACGCCGGCGATTGCCTTGTCGACCTTGTTGAGGAACAGGATGCGCGGCACGCCGAGATCGTCGAGCTTGCGAATGATGAGCTGCAAGGCTGGGATCTTCTTCTCGTCGGCCTCGGCGACGACCACCGCGAGATCGCAGGCTGCCAGCACCGGCTCGGCCTCGAAGGAGAATTCGATCGATCCGGGACAGTCGACGAAGGTGATCTGCTCGCCCATGAATTCGGTGGTGGCAAAGGTCGCCTCGACGCTCATGGCGTGCGCCCGCGCCTCGGGCGAATGATCGGAAACGGTGCTTCCCGATGAAACGGGATTTTGGCGGGGGATGGCGCCCGTACGGGCGAGGATGGCTTCGAGAAGTGTCGTCTTACCGCTTGCAAAGGGACCGACTATGGCAATGCATTTCGGTCCCGTGCGTCGTCCTCCGGCGCGAGTACCCATGGCTGACCTCCACTCAGGCGTTGCCCTTGGAAGCGATCAGCAAAAGTGGAAACGTTTTGCGCCGATCGCACCCTGTCGTGAGCGGCGGCCGGCCTGTTCGACCGTCGCGGGCGGGGTTGTTTTCATTTAGCCACCTGCCCAACCCATCGTCCCACGGGTTAGCCGGCAGGGCAAGGAAAATAGAAATTACACCTCAGCCGCCATCAGGCGGAGAGGGCGAGAGCCCGGCTCAGAAACCGTCAGAAGATTTCAGCTGGCCTGGGTGCGGCGCGCCGGCGTGGCTGCACTGTGCTTCACCACCGTCTCGGCGTAGCGCGACAGCAGCGGGTTGAACAGGTCTGGGCGTTCCCAGAACGGTGCATGGCCGGCGCCTGATATGACATGGCATTGTTCCCACAGCGAGCCATAGGCCACCGTCTCGAAGTAACTCAGCCGCACCAGCGGATCATGCTCCCCATTGATCACCGCAACCGGGAACGGGGCGTGCTCGACCACCTGTTTCTGGTCGGCGCCCTTGCCGGCAAACATGCTGCGCGCCACGCCGGCGCGAAGCCGGCCGTCGGTGCGCCTGATGGCTTCGCGGAAAGACGGACTGGCGGTGTCGCCGAAGCAAAGCGCCTCGAAGCGCTCGATGTCGCGTTCGGAGTAGACCTTCTTGGAGGCCAGCAGCATGTCCCAGTTTGCGTGAAAGCCGCGCAGCATACCGAACGGCCCCCTCGACACCGGCGGCGCTCCGGTCAGCACCAGGCCGTTCACCGCATGGTGGAAGCTGGCCAGTTCGACCGCCACATGGCCGCCGAGCGACCAGCCGAAGATGATGGCGTGGCCGATGCCCAAAGCGTCGAGAAGCCGGGCTGTGGTCTGGGCAAGGCCGGTAATCGTATAGGCGGTCGCCGGGTCGCGGGCATCGGAGGACTCGCCGTGGCCGGGAAGGTCGAAGGCGATCAGCCGATGGCCGTCGGCAAGCGGGCTATCGAACTGACGGGCAAACACGGCGCGCGAACTGCCCGACCCATGGATCATGACGATGGGCATGCCGGACCCAGACGACTGGCTGAGGCGCAAGTCGGCCTGCGGCGTGCGGATGGTGCGGTGAGTGATGCTCATGCTGGATTAGACCTTGAGATTTGCCTGACCGCCAACATCGCATCGCTGGCTCTATATGTTCTTTAAACATGTGGTTAAGAAAGGATTTCTAAAGAGATAGCCGGCACGATCGCTGGCTCCATGGCAATCACGCGCGGAATCCCGACAATGGAACCAGTCCTTGATCTTCTTGTCTCGATCTGCAGCATCGCGACGCTTGGCCAATATGTCTGGTCGATGCGGGCGCATTTCCAATCGCAGGCGATGTCTCCAGGCGCCATGGTGATTTCGGCGGCGGTCATCGCCACGGCGCTGTTCCTTCTCGCCATCCTTTGGATCCAATCGCAGCCGGGTTCGGCAAAGCTCACCGGACTTGCCGTCGAACTGGCGAGCTCTGCCCTGTTCTGGTGGGCGATTGTCACGTCGCGCAAGGCGCGATTGCGCTTCGCCTTCGCACCCGACGATCCACACAGCCTGCTGACCGACGGCCCCTACGGCCATGTCCGCCACCCCTTCTATACGTCCTACATCGTCTTCTGGATCGGGTGGGGGATCGCGACCTGGTCGATCTGGGCGGTGGTGCCGATCGCCGGAATCGCTATCCTCTATGTGTTTGCGGCGCTGGACGAAGAGAAGAAATTTTCGCGCACGCCGCTGGCCGGAGCCTACGCGGACTATCGCGTACGTGCCGGCCTGTTCTGGCCCCGGCTGGGGTGGTAGCCGGCACCGGGGCAGGGTAGGTTCTGCCAAACTTAGGGATCACCAGAGATGAAGATCATTGCCTGCGGCAGCGTGCCGACCATCATCGCGCCGGACCAGTATTTCACCGGCCGCGTGCTGCAGACGCCCATCATCGAGAAGGAAGCGCCGGCCCGGCTCAGAGCCACGCTGGTCAGCTTCGAGCCCGGTGCGCGTACCCACTGGCACACGCATCCGCTCGGCCAGACGCTTTATGTCACTGCGGGGGCCGGCCTTGCGCAGACATGGGGCGGGCCGATCCAGCAGATCAAGGCGGGCGACGTGATCTCGTTCGAGCCCGGCGAGAAGCACTGGCACGGCGCGGGTCCAAAGACGACAATGACCCACGTCGCCATGCAGGAAGCGCTGGACGGCGTCCATGCCGATTGGATGGAAGCGGTCACCAGCGAGCAGTGTGGCGGCTGAGGTCTGCTCCTGACAAAAAACCCGGCTCGAAGCCGGGTTTCACGTCTCGGTGCCGCCAGTTCAGGTCAGCGATGCCGTGAACCGCTGGATGCGGGCGCAGGCTTCCTCCAGCAGCGTCTCCGACGTGGCGTAGGAGATGCGGAAGTTGGGGCCGAGGCCGAAGGCCGAGCCGAACACCACTGCGACACCCTCGCCTTCGAGCAATTCGGAGCAGAAAGTCTCGTCGGTGTCGATTATCTTGCCGGCTTTGGTCTTCTTGCCAATCAGCTGGGCGCAGGACGGGTAGACATAGAAGGCGCCTTCCGGCGACGGGCAGGTTATGCCGCGCGCCTGGTTGAGCATCGACACGACGAGGTCGCGACGGCCCTGAAAGATCGCCTTGTTCCTGGCGACGAAATCCTGCGGGCCGTTGAGCGCCTCGACCGAGGCCCATTGCGCGATGGTGCAGGCGCCCGAGGTCTGCTGGCCCTGGATCATGTCCATCGCCTTGATCAGCTGGACGGGACCCGCGGCATAGCCGATGCGCCAGCCGGTCATGGCGTAGGCTTTCGAGACGCCGTTCATGGTCAGCGTGCGCTCGTAGAGTTTCGGCTCGACCTCGGCGATCGTCCTGAAGACGAAGTCGCCATAGGTCAGGTGTTCGTACATGTCGTCGGTCAGTGTCCAGACATGCGGATGCTTCAAGAGCACGTCGGCCAGCGCGCGCAGCTCGGCTTCCGTGTATGCGGCGCCGGACGGGTTCGACGGCGAGTTCATCAGCAGCCATTTTGTCTTCGGCGTGATCGCCTTTTCCAGCGCGGCGGGAGTGAGCTTGAAACCATTGTCGATCGAGGTGTCGGCGAACACCGAGGTGCCGCCGCAGATCGCCACCATTTCGGGATAGCTCACCCAATAGGGGCGGGGGATGATGACCTCATCGCCTGGGTTCAGCGTCGCCATGAAGGCGTTGAACAGGATCTGCTTGCCGCCGGTGCCGACAATGGTCTGCTCGGGCTTGTAGTCGAGATTGTTCTCGCGCTTGAATTTTTTCGCGATCGCCTCGCGCAGCGGCGCGATGCCCGAAACCGGCGGGTATTTGGTCTCGCCGCGGCGGATCGCCTCGATCGCCGCATTCTTGATGTTGTCGGGCGTGTCGAAATCCGGTTCGCCAGCGCCGAGGCCGATAATGTCGCGGCCGGCATTTTTCAGCTCGCGGGCTTTCTGCGTCACCGCGATGGTGGCGGAAGGCTTTACGCGGGCAAGGGCGTCGGCAAGAAAGGCCATGACCAGATATCTCCAGAGGGGTCGGCGCAACCGCAAACAGCTGCGGCGCTTCTCATGTCGCATCGACCCGGCAAGTGCAAGCATTGTCGGATGAGCCAGGGCTCAAGGACCTGTGAAGATGCCTTTTTGGAGCGCGTGCATGACGGTTTCACTCTGCGTTGCGGGCTCTGCAATCGACGCCTATCCCCAGCAAGACTAAATTCATCAACGGCCGCTAAAACCTTTGACGGCAGGATCGCCAGCCATTTCGCCTGTCTCGCGGAGCGAGGGACCCTTGTCGCGCAGCACCGGGCTTGCCCACATCATCCGTCACGATGACGGCACCGTTTCAGGTGTCTGGGGTCCCTACACGCTGCAGAGCGCCTTTCAGCCGATCTTCGCCTTCAAGGAGAGCAAGCTCTCGATCGCAGCGTTCGAGGGGCTGATCCGGCCGTTTCGTGACGGCGAGCCGCAATCGCCAATGAACTTCTTCCGCACCTGTCCGGCCGGCGACCGCCTGCACATCGAGGCGCTGACGCGCACGCTGCATTTGCTCAACGCCGGCGCCTGCCTGCCGCAAGAAGCTTCGATCTTCGTCAATTTCGATCCGTCGGTGTTTACCGAGCGCTCCATCGCCGATAACGCGCTGCGCGACATGCGGCTGGTGCTGCACGAAGCCGGGATCGATCCGCGCCGCATCGTGTGCGAGGTGACCGAGCAGAAGTCGGCGTCGCAGGAAACGCTCTACAGCTTTGTCGAGGCGCTGCGGGCCAATGGCTTTCGCATTGCCGTCGACGATTACGGCGCCGATGAATCCGACATCAACCGCATCAAGGAGCTCAAGCCCGACATCGTCAAATTCGATGCGCACTGGATCACGCAGCTCATGGAATCCGGCGCCGGCTTTGCCCTGCTGACTGCCATGGTGACGAACTTCGAACTACAGGGCATCCGCACCGTGTTCGAAGGCATCGAGGAAGGCTGGCAGCTTGAATTGGCCGAGAAATCCGGCGCATCGATGGTGCAGGGCTTCGTGCTGGCGAAGCCGGAACTGGCGCCGACCAGCTTTCGCGCTTTCGGCAGGGATGGGCAGCCGTCTGTCGCGGCGGCCGAGCCTGGCAAGACGCCTGCCGGCCCGACTGCAGCGCCTCCGGCGCGGCCGGGCAGGGTGTTCGGGCGCAGGACCGGGCCATGACCGGGCAGCGCGAGAGGCGTCGCGATATCGGCGAAGCGATCTTTGCCGACGAGGTCGGCATCGAATACGGCGTCTACGGCACGTTCCGGCTGAAGAGCGCCTACCAGCCGATCTTTGCGCCACGCGGCGGCGCGTTGGCCGCGGTTGCAGTCGAGGCGCTGATCGAACCGCAGCGCGCTTCCATGCCGGTTGCACCCGCCATGTTCTTCGACAGTGTTGCGCCGGGCGACCGCCTGTTTGTCGAGACGATGTGCCGGATGCTGCATCTGAAAAACTTCCGCAACATCGGCGTCGACGGGCTCGGCCTGTTCTTCAATTACAACCCGATGATCAACGATCATCTCGGGCGGGCGCTGGCCGAGATCCGGCTGATGACGCGGCATCTCGGCGATCTCGACCTGCATGCCGCCATGCTGGTCTGCGAGATCACCGAACAGGCGGCCGACGATAATGTGCTGGCCCCGCTGGTGCGCGAGATGCGGCGCCACGGCATCCGCATCGCCATCGACGATTTCGGCACCGGCCACTCGACCGCGGAGCGGATGAGCCTGCTTCAACCGGATATTGTGAAGATCGACGGCGGCTGGTTCGCCGAATTCTGCCGCCACGCTGCCGCCGAGCGCTTCTTCCGGCCGCTCGTCTCGTCGCTGCACGATCGCGGCGCCAAGGTGCTGGTGGAAGGCATCGAGCAATCCGTGCATCTGCGCGTCGCGCTGGATGGCGGCGTCGACCTGCTACAGGGGTTCCATCTCGGCCGCCCGGCGCTGGCCGGCACGATCTTCAACCGGGAGCCGCTGTCGATCGAGGCGCTGCTTGGCGCCGACAACAAGGTGGTGCCGCTGCATCTGCGGCGCTGATTTTGTCCTCACGCTTGCCGCCGCTTCGCGGCTCGTTCCGGACGGGACGCCAACGGGCGCGATGCCCGGTTGGGCTTGCGGCCTTCGGCCGTAGCGCGCATTCAAAGAGGGCGAACTCGGCCCGCGTGAAGTTCAGCCAAAGCCTGCTCGGCAAACTTATCCAGCCGGCCAGCCTTGGCGTCCGCCTCGATCTGCATATCCCACACCTCTGCCTGATACGCTGCGAACCATTTGGCAAAGGCCTTTAGTTCTGTGGTGTTCAGGGCTGCGATGGATCTTTCAATCTGTTCGAGCTTGGTCATGGGGCGAAACTAATAGCATGGCCATCGTCCAATTCCAGACAAACAAAAAGGCGGGATAAATCCCGCCTTCCCATTTTCGGTAGCCTGATCGGAGCTTTAAGTCCGGGCCGGCAGCTATCTGCTGATCCAGCTTGTCGGGTCTTTCCGCTCCAGCGCGCTTCTCGCGCGACCGTCAGTACATCCGTGACTTGCCGCGCGCCCCGAACTCTCGTCCGGCGCGCGCTATCGCAAAATCAGGCTGCCTTGCTCAGAGAACCAGCGGACGACTTGCCTGTGCGGCGGTCCTGCTCGATCTCGAAGTTGATTTTCTGGCCTTCGACCAGGGTCGACAGTCCAGCGCGCTCGACAGCGGAGATGTGAACGAAAACGTCCGCACCGCCCGAATCAGGCTGAATGAAGCCGAAGCCCTTGGTGGCATTGAACCACTTGACCGTACCAGTTGCCATATGAATAGTCCTCGCATTTGCTTTGGTTTGACCGAACCGAGGTTCAGCCGGTTTGTATCGAGATTTTGGAGATAGACGTCAGCAAACGCGAAGATCGCGAGGCCCGGATCGATCGGCCGAAATATCAATGGAGCTGATATAGGCGGGTTTCGCACCAAAAACAAGATGGCTCGAAAAATGGCGTTGCGGTGGCGCCGCCCAAAGGCCGCCCCAATCGCATGAAAGCGTCGAGCAATCGGGAAGACCGGGACGCCCGACGGCGTTAGTCCGGTTTTGGGAGACTGTCATGAAAACGGTTGTGAAAACCATTCTGCTTGCCGCCTGCCTGACGCTGGCGGCCGCCGAGGCGCAGGCAATTTCGCGCTACGACCCCACTCGTATGAGCTGCGACACGGTGCAAGGCACGATCGCCCGCCAGGGCGCGGTCATCCTGCGCTATCAGTCCAGGCGCGTGCCGGGGCTGCCGCTCTTCGACCGCTATGTGCAGAGCCAGCAATTCTGCAATGTCGGCGAGGTCAGGAAGCGCGCCTATGTACCGAGCGCCGATACCGAATCCTGCCCGGTCTATCTCTGCAAGCGGATCGAGAACGACCATTTTCACCGCCGCTTCCTGCGCCGTCATTAGGGCATATTGATATTCGGGTGAGGCCGGCCTGCGAACGATGGTCTTCTGCGCTTCCGGCGCCCACGTACATTAAGTACGCTCCGCTCCGGTTCTCGAAGACCATAGTTCTCGGTGCGGCCTGACCTGAATCTCAACATACCCAGCCGGCATACCATTCAAGCTCTTAGAACCCGAACGAGACCTGCGCCGCCGGCGGCGGGCCGACGCGCACGCCTTCCATGGCCAGCATCTTTTCCTTGGTGGCCGAGCCGCCGGGCGCCGAGAAGCCGCCGATCTTGCCGCCCGCGGCTAGAATCCGATGGCAGGGGATGACCAGCGGCACCGGGTTGGCGCCCAGCGCTGCCCCGGTTTCGCGCGGCAGGCCGGCTTGGCCAGCGCGCTTGGCCAGTTCGCCATAGGTGGTGGTTTCGCCATAATGCAGTTTCCGCGCCGCCTCGTAGATGGCGAGACGGAAGTCGTCGACGCCGTCGAGATCGACCGGCACGCCGGAGAAATCGACGTCCTCGCCTGACGCATACGCCTTGATCGAGGCGATCAGCTCGACCACCCATTGCGGCTGCCCAATGTTCGCAGTGGTATTGGCGGCAACACCGGCATGCCGCATCAGCCGGCGCTCCACCGCTTCGCGGCTCCTTTCGGGCAGGCAGAGCCGGATCAGGCCCTTTTCGCTCCAGGCGATGCCCATGAAGCCGATCACTGTTTCTAACACTGCGTGGCCGGCTGTGATCGAAGATGCCGTTTCCATGATGCGCTCCTTTCCGCAAAGCGGCGAAAACCGGGATGCCAACCGGTACATATGCAGAACAATATGGCATCTGATCCCGGCTCTCGCCACCCGAAAACCACCAGATGGTCCCGATTGCCCACCAGGAATCGCTGGTGTAAGGACTTCTTAACAACCGACAAATCGGACCCGCGCGGCTTGCCAGCAAAATTCAACCTTTTCGCGATCTCTGTGATCGTCGGCGCAGCTGCCCTCAGCGGCTGCCAATCGACCTCGCAGATGAAGGCCACGCCTGCGCTGACCGAAACCGCGACCGCTGCCGGCAGCGATGCCGGCTTTACCGTGCCGCTGCCCGATACGGTTTCGGTGCTGCCGCAATCCTCGGGCATAACACCCGTCCAGGCGGCCGAAGCGGCGCCGGCCACGCCAGCGCTCGATGCCGCTGCGCAGCCGGTTGCCGCGACCGCGGCCTTTGCCGGCGCGACGCCCACGGCCCCGGCCGTGCCTGCGGTGATGGCCGCCAATGCTTGGCAGGCGCCTGCGCCCGCCAACGCCGGACAGCCGGTCGCGGCGCAATATACGACCGCCAGCCTTGTCATGCCGGCGACCGCCAAGGGCGGCCAGAACGCCATGCCCGGCGTGCAGCAGGTAGCCTATGTCGTGCCGCAGAACCCGGCTTCCTTGGGCCTGTTCCCCGCCGCGCCGCTCGGTCTCCCGGAAGAAGAGCATGCGACCGGCATGCGCGGCGACGTCGACCGGCTGATCCAGAAATACGCCGCTCTCTACGAGGTGCCGGTCGATCTGGTGCGCCACGTCGTCAACCGCGAAAGCACCTACAATCCGAAGGCTTACAATAACGGCCATTGGGGCCTGATGCAGATCAAGCACGCGACGGCGCGCGGCATGGGCTATGACGGGCCGGCCAAGGGCTTGTTCGACGCCGAAACCAATCTGAAATACGCGGTCAAATATCTGCGTGGCGCCTGGCTGGTGGCGGGTGGCAACGCCAAGAAGGCCGATTGGCTCTACCAGACCGGCTATTATTTCGACGCCAAGCGCAAAGGCCTGCTCGAGGCCACCGGCCTCGGTGTCGACCGCAAGCGCCGCCGGCTGCAGCCCGACGCCTGAGCGCGATGCCTGAACCGCGCCCGCCGGCTCCAAACGACATCCGGCTGCGCAAGATCCTCGACGAGACGCTCGTTGCGCCGCACTGGCCGGACGGCTTTGCCATGCGCTGCTTCGAACATGGTGACGCGCAGCCCCTGCACGCGCTTTTGACCGAGGTGTTCGACGACGGCACCGACGGCCCGTTCGACGAATGGTGGCCGCGCATATCCAGCGATGCCGAATTCGACCCGGCGCTGTGTTTCCTGGTCATCGACGCCAAGGGACGGCTGGCGGCGGCAGCGCTGTGCTGGACGAGGGCCTTCGTCAAGGACCTCGCGGTCCATCCCGGAGCGCGCGGCAAAGGAATTGGCGAAGCGCTGATGTGGCAGGCCTTCAACGCCTTTCGCGATCGAGGCGCGGCCCATGTCGACCTCAAGACCAACACGGTCGAGAACGCCGCCGCGCTCCGGCTCTACGAGCGGCTGGGAATGATGCCTGTCGCCTGGGAAGGGTAAGGGCTTTTTTCTTGCCGCAATTCCCTGGGGAAAACGCTACGCGCTTTTCCCGGGAAAACCGGTTCCCACCTTTCCTGGAATTGCTCGAGCGCTGTTGAAAACCTCCGGATTGTGAACTGCTTCACATTGGCCGCCGCAACCGGATGCTACCTCACCATCCATGCCTTTCGACCGATGGCGGATCGACGACTGGCAGATGTGGAGGGGCTGCACCGGCATGTGTTCAGCCGCTCCTTGGCGGGTCCCAGGCGGGGGTTTGGGGCCCGCCAGTCGTTTTACGGTCGCCCTCAGATATCGGGCGCATTGCCGATCTTCTTTTTGAGCTCAATCGCCCAGGCGCGGCCCTCGTCGCCGCCCCACAACAGCCAGGCGATATGGCCGGCCGAAGGATTGTCTTCATTGCCGTAATTCTTGCCGCGCTTGTCGACCTCGTGGCGGGCGAAGTAGCTGACCATGCGGCGGATGGTGGATGGCGCCAGCTTTTCGCGGTTCTTGAGTTCCGTCGCCCGCGCGACGCCGATCTCGGTGCCGCCACGGCCGAACTGCTTGCGCAGCCTCAACCCCTTGGCGGCATTGTCGGCCACCACTTGCGGGCAGCGCAGATCGATCTCTTCATCCTCTTGCATGTGTCTCCCCAGCTCCGGAAGCCTAGCCTGCGGACCCAATGCGGGAAAAGCAACCGGTTCCCAATGCCGCGCCGTCCATCAGGACCAGGATCCGCGCGCCATCGGCGCGTGCGAGATCCTGTGGAACCTTATGGATGTCACGCCTGAGGTCGGCCGAACTGGACCGAACAGCTGCAATATGGCGAGGCGTGCTGTCCTGAGGTTTGTCCGCCAGGGGCTCGGGACGGCTCTTCGGCAGATGGTCGCTGACGAATAGTTCTCCGGACGCAACCCTGCCGCCAATGCCGCGTTTGATTAGCCGAGGGAAATTTTCAAATCGGAGAACTCAGATGAAAACGCTTCTCACCATTGCCGCCGTCGCCTTGTTCGCCGGTGCCCCTGCCGCCTTTGCGGCCAACTCGACTGCGGTCGCGCCTGCCATGGCCGCCAGCAAGGTCGATACCCCAACCTTCGTCAAGACGGTGCCTAGCTCCAACGAATTCGAAATCCAGTCGAGCAAGCTCGCCGAGGAAAAATCCAAGGCGGCTGACGTCAGGAAATTCGCCAAGCAGATGGTCAAGGACCACACCAAAGCCGGCAAGGAGTTCAAGGCGGCGCTGAGCCAGGGCCAGACCACCGGTTCGACCAAAGCCGCGGGGCCGGCCCTGCAGCCGAAGGAGCAGGCAATGCTCGACGAGTTGAAGAGCGCAAGCGGCAAGGATTTTGACGCCAAGTACATCCAGATGCAGACGGACGCGCACAAGGAGGCCGTAGCCCTGTTCAGCAGCTATGCCAACTCGGGCGACGACCCGGCGATGAAGGAATTCGCCAAGAAGACGCTGCCGACGCTGCAGATGCACGAGAAGCACGTGAAGGAACTCGCGGCCGCGCATCAGGGTTGAGGACGGGTGACTGGCCAGCAATAGCATTCTACGGCGCCCCCCTCTGTCCTGCCGGACATCTCCCCCACGAGTGGGGAGATCAGCAGCGTCGGCGCCGTGCTTTTCTTGCGACGGTGAAAATTGGCGAAGGCTGAGGCGACAGCCAATCTCCCTTCTTGTGGGGGAGATGTCCGGCAGGACAGAGGGGGGCGCCGTAGAGTGCGACGGCCGATGCCTGCCGTTGGCAAGGCATTGCGGCAAAGTGGCTCTGTGGCTGCGCCGGCAGTGACATACACTGCCGCCACCAATTCAAGGTAGTGTGCTGAGAGTTCTGCAAATTCGCTGAGAGGGGGCGGTCATGGCAGGCTGGTGATTGTTCACGTCACCTGATTCCCGCGAAGGAACGCCACCA